>CAZPPG010000001.1:0-152843 GCA_964588385.1 uncultured Phycisphaeraceae bacterium
CATCCGACGATACCTCAGGATCCTCTCGCCGGATGATCCGTCAGACAGAACCTAGATGACCGCATGCTCGCGGAGAACGATTACGCCAACGTGCGGAATGTCAAGTGGCTCAAGCGTGTGCCACGCATCGTGTTCTCCCAGGATGCGCTCCACAGCTTCGGCGGTTTCTCTTCTGTGGCAACTTCCGACGACTATCTCGAAGAGGTGATCGCCGTTCTTAAGAACGACAAAGGGGCGACGTCTTCCACCAAGAGGGCAGAAGTTGTTCCGGCCGCCGCGACCGATCCGGAGGTCGGTGAACCCAAGGTAAACCTTGCAGAGCGTGCTGTCGAGGAAACGGAAGATTATCTGCTGCGACAGTGGTCCCGGACTTCACAGCAGTTTGAGCATGTTGTAGCAGCCGTGTTTCGGGCGATGGGATATACGGCCCAGGTGCAACAGGGCACGCACGACCTTGGCGTTGACGTCGTCGCACACCCCGATCCGCTCGGAGTGCAGCCACCTCTCTTGAAGATTCAGGTTAAGAGCGGGACCGGGAAGATCAGCGCGAAGGAAGTGAAAGAACTGCGCGGACTTCTCAATCAGGGTGAGAAGGGAGTGCTGATCGCGCTCGGTGGCTTCTCGAACGACTCGCGGCACGTACAGCAGAACGACGCAGACCTTGTGCTGATTGACGGAGAGCGATTCGTTGCACTCTTCCTCGAATTCTACGACCGACTCGACTCGGAGACTCGAAACAGGTTTCCGTTGCGTAACGTCTACGTCTTTGTTGGTTAGACCGTTCACGCCGACGGCTGCCGCCTTCTGGCACCCCCTCCGCAGCGCAATCGCGCGCAGCGGTGGGACATCCTCCGCCCCTCCGGGGCGGTGTCGTTAGGGCGACGCCTTCCACGGGTTCCGCTCGGTCGCCCATGGCGAACTTCGCTCCACCCGCGGCTACATTCTCTTCGTCCCTTCGGGACTCCAGGCAATCAACGCCAGTAGGTGATCAATGCTCAAATGGAGCGCGTGCTTCAATCGCCCCCACCACATCATTCCACAGCGACGGCGATACGTCCGCCGGCGCGCCGCGCGTCACCTCGATAAGGCACTGTTGAGGATCACGCCCCGTTCGCAGCGCGATCGCGGCCGCAGCGATGCTGGGCGCGCGGCTCATTCCCGCCCCGCATATCACCAGCGTCTGTACGCGCTCGCGTAGCAGTTCGGCAACCGTCATCGCGGCGGACCGCAGCAGCCACGGCGCGTTCCCCGGCCCATCCACCAGAGGAAACCGACAGAGCACGGTCTCACGCGCGATCGAGAACGGTTCCTCGTTTACGGCCAAGTCGACGATCGCCCCAATACCAGCAAGCCGGATGCGGCGCATGTCGCGCAAATCGCCCCGATTGCCGATCCAGAGCGTGTGTCCCTCAAGAAGACGCATGCCGCGTTCCTCCCAACTCATCAGGTTGGTGGGAACCGCCCGCGCCTTCTTGCGTCGTCAAGCAGTTTACTTCCTCTCCTGCTCCTCGATCGCCACATCCAGGACGCCCAGCATGAACGCGATGTCCGCTTCGGTGAGGCACATCGGGGGCTTGATGCGAAGAACGTTGCCGAAGAAGCCGCCCTTGCCGATCAGGAGCCCGAGGTCCTTGCACCGCTCAAAGACCGCGGCACACTGGGCCGTCGCCGGCGTCTTCGCATTGCGATCCGTGACCAGATCCACGCCGCACATCAGCCCCTTGCCACGCACCTCACCGATCAGCGGGTGCTTCTTCTGAAGGTCGCGCAGCCCCTGGAACAACTTCGCGCCGAGCGACTTCGCGCGCCCCTGGATGTTCTCGTCGAGCATCACATCCAGCGTTGCCAGTCCCTGCGCCATCGATACCGGGTTGCCGCCGAACGTGTTGAAATGGATGCGGCTGGTCAGCGACTTGGCGATCTCCGGCGTGGTGACGACTGCGGCGAGCGGGCACCCGTTGCCGATCCCCTTGGCCATCGTCACGATGTCCGGATACACCCCCGGGCCTCCGACAGTCTGGAATCCCCAGAAGTTCTCGCCCGTGCGGCCAAAGCCGGTCTGGACTTCATCGGAGATGCACAAGCCACCCGCGGCTCGCACATGCTCGTACACGGCCTTCAAGTAACCGGGGGGCATCTCAACGACGCCACCCACACCCTGCATCGGCTCGGCGATGAAGCCCGCGACCTTGCCGCTGGTGGCGAAGCGGATCGTTTCGAGCACGTCAGCCGCGTACTTCTCGCCCGCGTTCGCGTCGTCGTATCCGTAGCGGCCCCGATAGCGATCGGGCAACGCGGCGTGATGCACACCAAAGCCGTGCGGCACGTTGAACTTCCAGTTGCTGTGCGATGTCAACCCCATCGGCACCGCCGAGCCGCCGTGATAGGCGTTCCGCAGCGCGATCATGTCGAAGTTGCCGGTGTGCGCCCGCGCCATCAGCATCGCCAGGTCGTTGGCATCGGACCCGGAGTTCACGAAGTACACCACAGAGAGGTTCGACTCCTTCGGGAACGTAGAGGCGAGCTTCTTGGCGTACTGCCCGATCGTCGGGTGGAGGTAGATCGTCGTCGTGTGCTGGAGCAGCGCGTTCTGCGCGTTCACCGCGGCCATCACCTTCGGGTGGCAGTGCCCGATGGAGACGGTGACGATGCCGCCGAAGGCGTCGAGGTACCGCCGCCCCGTCTCGTCGAAGAGCCACTGCATGTGGCCCTGCACGATCATGATCGGGTCCTTGTAGTACGTCACGAGCGCGGGCGTGCAGTACTCCTTGCGCATCGCCAGCGTCTCGGCCTTCGAGGGGCCGGTATAGGGCGCGGGTTTGAAGTCGCAGGGGGGGAGCGCTGGTGCGTGCGCAGCCGCGGACGGCACCGTCGAGGGGGTCATGGTGGTCATAGCGACAGTCTATCGGTTCGCGCGGCATTCCGAAACGCTTGTTCAGCGCCAGCGCGACGAACAAGCCATTTCTTCAACCACCGGCCTCGGCCCATGCGGCCTGACAGACAGCGATTACATCTGGGCTTCGCGTTCCAGCTCGGTCGCGAGGGCCTTGCCGAAGTACTCAAACTCGGCCAGCGTGTTGTAAAGCTGCGCGGAGATGCGGGTGAAGCGCGTGCCGCAGTCGGGCAGGGCCCAGACCGGCGCCTGCACGCGATGCTCATCCACCAGCCGGTCCTGCAGCGGGTCGCCGAAGACGGCCTTGACGCCCTTGAGCGACGCGGGCATTGCCGGGAGCAGGATCGTGGCCATGCAGGGGAGCATGTCGTCGGGTGCGGGCGGGGCGATGCCCGTCGCCTTGCACACCGCGGCTCGGCCCTTGACGACGAGGTCGTGGTTCCGCTTCATCAGGGCGGGGATGCCCCCGGGCAGAGCCTTCTCGAAGAAATCGATCGCCGCGGGAACGGCCAGGAGCGCGGAGTAGTCCGACGTGCCGACGTAATCGAACTCGGCCAGGAATGGGGCGCGATCGTCCCTCACGTTGTGCACGCGGCTGGAGAGAGAGATCGGCCTGAAGCCCTTCTGCAATCCCGGCTGCACATGGATGAATGACGAGCCCTTGGGGCTGCTGACCCACTTGTGGAAATCCGCCACGTAGTAGTCCGCGCCAAGGTCCGTCACATCCAGCGGGATCTGGGCCGGCACATGCGCCCCGTCGATCAGCACCCGGATCCCCTTGGCGTGCAGCATGTCGGTCAGTTTCTTGACGGGGAAGATGATCGCCGTGGGACTGGTGATGTGGGAGAGAATCGCGAGCTTGGTCCGCGGCGTGACCGCCGCCATCACCGCGTCGATCACCTGCTGCTCGTTGGCGATCGGGAAGGGCACCTTGGCCTTGACCATCTTCGTGCCGAGCCGCTCGCCCATGCGCCCGAGCTCGTTGATCGCCGACATGTACTCGTGGGTGTTGACGAGGATCTCATCACCCGGCTTGAAGTCGATGTTCTGGAGCACCGTCGCGATCGCCACCGTCGCGTTGGGCGCGAAGCAGAGGTCCTTCGGGGCGCAGTTCACGAACGCGCCCACGCGCTCTCGCACCACGTCCGTCAGCCGCTCCAGGTGCTGCATGAAGAAGCGCACCGGCTCGCGTTCCATCAGCGCGCGGATCTCGTTCTGCGCGTCGATCACGACCTCGGGGCACGCCCCGTAGGAGCCGTGATTCAGGAACGTGATCGCGGGGTCGAGGCGCCAGTGTGTGGCAAACTCGGACCGGGAGGGCCGGGTGGAGGTGGTCGTCTTCACGGGTGGGCACCGGGATGTTGGACGCTCAGCCGTTCACGTCCAGGATCCGTCCCGCGTGAACCGCTGTCGCCACTGTATTCCTATCGGCGGGGTGGCGGTACAGCGGCACAGTTTGGGACGCACTTTGCGACATCGCGCCCGCACCGCTCGCCGGCTCCGTGAAATCAATCCCACCGGGAACCTTCGCAGCAACCAACGATGCCGCACGCGATGCCGGCCGCGCCCCGCCGGGCGCCGCGTTCACGCTCGCCGACGGAGCCGTTGACTCGAACGTGTCCATCGCCGGACCGATCCGCGCCAGCGTTCCCTCCTGTTGAAGGGCCTCGCGCCGAACCGACGGAACCCCCGTCGCCGGAGTGACCGGTGCGTAGGTCCGCCCAAGCAGGTTGGGCTTCGAGAGGGGCGTCATGCCCGGCTGACCTGCCGTTTGAAAGTTGGCGGCGTCCATGCGGTCCATCAGCAGTCAGTTTACCCGCCACCATCACCCCTGCCACGTCCGCCCGTGGTTACCCACACCGAACGCACGCAGAGCACAACCTCACAGGCCGGTGGCTCACCCCCGTCTCACTCGGGAGCCGCGCCCTCAAGCACCTCGGCAATCTCGTACCCCGCTGCATCATTCCGCGCCAGGGCGTGCTCTCGGGCATCCATCCCCTGGGCGTCCTTCGTCCAGACCGCGGCCCCGTTGTCCAGCAGCGCGAAGACAAAGTCAATGTTCGCGTTCGCCGCCGCGAGCATCAAGGGTGTGCGCCCCTGATCATCCGTCGAGTTCAGATCCGCCGCCGCGCCCTTCAGCGGCCCGATCACACCCGCCGGGGCCCCGGGGCGCGACGCCGCGATCAGCAGCGCCGCCGAAGCGACCCGTCCGCGCTCGGCCTCGGGGATCAACGCCAGCGACGACGCCAGCGTTTGGGCATCGAACCCTGCCAGATCTGCCGGACTGGGCACCGCAGGCTTGGGCGCCTCTGCCGCGGGCGGCTGCGCAACCACCGGTGCCGGAGACACCGGCACGGGCTCGCTCGGCTCCGCCTGCTTCTCCGTCGACGCGGGAACATCGCCGGCCTTCGGGTCGGTTGTGGACTGAGGAGATTTGTACCGCAGCGCGAGCGTGATAAGACCCGCGGCGACCACGAGCCCGACGATCCCGAGCACGGGAGAGGGAACCGGCTGGCGTGATTCGGACATGGAACCTCCGTCGCGACTGCGGCCTCCGCGGCCCAGGGTCATTCGCGATTGACGCCACAAGGATAGTGCGGGCGCGCCCGCCACATCACGGGCCCGCCCAATACGCTCCGAGCGATCACCCGCTGGCAGCCGAATCAGTCGTTCGGCGGCAGCAACGCCGCCACGGCGCGACCCAGATCGTCATCGCGGCTCGCTGCCCAGTCGCGAGCCGTCCTGCCCAATCGATCCTTCACCGAGGCATCCGCCTTCGCCGCCAGAAGCGCCTGCACCGCTCCGGCATCGCCCCGGTCCGCCGCCCGCATCAGCGGCGTCAGCCCGTCGTTGTCCGCTATGTTCGGGTTGGCCCCCGCGCCGAGCAACGCGGCAATCACGCCGGTCGAATCCGCCGCGGTGCACGCCATCGCGATGGCGGTCGCGCCCGTGTTGTCCTCCCAGTCGATCGTCGCGCGGGCGCCCGCATCCAGCAGCATCCGCACGCGCTCCTCGCTCCCCGACTGGGCCGCGATGAACAGCGCGGTCTGGCCCCACTTGTTGCGGGCATCGATGTTCGCGCCCGCGTTCAGCAGCGCCTTCAGGCGGTCAAGGTCGCCACGGGCCGACGCCAGCATCGTTGCCGTCCAGCCGTCGTCCCCACGCGCATCCACTCGCGCGCCCTTCGACAGCAGCGCGTTGATGGCCTCGGCGTCTCCCCAGCCCGCTGCGTAGATGATCGCCGTGCGACCCTCGCTCGAGCGGATCTCCGTCGAGGCGCCCAGCTCAAGCAGCTTGGAGACCGCGGGCGCGTGACCCGCCATCGACGCGGCCATAAGGGGCGTCAGCGCGACTCGCGACATCCCGCCCGACGGCAGCAGCACGTTCAGGTCCGCGTTCCGCTTGGCCTCACGCTCCACACCCGCCACATCGCCCGAAGCCGCCGCCGCGATGATCGCCGGCGAGGCCTGCTGGCTGTACGACCCGTCGTGGCGCAGCTCCGCGGCCAGCTCACGCACGGTCCAGAACATGAACCCGCCGGCGACCAGCAGGATGATGACGACCAGCGAAAGGGACATCGGGCGTGAAGCGGACATGGGCACCTCCGAATGTGCGAGCCGTCACCGGCGGTGCAAGGTGCGCCGGGCCTTCCATTGAACCCGAACCGACGCGGACATGCAAGGCCGAAGATCGTCCAACTTCTCGCAAGGGCGAGGCCCGGACCCCAACCCCGCCCCGCAAGGTATCTGTGGGGGCGAGTGGTGCGCGGCTCGCCGAAGGAACTCACGTCAGGGATTCGGTCTCCAGCGCCGTCTCAGCCGCCGCCGGGAGGCGGTGGGGGAGGCGCCGGCGGCGTCAGCGGCTTCCCCGTCTGAACGTCCTGGCCACGCAAGTGCCGGGTCATGTCACGCAGAAAGTTGCCCACCCTGGCCTTCTGATGCGGCGTCGAGTGGCTGCCGATCCCGCTGTTGATCGTTGTAAACATCCGCCCCGCCATGTTGCCGGTCATGTTGCCCGATTGCATGAACTTCTGGTCGCGCTCCGCCTGACGGCGCGCATCGGCCAGGATCTCCTCGTCCGTCTGGTCAATCTCTTCCCCTGCCACCTGCGACATCAGCCGCACCATCTCAACCACCTTCTGGTCGATGAACTCCCCCTTCTCCTCCGGCTTCACGCCCTTGTACCCCGTCGCGAAGTTGTCCATCATGTCCAGCATCAGACGCGATGCGTTCTCTTCAAGTTGCTCGCGCGCCTTCCCCGAGATGCCTGCGGCGAACGCCGCCATCAGCACGCTGTCCTTGCCACCCATCCCCTTCACTCGCTTGACAAGGTCGCCGATCAGCTTCACCCGCTGCTCCACCGGCAGATTGTTGAACTCCGCCGTGAGGAACGTGAAGTCGAGCACCTGCCCGATCGGCGCCGTCGCGTAGTCCGGCACCGGCGTCGGCCGCAGCGCGAAATACGCGCCCGTCCCGCCGCCGATGAGCACGACGCCCGCCACAATCCACGTCGCCACGCGGAATCGCTTGCTGTTGTCGTACCGATTTCGCCCCGCGCCCCACCAGCGCGACACCGTCTGCCTCACCGACTCGCGCCCGCGAACACGTGGGCCCCGCTTGCCGCCTCGCTTCCCCGGCTTCTCACCCAGCAGGCTCGGATCGTCGATCAGCGATCCAAGGCCCGAGAGCGGACCCGCGTTCCCCTGGTTGGCCATGATGTTCGGGGTGGTATTCATGGGAGCGGCAGCCCTCCGAATCGTGCGGCTTCTTTCAGGAACAGCGCAAGCTCCGTGTCAGAGGCCTGGCGCGGCGCCCAGTCCGCACGTCCATCCGAGAAGAACAACGCACACGCGCCGGGCAGATCGCCGCTGCGACCCTTGTGCCACGCTTCCTCGCGCGAGTCCCACGACGCGTCCGCCATCACCGGCCAGTCGCGCCGATTCTCATACGCCTTCGTGACGCCGAACTCAGGGCGAGGCACCGTGAGCCCCTCCAGGAAGAATATGAACAGACCCGGCACATACGAGTACGAAGTCCCATACACCCGCCACACCGGTTCATACCCCGACGCCTCATCGCTGCTCTTGCGATCGCCGGGGCAGACGTACGGCTCAACAGAGATGTACAAAGACTCCGGATCGTCCGGATTCTCCCGGCGCGGGCGCGGCGCATCGATGAAGCTGTCCAGCACATCCAGCAGGGTCTCGTCCGTCTCGCCGTCGCCCTCCGCTTGATCCTGAAGGAACGACACCTTCGGGAGCATTCGTCCGTTCGTGTCCATGTAGAGATTCAATCCCGTGCCGAGCCCGCGCAGATTCGCCAGACAGCGCACCCGCCGCCCTGACTCCCGTGCCTTGGACAGACTCGGCACCAGAATCCCCACCAGAATCGCGATGATCGCGATCGATACAAGCAGCTCAATCAGCGTGAAGCCGCGCCGCCCTCCCACTCGTAACCCGCCCCCGACCCGTGGTAACCCGACCATTCCCAATCCTCCCGGTCTCGCGCCGCTCGCGGCCCTGCCAACCTTCAGCGCCCGACCTTTCTAGATCGGATCGAGCGGGGTGTCCGCCCCATTGTAAGGGACGCGTTCGTTCGCCCCAAGAAGAAACTGCCGACCACTGCACCCGCAGCGATCGCTTGGGATTCCCGACGCCCGGGTTTCGTCCATTCCGTCCCCGCCGATTCGCCCGCCGCGGACTTTGCCGCCTCAACCAACGGCGGCGACCAAGGCCCGGGCCGCCTCGTGGGCCAGCGCGTGGCCCGAGCGAGTGGCCAAGATGTCCGCCTGCAGCCCCCAGAGGCTCGGACCCGCCAGCGCCATGTCGCCGATCAGATCCAGCAGCTTGTGACGCGCGGGCTCATCCGGAAACCGCAGCTCGTTTTCGATCGGACCCGCCGCCCCGATCACCAGCATGTCCCGCGTGGTCAGATGTCCGAACAAGCCCATCGACTGCATCATCCGCGCTTCGTGCTCCAGCGAGAAAGTCCGTGCCGGCGCGACCTCCGTCGCGTACGCCGCGGGGTCACCGTCCCAGCTCGCCGCCTGCATCCCGATGGGAGCCGGATACGCCAGGTTGTATCGATATGTTGGCCCGGTCCGCCCTGCGCCCGGCGCACGAGGCGTGATGACGATCGACGCCTCGTCACGCTCAACCCGGATCGGACCGCTCAGTCGGCGTGAACCCTCGCCCTCAACCCGCGAATCCTCAACCCCGACGCTCCCGATCTCCCGCACGAACGCGTCCGCCGAGCCGTCCAGGATCGGAACCTCCGGCCGGTCCTGGCCCTGCCCGTCGTGGCACGTCACCGTCGCGTCCGTGATGCCCAGACCCGCAAGCGCCGACATCACGTGCTCAATCGTCGCCAGTGTCCGCCCCGCGCCGCTCGCGATGCACGTGTGCCGCGCCGGGAACCTGGCGAAGGCGGGAATCAGCGGCTTGCTCGCCAGATTGGCGATAGTCGCCCCGACGCGCTCGCCCCCGATCATGAAGGCGATGCCCGATCCAGCAGGCGCGGGCTCGAGCGTCACCGTCGCGGGCACGCCCGTGAAGAGGCCCACGCCCGAAAGCGAGACAGACTTGCGCAGCGTGCGGGCCATCAGTCGCGATCCGAACGCTCATCGTCGGGAGCGGCCGCCCCCAGAACGCGACGCTCCAACTCGCGAACGCGCGCAAAGAAGCTCAACAGGCGACGCGACGCCGCGTGCATGCGGATTGCCTCCTTGGCCGCGATCGCCGGCAGCCCGAACACCGCCTCCCCGGCCCCAACGTCCTTGGTCACGCCCGCACGCCCCGCCACCTGGGCCCGCGCCCCGATGTTCACGTTGTCGCGCACCGATGCGCCGCCACCCAGCACCGCCCCATCACCGATCGTCACCGATCCGCCGATCGCAACCTGCCCGCACAGCATCACGCACCGCCCGATCTGGCAGTTGTGCGCAACCTGCACAAGGTTGTCGATCTTCGTCCCGTCGCCAACGGTCGTCGCCCCGAACTTGGCCCGATCCACCGCCGAGTTGGCCCCGATCTCCACCCCGCTCCCGATCACCACGTTCCCGATGTGCGGCACCTTGAGCGGCATCCCCGTCTTGGGATCCGGCCGATACCCGAAGCCGTCCGCGCCAATGACCACGCCCGCGTGCAGGATGCAGCCGTTCCCCACCGTGCACCGCTCCAGCACCGACACGCCCGGATGCACCGTCGTCCGCGCCCCGATCGAGGCGTTGATCCCGAGAAACACGCCGGAAATCAGCACCGAGCCCGGGCCGACCGAAGCGCCCCGCTCCACCACGCACAAGGGACCAATGTGCGCACTCGGATCAATCCGCGCCTCGGGATCCACCACGGCCGAGGGGTGGATCCCCGGGGCTCGGGCCGGGGGTGGCGGCGCAAACATCTCCAGCGTCGAGATCAGCGCCAGGTCGGCGTCACCGACCACAAGCAGCGCCTTGGTTCCCGCGTCGTGCCCGTCAACGACGAGTCCGCGCGACACCAGCGCGGCAGATGCCCGCGCATCGTGCCACAGGCGCGCGTTCTGACCGTCCCGAATGAAGGTCATCTCGCCCGGGCCCGCGCGATGCAGGGTGTCCAGGCGCTTGACCTCGATGTCCGGTGGGCCGATCAGTTCCGCGCCCAGGGCCGTTGCGATGGAGCCGGTCGTGTGCACGTCCGTTTGCTCCGGTTTACTTGCCGAACTCGGCGTTCATCATCGTGATGATGTCATCGGAGATGTCCACGCTGTTGCCCGCGTGAAGCACCGTCCGCGACTGGATGATGAAGTTGATCTCCCGGTCCGTCAGGGCCTCGGGGATCTCGATCGAGCGGTTGTCCAGCAGCACCAGATCCCAGCCGTCCTTCGTCGCGACCTTCGTGATCGAGGCGTTGATCTTCAGGTAGATCTCACGCAGGATCTCGCCCGTTTCGAGCGCGATCAGCGTCTGCAGAGCCTGCTTCCGGGCCTCCGCTGTCGCCGCGATCTCGATCTGCTTCTGCTTGATCTCGCGCATCTTCGCGCGGTCTTCCTTGGGCGTCAGCTCGAGCTGCTTGGTCAGCCCGTCCAGTTGCTTTTTCAGATCGTCGAGCGTCGCCTGGCGCTGACCGATCAGCGCCCGCATGTCGTCCTCGCGCTTCTTCTTCTCATTCAACCCGTTCATCACGCGCTCAAGGTCCACAATCGCAACCGCCGTCGCGCTGGCCTGGCTCGCCGCCACGCCCTCGGCCGCGGCGTCAGCCCGACGCCCGCCAGCCAGAACGCCCGCAAGCCCCGCCGCCAGACACAGCGACACGATCACAAAGGAACGATCAAGACGCATGATGGACTCCGTGAGAAATGGCCCCGATCCCTCCGTGCGCGATCCGGGGCCGGGTGTGGACGACCCGGACGGAAGCATGATACGACCGATCCCGTTCCGAACGCGACCACGCCGTCCGCGCGATCCATTCAAAGGCCGATCAGAAGCCCCGCGTCCCGTTCCACCGCCGCTCGCCGGCACACGAATCTTTCAATCATTTCTGAAACAAAAGTGGACGCGACGCCCCTCCGACTCCATACTTATGCCCATGGGACGGGAATCCACACGAACACCCTCTGACGACGCCTCCTCGCGCTCCGCCAACGGTCCCCAAGGCGCCGCCGGTCCCGACACGCCCGAGACCCTCCGCCTCGCCCAGGACCGCTTCATCGCCTGCTGGGGCAAGATGGGCTCCGCCTGGGGCATCTCGCGCACCATGGCGGAGGTCCACGCCCTGCTCTTCATCAGCGGCGAGCCCCTCTGCACCGACGACATCATGGAACGCCTGGAGATCTCCCGTGGCAACGCCTCCATGTCCCTCCGCGCCCTCCTCGAGTGGGGCGTCGTCGCACGCGCCCATCGCAGAGGCGACCGCAAGGAGTACTTCACCGCCGAGCAGGATGTCTGGGCCATGTTCCGCGCCGTCGTCCGTGAACGCATGAAGCGCGAGGCCGATCCCACGCTCGCCTCCCTCTACGAGATCCGCGACCTCACCTCCGGCGCCGACGACGCCGCGCGACGCACAAAGCGCGCGCGTCCCGCCCGCGCCGACGCCGGTGATTCCGACCTCGACGCTCGCGTCCGCGAGCACAACAAACGCCTCGACGACATGCTCAAGTTCTTCGAGACCGTCCAGTCGCTCACCGAGCGCTTCGTCAGCCCCAGCGGCCGAGGGCTCCAGATCGCCGCGAGCATCCTCGGCAAGGCCGCCTCTTAAGACCTCCATGACCCCCGCCCACGGCAATCCCGCGCTCTTGCACGCGACGCCGCACTCCGCATCGCGCCCTGTTGCCGCGCCCTCGATCCGCATCGCGTGGACCGTCGCGATCGAAGCCCTCAGGGCCGCACGCCCCGACCTCACCATTGATCCGCGCGCTCGCGACGCCACGCTCACCTGGACCATCGCCCAAGGAGGCGAGGCAACCGCCACCCTCGAAGTCGACGCCGCGCCGATCAACTTCCCCCTTGTGCCCGTCGGTCTCGGAGCCGATGCAACCATCGATGAGCCCACGCGCACGCTCCATGTCCGCGTGCCCGGACTGCTGGACCTCGTGCTCGACCACGATCCCGCGTCCCCCGCCGGCGTCAACCCAGCGATCCTCTACGCCCGCACGTCGCTGCTCGCCGCCATCGGCCTTCCCGGGGGCTCCTATCGTCTCACCCAGCCCCGGGCCGCCAAGTGATCCCGCGGGCACACGAGCGTTCAGGCGATCACATCCGCCACGCCCGCCAGCCCCAGCACGCACGACACGATCCCGTTGAGCGTGAAGAACGCCATCTCAAGCCCCGCCTTGCCCCGCCGCGCCAGCACCACGTGCTCCAACGCCAGCAGCGTCCCCACGACCGCAACGCCCCCGCCGAACATCGCGCCCAGTCGCGCGTCCGACCGCCACGCCATCACCAGCATCCCCAGCGCGCCCGCGTGCAGCACGCGGCTGATCCAGATCGCTCCCTTCCAACCCACCGCCGCAGGGATCGAGTGCAGCCCCGCCCCGCGATCAAACTCCAGGTCCTGCAGCGCATAGATGACGTCAAACCCCGCCACCCACAGAAGCACCATCCCCGCAAGGAACCACACCGCGGGCGTCCCGCCAAGCTGCGCCGGCCCCACAGCGATCGCCGCGGCGAGGGGCGACGCCGCCAGCGCCCCGCCCAGAAAGACGTGGCAGAGCGCGGTGAACCGCTTGGTCAGTGAATAGAACGCGATCCACGCCAGCACCGGCGCCGCCAGCATCGCCGGCCACCAGTTGCCGAACAGCACGCCGAAAAGCGCGGCGCACCCGACGAACGCGCCGGCCGACGCCAGCGCAACCCCCCACGCGCTCCTTCGCGACATCCGCCCGGCGGGGATCGCCCGGCGCGCGGTCCGCGGGTTCGCCCCGTCAATCCGCGCATCCACGATGCGATTGAACAGCATCGCCCACGTCCGGGCGAAGAACATGCACGCAACCACGATCGGCAGCATCCACCCGAAAGCAAGCCAGTCGATCGCTCCCCACCGCGCCGCTTCATCCCCCGCTCGGGTCTGCGGCGCGACCAGGAACGCCCCCAGAACCGCAAACGGCAGCGCGAAGACCGAGTGCGCCAGCTTCACATCCGACGCAGCCGCTCGCAGCGTCCCCCGCAGCCCGCCCGCGTTCGCCGACGCCGTCATCGCCCCGTCACGTGTCGAAGCCGTGCTCATCGGCCACAGCGTAGAGCGCGCCCGGCCTCAAAAACAGCTCGGGCCCGGATCCCCTCCGAGACCCGGGCCCTTGCATGTATCCCACAAGCCAAGGGAGTGTGCCTCGATGATCCGGCTCAGCACCCCAGCGAGAACTCTTCCAGCATGTCCAGCAGATCCAGGATATCGATGATCTGATCGCGGTTGTAGTCCGCCGCCGCTGGCCCCGCGCCGAAGCACGGCGCCCGCGTGCCCACGCACGGCGCGAACCCATCGATGAAATCCAGCAGATCAAGAATGTCCGTCTCGCCGTCACGATTGACGTCCGACGGACAGCCACCGAAGGCCCGCAGGGTGGCGTCGTGCCAGAACGCCGAATCACCCGCGACCGGATCAGCAATGGTCACTGACCACGCGCCCCTGGACCGCTCGCCCCACGGGCGTCGTGACGTGAACAGCGTGCCGACATAGCTGTTCGTCGGATCGTTACGCGTCATCGCGAGCACCGACTCCGTGCCCGCCGGCGAGACCAGCTTTACGGAGAGATCGCCGACGAACGTGCTGGTCACGTTGAGCGTCAGCTCAACCGCCTCGATCACCACGTCCTCGTTGACGACGATGCTCCGCGTCAGGCCACTGGGCACACCGTCCGGGATCGGCGCGTTCACCGTGCGCACCGCGGGGCGCGTCGCCCGCTCCGGGCCCAGCGGATGCCACACCGACGCCAGCGATACCGCGTCCATCGCCCGCAGCGCGCCGAACCCGTAGTCATACGACACCGCCCGCCCGGCGCCGTTGGTCTTCCAACCCGGTGATTCCGGATCGCACTTGCGTGCCGCGTTCACCAGCACGTGCTGCACGTCACGCCAGCTCAACCCCGGGTTGGCCTGCAGCATCATCGCGACCACGCCCGCGACGATCGGCGCGGACGTTGACGTCCCGCCGAAGGTCGGCGTGTACGCGCTCCCCGCCTTGGTGGTGTAGATCTGCTTGTCACCCGGCCCCGGCCCCCCCGAAGAATGCGCCACCACGAGCAGCGACGCCCCCGGCTCCGAGTAGTACGACTTGTCGTCATCATCGTCGATCGCGCCCACGCAGATCGCAAATCGTGAAGACGCGTAAGGGTCGTAGTCCGTGCGATCTCCCGCCGCGAATCCGTTCCCCCCCGCCCACACGATGACGGTTCCCAGCCCGCCCCGTCCCAGCGCGCTCGCCTCGAGCGCTTCCCGCTCCAGCGCAGTGATCTGCCCAAGCGTGCCGTTGTCGATCGGGCCCCACGAGTTGTTCTTGACGTCGTGGATGTCGTTGCGCCACAGAAACGCCGCGGTGTTCTCCACCGAGGTTCCGTAGATCAGATTCGAGATCCGCGCGTCGGGCACGACCCCCACGCCCCCCAGCCCGTTGTCACTGTCCGCCCCGATCAACCCCGCGACAGACGTCGCGTGGTTCCCCGCCGTGAGCGCGGGCATCGATGCAGACGGGTGAAAGTTTGCCGACAGATCCGGGTGATCGACCTGCCACCCGCCCTCGATGATCCCGACGAGCACCCCGTGCCCGCGCAGCCCCGTGTCCCACACCGCCTCCGCCCCCACATCCACACCGGGGTTCTCCGCGTTCTTCAGGTGCCACTGCAACCCGTAGCTTGGATCGGTCGGACCGCGCAGCCCCTTGGGACGCTCCACATCGACAAACGCCTCCACAACGTCCGGAGCCTGTCGAAGTTGATCCGACGCATTGATCGCCCCGCCCACCGACTCGAGCCTGATCCGCCACCACCCCGGCAGCCCCGAAACCCGCGTCGCGCCCATGCCCGCGAGCCCCTTCGGAACTCCCGCCGTCGCGCCCTTCACGATGACTTCGCTCGTGACGCGGAAGCCCGCCGTCGGCGCGGGAACAACCCCATCCTTCGAGATCATGTCCTCGTTGATCCGCGACGCCTCGCTCACGCGCGCGGTCAGATCCGCGATACGGAGCCGCTCAACTTGCGCCCCGACGCCGGTCCGCACCTCGACCAGGGCCATCTTGTCCGGAACCGTGCCGTGCGCACCCGCGCTTCCCGCCATCGCCGCCATGAGAGCGCAAACGACTCGCGCCGCACGGCGGCTCAACGTCTGATCTGTCATGCTTCCCTCTCCTCGTCCTCACTCGAACATGAAGGCCCTATTTCACACACCTCTCCCGCGGGCCGATGGCACAACACAAACGCATCGCGCGCTCCAGCAAGACCGGGGCCACTCATCCTGAGCTTGCGAACACACCCGATCGAGTACCGCGCCGCGCACTCAAATCCATAAATTCCAGCGGGATGCGCAACGCCTGCCGCGCATGGGCATCACGGCTCGCTCGACCCTGCACCTTCCTGGTCGGCGACTCCTGACGCTTTCGACGCGACGCCGATAGATTAAGCACTTTTGCTCAAGGAATGTCCGTCGATGAACCGCAAATGAGCAAAATGTCACGATTGGGAGTATCTGGCCAACGATGGCCAAATGTGTCCACACCCCAAAAAGAGATGTCGCCCGCGCAGGGCAGGCGACATCCGCGGCTGATCCGTTCGGTCCCTATGGAGGAAAAGGGGCCCGACTTCAGGATGAGTGAGGTTCACCCTCTCCGGCGCACGCACGGAGGATCACCGCCCCGCATCAACGCAGGAACGCCCCTCATTCAGCGCGCCCGCTCCCCTCTTTCGCTTTGGTACCCTAAAAGTCGGGAGCCCTCATGCAAGACGCCTCTCGCCTGATCAGTCTGTTGAAAGCCGGCCACAGGTGTGTCCGCATTATCACCCACGAAGAGCCCGAGGCCCTCGACATCGTTGCCGATGCCGCCAGCGCCCTCGGCAGACCCCTGAAAGTGTGGAGCGCGATTCAGGGAATGCGCGACTGGTCCGGAATCGAGATGGACAACGCGCCCGACGGCCCCCGGGCCATCCTCCGGCGCATCAGCTCCGAAGCCCGCCGGGGCGACCTGGACTGCACCATTTACGTCATGCTCGACCTTTGCGACCACCTCAACGAGCCAGAGACCCTCCGCGCCCTCCGCGAAGCCCTCCTCACCGGTCCCGCGATCGGCAGCAACGGCGCGGGCATCGGCGGCCAGCTCATCCTGATCGACCACGCCTCACGCGTCCCCGCTCCCGTCGAGCACCACAGCGTCCGCTTCGAACTCTCCTATCCCGACGAAGAAGAACTCGAGTCCCTCCTCCGCAAGACCGTTCAGCAGGAGCACCGCTTCGAGCCCATCGAGGTCAACATCAACAAACGCGAGGTCGCCCGCATCGTCGCCAACCTGAGGGGCCTCTCCCGCCGACAGGCCACACAGATTGTCCGCGAGGCCCTCACCGACGATCGCAAGCTGGACACCTCCGACATCCCACGCATGATCGCCTCCAAGCGCGCCCTCGTCGGCTCCGGAGAGCTGCTCGAGTTCGTCGAAGCCCCCACCAGCATGGACGAGATCGGCGGCATGAATCGCCTCAAGAAATGGCTCGCCGATCGCAGCGCGTCCTTCAGCAAAGAAGCAGCCCAGTACGGCCTTACGCCCCCACGCGGCGTGCTCCTGCTCGGTGTCCAGGGCGCGGGCAAGAGTCTCTGCGCCAAAGCCGTCGCCACCGCCTGGACCCGCCCCCTCCTCCGACTCGATCCCGGCGTGCTCTACGACCGCTACGTCGGTGAGAGCGAGCGCCGCCTCCGCGAAGCCCTCCGACAGGTCGAAGCCATGGCGCCCGCCGTCCTCTGGATCGACGAGATCGAGAAAGCCCTCGGCTCCGCCTCCGGCTCGACCGCCAGCGACGGCGGGCTCTCCCGCCGCATGTTCGCGACCATGCTCACCTGGATGCAGGAGCACCGCGCCCCCGTCTTCCTTGTCGCGACCGCCAACGCGATCGACGAACTCCCCCCCGAACTCATGCGCAAGGGCCGCTTCGATGAGATCTTCTTCGTCGACCTCCCCGGCGAAGAAGCTCGCCGCGCCATTATCAATGTCCACCTGAGCAAACGCGGCCGCAACGTCGCGAAGTACGACGTGCCGCGCCTTGTCAAAGCGAGCGACGGCTTCAGCGGCGCGGAGATCGAACAGGCCATCGTCGCCTGTCTGCACGAGTCCTTCGCCTCCCGCAAGGAACCCTCGACAGAGGCGATCGAAGCCATCATGCGCACCAGCCCGCCCCTCTCCGTGACCATGCGTGAGCGGATCGATTCGCTCCGCGCCTGGGCCTCGGGGCGCTGCGTCCCCGCCGAATGACGGCTTCGACTCCGCAAGGGATCGCCGATTCGGGTGAAGACCGGTGCCGCGGACGCGCATCGATCGGCTCATGACAGGGAGGCAGTACAGCCCGCCCGCGCCATCGGGTAGACTGCCACCACGCGCCAGTCCCGTGTCACACCCGCGCCATCCGGAGAAATCCCTTCATGTCACACCACGCCGCACCCATCGCCCGCACCCTCGTCGGCGCGCTGATCCTCACATCCATCTGCCACGCCGCCGTCGCCGCAGAGGACGAGCCCGTGTGGAAGCCCATTCCCGGCAAACTCATCACCGAGTGGGGTGCGAAGGTCACGCCCGACAACGTCTGGCCCGAGTACCCCCGCCCCTCCCTCGCGCGCGAGGAGTGGATGAACCTCAACGGGCTGTGGGACTTCCAGATCGTCGGGAAGGGCGATCCCGCTCCGCTCGTTTCGACGGGCAAGATCCTCGTGCCCTTCCCGCCCGAGTCCGCGCTCTCAGGTGTCGGCCACGTCCTGCAACCCGGTCAGTCATTCGTGTACACCCGCCAGTTCGAGCTCCCCGAGTCGTGGACCGGTCGACGCGTCATCCTGCACTTCGGGGCCGTCGATTGGGAGACCAGAGTCATCGTCAACGACGAAGTGCAGCGGCAGCATCGCCACACCGGCGGCTACGACCCTTTCTCCTTCGATATCACCAGCCAGCTCCGACCCGGCTCCAACTCCATCATCGTCATCGTCGATGATCCCACCGACCGTGGCGGCCAGGGCCGCGGCAAGCAGTGGCTCTCGCCGCACGGCATCTGGTACACGCCCACCAGCGGCATCTGGCAGACCGTCTGGCTCGAGCCCGTCAGCGATGTCCACATCACACGCGTCCGGTGCGAGGCGGATCCCGCCACGGGCGCAGTCAACGTCTTCGCCGAGCATTCGGGAGAGTTCGCGCCGGATATGAAGGCCACCATCTTCATTGAGAAGAACGGCGAGGCCCTCGCCGTCATGGAGAGCCAGGGAGGCATGGGCAACTTCAACATCGTGCTCCCCGATGTCCGTTCCTGGACCCCCGACGATCCCTTCCTCTACGACATGACCGTCCGCATCACACAGGGCGATGCCGTCATCGACGAGGTCGAAACCTACTTCGCCTATCGCACCATCGAACTCGGCAAGGACGAGCACGGCGTGCCGCGCCTCCTCCTCAACGGCGAGCCCCTCTTCCACTACGGCCCGCTCGACCAGGGCTTCTGGCCGGATGGCCTTTACACGCCGCCCAGCGACGAGGCGATGAAGTTCGACATCGAGGCCGCCAAGCGCATGGGCTCCAACATGCTGCGCAAGCACGTCAAGGTCGAGTCCGATCGCTTCTACACCTGGTGCGATCGCCTCGGCATCATGGTCTGGCAGGACATGCCCAGCCCGTTCTTCAGCGATGACCCCGCGGGTTCAGAGAAGAACAAGTTCCACAATCCGCACCTCACGCAGGAATGGAAAGACCAGTTCCTCACCGAGTGGACCCAGATCATCAACGACTTCCGCCATCACCCCAGCATCGTCATGTGGGTCCCCTGGAACGAAGGATGGGGACAGAACGACCTCGCGTGGTCCAAAGAGATCGCCGAGAAGACCAAGAAGCTCGATCCCACCCGCCTCGTCAACAACGCCAGCGGCTGGACCGACATGGCCGTCGGCGACACCATCGATCACCACCTTTATCCCGGGCCCGGCATGCCCCCGGTCGAATCCACACGCGCCTCCGTGCTGGGTGAGTTCGGCGGTCTCGGACTCCCCATCGACGGCCATACATGGCTCAACAAGGACAACTGGGGCTATGTCAGCTACAAATCCAAAGAAGACCTTACCGCCGCGTACCTCGCGATGGTCGAACAGCTCCCCATGCTCATCGGCCAGGGCCTCTGCGCAGCCGTTTACACCCAGACCACCGATGTCGAAATCGAGGTCAACGGCTGGCTCACCTACGACCGCAAAGTCTGGAAGATCAATCCCGACGACGTGCGCGACGCCACGCTGAAGGTCTATGAAATCCCGCCCCATATCCGTCCGCTCGTCACCCACGCCGCATCCGGTGAAGCGTCCGCCCCACCCACGACGTGGCGCTACACCACAGATGCGCCCGCCGCCGATTCCAGCGCGAAGTCTTGGTCAGATGTCGGCTTCGATGACTCATCCTGGTCCACCGGCCGCGCTGGCTTCGGAACCAAGGGCACGCCCGGCGCCCGCATCGGCACCGAGTGGAACTCCGGCCAGATCTGGCTCCGTCGCACCTTCACCCTCGCCGATACTTTCGAGAAATCCCCACGCGCCGCCGTCGCCCTCGCCATCCACCACGATGAAGACGCCGACGTCTATATCAACGGTGTCAAGGTCGCCTCCCTCAGCGGCTACACCAGCGACTATCGCTTCATCACGCTCGACGCCAAGGCCACCGCCGCGCTCAAGCCCGGCGAGAACACCCTCGCCATCCAATGCAAGCAGACCCGCGGCGGCCAGTACATCGATTGCGGGCTCGCCGAGATCGTCCCCGCCAAGTAAACCGCGCCCTTCCGTCCCTCTCCCAAGCAAACGTCTCCCACCCCGGAGTCCCATCATGCCACTCCCATCTATCGCCGCCGCACTCATCGCTTCCGCCTCCGCATTCGCCGCCACCCTTGCATCCGAACACGCCCCGGGCCCGACCATCGAAACACCCCCCGCGAGCGCCGTCTCCATCGGCGGCTCTTTCTGGGGCCCGCGCCTCGACGCCGTCCGCGCCGGCACCCTCACCGCCAATCGCCACCAATGCGACATCACCGGACGCATCGCCAACTTCGAACGCGCCGCCGCCAAGATCGCCGGCGCAGCCGACCCCGGCCAATACCAGGGTCTCCTCTTCAACGACTCCGATGTCTACAAGATGATCGAGGGCTGGGCATACCTGATCGCCACAGAGAACGACCCCACCCGTCGCGCCGCGCTCGACAGCGATCTCGACGCCCTTATCGCCACCATCGCCGCCGCCCAGCACCCTGACGGCTACATCAACACCTACTACACCCTCAAGGCCGGCATCGAGAACCGCTTCACGCGCGAAGAGTGGGACCACGAAACCTACTGCATGGGCCACCTCATCGAGGCCGGGGTCGCCCACTTCCAATCAACCGGTAAACGCGCACTCCTCGACGTCGCCATCCGCGCCGCCGACTACCTCGACACGCTCTACGGCCCCGACACCTTCACCGCGCCACCCGGCCACCAGGAACTTGAGCTCGCCCTCGTCCGCCTCGCAGACCTCACCGCCGAAACTAAGTACCTCGACCTGGCCCACTTCCTCATCGAAGCACGCGGCACACCCCATCGCAAACTTGATGGCACCACCTACGGCCCCTGGGGCGACTACGCCCAGGACCACGCTCCCGCCCACCAACAGACCGAAGCCGTCGGCCACGCCGTCCGCGCCGGCTACATGTACGCCGCCATGGCCGACCTCGCCCTTCGCGGCCGTGGCAACTACACCCCCGCCCTCGACGCCCTCTGGCAAGACGTCACCGAACGCCGCATCTTCGTCACCGGAGGCATCGGCCCCAGTGGCCACAACGAGGGCTTCACAACCCCCTACGACATCCCAACCCACTCCGCCTATCAGGAAACCTGCGCCTCCATCGCCCTCTGCATGTGGGCCCATCGCATGTTCCTCCTCACCGGCGAAGCGTCCTACATGGAACAGTTCGAGCGCACCCTCTACAACGCCGTCCTCGCCGGCTCATCCCTCGACGGCTCGCAGTTCTTCTACGTCAACCCCATGGCCTCCCGTGGCGGCCACGCCCGCCGCGATTGGTACGAATGCGCCTGCTGCCCGCCCAATGTCCTCCGCTTCTTCGCCTCACTCGGGCAGCACGTCTACGCCGTCAAAGGCGACATCGTCTACGTCAACCTCTTCATGCAGAGCGCGGCCGATCTCGACCTCGGACACACCAAGCCCGTCCGCATCGAACAGTTCACCGGCTATCCCTTCACCGGCGATGTCCGCATCCTCATCAAGAACCCGACGGACGCCCGCGTCACACTCGCCGTCCGCGCCCCCGGTGAGCGTGCCGACAACAAGGCCATCGACGCCGACGGCTACTTCCGCACTACCGTGGATCCGCGCGCCGAACTCGAGCTCTCGTGGAACGTCAGCATGAAGCCCCGACGCGTCTACGCCGACCCGCGCGTGAAAGAGAGCGTCGGACGCGTCGCCATCATGCGCGGCCCGCTCGTCTATGCCGCGGAGTCCATCGACAACAGCGCCGATGTCCACTCCCTCCTCATCCCGCCCGGAGCACCCTTCCAGCACTCAACCATCGACGGCGCACCCGCGCTCACAGTCTCCGGCGTCCGCGCCGCCGCCGATGCGCAGAGCCCCTCTCTCTACCACACCGGCCTCGACCTCGAACCCGCGGAGATTGTCCTCCGTCCATACTTCCTCTGGGCCAACCGCGGCCCAAGCTCACTCGCCGTCTGGATCCCCGAGTCCCCGCAGTTCATGGACCCCCAACCCCAGAAGGGTGTGAAGGCCTCCGCTAGCTACATCGGACACGGCAGCGGCACCAGCGCCATCATCGATCGCATCGAGCCCGCGAGCAGCATCGATCACTCCATCCCGCGCTTCACCTTCTGGCCGCACAAAGGCGTCGCCGGTGAGGGTGGCGGCCCCGTCGCCGGCGAATCCGCCGAGCCCGCCGGACGCGAGTGGATCATGCTCGAGTTCGATGAGCCGCGCCGCATCTCCGAAGTCGCCATCTACTGGTTCGACGACACCGGCCGCGGCCAGTGCCGCGTCCCCCGCGCATGGATGATCGAGTGGCTCGACGGCGACACATGGAAACCCGTTCAAGCGAGCGACGGCGCAAGCCGGATCGTCTTCGGCACCGAACGCGACACCTTCAACACCGCACGCTTCGCAACCCTCACCACCCGCGCCCTCCGCATCAAGATCGACATGCAGGAGGACTTCAGTGCGGGTGTGCTCGAACTCACGACCAAGTAAGCCACCGCCATCGCTTGCCGCGAACTGACACGCTGCTCACGCCAGTACCAACCTTGTTGCGTCTCATTCTCATGTTGAGAATCTCATCATTCTGCGCTTGACGTCGCACCCGATTGGGGCGATACTCGTAGCGAACAAGTCCGCGTGGACTTCCGAGCACACCATGAACCAGACAAGATCCAACCCATTCAAGAGTCTCGCCGGCACGGGTTCTTCCCGCGTCGAACGACCTTGGACCGCTTCGCTCTGCGAGGCCGGACGGGTGATCAGTGGTTCCGGGCGGGTTCTGAAGCATCTGGACGGACACACGCAAGCGCCGATGGGCTGAAGTCCACTGTGGACCAGGCGTCGGCGGGGTTTCCCGGGCCGACGCGACCACCAAGGCGCGAATATCCCCGGAAATCTGACGGAAAGAGTGGCGAACGGATTACGGTCCGTACGCCAGGTTCATCGTGTTGGTCGCTCTTGAGAGGGCCTCCGGCAGCACGCTATCGGCGCGGATCCTTGCCGCGTGCGAAAGCAGGAAAGGGGGATGCATGATCGCATTCCGATTCGGCCTTGAAACAACTGACGTACTTCACTGACATCGCGTCGCAGCGCGATATCTGTGTTCACAGTTGATGATCCGTCACGACAACATGTGACGGCACGCGGGTGCCGTGCGCGCACGACATCCCGTCACACAACCTCGGCGTGCCGCGCCGGGCTCGTCGCCCGGTGCCCCAGTGCAATCGCACACGCACGCGCTGGATAGTCCCTCCCCTCTCCGCGGGGATGTCGATCAGGCCTCGCCCGATCGAAGCGCGATGCCCGCGCGCCACACACGCCCCCATCGTCTCACCAGGCGATGGAGGGCATTGCCCGAACCGCCGCACGCATGTCCGTGTGCCGCACGTCCGAAGGAGGTCGCCCATGGCCAACAAGTCTCTCTTCAGCTCACTCCCGGGACTCTTCACCCGTCCCGCCGACACCGTCAACGACGCCGGCGGCAGCGCGCACGCGTTCAGCGCCGAGCACGCGCTCGCCCAGTACGCCGTCACCGGCTGCCTCAACTCCACCTTCTACGCCGACGCCGGCGACCAGCTCCAGAAAGTCCTCGACCTGGCCTGGAACTGCGAGCCCGAGTTCGTCGCCCGCACCGCGCTCTTCGCGCGCCAGCGCGGCCGTATGAAGGACGTCCCTGCGCTCCTCGTCGCGTCGCTCTCGCTGCGCTCTCCCGGCCTCATGGCCGAGGTCTTTGACCGCGTGATCGACAACGGACGCATGCTCCGCACCTTCGTGCAGATCATGCGTTCCGGTACCGTCGGGCGCAAGAGCATGGGCACGCTCCCCAAGCGACTGGTCCGTCAGTGGCTTGAGCAGCGCACGGACGAGCAGGTCTTCCGCGCCTCGGTCGGCAACGCGCCCTCGCTCGCCGACATCGTGAAGATGGTCCACCCGCGCCCGGCGACGCCCTCCCGCGCCGCGCTCTACGGCTGGATGCTCGGACGCGACCACGACGCCGCGGCCCTGCCTCCGCTCGTCCGCGCCTTCGAGGCCTTCAAGCGCCTCGAGTCCCGCGATGTCCCCGATGTGCCGCATGAGATGCTCACCGCGCTCCCGCTCGACGCCATGCACTGGCGCGCCATCGCCCGCCACGCCTCGTGGCAGGTCACGCGTCAGGGGTTGAACACGCTCGCACGCCACGGCGTCTTCGACGACGCCGACATCACGGCGATCATCGCCGAGCGACTCCGCTCGCGCGATCTCATCGCCCGCGCTCGTGTCCTGCCCTACCAGCTCATGGTCACGCACGCGAACGCGAGCCAGGATGTCCCGCGCCCCATCAAGGACGCCCTCCACGACGCCATGGAGATCGCCATCGAGTCCGTCCCGGAGTTCCGCGCCCCCGGCCCCTCGCCCCACATGGCCAAGGTCTGGGTCTGCCCGGATGTCTCCGGATCGATGCAGTCGCCGATCACCGGCGCCCGCCGCGGCTCCACCACCGTGGTCCGCTGCGTCGATGTCGCCGCGCTCGTCGCCGCCGCCATCCTCCGGCGAACGCCGGGGGCCGAGGTCATCCCCTTCTCCGATCACGTCGTCGACGCACGCGTCGATCCGCGCGACTCGGTCCTGACCAATGCCCGCCTCCTCGCGTCGCTCCCCGCGGGAGGCACCAACTGCTCCGCGCCCCTGGCGGAACTCAACCATCGTCACGCGCACGCCGACCTCGTCGTGCTCGTCTCCGACAACCAGTCATGGGTGGACACCAACGGACAAGGTCAACCGACCGAGACCATGCGCCAGTGGGCCAAGCTCAGGAAGCGCTGCCCGCACGCGCGGCTCGTCGCGATCGACCTGCAGCCGAATGGGACCACCCAGGCCCACGACCGCGAGGACATCCTCAACGTCGGCGGGTTCTCCGACCACGTCTTTGAGGTGCTCGCCCACTTTGCCTCCGGTCAGATGACCCAGGGCCACTGGGTCAGCCAGATCCGAAAGGTGTCGATCTGAGTCGATCGACACGTGAGCGCACACGCGCGGCGGGCCGGGCGCAAGCCCGACCCTCCGCTTCAGGAATCCATTCACTCTTTCAGTTCGCTGTGGGGGCCGCGCTCAACGCGCTGCTGCACGGAGAAAGCGTCGAGGGCGGGCCGGATGCTCGCGGGACTACAGGCTGTAAACCCTATCCACGTCTCGCAGAAACCTTGCCTGCTCGCCCTTGACGCCCTCCGTGCCGGATACACGCCGCCCACCGCACACAGCCACGCACGCACAAAGAATCACACACCACTCGGAGTCCAACCATGAACAACTGAAGCGGCGGGCCGGGCGAATGCAGGCGGGAGTACATGGCAATGCGGTTCGAATCCGACATCTCCCTCGGGAGATGAGCTCTCGCCAACCGTTGTCGCCCGGCCCGGATTCTTTCGCGGCCCTCGAACAACGCTGCGCGGGTTCCACACCCGTCGCGCGCGACGAATGCCGAAGGGACTACAGAACACATCGGTCGCGGGTTCGAATCCCGTCGGGTGGACTCCGCAAGCGCCCCGTCCACAACCCCACCCGTAGCTCAGCGGCAGAGCAATGCGCACGTGTCTCTTCACACCCTCGTCGTCGGCGCGCGGCGGATTCTCTCACCGCCCATCGACCGCGCGTTGCAGATCGCGCTTGTCCCGGGCCGCCTTCAACTGCGGCTCGATGGTCGCGGCAAACGCCGCCGCATCCGCGCGGCCGCGGAACTGGCGCAGCCAGCGCGTCAGCTCCGCCCCGTCCGGGCCCACCTGCTCCGGCCGCACCGCCACGCGCAGCGCATCCAGCGTGCGATCTCGCTCGGCCTGCTCTAGTCCATTCATCTTCGCGCGGCTCAGGTTCCACACCAGGTCCGTCGCGCGTGGCCGCTTGGCCTCCGCGCCAGCCATCCGCTGCTGCACGCCGATGACCATTCCGAGCTCCCCAGTGCGAAAGGCGGGCCCAATCGCAAGCGCCGCCGCCTCCGGCGAGAGCGCAGCATCCGGGCTCGCCATGATCGCGCCCACCAGCCGCGCCGCATCCTCATCGCGCCCCAACATTGCCATCAGTCGCAGCGCGCTCGCAAAGTCCTTCTCCTTCACCGCGCTCTTGAGCGCGGCATCCATGTCGCTCGCGCCCTCCAGCGCGAACGTCCCCTCGCCCCGCTTGAGCCCGCTCGTCGGGCCCGCTGTGATCAACGGATCTCCGAACACCGCGATGCGCCACACCGGAGCGCCCTCTACGCGCACCGCCTGACCCCACGGCACGCCCGAAGAGACGCGCGCCGCCACATCCGGCGTCGGCACGAACGCCGAAAGAAACGGCTCTTGCACCGAGCCCGCGTACGCGTACACGCCCCGCTCGAACCATCGTGCCCCGATCGTCCGCGTCGTCCCCGGAGAAGAGAGCGACCAAGAGTGAACAAAGTGCAGCATCGCGGGACGGTCCAGCATCGGCAGGTCGCCGGGATAGCACCTGTTGTTCTGCCCCAGATCAAAGAAGTCCGCGTTCCCCATCGTCGTCACGAGGATCAGCCCCGGATCCATCGGGCGGCTCGCGCTCCCCCGCCACTGCACGTCCGTTGCGTTCGGCGCATCGTCGAGGCGCACGCTCCAGCCCGCCTGCTCCAGCGTCCGCTTCGCCGCGCTTCCATCGTGCGCCTGCCACACGCCCGCTTCGGTGTAACTGTCGAAGATCCACGCGCTCTTCGGCCGCACGAACAGCCCGCACATCGCGCGATACGCGGCCTCCGCAGCGTCGCCGTGGATCTGCCCCGCCCATCCCCACCTCCCCTCCTGCGCCCGTGCCGGCAGATGCCGCCCGAGGTAGTCCGTGAGGGCAAAGTGGATCCGCTCCCCTTCCTTCCCGTCCTTGCTCGGTGTCACGGCAAAGAGCATCCGCGTCGGCGCGTTGGCGCACACGGTGATCGCGTCGATGGTGTCCCCCAGCTTCGCCCAACGCAGGCCGTTGGAATCGCAGAACGCCTCGATGCGCGACGAGAGCGCCTTGGCCTCGTCCAGCGTCAGCACCGCGTTGACGTTCCGGTCCAGCTCCATCCACATGATCGGTTGGCCCCGTGCCGCGGAGATCGCAAGCGCCGCGGCCCATGCCTGATCCATCGGATTGGCGATGATCACGCCCGGCGGCTCGTGCCCGATCTCCTGCCAGCGCGACAGCACCGGCCCGAGGTCGATCAGCTCGCGCTCGTCCGCGCCCTCCACGTCCCACGCCCGCGCCACCGCCGCGTTTACTCGGGCCGATGCCAACGAGCCGCCCTGCGCCGGCAACACGTCCTCGGCCTTCCACTTCACCACCGATGCGGGCGCGTAGGCGCGCACGAAACGGCCGATGTTCTCCGCGCTCGTCGGCGTCCCGTCGTCGATCAGCACCGGATACCGCAGCGCGGGCGTCCAGTGCGCCACCGCCTCGATATACGACCAGACATCCGGCACCACCACGACAACCGGCAGCACCGTCGCCGCGTTCAGTGCCGCTTCCGCGCGCTGCCCGAGTGTCAACGTCGAGGACGGCCCGCCACGCCCGCCCGAACTCGGAACGGCGGGTGGCGTGCTCGCGGCTGGCGCGGGAGGCGTCGCCTCGGACGCCGCACCCTCGCCCTCCATCGCCCCCATCGGATCCGCCAGCTCTTCATCCGGAAACTGCAGCTCCCCGTCAACCGGCTCGTCATCAGCTCGCGCGGCGTCTCCCGCTCCCCCATCAACTACATCCGTTGGGGTCGGTCTCTCGTCCGTCCGAGTCGCACGTCCCGTCGTCGTCGGGTCCGCCCCCGAGGTTCCCGCCGGTTCGCAGCCCACCGCGGCGCCCGCGAGCATCGCGACAAGGATCCATGCCGCCCGCGAGCCGATGCTCCCCGTCCTCGGTGTCGTCATCATGGCCAATCCTATGGATGAACGCTACGGAACTGCCCATGTGGCCACCCGTGCTCCATGCCACGCGGGAGAATGCCGATACACTCGCTCCCGATGCCGAATCTGAGTGTGAGCGAGTTTGGTTCGCTGGTCCATGCCGCCCGCGCTGCAAACGCGCCCGGTGCGACGCTCGCGATCCCGTTGACTGAGGCGTTGCTGGCCGACCAGTTGACGCCCGTGCTCGCCTATCGGCGCCTCGTCGCGCCCGATCAGCGCACCGCGCCGTCCTTCCTCTTAGAGTCTGTCGAAGGCGGCGAGCGCCAAGGCCGGTACTCCATCCTTGGGGCTCAGCCCCTGCACGATGTCGTGGCGTACCAGGCCAGAGTCACGACGCGCGACCTTGCATCGGGCGCAACACGAACCAGCACACGCAACCCCGCCGACCCTCTCGACGCCATGCGTCGTGTGAGCCGGAACATCGTCCTTGTCACGCCTCCCTCACGCGGCCCGCGCCACGGACTCCCCGCCTGCTTCCTCGGGGGCTGGGTCGGCTTCGCCGGATACGACACCGTCCGCTACGCCGAGCCGGACAAGCTCGGATGGCAGACCGCGCCCAAGGAGGACCGCAACCTCCCCGACCTGCACTTCGCCTTCTACGACGGCGTGGTCGTCTTCGATCACGTGGACAAGCTGGTGCACGTCGTGCAGCTCGCGATGGTCGCGTCGGGTGATGATCCGGAAGCGTCGTACACGCGGACGATCGCCAAGCTCGAGCGCCGCATCGAAGAGATCCAGCGTCACACCAAGCCCCTGCCGGCGGGGCGGGTCTCGCGCGAGACGCCGGTGACGCCGCTTCCCTCCAACATGACGCGGGCCGAGCACGCGTCGATGCTGTCGAAGGCGATGGAATACATCAAGGCCGGTGACATCTTCCAGGTCGTTCTCGGTCAGCGCTTCGAGCGCCTCAGCTCCGTTGATCCCTTTGATGTCTACCGCTCGCTCCGGGCCGTGAATCCGAGCCCTTACATGGTGTATCTGCAGGCCGAGGGGTGCATCCTGATCGCGTCGAGCCCGGAGATTCTCTGCCGCGTGCGAGTGAAGGATGGCGCGGCGACTGTGACGAACCGGCCTCTCGCCGGCACGCGCAAGCGCGGCTCAACACCCGAAGAAGATCTCGCCCTTGAGCGCGAGCTCCTCGCCGACGAGAAGGAACGCGCCGAGCACATCATGCTGGTGGATCTCGGACGCAACGACGTTGGGCGCGTGGCGGTCCCGGGCTCTGTCGCGCTCCCCGCAGTCATGGAGATCGAGCGCTACAGCCACGTGATGCACATCTCCTCAACCGTCACCGGAGTGCTCCGCGAGGGGCTGGACAGTTGGGACGCGCTGCGAGCCGCGCTCCCAGTCGGCACCATCTCCGGCGCGCCCAAGATCCGCGCCATGCAGATCATCGATGAGCTGGAACCGATCAAGCGCGGCCCTTACGGCGGCGGCATGGGGTACGTCGGCCTCGACGGCAACATGGATATCGCCCTCACCCTCCGCACCATGGTCGTTCCCACGGAGATGCGCCGTCCCGATGGCCAGTGGGTGTATCACCTCCAGGCCTCGGGCGGCATCGTCGCCGATTCAAAGCCCGAGCCGGAGTTCATGGAAACGGTGAACAAAGCCGCCGCCCTCGCCCGCGCGATCGATCTGGCGGAGCGGGCGTTCATCGCCACCTGATCACGCACCAGTCGGCCCCTCCATCCGCATGGGCACTCCCACCCAATAACTCGCGCCGGACCTGGGAATCACGATTTCTGTGCACGCCCGCGCGGAAACGCCCGATGATGGCTAGAGTTCTCTCGATCTGCCGGTAGCTCCATTCGCGATTTGAAGTCTCAGTTCACCAATGGATCCCTGCTGGCCCGCGGCTTGTTCAAACGCACACGATGTGCTTTGCCGCGTCCCAACACTTACGGCCTGATCCGCCGCGTGAACTGTCCTCGCGACAAGAAAGCCCCCGGTCCACATGGATTTCACACAACTCGGTCTCTCCCAGCCCATCCTGCGCGCCCTTGCGAAGGAAGGGTACGAAACCCCTACCCCCATTCAGGCCCAGACCATCCCGCACACGCTGGAGGCCAAGGACGTCCTCGGTTGCGCCCAGACGGGCACGGGCAAGACGGCGGCGTTTGCGCTGCCGATCATCCAGCGTCTGATGGACATGCCGGTTGACAAGACGCGGCGAGGCCCGGCCAAGGCGCGGGCGCTGATTCTCTCGCCGACGCGTGAACTGGCCCTTCAGATCCGCGACAGCTTCGCGGTGTATGGACGCGAGTCCGGCCTGCGCTCCACAGTCATCTTCGGCGGCGTGTCGCAGTTCCGCCAGGTCCAGGCCCTGCGCGACGGCGTTGACATCATCATCGCCACGCCCGGACGCCTGATCGACCTGATGGACCAGCGCAAGGCGCACCTGGACGAGGTGAAGATCCTCGTGCTGGACGAGGCCGACCGCATGCTGGACATGGGCTTCATCCAGCCCATCCGCATGATCGCGTCCAAGACGCCGGCGGATCGGCAGACGCTGCTCTTCTCGGCGACGATGCCGCCCGAGATCAAGAAACTGGCGGATTCGCTGCTGAAGAATCCGGTGCACGTGACGGTGAGTCACGCGCCCGCCGCGGCTCCGAAGATCGAGCAGCACCTCTACCACGTGAATCGCATGGACAAGCAGGCGCTGCTCACGCTCCTGCTCGCCGAGCGGGCCCTCTCACGCGTCGTGGTCTTCACCAAGACCAAGCACGGCGCGGAGAAGGTCGGACGGAAGCTCTTCCACGCCGGCGTCAACGCCGAGACCATCCACGGCAACAAGGCCCAGAATGCCCGCAAGAAGGCGCTCGACCTGTTCCGCGCCGGCAAGGCACGCGTGCTGGTCGCGACCGACGTCGCGGCCCGCGGCCTGGACGTTGACGGCATCTCCCACGTCATCAACTTCGATCTCCCCATGGAGCCCGAGGCGTACGTCCACCGCATCGGCCGCACCGGCCGCGCGGGCGCGACCGGTATCGCCATCTCCTTCTGTGATAATGAGGAGAAGGGCCTGCTCAAGGGGATCGAGCGCCTGACGAAGACAAGGATTCCGACCAAGCCCATGCCGACGATCGACGGCATCAAGCAGGAGTTGCGGGTTTCGGACGCCCGCGAATACGCCGCCCGCGAAGCAGACGGATTCGACACCGACGATCGAGGCTCTGACAGCCGCTCGTCTTTCGGGTCTTCCCAGGGGCGCAGCCGAGCATTCCAGCCGCGTGACTCGCGCTCGGGCGGCAAGCCCAGCGGGCGTCCCAACAGCGCGCCAACCAACAAGGAGCGCTCCCGCGATCGCTTCGCCGAGCGCCCTCGTCGCGATTACAACGACGGCCCCCAGCATGCCACGCCGCGCGCTCCCGGCAAGGCCACGGCGCACGCGTACACCACGAGCAACGTGACGCACACGGTTTCCTACGACGCTCCGGCTTCGGATGGCGGCCAGTCGCAGAGCGCTCCGGCCAAGCGGCCGATTACCTCGGTCAATGGCCACGCGCCGCGTCACAACGCGAACGCGCACCCCACCCGGCCGGCAACCCCCGGCACTCACAAGGGGCACGGCACACCGAATCCGGGCTACTCGGGCAACAAGCCCGCGAGCCGCAACGTGGGCGCAGGCGCCGCGTCAGGCGGGCACGGCGGTGGCAATGGCGGCGGTTACGCCGGTGGCGACCCTCGCAACAGCGGCCCGAATGCCAGTAGCCAGAGTCGCTCCTTTGACGGTCGTGGGGGTAACGGTCGGGGCGGCAACAGCCGCGGCGGCAAGCCCGCCGGTCCCCGGCGCTCGGCCTGAGACCTGATTCGTCCGACGCATGTAACCTGTGAAAGAAAGCACCCCGCGTCAGATGGCGCGGGGTGCTTCATTTGTGGATCGGATTCGCAGCGTCGCTCATCGGCGACGACGGGAGATGAGCCCCGCGACACTCAGCATCGCCAGCGCGCCGGGAGCGGGCACGATCGTGAAGTTGTCAATATCGAACTTCACATCGATGTTCTGGCCCGCGTAGCCGGCCGGAACGTTGAAGCCGAGCTGGATGTTGCCGATGTTGCTGAAGATCGACGCGAATGACCCCGCACCGAACGAGATGATGTCCGGGCTGCCCTCGGTGAGGTCGTACGTGATGGTGGTCCACACGTTCGGTGCAACCGTGTACGACGTCTGGGTCGACGCGCCCTGCATGTTGGACGGAATCGCGAAGCGCCCGGTGAGTGAGATCGCCTCGGGCAGGTCGTGACGGAACGAGAATGAGACGCCCGTGACGCCCGCATCGATCCAGTTGCCCACGTACTGGGCGTCGGACGAAGGCGGCGTGAACGAGGCCTGGGCGCGAATGACCACGGGCGGGAAGCCGCTGCCCGCCGCCGTCAAGTTGTAGTTGCTTCGCGCGAACGCAGTGCCATCCGGGCCGCCTGTGGGGACCCACTCCAAGATGCTGGCGCTGTTGAAGTTGCGCCACGCCGCGGCGTCCGCGTTGAAGTCCTCAACAAAGCCGACGATCTGGGCTGAGGCGACGGACACGATTCCCGTGGCGGCAAGCGCCGCCCATCCGAACTTGAACATCTCGATTGCTCCTTCCACAACGACGACGGGAAACCGGCCTCGCGTGTCTGAATGTAAATGAGACTGAGACTCAGTCGCAAGCATAAGCGCGGATATTGCCACTGTCGAGCCCGTCTCACACAATGCGCCATCTTTGCGGAAGTGCCACGAATTCACTGGCACAACGGGGAACACGAGACACTTTCAATGGGATCGCGGACTGCTCACCCTGCTCCACTTCCCAGGGCTCGCCTTTCGTCCGGCGGGCCCTGTCATTGCGCCGAGTCGGAGTACGATCACCCCCATGCGCGATCTGCCCGAACACGACGCCGCCGGCACGGTTTCGACCCTGCCCTTGCCCGCCCGCTCCCAGCCGAAGCTGGACCAGTCCAAGCGTGATCAGCCCAAGCTCTGGAACGTTATTCTTCTGGATGACGATCATCACTCGTACGAGTACGTGATGCGGATGCTGATGGAGCTGTTCCACAAGTCCATCGAGAGCGCGTTCGAGATGGCCAAGGAAGTGGACACCACCGGGCGCGTCATCTGCACGACGGTGCACAAGGAACTGGCGGAACTCAAGCAGGAGCAGATCCACGCCTACGGCAAGGACTCGCTGATCGCCTCGTGCGCCGGCGCGATGAGCGCGACAATCGAGCCGGTGGCCTGAGGGGCATTCGGCTTCTCGTGGACGCGAGCACCTCACCATCTTGGCTCTCAATCGCAACGAGACGCGATGTCGTGCGGCGGGCGACCACGTACATGCTCGTCGTCGGGACCATTCTCATCTCGATCAACCACGTTCCCGCCTTGGTCAAGGGCGATGTCACAGGCTTTCGGATCTTCCAGATACTGCTGACATACTGCGTCCCCTACGCCGTCACCACCTTCGCCAGCACGCAGGCGATCAGGGGAGAGAAGCGGCGGCTCAACTGAGCGGCCTCCACGCGCGCCAGGAGTCGCTCTTCAATCTGCTCTGGAGCCACGCTGAAGACGCCCACGTACCGGACGCCTTTGCCGTTACCCGTTGCCTCGGGCTGGAGGCCTTCTCGCCTTGGGCGGCCCTCTGCACCTTCATTGAGCGCGATCGCGCCGGTGACGTGAGCGACGGCCCCGGCTACGCGGCGTGCGTTCGATGCCAGATCCTCAGAGGTTGCTTGTGTCGTCTGCTTCGGATCCAGTTGATGGGCTTGAGAACCCATGGCAGCGCAGCCAGCCGCCGCTCCAGGCGGTACTTCCCGGGAGCATCGATCAAGAAGAACCCGACGAGGAGCGTGAGCAAACCTTGGCCCGGGAGCAGAAGCATGCCGATGCCGGCGAGCATCAGGAGCGCACCGAGCAGGTTCTTGCCGATGCGGAGTGCGAGGCGCAGGCCGGGATTCTGCCCTGCCATGCGACTTGGCGGCCTGCGCTCGTGAGCGAAGTAGTCCGAGGGCAGGCGCACAACGATCGCGGGAATGATGAAGAGACTGGCGACGAGAACCACGAGTGAAACGATGCCGATCGTCCACACCATCCCATCGTGTGCTTGGAGCCATTCGAGCATGCGATGCCTTCCTGTCTCAAACGACGCACCCCGGGCCCAACTTCTCTCTTGCGGTCCTTGGGTTCCTGATCGTCGGATGTCGGGATGATCGGCGCGTGAAACCAGCGTAAACGAGGGGCCGGGGCCGCTGACGCGCCCGACCCTGAGCTCTTTCGGCTTCTATCCTCTCTTCATGCGCATCATCTCCGGCGAGTTCCGCTCCAGAAAGCTCCAGTCTCCCCCCGAGAACTCCGAGACCCGCCCCATCCCCGATCGCGTCAAGGAGTCGCTCTTCAACCTCCTCCGCGGCCACTTTGAGGACGTTCATGTGCTGGACGCGTTCGCCGGCACCGGCTCCGTCGGGCTGGAGGCCCTCTCGCGTGGGGCCGCGTTCTGCACGTTCATCGAGCGAGATCGAGCCGTTGCGAAGGTATTGGAAGCCAACATCAAGTCGCTGGGTTGCGAGGACCGCTGCCAGATCGTCGTCGGCGATGCGCTCGGGGCGGCGTCGCTTGCGAGACTTCACGAGCCGGTTCACATCGCCTTCTTCGATCCGCCCTACGCCGTGGTGAGGAACGACCTTGGCTGGCGCCGGACACGCGAGCAGTTCGCCCGAGTGCTCACGCACCTGGACGCCGGCGGCTTCCTTGTGCATCGCACACCGTGGCCATTCATCGAAGTTCTCGAAGGCGACGCCGAGCCGGAGCCCGAGCACCGAGAGGGCCCCGATCACGACGACGACTCGGACTTTGACGCGCACAATCCGGCCCATCCCGATTACCGCCCGCGTCGCGTCAGGCGCCCTCGCGCCTCCGAGCCCGAGGTTCCGCCCATGCCGCCGATCGAGCTCTCGATCGATCTCTCCGATCCGAACGCCGATGCGGCTCTTGAGGCGTTCGAGGCGGAACTGGCCCGCGCCGGTCAGCCCGCGCCCCGGGCCGATATCGACCTTTCCATACCCGGCGCGGTCGGCCCGGAGACCCACACGTACGGCACGACGGCGATCCATCTGTACCAGGCCGCGACCCGTTGATTCTCTCGTTGCGGCTTCCTCCTATCCTGTGCGTTCCATGAAGACCACTCCGACGGACGCGCCCCTCATGCTCGGCGTCAGCGGCTGCCGCGGCATTGTCGGCGCCTCGCTCACGCACGATGTCGCCACTCGCTATGCCGGCGCCTTTGCGGGATGGCTCCGCGAGTCGCGCGCCGCGGGCTCTTCCGGCGCGGGGAGCGGCCGGCCGCGGGTGGTGCTGGCGCGCGACGGGCGGGCGGGGTGCCAGATGGTTCACGCTGCGGCGCTGGCAGGGCTCACATCGGCCGGATGTGACGTGATCGACCTGGGTGTGGCGATGACGCCGACGGCGGGCGTGCTGACCGACGCCCGTGGCGCGGACGCGGCGATGATCCTGACCGCCAGCCACAATCCGCAGCAGTGGAACGGCCTCAAGGCGCTTGTGCGGGCGCACGGGCTTTCGGACCCCAGCGCGATCGACGCGTGCGCTCCCGACGCGCCGACGGCGGCCCGGATCGTCGAGCGATTCCAGCGGAACGCGCCGGTGCAGGACGCTGTTCCCTGGGACCAGATCGGCACGATCGCGATCGATCAGACCGCAACCGACACGCACGTGGAGACGGTGATTCGCCCTCTGGATGAGATCGGCCTGGCCGTGCCCACCAAGGACCGGCACTATCGCGTGGTTGTCGACTCGGTGAATGGCTCCGGTGCTCCGAGCGCTCTCTCGCTGCTGGAGCGGCTGGGCTGTTCGGAGATCGTGCAGCTTCACGGTGAGCCGACGGGGATCTTCCCGCACACGCCGGAGCCGACACGCGAGAACCTGACCGGGCTCGCAACGGCGACGGCCGAGCGACGCGGCATCGTGGGGTTCGCTCAGGATCCGGACGCCGACCGGCTGGCGATCATCGACGCCGACGGCACGTACATCGGTGAGGAGTACACACTGGTGCTCTCGGCGCTGGCGATCCTCGGCTCGATGGGTGACCGGGCCAGGGGCGCGGTTCTGTGCACGAATCTCTCGACCAGTCGGATGATTGACGATCTGGCGGCGCCCTTCGGAGCACGCGTGATCCGGACGGCGGTGGGGGAAGCAAACGTCGTGGCGGCGATGAAGCAGCACGGCGCAGTGATGGGCGGCGAGGGGAACGGGGGCGTGATCTGGCCTCGCGTCACGTATGTGCGGGACTCGCTCTCGGCGATGGCGTTGACACTGGGGCTGCTGGCGAGCGAGGATCGCCCGCTATCGGCGATCATCGCGGACATGCCGCGGTACTCGATCGAGAAGCGCAAGGTCGACCTGGCGTCGAAGGACGATGCCCGTCCCGCGATCGAGAAGATCGCAAGGGCGTACGCGTCGGCGACGATCGATCTTCAGGATGGCGTGCGTGTGGACTGGACGGACCGGCGTGCCTGGCTGCACGTCCGCGCCAGCAACACCGAGCCGATCATGCGTCTAATTGCCGAGGCCCCGACCGAGGGCGAGGCCCGCGCGATCCTTGATGATGCGGCTCGAGTGATCGCGGGGTGAGTGACAAGGGACACGGTTTGAACGAACAACGCCGACTCCCAACATTCCAGTTGAGGGCCGGCGTTTGTTTCTCGTGAATGGGCCAGGGCAGATTCGAACTGCCGACCTCACCCTTATCAGGGGTGCGCTCTAACCAACTGAGCTACTAGCCCGTCCTCAAAGGACTTGCGGGTGTCGCCGCACGCCCCTTTCCCGGTTGCTCTCGCGACCGGGCCGAAAGTATACCCCTCGCGCTCGGCACCTTCCCGCTTCGGGCCCCTTCCCGTTCCGGAGGGGGCGAACCTCATCGGCGGCGTGGCCGCCGGGCTTGCACCGGGCCGGGCGAATCAAGCGAGGATTTCCGGACTGGGTTCCTGTCCCGCCAATGAAAGACCCCAGGGAGGGCTCCCTGGGGTCTTGATTACAGACGAGATGGCAGGTGATCTCGGCTTTGGATCACTTGCTGTTCTTCTCGGCCTCCTGACCGAACATGATCACGCGGGGCGCCCCGCCGCCGATCTTGTCGGCGTTGTAGATGAACTGGGCGTCCAGGGCCTTCTCGATGCGGAGTGCGCTCTCGGAGAGGTGAGCCTTGGTGTAGGTGTCGAGGCCGTTCTTCTCCGAGGCAGCCTTGAGCTTCTCGCCCATCTCCCGGAGCTTGGCCGTGGCGAGCGTCGCGATGGTGCGTGACGCGGGGGACGCGACCGAGCCGGGCATCGACAGCCCGATGAGGCGCTCGATGTGCTCGCGCTGCAGATTGCGGCGCAGGGAGGAGATCATGGGCTTGCGGTCGGTGTAGGAGCCGGCACCCGCGCCGTCCACCTCCGACCAGATGGCCGAGGAGACCGTGCTCAGGACTTCGGGGAGCGTGAGCATGTCCTGATCGGCGGAGATGCGCTGCTCGTTGTCGAAGACGCGTTGCAGCGTGATGGGGTTCATGAGCATCGTGAGGACCGAGGCCTGCACGCCGATGATGCGGTCGTGGATCGGATAAGGGACATCCTCAAGGCCGGAGACCCCGCCGCCCGCGTCGAGCCACTTGTCCAATGACATCTTCGTGAGCAGCTCGGGCGTGAGGCCGAAGGCCTCGTCATAGAACGCGTTGTCGATGCAGAACTTCAGCGCGGCCCGCTGGCGCTCGGCCGGGACGGGGACGACGGGATCGCGCCCGTTGGGGTCGCCCTTCTTGTCGCGGTGGATGAAGCTGCCGCCCACCCAGTTGGCCATCATGGAGAGCATCTGGGTCTGCGTGCCCAGCGTGATGCCATAGCCGCGCCGGGCCTTCGACCACGACTCGCCGTCCTTGACGAACTTGGTGAGGATGTCGGCACGCTGCTGCTTGGTCAGACGCATGCGGCTGTTGGCGAAGACCAGCGGGTCCGCCGCGAGGTCGTAGCGGCGAGCCAGGGGATCGGAGCCGAAGGTGTCCTCGTCGGTGGCGTAGACGAGCTCGGGCTCGGCCACGCGCTCAAGCACCTTCTTGGGGTCGCCGAAGCCGTAGCCGTACTCGATCACCCACATGTCGTAAGGACCGACGGCGATGGGTGAGTAGTCGCCCTGCACCTCGCCGTCGCCCATGTTGATGTTGACCGGGGTGTAGTCCATCACCGAGCCGGCCCAGGTCTTCTTGCCCTTCATCTGCTCGCTGTTGATCTCGGCGAGCGTGAAGATGGAGGATGACTTGAAGTTGTGGCGGAGGCCAAGCGTGTGGCCGACCTCGTGGGCGACCAGGTCGGCGAGCGCCGGCCCGACGAACCACTCGGGGATGCCGTCGAGCAGGTCCTCGTCGGACTTCTTGTCCTTCTTGGCCTTGTCCTCGTCCTTGGGCTTCTCGTCTGCCTTGGGCTCTTCTGCGGGCTGCTCCTCGGCGCCCATCAGCGCGAGCACCTCAGGCGGAAGCTCCTTGCCCTCCGCCTTGGCCGCGGCGATCCGCGCCTTGATCAGCTCCTGAACCTCGGGGGGCAGGTCGTTGATGGACTGCTTGGGCTTCTCCTGCGGCTGGCTCTCCAGCTCGCCCCCAAGCTCCAGCTGCATCCGCATCAGCGACATGTCAAAGGCCTTGCCGACGGCGGCCATGCACATGCCGTTCATCTGGATGTTGGTGCCGATCAGACCGTCGAACTCATCGTCGCCGTACATGGTGGCGTCGACGTTCGCGATCGGGTGGCCGCCGTAGGCGAGCACGCCTCGACGCGCACGCTCCTGGAGCATGCGGTCCTGCTCGGCAGGATTGGCGAACCGGACGCGTGGATCCCAAGAGGGGTTGGCCTCCAGCCACGCCATCATGTCCGGACCGAAGCCCTCCATGGCCATCTGCGGGAGGTACTCGTTGGACTGGTACCAGAACACGCGGATCCAGCCGTCGGTGAGCACGATGTCGGCGTCGATGATCTCGCCGGTCATGGGGTTCACGCGGCTCGGCCCGATGGCCGTCGAGATGTCGTTGGAGAGCCAGCGGATGAAGTTGTAGCGCACATCCTCCGGGTCCTTGTCCATGTGCGCGCCGGACGCCTCGTCCTGGTAGAGCACCTGCACCGCGTCGATGATCCCGATCTGCTCGAACGCCTTGTTCCAGTACTCGATGCCCTCCTTCACCCAGCGGCGGTAGCGGATCGGCACCGTGTGCTCGACATAGAAGATGATCGGCTGCTTGGGCGGGCTGAGCTTGCGGCCCGGATCGGCCTTCTCAAGGTGCCAGCGGTTGGCGTAACGCACCCACTTGTCGGCTTCCTTGAACTTGCCGAGGTCGCGATAGGCGGTCGTGAAGTAGCCGATGCGCTCGTCGGCGATGCGGGGCTTGAACGCCGGGTTGTCCTTGAGCAGGCTGATCGAATAGTGGAATCGCTTGAGCAGGCCGCCCGCGACGGGAACCTCGATCTCGATCTCCATGTTCTCGGGGAAGGTCTTGGCGGTGCGGATGGTGGCGAGTCGGTTGTTGGTGCCGCTCATGGCGTTGCCGAAGAACTTGGAGCCCTCGGCGACGAGCAGGTTGTCGAGGTCGATCACGGGCTGGCCGGTGGGGCCCATGCCCAGGATCGGCACGTCGACGATGATGCGGTCGGTGAAGATGTTGCTGACCGAGGACTTGGACTCCTGGTCGCCGGTGGAGCGGGTGTCGGTGTTCGGGGCGACCAGGGCGATGCGATCGCCGTAGCGCTTCCAGTAGACGTATCGGGAGGAGCCCTGCAGGCCGGCCCAGATGTCGCCTCCGGAGACCGTCATGGCGATGTAGTGCTTCTGACGCTCCCAGCCGCGGGGAAGCTCGGCGATGAGCTGCTGGTCCTTGTCGCGCCGCCAGAGCCGGTAGAGCGGGGTCTCGTTCTGGTTGGAAGAAGTGACCTCGGTGTAATCCTTGGAGACCTCGGCGAAGGGTTTGAGGTCGCCATCCGCGCCGCCTCCGCCCTGGCGGGCGGCGGCCATGGCACGGATCTGGTCCACGGACGGGATCTCGGCGGCGATGGGCGCCTCGGGCGAGGCATCGGAGGGCGCGTCCTGCGCGAGCGTCGGCGCGGCAAGCAGCGTGCAGCCGAGCGTGGTCAGGAGGGTGCGCCGGAGCAGGGTCTGGATGGTCATGGTGTCGAACTCCTGGAGGGGCGGGGGCGACGCTCGGACGAGCGGAACCCCGCGGGATGGCGGGAGTGAGGGAGCCGAAAAAATCAGTGGACGCGATCGGAAGGAGCTGGTCAACCGGGGAGCAAGTCGGTGCGGTCGGTGATGAAGGCGATGGCGATTGTAACGACGACGAAGGCGAGGCCGGCGACCTGGAACGCTCGATCGCGTGTCGCCAGTTCGGTGGGGTCGTCGTAGTCGCCCCGCTCGACCAGCACGATACACCGGAGCAGCCCGTAAGTTGCGGGCAACATGGTCAGCCACAAGAGGTTGAAGCCCACGGTGTACTTGTCCCCCTGGGCCTGAACATACCCCGCATACGTGACCAGGGCGGCCACGCCCGTGACGACGACCGTCATGCGCAGCAGCTCGTCGGTGTACACAGACTGGACCGCGCGGGCCTTTGCGACCCCCGCGCCCTGCACGGTCCGACGCTCGCCCAGTCGCTTGGCGAATGCCAGGAACATGCTCACGAAGAGCGTGCAGTTCAGGAGCCAGGTCGACGGCTCGATCTCGGTCGACGCGCACCCCCCCAGAACCCGGAGGACGAAGCCAAGCGCCAGACTGACGACATCCGCGATGATGTGGTGCTTGAAGAGGTAGGTGTACGCCATGACGTTGGCGATGTAGCCGACGATGGCAAGCCCCGTCCAGAGCGTCGCGGCAGTCGGGGCGACGACGCCGAGGGCCGCGATGGTGCCGAGCGCACCCAGCAGCAGCAGCGCGGCGAAGATCCACGCCGCCCGGACCGAGATCGCTCCAGAGGCCAGAGGACGCCGACGCTTCCGGGGATGGTTGCGGTCGGCCTCCCGATCCTGGATGTCATTGACGACGTAACAGGCGCTCGACCCGAGCCCAAACCCGAGGAAGGCCAGCCCGACCGCCGGCCAGTTGATCGCGTGGCCATCCACCGCGCCGTAGACCGGCCCGACCAGGACGAACGCGCCCTTCCCCCACTGGTGCAAGCGTGCGAGTTTCAGGTAGTTGCGAAGCGCGGAGCGTTGCGGGATGGGGGGCGGTGAATCGCCCGGGCCGTCTATGGCCTCCTGCCCGCCTCCATGTCCCGCTGCTCCATCCATCGCACAAGGGCCTCGAGGTACTCCCGATCCGATCCATCCACGATGCCATCGCCGTCCAGGTCGCGCACGACCGGGTCCGTCGAGGCGTGCCAAGTGTACAGATCTTCAACGTCCACGACACCGTCTTCGTTCAGGTCAAAGTCCGGGCGGCTGATCGTCGCCACGGGCCCGAGCCCATCCAGTTCCGTGCACGTCACAAACCGCCCCGCGCCGCCCGGCAAACCGGTGATGCGAACGCCCGTCACCAGAATTGGTGCGGCGAGCTGCACATCAATGATCTCGAATGGTCGTGCCGTCGCCTGCGTGAGTGGCGCCGCGTTCACCGTCATCCACGTCGCCCCGCCTCCCAGTCCGAGGCGCACCTGCACATCGAATGCCTCGTACCACCCGCCCTCGGGTGGCTCGGCCGCGCCGAAGTGGTCCCCCTCAATGAACCGGACTCGGTCGACCAGCACCTCGCGGTCGTAGGTCACCGCCAGTGTGATCGGCACACCCGGCGCGACCGCGCCCCCTTCGGTAGAGAAGGGGAGTCGCTCCGTATCGTTCAGAACATCCACCCCGGAGCCGTCCATCTCAATCCCGTTCGCAAAGCGGGCTTTGGCGCCCGAGCCGCGCCCGGATGCCGGCGAGCCGGCCACTGAGGTCACCATCGAAACCACGCCACCTGCAAGGCGCACACGCGCGCTCGCGCTGGACAGCCAGAGGTCCGTCATCGGGTTGAGCGTGGTGGAATCGCCGTGCGCGGGGCGCGGCAGCACCATCACGGGCGAACGCGCATCCGCCCGACTACCCAGCGGGCCGCCCGAGTCATTCACGACCCGACGCACAAGTGGCATCATGCGCGCGGCCATCAGCGTGAAGGTGTCGCGAGCGGCAGGATCGCCCGTCCAGTCCGGCAGATTGTTTCGTGTCCGCTCGATGTCGTATCGATCAGAGAGCGGCGTCGGTCCCAGCGCGGTCTCGATCTGGGCCTTCAATCCGTCAAAGCCGAGCATGAGTCCGAGCAGACCGCCCATCGTCGCGGTGCCGTTGTCCGAGTCCCACCCGCTGAGCGTGCCGATCTGGATGGTGCGCAGGAAATCACCCTCGCCATACAGGAGCGCGATGAGACCCGTCGCGAAGTTCACGCTCGACTCGGTCCACTGCCGGTGCTTGAACCCGTTGGCCGTCGCGTTCAGTTGGTAACGCTCATACACCAGATCACGCGTCCGCTCCCAGTCGTCCTTGTCCGGGTTGGACAGGTAGTCGGCAACGACAACGTCGACGATGTCGGCGGCTTTGGATGTGTCCGGGAGGTACGCGCGGGCCTCGCCGACGAGCCAGAGGATCCGACCGATCATCGGGAGCGAGTCGTCCGCGATGGGGGCGAGCGCGTACAGGACGACGTGGAACTGTGCCGCGTGAGAGGCGTGGCCGCGTGAGGCGTTGCCGATGGGCATGTCGGCCAGCCGCAGCGCAACCTCGGGCATGCCGGGGGCGAGCGCGCCGAAGAACTCGGTGGTGAGCTGAGCGTCGATCTTGAGCCAGTACTGATTGGCAGCGGGCAGTCCTGTGCCCGGGGGGAGCACGCCGCGGCGCATCTGGTCAAGGGCCTGCTGGTTCGCGACCCAGAGATACTCATCATCCATGTGGGCCAGCCACGCGTCGGTGAGCGCTTCAGGCGTCAGCCACGGGCTCCCGGCCTGGTGCATCGCGTGCAGCGCGACGTACTCGACATCGGTGTCGTCATCGCCCGGCCAGGGATCGAGATACGTGACGTGCTCCAGCACGCCCTTGCCCAGATCCGTCCCCCAGTCCGCGTCGGTCAGGAACGGCGCCTCGGTGACCTTGCCCTCCGAGCGGAGGCCCGTCCACGTCGCGATGGACTCCGCAAGCCACATGGCCCGAAGGCGCGACTCATACGCCTGCTCAGCGACGACGCGAGGGGCCGCGCTCGCCCCGGCCCCGAAGCCCGCCAGGCCCGCCACCGCAAGAAGTGGACCTCGCCAGTGCCGAGATGTGCGCAATCTCCCGGTCATGCAGCGTTCCCAAACCGACGCGCCCGATGCGGGTCGATATGCAGGGCTCCTTCCGCCGATACGGTAACAGAACCATGCCCCTCAACGGAGAAAAACTCGGCCATTCTTCCCTCCCAACTGCCGGCGCGTGGCTCACCGGGCTTGGCCTGGCCCTGCTGGTGCTCATTCCCGCGTGGGTGTTGATCGTCTCCGGGGACTTCAACGGTCGCGGCGCCTTCGACCAGTTGAACTACCACGAGCCCGCCATCGTCCGTTTCGCGCAGCAGTGGCCGAAGCCGGATCTTGCGAACTACCTCTCTGCAACGACCCCCGGATATCACCTGTTCCTCGCGGCCGCCTCGCAGGTACTCGGCACCGAACGCGTCGCCCTGCAACTCATCGGCTCGCTCTTCACGGGTCTGCTCTTCGTCGTTCTGGGTGTTGGGGTCGCCCGCCGCGTCGGTGCTCGCCGGGCCATCGGGCTTCTGATGCCCATGGCTGGCTCCATGTACGTCTTCTTCCCCGCGGTCTGGCTGCTGCCCGACAACGCCGGATGGCTGCTGGTGTTAGGCGTGCTGCTGATCTCGCTCGCGGGCCACTTTGGTGCCCGCACGCTGCTGGCTTTCACGCTCGTCGCATCGGCCCTGGTGCTGGTGCGCCAGGTGCATCTCTGGGCGCTCGCCCCGATGTGGACCGCGGCGTACTTCGGCGCAGCGCACCGCCCCGGCACCGCCGACCATCGTGCGGCATGGGACATCCCCGCCCTCTTCGGACCGGATCTCCGCGCCGCGATCCCGCGCTTCGCGGCGGTCATCGGGCTCAGCGCCGTGCCCTGCGCCATCCTCGGCGCGTTCGTGCGTGAGTGGGGGGGGCTCACCCCGCCATACTTCCTTCGCCACCAGGGCGCAAACCCCGCGGCTCCCGCCTTCATCCTCGCTGTCTTCGGAGCCCTCGGCCCATTCTTCATCCCCGCCGCGTGGCCCGCGCTCGCCCGAACCCTGAGCCACAACCGCTTCCAGATCGCGGGCGCCATGCTTGTCGCGCTCTTCCTCGCCGTCGCCGTGCCCACGTCATACGACAAGGATGCCGGCCGCTGGACCGGGCTCTGGAACCTGGCGCGAGCGACCCCCGACATCGCCGATCGCTCCATCTTGATCGTCATCCTCGCCACCCTTGGGGGCGGCCTCCTGATGGCCCTTCTGGGCACGCTGGGCCGGCGCGACCGCTGGATCTTCGCGTCCGCCGTTGTCGGGTTCATGGCGGCCTTGGGGGCGACGCATGAGCTCTGGCACCGATATGTCGAGCCCCTTGTGCTCATCCTGCTGCCGCTGATGGTCGCCCGAAAAGTCGCCTTGCCGGTGGCCTGTGGCACCTCGCTCGGGCCGTCACCCCGCCGCCTTCTGGACTGGGGACTGCTCTGCGTCTGTGTGCTGGGAGTGGGGCTGGCGTTTCTGACCACCCTGACGATCGCTCGGGCCAAGCCAGTGCAGGATTTGCGCCTCTACACGCTCCCCGAGTTCGAGCTACAGGACTGGGAGATGCCCCCCGGCGTGCTCTCCGCGGAGCCCCCGACGAGCCGCTAGGCAGAATCCGCCACAGCCGGGGAACGATCTTGCCGAAACCTGAGAACTTGGAGAGGCCTGCGGGGCTATGAATGCTCCCCTCCAAACGCGGCTGATCGTCCGAACATAAAGCGAACTACAGCATCCAGAACTGGTCCGACAGGTGAAGGGAAGAAAGCCATGGCCGAGCAGAAGCGTGCGTTCATCACAGGAATCACCGGCCAGGATGGCTCTTACCTCGCCGAGTTCCTGATCGGCAAGGGGTACGACGTCCACGGCATCATCCGCCGCTCGTCCTCGTTCAACACCGGCCGAATCGACCACATCTACCTCGACCCGCACATCAAGGGCGGCAAGCTGAAGCTGCACTACGGCGACCTCTGCGACGCGAACGTGATGGACAAGCTGATGAACGACATCAAGCCGCACGAGGTGTACAACCTCGGTGCGCAGTCGCACGTCCGCGTGTCGTTCGACATGCCGATCTACACCGCCGAGACGGTGGCGATGGGCGCCCTGAAACTGCTGGAGGCGGTCCGCAACTTCCAGGATCGCTCCGGCCAGCAGGTCCGCTACTACCAGGCGTCATCCTCCGAGCAGTACGGCAAGGTCGTCGAGACCCCCCAGAAGGAGACCACGCCCTTCTACCCCCGCTCGCCCTATGCCTGCGCCAAGATGATGGCCCACTGGGCCACGGTCAACTATCGCGAGTCGTACAACCTCCACGCCTCGTGCGGCATCCTCTTCAACCACGAGTCTCCCCGCCGCGGCGAGACCTTCGTCACCCGCAAGATCACCCGCGCTGTGGGCCGCATCAAGATGGGCCTCCAGGACAAGGTCTTCCTCGGCAACCTCGACTCCAAACGCGACTGGGGCTTTGCCGGCGACTACGTGAAGATGATGTGGATGATGCTCCAGCAGGAGACGCCCGACGACTACGTCGTCGCCACCGGCAAGACCATCAGCGTCCGCGAGTTCGCGGAACTCGCCTTCGCCCACGCCGGACTGAACTTCAAGGACCACGTCCAGTTCGACCCGCGCTACCTCCGCCCTGCCGAGGTCGACCTGCTCCTCGGCGATCCGACCAAGGCCAAGAAGAAGCTCGGCTGGGTCCCGACCACCACGGTCGAAGAACTCGCCCGCATGATGGTCGAGGCGGACTTGGAACTTGCCCGTCGTGAGAAGACCCTCCGCGACGCCGGGCACGAGCTCCCGGAGTTCGCCGGGCACGATCAGTGAGCCGGCGGGGAACGGCCCTCTGCGACGTATGATGCGAAGACGCGGATGGCGTCGGGGACACGACGCGTCGATGCATCCGAACCGGATCGCATCGTGACCGATCGTGCTCCGGCTCTCTCCCCTTCGGAGAAGTGCCCAGACCATGCGTTTCGAGGCCTCACAACACATGCGGATGGGCCAGCACATGAAGCTGGCGCCGCGCATGATCCAGTCGATGGAGATCCTCCAGATGCCCCTCGCGGAGCTGGAGGAGCGCATCGAGCAGGAACTGGAGAACAACCCGACGCTGGAGATCATCGAGCCAGGCGCAGCCGCCGACGGCGATGGGAACGGTGAGGGCGCGATGGACCTGAATGGAACCATCGGCAGCGCGTCCGCCGATGAGCCGGGGGCCGACCGCCAGCCCGGCGAGGATGCCGACTCCTTCGAGCGCCTTGAGGGTTTCGAGGCCAGCAATCCCGAGGCCGTCGAGAACGAGTTCGAGGAGCGGGCCCCGCAGCGCGAAGAGCCCTTCGAGGGGCTCTCTCGTGCGCGTGAGAGCGGCGAGCCCGACGCCAAGATGGAGGCGATGGCGGCCGCCCCTGCCCGCCAGGGCAGCATCGCCGAGCAGTTACGGGCCCAGTGGGGCGTTGTCGAAGTTGATGAGGCGCTTCGCCCCTACGGAGAGTTCATCATCGACAATCTCGACGGTGACGGGTATCTCCGTGCCGGGACCCCGGAACTTGCCGAGCGCCTTCCCGCGGCCCTGCGCGATGCGGATGCCGCGAACAGACTCGACCGAGCCCTCAAAGCCGTGCAGCTCTTTCTGGAGCCCGCCGGCGTCGGCGCCCGCGATGCCCGCGAGTGCCTCCTTCTCCAGCTCGACGCCATCGAGGACGGCGACGCGTCGGAGGACGTCGTGGGCGCGTGGGACGGCGCGGACGACCGCGCGGCGACGATCCAGACGGCGCGACTGCTCGCCTCGGACTTCCTCGACGACCTCATGAACAACCGCCTCCCGCGGATCGTCGAGCGCAGCGGCCTCTCCATGGAGCGCATCAAGCAGGGCTTGCTGCTGCTCCGGCGCCTGTCGCTCTCGCCCGCACGCCGTCTCGCGCCCGAGGACGCCGCTCCAATCGTCCCCGACGGTTTCATCGAGTACGACGAGGACCAGGACCGCTACTACGCCTATCTCAACGACAACCGCCTCCCCAACCTGCAGGTCAACCGCGAGTACGCCAAGCTGACCCGCGACCGCTCCATGCCGCAGCGCGACCGCGAGTTCATCCGCACCAACGTCGGTAACGCCCAGTGGCTCATCGAGGCCGTCGAGCAGCGCAAGCGCACGCTTCTGCGCGTCATCGAGGCCGTCATCGACGCCCAGCGCGAGTACTTCGATTACGGCCCGCAGTCGCTCAAGCCCCTCCCCATGACGCTCGTCGCCGAGAAGCTCGGCATCCACGTCGCCACCGTCAGCCGCGCCGTCGCGGAGAAGTACGTCATGACGCCCCGCGGCGTCGTCCCTCTCCGCGGGTTCTTCACCGGCGGCACACAGACCGACACCGGCGAAGACGTCTCATGGGACGCCATCAAGGCCGCCCTCCGCGAGGTCGTCGACGCCGAAGACAAGAACAAGCCTCTGTCCGACGACGCCCTGGCCGACGCCCTCAAGGCACGCGGGACCGAGATCGCCCGAAGGACGGTGGCCAAGTACCGTGAGCAACTGGGCATCCCGACAGCGCGGCTGCGCAAGACGTTCTGACACGCCGTGTGCCTTCGTGCGTCTTGCCTTCCCTGTGTCCCTCTGCTCCTACGCCCCTTTGCCCCTTCCTATTTCACCCCCGCCAGTTTCCGCACGGTCATGTCAAAGTTCTTCACGAGTGCGGCGTGCACGGCGTACACGATCCCGATGTAGACGCCAGCGCCGACCATGCATCCGATCGCGATCGCGACGCGCGCCGACATCAGGTCGTGCTGCGACACGGTCTCGGACATCATCTGGGCCGGGTTGATCATCGCGAAGATGGTCGCAGCCGGACTGATGCCCGCGAGCGCAGGACCCAGCAGTGAGAACTGCGAGCCGGCCTGCCATCCGCACATGCCGACGAACGCCGAGACCGCCGCGACGATTCCGACCGAGACCACCACGGAACTCAGCGTCCCCTTGCTCTTGAGCGACCAGTGCAGCCCGATGATCGCGCAGAACGCGATGAACGGGATCACGATCACCGGCATGAGCAGCATCGCCTCCGGCAGGATCACCGGGTGCACCACCGGCTTGGCGAGCGCCACCGTCGAGACCATCGCCCCGTCCTCACGCCCGAGCCCGCCCGTCAACGCATAGAGCGACGCGAACGCCACCGTCCCCAGCGGCACCGCGAGCAGCGGCAACAGATACGCGATCAATCCCCGCAGTTTCCCCGTCAGGTACGCGCTGGGCGTGATCGGCGTCGTCAGGAGAAGATCCAGCGTCCCGTCCTCGCGCTCCCGCGTCACCGCAGTCGCCGCCATCGTGATCGCCAGGAGCGTGATGATGCCAAGCTCCGCCGTCACCGTCGTCAAGAGCGCGAGGCGGAACGAGGCCTGGCTCATCGCGCCCGAGTGATACAGCGCGACCAGACCAAGCCCGAAGAGCCCGCCCAACGCGATGAACGTCCAGCGCGCGATCGACTTCGGCAGCGACGCGTTCCGTGCCGCCGCCTCACGCCACGCGATCGGATTCGCCCACGGCGTCCGCGGCGGGCGGTGCTCCGCGCCCTTGGCCCCCAGACGGAAGATCCGCCGATGCAGCGGGATCCCGCTCGCGCCCGAACCGATGGTCTGAAGCCCGCCCGCCCGCACCGTGATGGTGCTGGCCACGAGGAGAAACAGCGAGAGCAGCAGGCCGCCGATGTTGGAAGCCGTGACCGGCCGCACATACAGCCAGTGCTCAATCCCTGAGAAACTGCCAACCGGGGCCGAGGGATACGACGAGGGCGAGAGCATGGCCCGCAGCGCAAGGAACGGGTTGAACGCGGTCAGCGCGGTCACGCCCGTGCCATTGGGATTCAACCCACTGGTCCGAAGGTACGAGTCCACGCCGATCGTGATCGCCAGGTACGACACCACCGCGACATAGAAGAAGAAGACCGAGCGCTTGCCCACCACGCGGCTCACCGCCAGCGCGATCGCGATCGTGCCCACCACCAGCGCCGCCGTCGCCGCGATCAGATAACTCGCGAAGATCGACCGCCCCGGCACGCCCCCGAAGTACTGCGTCAGCGCAAATAGAGGCAACGACGCAAACAGGAGCGCGACAATGAAGAACAGCCGCCCAAGCAGGTTCCCCAGCACGATCTCAAGTGGCCCGAGCGGCGTCGTCAGCAGCACCTCCCATGTCCGAGGGCTTGCCTCCTGCGCAATCGCTCCCGCCATGAACACCGGCGCGATCACGCAGATCAATCCGATCTGCAGATAGGCAATGAACGTGAAGCTCGACGCGCCGACCGCCGCCAGCGAGCGATAGTCCAGGTCGCCAGACCCCGCGCGCGCGAGAATCAACCACAGCAGCACCACAATCAACGCCGCGAGGTACCCGGAGCGGATCAGCATGTGGCGCGTGCGGCGCGAGCCGTTCTGCACCAGGCGCACCGCGATCGGATTGGTCGGTCCCAGGCGCAGCAGCCAACGAAGGATCACGGGCATGGGCGGATCATAGTGAGATCCCGGCGCCCACACCTCTCCCGCCAACCCGGGTTCGCGCGTCCGACACACCGCTCGCCGCTCTCAGGCATCCGCCCTACGGCTGGTCTTGGTCGCTGGCGATCATCAGGCGCCCGGGCGTCGCCGCGGTCAAGGAGTCCCAGTCCAGCCGCGGGAACTGCGAGCGCAGATCCTCGATCGTCACTCTCGTGGCCAGCTCGTTGCCCGTGCGGTCAATGGCGGTGTACGCGAGGATTGCCTCGCCAAAGCGGTTCTCCCGGGTCTCGATGCGGATGAGCAGCCCATCGCTCTCCAAGGTGCCGAGCGAACGCCACTCGTCGGTCTGCATCTGACCCGTCGCGGGTTGGGCCGCCTGCAGCGTGCCGGCTCCGCGCCCGATCTGACGCAGTTGCTCCGGCGTGATCTGGGTGAGGCGCATCGTGTCGCTTGCCAGCACGCCCTGTGGCTCCGGCTTGAGCACCATGAACGATCCCACCAGCGTCGCCAGGCCGAGCGCCATGGTCACCTTGAACGGTGAGATGAACCTGGCGGACGCCCCACCAGAGCGGCAGGCATCGCCGCCGCAGCACGTTCCGCCCCGGACGCATGCGCAGGGCCCAAGGCCCGGGCCCGCGTTCAGGCCGGCGCTCTCAAGAATCGCCATCTCGTCCCCGAGGGGGTGGTTGATCGAAGGGGCCTCCGGGGCCGAGTCGCTGACGGGCGTGGAGCGGTTCTGCATGAGAACAAGATCGGATACGCGCCGCTCCGTGCGCCGCAGTTGGAGCCGGGACTTGTTCCGGCGGCTGAAAGTGCGCGACATGCACGGGCCGCGCCGATTATCGCGGCGACGCCCCGCCCATTCTCGGACCCTGACGAGCCTTCACGCCCAGGCGCGGCCCGGGGGCCGCTCCCGGGTGGGCGCACGTCCAAACGTCCGGTGCGAGGGACGAGACGTCCCGCGCGGGCGCGGCGGATATAGTCTTCCCGACGTGCCGCGGCATTGGCGGCGTGTCAGCGACGGCCCCGTCGTCTAGCCTGGTCCAGGACACCACCCTTTCACGGTGGACACGCGGGTTCGAATCCCGCCGGGGTCACTTTCGGAACACCTCCACGGAGCCGCCGGGGCTCCGCGTCGCCGGGCGCGTCCGACACGCTCCAACACGCTGATGCGTCTGAATCGGCCTTGGTTCCGACGGGCGAGAGCCGCCGGTCGGGCCATCGGCATGCCAACCGAGCGCTTGGTGCGCGCGGGTTCGTGACGCCCGGCGGGTCACCGACATCCCATTGGATCCCGCCCCCCGCCATGGAGCCAGCCATGCCCTATGTCAACGTCAGGATCACCAAGGACGGCGTCACCCGCGAGCAGAAGAAGCAGATCGTCGCCGAGATCACCGACACCCTGGCCCGTGTGCTGGGCAAGAAGCCGGAGCACACCCACATCGTGATCGACGAGATCGAAACGGACAACTGGGGCTTCGCCGGCATGCTCACCACCGACTACCGCGCGCGGGCCAAGTGAGCGTCTGCGTATCGCGTGAGCCCGCTTATCCCGTGCTCCGCACCGTTGTGAGCGCCTTGAACAGCACCGACAGTCCGCGCGGGTTCTTCTCCGGGTCGAGTTCCCGCACGTACTCCAGCACAATCGTCGTCCGCCCATGCGCCGCGCCCAGCGGCACGCGAATGGTCTGAAAGTCCTGCCCGCCGAACGTGTGGCGAAGCAGCTCGCGCCCGTTCATGCGCACCACCATCGTCTGCATCGGGTTCTCGTTCCGTCGGCATGTCATCACCAGCGCCCGCTCCCGGCCGTCCGCCTCAAAGACGAGCGTCGTGCGTCTGCCGACGCCCCATCGCACCTGCGGAAGTTCCCACTGTGGATACGGACCCTCAGGCGGGTCGAGCCCCTCGATCGAAGTCCATCCTCGGAAACGATCCGCCACTGACACCAGGTCAGCGGGGAACGGCTCGACGAGCTCCTTCTCCGGCGGGAGCGGCGTGAAAATCCAATAGGGACCGAAGCGCTCACTGAGCGTGTACCTGGTTCCAGATGGGGGATGCTCGACGTACCCCCCGCGATAGGCCGCCCAGATCACCACGTCCGGAGTCGGCGCGGCCGCGCCGGCCTTTGGCCCGTTCATTCCAAAGAGCGAAGTGAACCGCGCGTCGAGCCCCGCATCCATCATCCCGCGCATGATCAGATACTCGTATCCGCCCGCGTTTCCGATCGACGTTCCAATCGTGCGTGGCTCCAACTCCAGCACACGCGCCATCATCCGATCGAGGTTCCCCTTGGCCTCGCGGCAGTGCGGACTGAAGAGGTGCCTGCGTTCATCCCGCGTGGTGCGGAACACGCTGTCCGGCCCCAGCAGCGGCTTCCGCTCGTTGGTAAGGAGCGAGGGCAAGGCCGCCGCGATCATCGCGAGCGACAGAACGCGAGCGATCCACCTCGTCCGGCCCAGACAGAGCACCGGCCCGGCGACCGCGGCCAGAAGGCAGATCGCGGGGATGTGCAGACGAGCGTTCCACACCTGCCACTTGAGCAGCACGCACAGCAGCAGGAACCCGGCGTATGACGCAAGGAGCAGAAGAGCAAGGTTCCATGATCGCCTCCGCTTCACGGCGATCAGTCCGGCGGGCACGAGAACGAAAGCGAGCGCCAGATGAGCCGGACTTCCCGGGCTGTCCTCGTGAAACGGCGTCCACTGCACGACAAACTTCGGCGAGTGCGCGTACGTCGTCTCCGGCGCGTTGACGTCCGTTCCGAGACCATCATGCAGGCGCACGATCGCAGACTCGAGCCACGCGTTCCACGCGGCACTCGGCAACGCGGCATGCAATGCAGCATTCCGCACCACGCTTGAGGTGATCGCCACAGGGGAGTGCGACTGGCTCTTGACCTGATAGCCCCCCGCCGTGTCCGGCGGGCCCAGCGGCCCTCCGTAGACCTCCATGTTCCGAGCCCAGTATCCCGTGTTCAACGCCGCCGCGACTGCGCCGATCACAATACCCGCCGACCAGCACCGCCAGCCGCGCCGGATCAGCAGCGTCACGCCGATGATCGCACACAGCGGCAGCGCGTAGATCGGTCCCGATCCCTTGGTCAGCAGCGCAAGCCCGAGCGCGGAGCCGATCATCGCCGCCCGCCCCAGCGAACATCGGCCCTCGATCAAGACCCGCAGCGCGCCATACGCCAGCGCCATGATCCAGAGCGCCAGCACCACGTCGTTCTTCGCGTTGGAGCCCTGCATCAGCGTCGCCGGCGCGGTCGCCGCTGCCAGCGCGGAGAACACCTGACCCCGCGCATCCGCGCCCAGGTCTCGCGCGATGAGCGACGCCGTCGAAACCACCAGTACGAACGCAACCCATTGGATCAGATTGTGCCACGCATCTCCACCCGAGAGCGTCATCAGGTGCAGCCCGAGATACTCCGCCATCGGCGGCATCGTCACCTGACGCAGGTTGTTCGCCGGATACAGCTCCACGCTCCGCTGCTGCATCCACATGACCTGACGCGGCAGGTGATACGCCATCGCATCTGAGTTGTTCGGGGGCGTCATCGCCGCCAGGAACCCCGTGATCCCCAGCACAATCACGCAGACACAGATGCCGGCCATCAACCAGGGGTCACGCTGCGCCGCGCGCGGCGCATCTGGCAGCCCCCGATCGGCGGCGTCCTGCGACCGCACCACGCGGCGCTTCCACGCACGTCCGACGAACACCAGCAACCCAACCACCGGCACACCCCACCACGCCAGCAACGCAGCGAATCCGATGGAGTGAAACGCACTGAATACCTCGGTGCCGATCACCGTCCACAGGCCTGTCAATACCGCGGCCCACAGCGCAGCGCATCGCATCTCGCGCTGGCCACGAGCGCGCGTGAGCACAAATCCCCCAGTGACAAGCAGCAGAACGCACAATGGCAGCGTTCCCAGCACTGTCTGCACGCTCATGTCCCTCCGACGCGGCGCGGGCCTCGCGGAGCAAGCGTACACTCTTCTCACGCTCATCGTTCGGGTGGCGCAGGTTGTTCATAAGCGAGTGAAGCACGGCGTGGTCCGCTCCGGGAGGGGTTGCCGCCGTGTCGGGTCCACAGCTTCTTCGAGACGACGCCATGACGCCACCGGATCAATACAAGCTTCTCAGCGTGCTCATGCCCGTCTACAACGAGGCACGAACGCTGCGCCGCATCGTCCGCGCCGTGCTCGACAGCCCCATCGAGTTGCAGATCGAACTCGTGTGCGTGGACGATCGCAGCACCGACGGATCCTGGGAGATCCTGAAGGAACTTGCCGCCGCCGATCCGCGCGTCAAAGTCTTCCGCCAGGAGAAGAACCAGGGCAAGGGCTCCGCAATTCGTGCCGCCATCTCGCACATGACCGGCGACATCGCGATCATCCAGGACGCCGACCTTGAGTACGACCCGACCGAGTACCCGGTTATGCTCGCGCCGATCCTCGCCGGAAAGGCCGACGCCGTCTTCGGCTCGCGCTTCGCGTCCTCGCCCCAGCGCCGCGTCCTGCTCTACTGGCACAGCGTCGCCAACCGCCTCCTCACGTGGATCTCCAACGTCCTCAACGACATCAACATCACCGACATGGAGACCTGCTACAAGGCCGTCCGTGCCGACGTCCTCAAGCAGATCCCCCTGAAGAGCAAGCGCTTCGGCATCGAGCCCGAGCTCACCACCCGTCTGGCCCAGTGGAACCTCCGCATCTATGAGGTCCCCATCAGCTACCATGGACGCACCGCCGCCGAAGGGAAGAAGATCGGGCTCAAGGACGCGTTCGAAGCCCTCTGGTGCCTCTTCAAGTTCCGCTTCATCGATACGCGCTTCACCACGCACGACGGCTACTACATCCTCCAGAGCGTCCGCCGCGCCAGGGGCTTCAACAAGTGGATGCTCGCGCAGTTCCGTTCCCACGTCGGGGCCCGCGTCTGCGAGGCCGGCTGCGGCATCGGCAACTTCACCGAACTCCTCCTCGATCGCGAGCGCCTCTGCTGCCTCGACTACGACCCCTTCTACGTCGAGATGATCGAGCGCCGCTTCGGACACATGGAGAATGTCCGAGTCGCGTGGAACGATCTGGCCGAACCCGTCGGCCTCGACTCGCTCCGCGCCGAACGGTTCGACACCATCATCTCACTCAATGTCATCGAGCACATCGAGAAGGACCAGGATGTCCTCGGTCACTTCTACGACATCCTCGCTCCCGGCGGCTGCGCCATCGTTCTCGTCCCCTGCCATCCCTGGCTGTACACGGCCTGCGACAAGACCCTTGGCCACTTCCGCCGCTACACGCCCGATGAACTCCGCCAGAAGTTCGTCGCCGCGGGTTTCGAGATCGTCTCCGCGCAGCAGTTCAACCGTCTTGGCACGCTCGGCTGGTGGGCCAGCGGCCTGCTCAAGAAGCGCGAGCTCTCCCCCTTCCAGATGAAGGTCTACGAGCTGCTCATGCCCCTGGCCCGACTCATGGACCGCCTCAAAATCGGCCCCGGACTCAGTCTCATCGTCGTCGGCCGCAAGCCGGTGAAGGAGCCCGCAAACGAGGTCGATCCCCCGGAGGTCATCGTGCGATCGGGCTCTCTGCCGGTTCCGCGCGGCGTCTCCGCGCCCAGCCGCACCTGACCCCCGCGCTGCACGCGCTTCCATCATCTCCGGAGCTGCTCCAGGATGAACGGATCCTTGATCTCTCCATCACGCGCGAAGAGCAGGATCTTGCTGAGGATCTCGGCTGTCTTTGGGTCGTCATCGGCGAAGGGGAGGAAGAGGCGGCCGCGATGCTGGGCGCCGACGGCGACGACCTCGACGGAGCCGCCCGGGAGCATGTGGACGCCGCCGCTGCCAAGGTGGACGCTGTAATCGCCGCGCTCACCCTTGATGATCGCGTGGGTGTCCTTGAACTTCACATTTGAGAGCTTGAGGAGTGCGCAGGTCTCGCGCGCCAGGGATGCGCGGGATTCGACCGTGGACTCGCTGGCCTCTGGGTCGACGCCGCCACGGTGGGCGACGCTGACGGCCAGATCGACATCGCGCATCACCTCGCTGAAGACACGGGCCGGAACGTCGGTGAGCTTGATCGGGTCGTGCGAGCCGAGCGGTCGGAAGGCGATGGACTGGACCGTGAGTCCCTCGACCTCGGCGGGGGTGTAAAAGGTCTCGTCGAAGGAGAGGAACGCGCGGACGCGCTCATGGTGGAACGTGCGCTGGACGCCATCGTCCGGGCGAACGACCCAGCCCCGTGAGCCCAGGAGCGCGATCGCCTGGCGCGGCTGGACCTGGTGCCCGGCGTAGCGCGTGCTCTCTGACTTGCCCTTCTTCTCGGCGGGCGTCGGGACGTACAACTCGCGGAAGATCTGCTTGAAGGGCTGGATGCGTTCGGCGGCGAAGCACTCGCGTTGCCAGCCGGACCATGCGCCCGATTCGAGCAGGTCGTGCGGGTGGGCGACGCGGAAGCTCTCTTTCTCACGGAGCGCGGATGTGTCGCCCTCCATGTCGCGAAGTCGCGTCGCGCCGGATTCGGCATAGCCCAGGCGGGGCGACTTGCCATCGCCGACAAGGATGAGCCGCTCGAGCATGGGGCGCAGGACCGGGTGGGCACAGAGCGTGCGGAGCTCGGCGCCGGTGAAAGGGTCGCCGCGGCACATCGCGGCTTCGAGCGACTGGCGGACGCGCGACTTCTGTTTCTTGAGCTCGCGCGAGCGTTCGAGGAGTTCGGCGATCTCCGGGGTCTTCTTCGCGGCGGCGGGGATGGAGGCAAGCCGCTTGCCCTTCTTGTCGCAGGCGACCGACACGCCGCCGGTCTCGTCGATGGAGAGGGTCACGGTGACATCGCCGGACTTTCGCGTGAGTGAGCCCTCGCCGAGGTCGCCGGAGGCCTCGATCTCCATCGCCCACTGGAGGCGCTGCGGATCGGCGTAGCCGGCGGTGCGAGCGAGGTTGTCGAGGCCGATCTCGACGGCGCGTTTCTCGGAGGCCTGGAGCATGGAGCCGCCGTGCTTGCGGCTGGTACGGCGCATCTCCTGCATCACGAGGTATCGATCCTTCAGTTCTTTGCGCCCGGCGTCGCCGGAGGGAAGGGGCACGAGTCCGAGGGCGCGGACCGCATCCTGCGTTCGTTTGGTCGCGATGGCTTTCTTGAGGTCGGCAGACTTCGTGCGTCCGAGGATGGCGTCGGCGAAGACCTGGGCGCGTTTGTGGTTGGCGCCGGCCGCGGCGGCTTTGGCGAGGGCGTAGACCTGGCTCCACCGCTTCTCGCCGAGCGCTTTGTAGACACGGAGGAACCAGGCGCGATCGACCGCCCCGTCCTTGAAGTCCTCGCGATCGACGACGGTGCGTTCGGCGACTCGGGAGCGCCAGACAGTGCGGACTTCATCCGCGTATGACATCTGCGATTCGCTGTTCTTGGCGTGCGCGTGGATCCACCAGGACGCGTCTTCCAGCCCTGCCCAGCCGAGGTGTCGCTCGACGTGGCCCGCCCACTGCGGGGCGTAGAGGGCGAGTTCGACGAGGCGTGTCTCGGAGAGGTCGTGCTGCCGGACGAGCTGGCTGAATGAGGCGTCGTTATCTTCGGACGCGGGGAGGGAGTAAACGATGAGGCGGCAGAGGGAAGTGGACCGGTCTGTTCCGTAGAGGTAGCCCCGCTTGAGCGACCGTCCCTTCAGTGCGGCGATGGCGCGCAGAGCGATGGCCGCACCTTCGAAGAGCTCGAGTTCTTCCACAACTGGCGCAGCGGCGGTGCTCGCATCGCCCCGGGCGATCTCGATCTCGGCAGCGCGCTCCCGTATCCTCTTCAAGCCGTCGATCACGACCTGGCAACGGTACCGACCTGAGAGATGGGGGCCGAGACTCCATCTGTCCATGATGTGGTCGCGCCACTCTTCGCCGTCGTGCTCTTGGATCGCAAGGCGAAAGAAATCGATCTCATCCGCCTCGTTCGCGTTCGCGGCGGCGGCGAACTCGACGAGGTTGGGGCGGGGCATGTTGCCGTCCGGGTGGCTGCTCCAGCTATGCCGCTTCTGGTGGTGATTCTTCGCTCGTTTCTCTTCTAAGGGACCGCGCAGCACACGCTGGTAATAATCGGGCCAAGCGGCATCCACCATGCGGTAAAGCCGATAGAGCCGAAGTCGAGCAGCGGCGGCGCTATCTCCGGGGAGCGCGGGAATGAGAGTGTGAATGTATCGAGCCCACGACTCGAAGGACAGCTCGATCGCCGTCGACTTTGGACGCGTCCGACGATCGCTCTCATTGCCGGGAACGCGATCAATGAAACTGCCCCTGGCAATCGCGCCTTCGGCTTGATGGAGCAGCGTGTCCACCGTCGGTGACTCGAGCAGACGAAACATGAGCCATCTGATGATGTGTGCGGCCAACGGCAGCGGCGCTCTCGGCGCTGGTGTTGGCAAGATGGCCTTGATGCTAGAGAGCCACTTGCCTCGATCTCCCCATCCACCGCCGTCTATAAAGACGTCGATGAGCCACGCCAGGAGGAGGACACGTGTAGCCGTTTCTCCATAGGCCGTGGCCTGACTATTCCACCAGCCGAGCCACAGTTCCGCGTGCTGCATCTCACCAAGATCGAGACTGCCGTCCGCAGTGCGGTATGACGTCCATTGAGAGCGTCTACCCACTCCATCGCCCGGATTCCACAACTGGTACGGGTAGGCTCCGCCTAGCACCATGTCCTGACTTGGATCCTCGGAATCTCTCGAACCAGAGATCGGCAGATCTCGATTGGCCTGCATCAGCCGCTCCAGCGACATGAGCATCGAGATCGCCTCGCGCGTCATCACCAGCGGCTCGAACGTCCGCGGCTTGGGCACCGAGTCCGGCGGGATCAGCACCCGCTCCGGAGGAACCAGCCCGAGGCAATCGCGCAGCGTCGGTACCACGATGTGGCCCTTGCGGGCGGTGGCCAGGAGCGATTCCACGCGGGCATCCGGCTTCGTGTTGTTGGTTGAGCCGGCGAGTGTGCCTGATGCACGCGTCGCCTCTGCCGCCACGCGATCGACCGATCGCTTTGCGCCCGCCATCTGCGCAAGGATCTCTGCGCCGGCCAGATGTTGCTCGACGCCGGCAGCCCCGAGCAGGCGGCTTGCGCTCGCCAGCGCGTCCTCATCGCTCTGCGTCAGAAGCCGCTCGATCCCCTTGGTGCGAATGTCCGATGCCTTGCGCGCGAGCAGTTCCTCGATGCGGTCTCGTTCCGCGGGTGTGAGCGGGTGGGGTGAAAGAACCCTGAACGCGGCCTCCCGCGTCTCTTTCGCCGCATCCCCCAGAAGTGCGATGAGCGCGGCCTGTGCCTCGGGCTTCAGGGGTCTTGGCTTTCCGCTCTTGCTTTCGGCCGCGTGTCTCAGGCCCTGTGCCAGGCCGATGCCGAGCGCGACCTCGCGCCTTTCCCTGGGGCCAAGCTTCTCCAAGCGCGGGATCAGTTCCTCTTTCCGGCTCGCGGGCGCGATTCGCACCAGCGGGCCGCCCACGAACGCCGTACCCAGTGTCGCGACCGTCCACGGCCAGATGATCGGCTCGAGTTTCTTGGGCTTCGTCGCCGCGGCACGGTCGAACACGCTCGCCAGCGCGTCGAAGAGTGCGTCCGTCTTGAAGGATTCCGGTGCGTCGATGGGCGCGGCCTGTTCGATCGCTCTCACCCCGCCCGCCGCCACACGCTCGTCAGGGTCCTTCAGGGCAGCGATGATCACCGGCAGGAACTCGGGCACTCCTGCCATCTGGGCGATCGCGACCGCCGCGAATCTCTTCTCCGGATCCTCGTCTTTGACCAGTTCCGCCGCTCGCTTGGCCGCAGCACCCAGGTCGCGGAACGCGACGCACCAGAGGGCCATGTACGCCTCTTCGCCGCTCCCCGCCGCGAGGGCCTTGTCGCGAGCCCGGTCGTCGGTGAGGTACAGATGCGCGCGATCGACCTGCTTCTGGATCACCGCCGGGCCGATCGAGTCCCAGCGCAGCCCGAACCAGACATCCGCGGCTCGCACGACCGATGAGAAGCGGACGAGCCTCTCCTCTCTGATCAGGTCCAGAGACCTGATGAACGCGTCGGGGTGGCACTCGTGGATGGACTCGAGGATCGCTTGGCGAAGTCCTTCTTCGCGCTTGCCGTTGAGCAAGAGGTCCGCGACGAACTCCCATGCGTCGACCCGCTTGGACATGAGCAGGGCCGCGATCACATCGATCGACATCTCGCCGACGGGGTGGGTGTTCGTGGCGGATGCCTTGAGAATCTCGAAGACTCGATCGCCAGTCTTGTCGCCGATATCGATCGCGCCCGCGAGCACTGCCGCGACATGGCAGTCGTTGTTGTGCAGGTGCGTGATCCACGCCGCGAGCCATTCGGGATCGGCGTCGTATCCGACGAGTGCCCCTACGACGTTCACGAACCAGACGCCGCGGGTAAAGGTCAGGTGTCGCTTGGCGCTGCCCGCTCGGAAGGGGACGCGCGCACTGAAATAGTTGTCGGCTTCGATGAAGGCGGCCCGGCGCGGCAGGTCGCGCCACGCCCGATCGAGGGCCGGTGCCAGTTTCGGGAAGACTGCCTCAAAGAGCGCAAGCCGGTCTGCATCGGAGAGCGACTCGAGTTCCTTGCCGATCGCCCGGAGCTCAGCGTCGGAGTGCGAGTTGCGATGATGGCCCTTCTTGATCGTGAGGGCGGCCTTGGCGATCGTCGCGGTGCGATCCAGTATGAAGCCCGGAATGTTGGCGCGACGATCGCGCAGCCAGTGGCTCTCGTTCTTCGCGTGGAACTTCTCCAGTTCCTCCGAGCGGTCCTTCCGCATGCACGGTCCTCCCGGGCGCAGCACGCGCCGCCCCGCGCCGTTTCGCGGGACGGGCAAGATACCACACAGACTCACGCGCCTGCAAGGAATGTGAGTCGGATGAACACGATCCGGGAGTCCGGACGGAGCCGGACGACTCGATCCAGGTCCTTGTACTCCTCGTCGTCGATCACCACGAGGTAGAGCCCGTCCTCGAAGGCCTCCAGTGCCGCGCCGATGGCCTCTTCCATGTTCACGCGACGTGGCGTCGATCGTCCCTCCGGCGAGACTCGCCCCTTCTCACGCCCCTCTTCGATCTGGCGGGCAGAGAGCACGCGGTCAAGCCGTCGCTCCGCGGCACGCTCTCTGAACGACTCGACCTCGATCCTGACCAGCCGCTCGATCAGCATGCGAAGCGTGAGGTCCTCGCCCTCCTCACCCCATTCCGGACCGAGTGGTATTGACCAATCCGCAAACAGGGCGCGGCGCGAGCTAAGAGAGCGTGCGGTCACGACGGGCATGGTGTCAGCATACTCGGTCTCGGTCAGGATCACTCGGACTTCGCCGCCGTGCCCGGTGTTTGTTCCCAGCCGCACCTGATCCAGACCGCTCCGACCACGCAGCCGGTGAGATTCGACACCAGATCCCATCCGGTGTTCACATAGCCGCCGACGTTCGTGCTCTCGAAGATGAGCGTTGCCACGAACTCGATGATCTCGTTCATGGCGGAGAGGCCCATGCTGATCATCATGGCGCCGAAGAGCGGGCCGAAGGTGGGGCGGAGGCAGTCCGCTTCGGGCGGCTTGCCGAGCGCCCCGCAGACGATGGCGTTCATGGCCCGCCACGCCGCGAGCGTGCACGTGAAGAACCCGAACGCGTGCACGGCCTGATCAAACTTCGGGAGCCACGGGGCGAGTCTCAGGCTGTAGAGAACCGACTGCTCGCCGGGCTCGGTGAGGCGCTCGGGGATCGCGATTGTGCCGCCCATCATGTGCGCCAGTCCCCAGATCGCCAGGCACCAGAGGGTGAGCGCGGTCAGGCGGACGTGGGTGTCGACCCACCACACCGTGCCGATCAGCACGAGCATCACCAGGCCATAGAAGATGAACTCCAGGTTCCAGTCGCGCAGCGCGAGCGCCGCCGCCCCGGCCATATACAGCCCCGTGAAGATCGCCGGTCCCCGCAGTGCAGGTCTCAATCCCATCGCGCTAACCTAACCTCTCTGTGATTCACGGCCTGTTCTCGCGGCTCACGCCCGCCCCATCCGGGGGTTTCACGCACGGAGTGCATCGGCGATTCCGAACCCACCTGAACACACCGATCCTCGGCCATCGCCGCTCCAGCGGCTGCGAACACTCGAGCTCTCGCGCCTCTTTGACATCCTGGGGCTCGGGCGCGAGTGGTACCTGATCTTCTGCGGCGGGGTTGTCGGGGCGGTCACCGCGCTCGGGGCGGTCGGCTTCGCCAAGGCCCTGCACGCCACCGAGGACACGACGTTCGACTTTCTCGCCAGAGCCCCCATCTGGCTGATCCCGCTGCCTCCCATCCTCGGCGCGCTGGTCACGGCGTTCCTTGTCCATTTCTTCGCACGGGATGCGAGCGGGCATGGCGTGCCGCAGGTCATTGATGCCATCCACCGCAAGGGCGGGCGCATCCCGCTCAAGGTGGGGCTTGTGAAGGTCGTGGCCTCGATCGCGACGGTGGGCTCGGGGGGATCGGCCGGCGCAGAGGGTCCGATTGTGCAGATCGGGTCCACGGCGGGCAGCGTCATGGGGCGCGGGCTGCGCGTCGGGCGCGCGGACATGAGTACGCTCCTGGGGTGTGGCGCGGCTGCGGGGATCGCGTCGGTCTTCAACGCTCCTATCACCGGCGTCTTCTTTGTGCTGGAGGTTCTGCTTCGCGATTTCTCTCTTCGCACGTTCACGCCCATCGTGGTCTCCAGCGTCTTCTCGGTGGGTGTCACGCAGTCGCTTCTGGGAAAGGACGAGGCGATCTTCTCCGTTGCGCTCTCGGGGTACGACTTCACGCTGACCGAGATGCCGTCGTTCATCGCGCTGGGGATCCTGTGCGCGGTCATTGGCGTCGGGTTCACGCGCCTCTTGCACGTCGTCGAGGACCTCTTCGCGAGGGTGAGGGCGCACCCGCTGGTCAAGCCCGCGATGGGTGCATCGCTGCTCGGTGCGCTGGGCATCGGTTGGGCGCTTGCGTCGGGAGTCCTTGGGAATCAGTCGCACGTTCCCGCCTTCTTCGGCAACGGCTACGCGGCGATTCGCTCCATCGTCGATCCGATCTCCTATCAGTCGGCGGGTGATGCGAGCGGCCCCGTCCTCTCCATGACGATCGTCGCCCTCGGCGCGCTCTGCATTCTCAAAGCGCTGGGCACGACCTTCACGCTCGGCTCCGGCGGGTCGGGCGGTGTGTTCGCGCCCTCGCTCTTCATCGGCGCGACGGCGGGCGCTGTGTTCGGACTCGCGCTCGAGCGCGTCGGCCTCATGCCATCCGGCGGCACGCCCGCGTCGTACGCGCTGGTCGGCATGGCGGCGGTCATCGCCGGAACAACCTTCGCGCCGCTGACGGCGATCCTTCTCTTGTTCGAGCTCACGCGCGAGCCCAAGGTGCTGCTGCCGGCGATGCTGGCCTGCATCGTCGCGACGGTCGTTGCGCAGCGGTTCATGCGCGACTCCATCTACACCGCGAAGCTGCGGCAGTCGGGGCTGATCCTGGGCGGCACGCGCGACCTCACGGTCATGCGGCGTGTTCACCTCTCTTCGATCAAGCTTGCGGCGCTGCCGCCCGAGCCGATCTATCCATCCGACCCCTTGTCGAAGGTGATTGATCTGCTGACGGTTCATCGCGCACCGGACTTCCCGGTGGTTGATCCGCTGGGTAAGTACCTGGGGATGGTGACGGGTGAGGACGTGCGGGCCGCGCTCATCGATCGCGAGGCGATCCCGCTGCTGCTGGTTGCGGAGCTGATGCGGACGGATCTGCCGACGCTGATGCCGGAGGAGTCGCTTGACACGGTCATTGACAAGTTCGCGCAGCATGATGTGGCGTGCCTGTGCGTGCTTGATTCAGTGGCGCGGATCCCGCGGGGCTTGGTGACGCGGGCGAGCGTGATGAAGCGGTACCAGCAGGCGCTCTCCGAGCACTGAGGCGGCGCGCTCAGGCGCGGGGCGCGAGGAGCACGGGAAGTACGCCGGCGCGGACGCCGAGTTCGAGGGTTGTGCCGCGTGCGGTCATGGCTTCGCCGTCGGTCTGGAAGCGCGTGGTGTCGGCTGCGTTAGCGGCGGCGCGGTGGGCCGTGCGGATGGTGATGCGCGTGCCCTTGGCGCGGATGATCGAGCGGGCGCTCCGGCCCATACGGGCGAGGGTCAGGCCCATCCAGACGAGGGTGCGCGCGCTGGACGCGCTGGGCGCGAAGAAGAGATCGAGCTGGCCGTCGGTCATGCTTGCGTCGCGCGAGGGGTCGATGCCGAGGGCGTAGCGCCCGCAGTTGCTGACGACGGCGTTGCCCTTCACGCCGTCGACGATGGTGCGGCCGTCGACCTCAATGGTGAGCGTGCGGATGGTGGGGCGGAGGAGGCACTCGATGACGGGGCGCGTGTAGGAGCGGTGGGAGATCGGGCCCCTGCGGCGGGCGGCGAGGGCGGAGAGGACATCGGCATCGAAGCCGACGCTGCACATCAAGGCGAAGGTGCTCGCGGGCTGGTCGGGCGTGGCGTGGTCGGGCGCGGCGCATGTGCCGAGATCGACGGGCTGGATGCGCCACTGGCGGATGGCCTTTGTGAGTTGGTCGATGTCGGGCTGCATGCCGAACTCGCGGGCGAAGAGGTTCTCTGTGCCGCGGGGGAGGTGGTAGAGAGCGGTTGATCGCGCGGGTTCGTTGGGTGATGTGGCGAGGGCGCCGGCGGCTGCGCTGACGGTGCCGTCCCCGCCGCAGGCGATGACGAGCGCGGCGCCCGCGAGTTGCGTCTCCCAGCCCTTGGCGAGGGGGGTGGGGTGGACATCGTGGCCGGCGCGCGCGAGAGCGTCCGCGGCTCGAGAGGCGAGGGAGTGTGAACCGCCCTTGCCTGAGGCCGCGTTGGTGAGGAGGACGATCCGCATGGGGGCGGGATCGTAGGTGATGGGGAGTCCGCGTCGGTCTTGAGGACCGGCTCGGGTGGGAGGTTGCGGAGTGCGCTCGGCGAATGAATCGCCGAGCTTGCCTTGCCTGTGCGAGTGGGAAGAGAAGACAGGGGCGGATGGGAGAGGCGAAGGTCAGGGAGATGAGCCGCGGGGGAGTGGCGGGCCGGTGGCGGCGCGGATGAGATCGGCGGGGAGGAGTCCGCGTCGGTCTTGAGGACCGGCGTGGGTGGGAGAAGAGAACGCAGAGGGCGCAGAGGAAGCAGAGTTTCGCAGAGGGGGAGAGGGGGTGTTGAACGCGGAGGGGAGTCCGCGTCGGTCTTGAGGACCGCCGCGGGTGGGAGGTGGTGGAGTGTGCTCGGCGAGTGAATCGCCGAGCGTGGAGGGGGACGGGAAGAAAGGGGCAGAGGGACGAAGGGGCAGAGGAGCAGAGGGGGAAGACGGGACAGGAGTTAAAGGATGAGGAGAGGGGAGCGGAGAAGACGAGGTGTCAGGAGCACTGGTTGACCCCCCCACGACGCAACCAGTGGCACCCGAGCTGGTCGCACCCGAACCAGGAGCACTCGAGCCAGTGGCACGGGATGCGGCGCGGGCGCGGGCGGCGGCGAGCATGTCCTTGATGTGGGATTCGTCGATCGGGACGGCGCGCGAGAGGCGGCAGAGTTGAGCCGCGGCTTTGCGGGCCTGGATGGCGGCGCGGAGGTAGGCGGGGTCGTTGTGGTCGATGCCCGAGCGGGCGAGGTCGCGGAAGTCGGTGAGGATCTGGGAGAGGGCGTCGACGGCGCTCGGGAGGTTGAGGGTGGCGGCGAGTCGGACGGCGACGTATGAGCCGCGTTCGATCGCGGCGATGCGTTGGCGGGCGTCGGGTGAGTCGAGCCAGACGGCGAGATCGGCGATGGAGACGCCGTGGGCGTTTGCCACGGCGGCGAGTGAGCCGCGGGAGGAGGCGAGGTCGCGGAGGATGGCGGCGGCGAGGGTGTCGTCGGGGGTGAAGGGGGAGTTGGGAGGTGAGGCGATCACGAGTACGGGGAAGGTACGGGCGTGCAACGGCCGTGTCAAGCTTATTTTTGGTATGTGTGAGGATATGTGGATTGGCGGAGCGAGTGCATTGCAGGGGGACACCCCCTGCAACCCCCGAGAGGAGAGGAGCTTGTGTTGTGTCGCCTTCGGCGACAGGGGCGTGAGGAAGGGGGCAGGGCGGAGAGGGAAGGGTGTGTGGGGCGCTTTCCAGGGGTTGCGCGGTCCCCTTCGGGGACGCGCTGACCCCTGGCAACCATCGCTTGCCCGCTTCGCGGGCGCAGGAGGGAAGAGGCGTCGCCTCTGGCGACGGGGAGTGTTGAAAGGATGCCGCTGGGCGGCGGGGTTTACCGGGGGTGTCGCGGCGGCCGCCGTCGGCGGCCTTGCTCCACGGCCCGTCTCCTGGCGACCAGCTCTGCGGGCTGAAGAGGGAAGAGGCGTCGCCTCTGGCGACGGGGAGGCGTTTAAAGGATGCCGCTGGGCGGCGGGGTTTACCGGGATTACGCGGTCCGGCTTGGTGTGTGCGTGCGGGGACGTGTTGACGCTGGGCGACCACCGTTTGCCCGCCCCCCAACGCCCTCACATGACGCCGCCCGCCGCTCGCCGCCCGGTCCGCACCCCCCACCCACCACCTTGCCACTCACCACCTTGCCCCCCGGGCCGCGGGCGAAGAGAGCGGCAGAAGTCAGGAAGGCGGGGAGGAGAGGCAAGAGCACCGAACTTGGTCCAGAGCGACCGACCGAGGTGAGACGGGGCAGAGCGAGGGAGGGGCCATCCGTCAATTGAACCAAGAAAGCAAACGGTGGTCTTGTTTGACAGCAATATGGGGGGAAACTAGTCTGCTGGCTGCTCGAAACGACATAGCTGTGAAGCGATAGCGTAGTTGCTGGTGCTTGAACAAGCAGGGAAGGACACAATATGCGACATGGAACTCGTTGCGCGGTATCCGTGCATTGCTTGCTGTTCGTCGTCGCAATATGTCTGACCAGCCTCGGCTGCAAGAAACACGCGACAATTAAACAGTGGGTTCATAGTAGAGATCATTACTATGTCTCCAATTTCACGCGCGATAGCATCATCGGAAAGCAGCCCATATATGAACTCAAGGAGATCGGGCGGGAGCAGGGACGTCCGGTATACGAAAGAGTGACCCGTTCCTTCGGGGACTCTACGTACTTGCGATCCAGCAGCTACGATCCCTCTGATAGTGGGAGCTATCGCCAGGTCACCGGTGACAATACCAGAATAGATGTTAGCATCGCGCGCTCGTTGCTTCCTCTTGTCATGGGCGAGACGCTTAGCGGTAGCTTTGTAAACACAGAGTACGCTGATGTATCAATAGAGAAGGCGATGACGCGGACTTGGAGACAGGTAGTTCCAATCGCGGCTCCTCCCAAGAACGAGCCCAAGACTGTAGAGATTGTGACCGGAGAACTGATCGCTGATGATTTGGTGTTCTCCGCTTACGATCGCAACGGATTTATTATTGCAGCATCAGTTCAAAGGCGAAATGGCGTTACGCTTGGCCGTGGGACGTCGGGTGTGTCCCAGATAACCGGCGCACAGCTGGTAGTTGGCTATCTGTCATCGAAGTACTCAATATCGACGCAAGACGACAGCAAGTTTGTCACGATTCCGTTAGGCCGTGGACAACTCGTTGGAGATGCATGGATCTATGTCGAATCGATCAGAGCGGGGTCGACTTCGCCGTACGAAGCGTTTCTAACCATCAATCCTACAGGGCTACCGGCGGCTTCGGCTCAACGCGACACTGTGTCGTACGACGAAGCGATAAAGCACCTGGAGCAATTGCCTGTTCCAGATGTGCCGTCACCACCACGAGATCTTCTTAGTAGAGGACTACAACAGGGCGAAGTTATCAATGAGCCGGTTCCCACGATCGCTGTAGTTCGCGAAGTGGGCACCTGGGTCGGTCGACCCACACGAATTGGTGTTGTGGGTGCTGGCGACCGGCCAGCAACGTACGTCGAGATAGTCGAGATCAGTGATCGCGGTGTCGTTGTGCAGTATGTTCCAGTATTGATTCGTTCGCAGTGATTTGTGTTGAGGTGCCGCCTTCGACGGGTTTCGTTCGCCCGAAGCGCGTTGCGCTTTACCCGCGGCTACACCCGGCGGCCCAGTTGGGGCTGAGAGAAAGCCAAAGTCTCGCTGTGCGGCGGTAACGCGGGGGCCGAGAGGCCAAGGTCGGGGGAAAGAGAGACGCTGGAACGGTCAGGAAGAGAGGCCCCGAGGTCCGATCGGGCCGGCCGGCGTGTCAGTATTCTCTGGCCCCCGACAGGGGTGAAGGGAGGCGCGGGTGGCTGGGACTTACTCACAGTTGCTGTATCACATCGTGTTCTCGACGAAGGGGCGCGAGCCGTGGATCAGCGAGGCGATTGCCCCGCGGGTCTATTCGTACATCGGCGGCATCGTGCGCGGGCAGGGGGGAGTTCTGCTCGACGCGGGCGGCGTCGAAGACCATGTGCATCTGTATCTGCGATGGAAGACCGATGGGAAGTTGTCCGACCTGATGCGCGATGTGAAGGCGGGGTCGTCGCTGTGGATCCACGGCGAGTTTCCTGCGCTGAAGCACTTCGCATGGCAGGACGGATACGGGGCGTTCACGGTGAGCAAGTCGCAGGAGGATGCGGTACGGAAGTATCTCGCGGGTCAGCGCGAGCATCATCGGAAAGAGGACTTCAAGTCGGAGCTCTTGCGCGTCCTGCGGGCGCACGGCATCGAGTTTGATGAGCGGTATGTGTTTGACTGAATGCGGCGGGGGGTGGTGGTGGCTCCGAAGGAGCCGGAGTGTGTAGCCGCGGGTGGAGTGAGCGAGACGCGCGAGCGTCGAGTGAGCGGAACCCGTGGGGAGGTGCGGTTCTTCGGAGTGAGCCCCGCGAGGGGCGAAAGACGTGTTCAGCGTGTGCGCCGGGATTTCGGATCTGTCGCCCCTCCGGGGCTCGGGAAGAAGGAAGGAGGATGTGGGGTGGGGGTGCCGTCTTCCACGGGTTCCGGTCGCGAAGCGCGACCTTCACCCGTGGCTACATGCGGTGGCCCCGTTGGGGCCAGGAGTAGATCACGGTTCCGCAGTTACATGCGGCGGCCCCGTTGGGGCCAGGAGAATGGAACGGCAAGAGAAGAGCATCGAGGTTGTCGTGGGCGCAGAGATCGAGGAGTCACGGGGAGTGGGGTTGACCTGCCTACACAGTCACTTGCCAACGATCGACGCGCCGTCTGGCACCCGAGGGCTGGCGTACCAGCCGTGCCATGGGGCATTCATCCAGTCTGAATCGCGCACTATCCCAAATATCCGATCGGAAGTGAGCGCCCAAAGACAAACGGCATCTGTGGTATTGTCGCGGGGTGGAAACCAGGTCGAGACGTAGCCAGCCTTGCGGTCCCAGAACCAAATGCCGTCGAATGTGTTATTCGCCAAGCACCGGTCTAGTGGCTCCAAGATTGACTGACTCACATGCTCCGACTCTTCGAGCGACTGTTGGATGTCAGGCGCTTCTCCTGCAGAAGACTTATCGTGTGACCGGTAGCTCGGCACGGGCGCGAGAATGTCCCGCTTTAGGTCTGCCGGCAAGAACTCGTGGTACAGGACTGCGTGCATGCCCCGTACCCAGTTCCATGCGGCTCGCCGCAGTTCGCCAATCCGACGAGAAACAAACCTTCTTCGGCCATCTGGAAATGTGATTTCTTCACACGCTCTGAAGAACGCTTTCTGATCAGATTCACTGACCGACTGAAGGCCCTGGATCATGACACGGTGCCACAATGCCATCTCATTGTCGTGCGGCATCTTTAGCGTTGAATCGCACTTTCGATGCGCGGGAAGTATGACGGGCCATGTCCGATCGGTAGAAGGACCAAGTACACCCCGAGAGACCACGTGTTCGCTCATATCACTCGGCGCGATGTCGAAAGATTGGCCGCAGAGGTAGCAGAACGACAGCGAGGATTGAGCTCGCAGTGCTCGCTGGTTCATGATCTGCACAGCCATCGAGTCGCCTTGTGTATCACACCCCGTGCTCGCGCACGGGGCTCCCTCAGACGCCCTCGCTCACGCTCGAGCCGCTTGCCCTGCGACAGCGGGTGTGAGCCCCGCAATCCTCGTCCTCACGTTATCGAGCGTGTTCATGAAGTTGATGTACGCGTCGTAGGGGGAGTCGTAGGGCGAGAAGTACTTGTGGACGTCGCCGTCGGCCCAGTACTTGGTGCACATGTAGTAGAAGTGGTCGGAGGTGGTGAGCTTGCGCCAGTCTTCGAGGAGGTACTCAGCCTGGGCGAGGGCGGCGGGGGTGCCGGATTTCTGTGCCGCGGCGAGGGCGCGTTTGATGGGGGCTTCGAGGCGGTAGGTGTCGTCGAGGGCGTTTGTCTGCATGGCGTTGCCGCGCCAGGCGGTGAGGTCGCGCTCGGTGTCGGCCCATGAGATGTAGTCGTGGACGTCGTAAACGCCGACGGGCTCGAACTGCTTCGCGGCCATGCTGGGCGTGATGAAGTGGTTCTCCGTCGTGCCGTCGGGTTTCTTGGCGACGTCGAAGACGGCCTCGGGGAGTTTTTCCAGGAACTGGAAGATGCCGGTGTCGGCCCACTGGTGCTCGCCGAAGGTTTCGTAGTCCATGAAGAGGTTGCAGAGGTAGCCATCGCCGTTGATCTGGTGGACCCAGTGGGCGAAGCGCTCGGCGGAGAGGGGCCACTCGGCCCAGCCGCGGTTGGAGAAGCGGAAGGCGATGTCGTCCGAGAGGCGGTAGTTCTTCAACAGGACGGAGAAGGGTCGGCCCTCGCGGCCGGGGCCGCTGACCATGTGGGCGGGGGGGGCGTAGACGTAGTTGGGTGAGCGGAAGCCGAGCTTGTGGTCGGCGCCTTCGCAGATGATGCCGTGGAAGCGGGGGTTGCCGCGGGAGTCTTTCATTTGGGAGACGTGCTGGGCGAGTTCGTTGTTGTAGATGAGCTCGGTGTTGCGGAAGAAGGTGGGCGTCTGGCCGAAGAGATCCTGGATCTTCTTGGTGTGCATGTCGACCTGGCGGTTGAACTCGTCGCGGGAGTAGAGGAAGGAGAGGGAGTGGTAGTAGGTCTCACCGATGAACTCGCAGCAGCCGGTGTCGGCGAGCTCTTTGAAGAGGTCGATGACATCGGGGCACCAGGCCTGGAGCTGGTCGAGGCAGACGCCGGTGATGGCGTAGGAGACGCGGAAGTTGCCCTTGTGGCGCTTGACGAGGTCGAGGATGAGGGCGGTCGCGGGGCGGTAGCACTTGTCGGCGACCTTGTTGGCGATGGTCTGGTTCTTGAGGTTGTCGAAGTAGAAGGGGTCGGTATCGAAGACCGAGTAGCGGCGGAGGCGGTAGGGCTGGTGGACCTGGAAGTAGAAGCAGACGGAGGCCATGGGTGATCCTCGGGTGAAGCACCAGCATAGCGGTAGAGGCAATGGGGAATGGGCAATGGGCAATGGAAAGACGGAAAAGGCGGAGGGCTCAGGAAGAGGGCAATGGGGAATGGGCAATGGGCAATGGAAGGACGGAAAGGGCAGAGGGGAGACGCAAAGAAGCCGGCGGCGGGGTTGCCGCGCCGGCTTGGGGTGAGGCGTGAGGATGTGTCGGGGGCGCGAAGTGCGAGGCGTGTGAGGGTGTGGAGGAATCAGCGGGCGGCGAGGGGAGACTGCTTGAGTGAGCGGCGGATGCGGTCCTCGTGCTTGGGTGTGTAGAAGAGGGATTCAGACTGGTAGCCCATGGCGCGGAGCTCGATGGTGACGGGCTCGCTGGGGCGGAGTTGGAGGGTGGTAGGTGTGGTGCCCATGCGATTGCCGTTGACGTAGATCTCGGCGGGCGCGGAGCCGGACTCGACGGTGACGGCGGCCATGCGTGCGGGGAGTTCGCGAGCGGCCTGGGCGGCGGCGTTGTCCACGACGGCGCCGCGGGTGTGGGTATCGGGGACCGACTCCTCGGCGTCACTGGTTGCGGTGAAGAGGGTGGCGGCGGTGCGCGAGTCGATCATGCGGAGGGAGACGGTGGCGCCGGCCATGAAGGAGGGGCCCATGCGCTGGCCGTTGAAGTTGATCGGGATGAGATTCTTGTTCTGGTTGTTCCACACGTCGCAGCGTGTGACGCGGGCGATGAGAATGGCGTCGGCATCGCTGTGGAGGGCGGCCTTGGCGTAGTCCGCATCGGTGAGGCCGGACTGGCGGAGGGTCTGCTGCTCGACGTACTGGCGGAAGTTGGATTGGAGTGTGGTTTCGTAGCCGCGGCGGCCGAACTCGGCGGCGATACGGTCTTCGGCGTTGATGAGCTGGCCGGATTGGGGGCCGAGGCGTCCGGTTTGATCGATGGCGACGATGGCGATGGAGCGTGGCGTCTCCGGGGTGACCGCGGGGCTGACCCAGACGTCACGGGTCTGGGAGGTGGAGCAGCCGACGAGGGGGAGGAGGAGGGCGAGGGCCACGAGGAGGGATCGTGTGCGAAGCATGTGAGACTCCTTGTTTGGGGTCAGGGGTTGTTGGTGGACGCGGGGCTGTCGGCATCGCGCGGGGTGAGCGGCGCGGTGGCGGCGTTGATGAACGCGGTGTCGGTTGAGAGCTTGTTGATGGCGGCGGCGATGGCCTGTTGCATGAGGGTGTCGTCGTCAGGGGGTTGGTTGCCGGGGGAGACGACGAAGGGCGCGCGGCCGCTGAGGGTGCGGATGCAGGTGCGCTCGAGGGTTTCGGGATCGAGGACGGCGACGGTCATTGAGACATCGGCGACGCGGGTGTGGATCTGCTGGCCGCCGAGGGTGGCGTGGTTGGAGCGGACGGTTGCGACGGAGATCTCGCCGACGATCATGCGTGAGGCGTTGAGGAGCTTGCCAACCTGGATCTGGGTCTTCTCGTCGTAGAGGCCGGTCTGGTCGCGTTCGATGCGGTCGAGGGCGTGGGCGATGTCGTCGTCGCTGGTGAGCTTCATGGCGCCGGTGCGGTGGTTGTGGAGAAGGGGGTAGATGCGACGTGAGGCCTCGCGGCCGTAGCGCGTTGAGGCGTGCGTGGGTGTGTCGGAGGTGTCGAGCGTGAAAGGGGGCACGCAGAGGACGAGGGGACGGTCGGACTCGGAGAGAGCGGCGAGTTTGTCGGCGTTGTCGGTTGGGAGCAGGCCCGGCGCGACGGTTGTGATGGTGGGGGTTGTGTGGGTCGATTGGCCGGGGGCGGCGTCGACGTCCATCGCGTAGTAGGTTCCGAAGCAGAGGATTGCGGAGCCGAGAAGGGTGAACATGGCGAGGGCCTTTCTCTTGGCGAGGAAGTCGTGGGCGGCGTTGAACATGCGGACGACGACGGGGCCGCGTCGTTGCAGCACGCGGGGTCCGTCCTTGGCGATGGCGACGATCGCTGCGAGTGCGCCGAGGATTGCGGAGATGGTGATGAGCATGTGATCACCGCCGAGCGCGACCGGGGTCGCGTCGTGAGGTATGGCGTGCGGTGATGGCTGTGCCTTCACCGTTGGTCGAACGAGTCTGTTGAGTTGTTTGTCAGTTCCGAGAGAAGCGGAATACCCAGCACCAAAGAGAGACATCCGGACGCCGCCCCGGGCGCGCGGACAGGGAGATTTGCTGATGAGGGGTTGCTCGGCTCAATCGGCGACGATGACGGGCTGCGCGGGTGGGAGGTGCCAGACGGCTTCCTTGGTGCGGCCTTCGTCGAGGTACCAGCGGACCATGCGGGCGATGCCCTCGGAGAGCGGGATCGGGGGCGTGAAGCCCGCGGCGGTGAGCTTGTCGGCCTCGAACTTAGTCTCGGTGCCGGCGAGTTTCTTGACGCGCGCGGAGGAGACGGGGAGGTTCTTGCCGGTGAGCTTGATGACAATGTCGAAGGGGAGGGCGAGCAGGAGGCCCAGGCCCATGGGGATCGAGAAGGAGGGGAACTTGCGGCCGAGCGCGGCATAGACCGCCTCGGCGATCTGGCGGCTGGTGAGGTCGGGCTTGTCGATGTAGTTATAGATGTCGAAGGGGGCGCGCTGGGATTCGGGGCGCGACCAGAGGAAGTTGGTGGCGGTGACGATGTTCTCCACGTAGGAGAGGGACTTGATGTTGGAGCCCTTGCCGATCTGCACGTACTTGCGTGAGTGGATCTGGCGGATGAGCGAGTACATGTTGGCGAAGTTGCGCGGGCCGAAGGTGATGGTGGGGCGGATGATGAGGGCGCGGCGGTTGTCGCCCTTGTCGGTCCAGGGCTTGATGACCTTCTCGCCGGCGAGCTTGGAGGCGCCGTAGGGGGAGTTGGGGGCGGTGGGGGAGTCTTCGCGGAGGGGCGGCTTGGAGTCGCCGAAGACGGCGCAGGAGGAGTAGAAGCAGAGGTCGCGGATGCCGTGGGTGTCCATGGCGTCGCAGATGTTCTGTGTGCCGCGTTCGTTGACGGCGAAGTAGGTGTCGTGGTCGATGCCGAAGTCGTGGTGCGCGGCGGCGAGTGCGAGGACGCGGTCGCAGTTGGCCATGGAGCGCGTGAGCTTGGCGGCGTCGCGGACATCGCCTCGGATGTAGGTGGATCTCCCGAGTGGGAAGGGGGGCTGGACGAGGTCGTAGATGACCAGTTCGTGGCCTGCCTTGGTGAGCAGGTCATGGAAGTAGGAGCCGATGAAGCCCGAGCCGCCTGTGATGAAGATCCGCACCGGGTTCCTCCGCGAGCAATGGAGCCGGGCTGAGAGGCCTGGCGGGAACAGTATGTTCGGCCCTCAGGGGGCGGGGGGTGAACGTTTATGTGAGTGGTGGGGGTTTGGGTGGTTGGGTTCGGGCGCGGGAGAGAGAGGTGCGGGTGGGAGGGGTGGTGTCGGATCGGCAGAAAGTGCGCGTGGGTGAGAGGGGCGATGGATGAGCGGGAAACTCGCTTACGAGGGGGATGGGGGCGAGGTTCTGGGGTTGGTATGGCGAGACGGGGGGAGGAACGAAAGTTGTGTCAAGGAGGGGTGATGGGAGGCCCGTGGTGCATGAAGGGCCGATAGAGTGGGCCGCGTGAGATCGCGGGAATGCCGTGGCGCGGACCAACCGGCGGGCTGTGTTCGGGTGTTCGTCGTGGGATGCATTGAGAGGGCAGGGATCACGTGAGCTGGGAAGCATGGCTGGTCATCGTGATGATTCTGGGCGTTCTGGCGGCGCTGGTGAGCAACCGCGTCGGTCCGGACGTTGTGCTGGTGGGCGCGGTGACGGCGCTGGTGATTGTGGACATCGTGGTGCCGGGGGCGGAGATCCTGTCGACGAAGGATGCGCTGGCGGGGATGGCCAATGAGGGGATGCTGACGGTTGCGATCATGTATGTGGTGGTGCGGGGGTTGAGTGAGACGGGGGGCGTGGGGTGGATCGGGCAGCGGGTGCTGGGGCGGCCGAAATCGCTGGTGGGGGCGCAGCTCCGGATGCTGCTGCCGGTGACGGGGATGTCGGCGTTCCTGAACAACACGCCCTTGGTGGCGATGTTTATCCCGGTGATCGGCGACTGGTGCAAGCGTCAGGGGATCAGCCCGTCGAAGCTGATGATGCCGTTGTCGTACGCGGCGATCCTGGGCGGGACGTGCACGCTGATCGGGACGAGCACGAACCTTGTGGTGGCGGGGCTGTGGGCGGACCACTTCACGGATCGGGCGTCGATCGGTTTCTTTGAGATCACGCGGATCGGCGTGCCGTGCGCGATCGTGGGATTGGTGTACCTGATGCTCGCGGGGCGGCTGATGATCCCGGACCGGAAGCCGGTGCTGGATGTGGGCCAGGACCCGCGGGCGTACACGGTTGAGATGGAGGTTGAGACGGGCTCGGGATTGGTGGGGACGACGATCGAGCAGGCGGGGCTGCGGCACCTGCCGGGGCTGTATCTGGCGGAGATCGAGCGGGGCGGGCAATCGCTGGCGGCGGTGGGGCCGGATGAGAAGCTGTTTGCCGAGGACCGGCTTGTGTTTGTGGGCGTGGTGGATTCGATCGTGGAGCTTCAGAAGATCCGGGGTCTGCGTCCGGCGACGAACCAGGTGGTGAAGTTGAATGCGCCGCGTCCGCAGCGGTGCATGATCGAGGCGGTGGTCTCCAACACGAGCCCCTTGGTGGGGCAGAGTGTGCGCGAGGGGCGGTTCCGGACGGTGTACAACGCGGTGGTGATCGCGGTGGCGCGCAACGGCGAGCGGATCACGAACCGGAAGATCGGCGACATCGTGCTGAAGGCGGGGGACACGCTGCTCTTGGAGGCGCACAAGAGCTTCCAGGAGCAGCACAGGAACAGCCGCGACTTTTTCCTGGTGTCGGCGGTGGAGAACTCGACGCGTCCGCGGCATGAGAAGGCGCTCCTGGCGGTGGGGATCATGGTGGGGATGATCCTGCTGGCGACGTTCGGCGAGCCGTTCGGGATCGGGATGATCCACGCGGCGGCGCTTGGCGCGGGCTTGATGCTGCTGACGCGGTGCTGCTCGGCGTCGCAGGCGCGGGCGAGCGTGGACTGGCAGGTGCTGGTGGTGATCGCGTCGGGGTTTGCGCTTGGTCGTGCGCTCGAGATCACGGGCGCGGCGGACGTGATCGCGTCGCAGGTGATCACGCTGGCGGGCGGGAACCCGTGGGTGACGCTTGGGGTGGTGTACCTGACGACGATGATCTTTACGGAGTTGATCACCAACAACGCGGCGGCGACGCTGGTGTTCCCGATCGCGATCGGCGCGGCGGAGAAGCTGGGCGTGGATCCGCTGCCGTTCGCGATCGCGATCATGATGGCGGCATCGGCGTGCTTCTCGACGCCGATCGGGTATCAGACGAACCTGATGGTGATGGCGCCGGGTGGGTACAAGTTCAGCGACTATCTGCGGGTGGGGATCCCGCTGAACGCGCTGATGGCGATCGTGACGATCACGCTTGTGCCGTTTATCTGGCCGCTGACGTAAGCGGGGCGTGAGGGGGTCAGAGGCCGTAGACGATGGGGATGAGGATGATGGAGACGATGGCGGCGAGGAGGGTGAGCGGCCCGCCGAAGCGCATGAAATCGGACCATTTGTAGCCGCCGGGGCCCATGACCATGAGATTGGTCTGGTAGCCGAGCGGGGTCATGAACTCGAGGGATGCGGCGAGGCAGATGGCGATGGCGAAGGGGAGGAAGTTGTAGCCGCCGGTCTCTGCGATGGAGAGGGCGATGGGGAACATGAGTGCGGCGGCGGCGTTGTTGCTGATGAGGGTGGTGAAGCCGAGGGTGAGCAGGTAGACGGTGGCGATGATGGCCCAGGGGCCGTAGGGGCCGGCCCATGTGGTGAGGTGGGTGGCGATGTAGGTGGCGAGTCCGGTGTTGGCCATGGCCTTGCCGAGTCCGAACGAGCATCCGATGACGATGATGACGGGCCACTCGATGCCGGCGCGGGCCTGGGGGCCGGTGCAGCAGCGGAGAAGGATCATGGCGCACGCGCCGCAGAGCGCGGCGAGGACCTCCGGGACCTTTCCGATGTACGGGAGTTCGCCGACGGACATGAGGGTGATGACGGCGGCGAGGATGGCCAGCGCGATCCAGGCGCGGTCGTGGCGCGGCGCGGCCGCGCCCTCCACGGCGCTCAGCAGGTAGAAGTCCTGCGAGTCCTTGAAGCGTGCGATGAACCCTCGGTCGCCTTCGAGGAGGAGGGTGTCGCCGTTGCGCAGGACAATGTCGCCGATTTTGCCTTCGAGGCGGTGGCCGAGGCGGTTCACGGCGACGACGACCGCGCCGTAGCGGGTGCGGATGCCGCTCTCGCGGATGGAGCGTCCGACCAGGGGCGAGCTGCGGGAGACGACGGCCTCAATAAGCTGCATTTGGGGGCGGTAGTGCGAGGGGGCTTCGCCGGAGAGGACGGGCGAGAGACCCTTGATCTTCTGGAGGTCCACGACGGAGTTGAGTGCGCCGACGAAGAGGAGCACGTCGTGCTCGCGGAGCTTCTCATCGGGGGCGACGGCGACCTGGCTCTCGTCGGCACGGTCGATGCGGCTGAGATAGAGACCGGGGAGGTGGCGGAGGCCGGCCTGCTCGATGGTCTTGCCGGCGATTGGCGAGCCGGCGGGGACGAGCATGGCGGTGGTGTAGTGACGCTGCGCCTCGGCATCGGATGCGGAGACGTTGGACTTGGGGAGCAGGCGGCCGGAGAGAAGGAGCATGTATGTGAGACCGACGATGGCGACGGGAACGCCGACGGCGGAAATGGTCCAGAAGTTCATCGCGGCGACAGGAGCATCGGGGTGGTTGCTGTTGTGTCCCTCGATGAGCGAGAAGACGACGAGGTTGGTGCTGGTGCCGATGAGGGTGCAGCAGCCGCCGAGGATGGCGGCGAAGGAGAGGGGCATGAAGAGTTGGGAGGGCGCGATGCGGGCGCGCTTGGCGAAGTCGCGGACGACGGGGATGAACATCGCGACGAGGGGCGTGTTGTTCATGAAGGCCGACAGCCCGACGACGGGGACGGTCATGCGGGCGCGGGCCTCGGTGGCGGACTTGGGGCGGCCGATGAGTCGGTCGGTGATGAGGTGCATGCCGCCGGTTTCGTGGAGTCCGGTGGCGACGATATAGAGGAAGGCGACGGTCATGAGTCCGGCGTTGGAGAAGCCGGCGAAGGCATCGTTGGGGGTGATGATGCCGCTCAAGAGGAAGATGGTGAGGACGCCGAGCATCACGAGGTCGGTGCCGAAGCGGCCGGTGGCCAGCACGGCGAGCATCAGGACGATGACGACCGCGGTGAGGACGGGCTGCCAGACGGGGACGGTGTCGGCGGCGAGCGTGATGAGAGGAAACAGAGAATCCATGCAGGATTATCGGTTGTGCGTGGGTGAACCTTGCATGGGCGCGGGACACGACTTTCACGGGCGGTGTTCACGGAAAATCCGTGAGAATCGCAAGTGGATCGGTCGGCGGGTTGTGCGCGATGGGAGGCGTGCAAGGTGCGAGGAGGGCGGGGAAGAAGTGAAAGGGATGAGAAGCAGCCGCCGAGGTTGCAGAGAGCGCGGAGGATCTCAGAGGAGAACGGTGGAGAGAAGAGGTTGAACGCGAAGGTCGCGAAGGAAGGCAGTTGGTGAAGAGCAGAGCTTGAACGCGGAGGGCCGCGGAGGGCCGCGGAGAAGAGAAGGACATTCACCATGGAGAACAGGGAGGGGGAAGGGGAGGGGCTAAGGGGTAAAGGGGCAGATGGACAAAGGGACCGAGGGCATTGTGTCCTGCGGGGGTTGGAAGCAATATGCAACAAAAGGATTGCGTGTGGTGGTGAGGCGCCGGGCGCGCGGGTAATATGCAATCACGCGGTTGCATATGGAGTCTGCGCGATGGGCACGAAGGACAGGCGGATCGACAGCGGCGGGTCGGAGGGCGGCGCGCCCGTGGTCGTGACGGACCGGATTGAGCGCTCGGTCCAGATTGCGGCCCCGCGGAGCGTGGTGTGGAGCGTGCTGGCGGATGCCACCGAGTTCGGCGCGTGGTTCGGCATGCGCATCGAGGGCGCGTTTCGTCCCGGGGCGTCGGTGAAGGGGCGCGTGACGCATCCTGGGTATGAGCACGTGGTGTGCGACATGACGGTTGTGCGGATGGAGCCGGAGCGGGTGTTCTCTTATCGGTGGCATCCCTATGCGGTGGAGCCGGGCGTTGATTACTCGAAGGAGGAGCCGACGCTGGTTGAGTTCACGCTGGAGGCGTGCACGCTTCAAGGCGGAGCAGTCGGGACGAGGTTGACGGTGGTGGAATCGGGGTTTGACAAGGTGCCCTTGGAGCGCCGGGCGATGGCGTATCGGATGAACTCGGGCGGGTGGGACTATCAGGTGGAGGCGATACGGAAGTATGTCACGAAAGCCGGGGCGTAGGGCGGTCGGGCGTCGTGTTGAGCGTGGCGGGGACATGGCGTTGATGCGTGCCGCGCCGGTGTTTGCTGCGCTGGGTGATCAGACGCGGCTGGGGCTGGTGTTGCGGTTGAGCGCGGATGGGCCGCTGTCGATCGCGCGGCTGACGGAGGGTTTGCACGTCTCGCGACAGGCGGTGACGAAGCACCTGAGGGTTCTGGAGGAGGCGGGGCTGGCGCGGGGGACGCGAGTGGGGCGGGACAGCGTGTGGGAGATGTCGCCGGAGCGGCTGGATGAGGCGCGGCGATGGCTCAGCCACATCGAGGGGCAGTGGGACGATGCGCTCGGGAGGTTGAAGCGGAGGTTGGAGGGGACGGCGTAGCGCACGCGGCGTTCATGCTCCGACCGGCGCCATCTTCTTGAGTCGTGCGGGGCGGCCATGCTGGACGATGGACTTCACGTGCTTGCGGAGCCGGTCGAGGAGGTTCCAGTAGAGCACGAGCGCGATCAGGGGGCCGAGCCCGATCAGCAGGGCGCCAGGGATGTACAGGACGGGCAGGAGCCACATGTAGGTCTTGGTGCGCTTGACGATGAAGTAATCCGGCACACGCGTTGCCAGCCAACGGGTGTAGCGCATGACGGCGAAGAACTGAACAGCCCAGAGGACAAGGCCCACGATCGTGAGGCAGGCGTTGATGATCTGCAGCAGCGTGCCCACGCCGCCGGCAGCGGCGGAGGGGGCCGCGGTCGGGATGATCTCCACGATCGTGGTGACAACGGCGATGGCGGCCTGTGCGGCGACCGTCCAGCGGATGGTGGCGCGTGCCGATCGCGTGGTTTCGAGCGCGACTTGGCTGGGATCCGGCTGGGTGAACTTCCAGTATCCGAAGAGAATGATCGCGGAGACAGCGAGCGAAAGGACCTGGATGATGAGCGTGAGACCTGGAGCGCCGATTCCCATGGCCGCCAGCAGTGCAGCGCCGAATGCGGCGGAGATCATCACAATGATCAGGAGAAGGATGCCGTTGAGGACGAACGAGAGTCCGGAGCGGAGGGTCAGGAGGTACGCGGGATCGGCATTGGCGAGGGTGGGCTCGCGGAGAGAGAGCGCGACATCGGTGGCGCACTCGGGGCACTTGCCGTCCACCGGGAGTCCGTCGAGGGCGTAGGCGCAGCGGATGCAGTAGCGGCCCGCGGTCGTGGCGGCCACGGGACCGACAGCATCGGCGATGGGTGTGCCGCACTCGGGGCAGGGGGAGCCGCGCGAGAGGCCGGTGAGGGCGTAGCCGCAGGCGATGCAGGTTTCGTTGCCCCGGAGCGTGTGGGCGGGGTGGGCAGTGGATGCGTGTGCGGCGTAGGGGTTGTGGGCCCGGCTGGAGGGGATCGCGTCCATCGGGGCAGGATACCGAATCCCGTGAGTTGGGGAGAAGCGTGCGAGGTGGCGGTCGAAGCGGGGACGGGCACAAGGGTTGTTGGCGCGAGATTGCGAGGGGCGGCCTGCGGGATTGAGCGCGGGTTACGCATTGAGTGCGGCGACCCGGGCCGGGGCGACGCGCTGTCTGCACGCGTGCACGAGACCCGAGGGACGCCTCGGAGCGATCGATGGCACTTGACAAGGAACTGAATCAGGCGAGGTACGAGGCGACGAAACTGGGCGATGGAAGGACGCGGTTCAGGGTGACGCCTGCACCGGTGCCGAAGCTCGGGTGCTTGTATGTGACGGTGGGGGGGTTGTGCGCGTTTCTGGGCGGGCTGATTTTCTCGGCGGGCGGGCCTCTGGCGGTTGTGGGGGTGATCGGCGGCGGGGTGGGCGGGTTCATGTTCGCGAAGTGGTTCTGGACGCGGAACGTGAACAAGCGGCGTTCGCCTGGGGGCGAGTTCGTGGCGGGGCCGGAAGGTGTTGAGGTGGGCAGCGAGAAGATTGCGCGGGATCGGATTCATCAGTTCGTGATCCGCAACGGCATGGACCTGGCGCGGGAGACGAGTGTGGTGAGGGACAACGTGTCGGCCCAGCGGCACGCGAACGTCGCGCTGGCGGCGCGGGTGTCGTACATCCTGCAGGTGGAGGCGGGGGGGCGCGCGACGACGCTGGCGGGCGGCATGACGGAGACGTGCGCGACGGGGTTGCAGACGGATGTGATGAAGGCGATGGAGGGATGAGATCGGAATCGAAAGGAACCCAGGGAGTGCAATCCCTGGGTTCTCAAACGATGTGCGTCAGTGAAGGACCCGCGCGGGATCGGCCGCTCAGCCGAAGACCTGGTTGGCGTTGGCGAGGGTCTCGGGGAGGGCGGCTCTGATCTGCTCCATCAGCGTGGGGTTGAGCTTGATGGCCTCGGGGACGGCGGGGTCGATGTTCTTGGAGACGAGGTCGGCGGTGAAGCCCTGGCCGGCCTCGGCGCAGAGGCGGTCGGCGATGTAGACGATGCCGGTGAGCGTGCGGGCCTCGGCCGGGAGTTCGAGCGGGCGGTGGTGGTAGCCGGTGACGGAGGTGAAGGAGGCGGGGAACTTCCACTTGGAGCAGAGGCCCGCGCCGAAGTCCTGGTGGGTTGCGCCGAAGGCCTTCTCTTCCAGATCGAGGAAGGGCGTGGAGGGGTCGGCGGCGTACTGCTCGAAGACCTCGATGAGCTTGTTGCGGTCGTATTGCATCTCGACCATGATGCCGATGTCGTGGATGAGGCCGGCGAGGAAGGCCTCATCGGAGAGGCCGACCTTCATCTTGTCGGCGATCATCTTGCAGACGGCGGCGACCTGCGTGGAGTGAACCCAGAGGTCGCGGGCGGAGAAGTTGCGGGTGAGTTCGCCGCCGCGGAAGAGCTTGGCGAGTGAGGCGGCGATGGCGATGTTCTTCACGGCGTTCAGGCCGAGGAGGACGATGGCTCGGTTGATGGAGCCGATCTGTCCGGGGAGCCCGTAGAAGGAGGAGTTGACGACCTTGAGGATGCGCGAGCAGAGCGCGGGGTCGTTGGAGATGACCTTGTTGAGGTCCTGGGCGGTGGACTTTGGGTCCTCGACCAGTTCGATGATCTTGAGCGTGATCTCGGGGAGCGTTGCGATGTGGCTGATCTCGCGGATCGCCGAGGTCACCACCTGCTCGCGTGTCTGTGTCGTCGCGCTCATGTCCCTGTGCTCCCTGTGTCTGTCACGGGCTTTGCTCGTCCGGCTTCCGTGCTCGGACCGGCCTTCTCGGATAGGGGCATGATCGGCGGGAACGCCCGGTGACTTTCCTTGGAGGTCCGGATTCATGACTGGTGGGGGCGGAGCGACGCGACGGGCGTGGTCGGCGGGTGCGGTCGCGGTTATCGGGACAGAAGGTGGGCGGGGAACTACACTGGGCGGATGCCGCGTGGATGCTCAGGGGAGCGGTCCGACCCTGCACGGGGCACTCAGGAGCGGATGATGCCGAACCCGATGGTTTCGCCGGATGGACGTCCGTGGGTGATTCCCGCGCCGGATGTGCCGCCAGAGAAGCGTGCGATCCCGAATCCGGAGTTGCGGCACTACCCGCGTCTTGAGGGGGAGCATCCGCGTCGGTGGCAGTATCCGCGTTACCTTGTGAACGACGGGGTTTCGTGGCTGCGTTCGTTGCGCGAGATGTACGAGATGCCGATCGTGTTTCCGGCGTCGTTGTCGCCGGAGGCGGGGCTGATGCTGCACGGGCTGGTGCGGAACATGCGGCCGCGGGTGGCGGTGGAGGTGGGGACGTTTGTGTCGGTGAGCACGCACTGGATCGCGTCGGCGCTGAAGGAGAACGGGGAGGGGGGGCTGCTTCACTGCTTCGACGATTTCGGGCCGATCCGGAAGGGCGCGTGGCGTGACGCGGAGATGCTGTCGGGGCGCGAGACGTGGGTGAGGGAGCGGCTGGCGCGGGCGGGGCTGATCGAGCATTGTCGCCTGTATCCGGGGAACTCGCCTCACAGGTTGAAGGAGCAGCGCGAGTCGTTCAAGTCGATGGGCGGCGTGGACTTCGCGTTCATTGATGGGGACCACGGGGTGTACGGCGCGGTGCAGGATTTCTGGGCGATCGAGCCGGTGCTGAACACGGGCGCGTACGTGGTGTTCCACGATATTTTCCCGGATCAGTGCGGCGGGCACAACGGCCCTCGTGAGATCCTGGATCGGATCAACGAGATCAGCGCGGGGCTGTACGAGAAGCTGGAGCTGTACCTGTCGCCGTTGAACTATGGGATGGGGGTTTTGCGGCGGATTGGGTAGGGCTTTGGGGCGGGTTGCGGCGGCTGTATAATGTGGTCAGACGGGCTTTCGCCATGGTGATCAACGGTGTCAACTTCCCAGAGGATCGGATCGCGGAGTTCTGCGGTCGGTATGGCGTGAAGCGACTGAGTCTGTTCGGCAGCATTCTGCGCGAGCAGGGTCCCGAGGGTGGGTACGGGTTCCGGCCCACGAGCGACATCGACATCCTTGTCGAGTTTTTGCCGGGTCGCGTTCCCAGCCTTCTGGACTTTGGCGGCATGCAGATCGAGATGTCGGAGATCATCGGGCGTGAGGTTCAGTTGGCCACGCCGCCGATGCTGTCGAAGTACTTCCGGGATCGAGTGCTCGCTGAGGCGAGACCGCTGCATGCTGCGTGATCCGAGCAAGGGTGGCCCGACCGACCGCGAGCGCTTCCTTCACATGCGTGATGCTGGACGAGACGTGATGACGATCATGCGAGGCGTGTCACGTGAGGCGTTTGAGTCCGACATGATTCGTCAGCGTGCTGTGGTGAACGCGTTACAGATCGTGGGAGAGGCCGCGGCTCGGACGTGCGATGCAGGCAGTTCGCGTTGTCCCGCGCTCCCATGGGGGAAGATCGTTGCGACGCGGAACATTCTCGTGCATGTCTATTGGGGCATTGACCTTGAGCAGATCTGGCTGATGGCAACAGTGAGCGTGCCGGACATGCTGCCCCATGTCGAGGCCGCGCTGGAATCGTGGCCGCCTGATCAGCCGAGCGTCTGATTGAGCGCGGGGCGGGTTCACCCTACACTCGGCCCCGTGCTCGACACCACTTTCCTCAAGCAACTCGGCGGCAGGTTCATCGTCCTTGACGGGCCGGACGGCTCGGGCAAGTCCACGCAGTATCGGCGCCTGGCGGACGACGCTTCGGCGGCGGGCGTGACGGTGTGCGAGGTGCGTGAGCCGGGCGGCACGCAGGTGGGGGAGCAGATCCGGAACATCCTGCTCGATCGATCGAGCGAGATGACGATGCTGTGCGAGATGCTGCTGTACATGGCCAGCCGCGCCCAACTGGTGGAGCAACGGGTGGTGCCGGCGATGGCGCGGGGTGAGCTGGTGCTTGCGGACCGATTCATCTCTTCGACGCTGGCGTATCAGGGGAGCGCGGGCGGGTTGCCGGAGGCGGACATTCTGGCTGTGGGGGACGTGGCGACGCTGCGCGTGAAGCCGGACCTTGTGCTGATCTTCGATGTTGATGCGGAGACGGCGGCGCGGCGGACATCGGGGACGGAGAAGAAGGGGCGGAAGCCGGTGGCGCGTCAGGGGCCGTCGCTGTTCGCGGATCGAATCGAGCAGCGGGGGAACGAGTTTCAGTGCCGCGTGAGGGAGGGGTATCTGAAGCAGGTCGCCGCGTATCCGGATCGGTACGCGCTGATCGACGCGAGCAAGGGGCCGGACGAGGTGTACGCGCAGACGCTGGATGTGCTGCGGGCGCGCCTGGGGAAGAAGGGGCAATAGGGAATAGGCAATGGGCAATGGGGAAGCAGTCAGCGTCTGAACGCGGAGGACGCGGAGGAGCGCGGAGAAGAGGAATAAGGGGTGAAAGGAAAGCGAAGAGGACCAGGTCAGAATCTCTTCGTGATTTCGTGACTCCAATGCTGCAGTACTTCCTCCCCATCGCGGGTTTCATCTGCGGCTCCTTGCCCTTCGGGCTGTGGATCGCGCGGGCCAAGGGCATCAACATCCGCGCGCACGGCAGCGGCAACATCGGCGCGACCAACGTCTGGCGCGTCATGGGGCGCGGGCCGGGGATGCTGTGCTTCACGCTGGATGTGCTGAAGGGGCTGGTCCCGTCGCTCGGCGCGGGCGTGCTTCTCGGGACGATCGGGGGCGAGGGCGTCGCGCCGGAGTCGGCGGTGTGGCTGCACGTGGGGACGGGTGTGGCGGCGATCCTGGGGCACATGTTCACGCCGCTGGCGGGCTTCAAGGGCGGGAAGGGTGTGGCGACGGCGTTTGGCGCGCTCCTGGGTGTGTGGCCGGTGATGACGGTTGCGGTGCTGCTGGCGCTCGCGGCGTGGATCATCGTGTTCAAGGTGGGGCGGATGGTGGGGATCGCATCGGTGGCGGCGGCGGCGGTGGTGCCTGTCGTGGTGGCCGGGTTGGGGTATGTCGATCCGTCGCTGCGTTGGCGAACCCCTCATCTGGTGGTGGCGATCGTGCTGGCGGCCTTGGTGATCTGGAAGCACCGGGGGAACATCAGGCGGACGCTGGCGGGGACGGAGCCGCGGTTCGTGAAGAAGGAGAGCGGCGCGACCGACGGGGCGGGTGCGGGTGGTTCGAGCGGATCGTGAGTTGTTGCGAACGCGGAGACGCTTTGGTCGGGCGCAGGGGGCGGAGCGCGTTTGCGGACTTGCAAGTGATGGCCCGCATGTTGCGTTGCATGGGGTGGAATCGCCGATAACAGGCGTGGCACCTTGATGCGGGCTTGAAAACGCGCAAGGTGTGCCGGTTCCGCAACCGCTCGGGGGCATGGATGCTCGATGGGTGTGTGCGGGTGCGAAGCTCCGAGGGCGGACGGCCGATCATTGGTCGGTGCCGCTGGGACAGGAGTGCGACATGCCGAAGTTGCGTCTGATCAAGGACGACCCGAGTTTGCAGGACATCATCCCCTTCCCTGGTCCGATTGGAGGACGACTGGGAGCCCGCGTGAACGCGGGAGGCGGCGCGGGGGCCGAGCGGCACTTTGGTGTGCCCGGTCGGGTGGCCGAGGGGTCGACACGGGACTTTGAGGCCCAGTTGCTCGGGACGATCGATCGGATGAAGGAGCAACTCGACGAGTTGTCGGGGATGCTGGATCCGATCCCGCTGTATCCGCAGGACGACCGGCCGACGGCTGCGTGAGTTGGAGTGGCGGCGGCGAGAGCCGCCGGAGTTGGAATGCGATGTCAACGACGGGCATGGTCGAGAGACCGTGCCCGGTTTGTTTTTTGGGAAAGGTGACACAGTGACACAGTGACAAAGTGACGGAGTGGTGAGGACAGGAAGACAGAAAGTCACAAAGTCACGAAGCGAAGAGAACGCAGAGGACGCCGAGGTGGCGGAGGAACGCGGAGAAGAGAGCAAGAGGGGGCGAGGGGGCGAGGGGGCGAGGGTGGGGAGGCGTGGGGAGGCGTGGGTGAGGGCCGGGAGGTGTGAGAGGGGTGGTCAGGTCGGCGCGGGTGAGGGGAGGGGATAGCCGCACGAGGGGCAGGGGTTGTTGCGTTCGCGTTTGGCAGCCCGGCGAGAGGGCTCGGCTGGGCGGGGTCGGACATGTGATCAGCTTAGAGGAGGCAGCGTGGGCGGGTCTGCCCGCAGGAGCATCGAAGTCGAAGCGACTTCGATGGCACGGGAGGCCGCGTCCGACATGGCACGGAGTCTACCAGCGTGTCACTGTCCGCCGACGAGTGTTTCGATCGCGTGACGGATCACATCCTGATCTTCCCAGGGCGTGAAGTGGCCCTTGCCGTCGAGCGTGATGATCTTGATCGAGGCAGCGTTCGTGAGCGTGCGCTGCATGTAGGCGACGTTGGCATAGGGGACGAGCTTGTCCCTCGTGCCGTGGATGATGATGACGGGGCAGCGGACGGCGGCGAGGGTCGGCGCGAGCGACTCGGTTTCCGCTTTCGCGGCTTTGAGTTCCTGCATCGAGTTGTCCAGAGCACGCGGCATGAAGAATCGGGCGAGGCCTGTCTGTGCTGTGCGTTGGAGAAGACTGGGCTTCTCGAGGGCGGGGTCGAGTGAGCCGCCGACGATGATCAGGGCGCGGACCTTGTCGGGGTGTTCCGCGGCGAGGCGTGCGATGATCGGGCCGCCGAGAGAGTGGCCGACGAGGATGGGCCACTGGCCTTCCCGCTCGACGAGGAGCGGGACGATGGCGTCGGCCTGATCCTTGAATGAGACGACGGCCCTCTTGCCCGAGCGGCCGAAGCCGGGGCGGTCGATTGAGATTGCTTCAAATGGGCCCGCGGCATCTGCGATGGGATCTACAAGGAAGTCGGCCCATGCGTAGCCGTTGCCGGGGGTGCCGTGGATGTAGATGATGCGCGGGCGCGCGGCATCGCCGGCGCGGAGGTAGGAGAGGTCGCCGGATGGTGTGGCGATTGAGGAACGCTCGAGGGCGCGGATCTCTGAGCGCGACGCCGCGGGGAGGGGCATAGCACATCCCGCGCTCATGAACGAAGCGCAGAGCGCGCCGAGAAGCACGGCGATGTTCAGCGTCGAAGACATGCGGCGGATTCCCGCGGAGAGGGTAGTGGGGTGGGAGCAGGGGCACGGTGAGGGAGTGACACAGTGACGGAGTGACGGAGTCAGGAGATGAAGAGAACGCGGAGGGCACGCGCAGTGGAGCGGCAGAGCACTGACCCGGGGTGGGTCATGGCACACGGATGCGTCGCCTCCGGCGACTGAAACGCGTTTCAAGGAGACGCTGCGCGGCGGTCTTTACCGGGGGTGTCGCTCGTCGCCCCCCACAGTGTGCGACATCGCTCCACCGCCCGGCTATGAACGACCAGCACTTCGTGCTGGAGAGCTTCGCGATCAGTGCATGCCGGTTGCGCCCCCCATGGTGCAGCCAGTGGCATCGACAAAGCAGCACTGATCCGAAGTGGGGTCAGTGGCACTTGGAGGCAGTCATTGAGAAGGCGAAGAGCACTTCAATCGGGCGCGGCGGGGTAGTCGGTGTATCCCTTGGAACCATCCGTGCCGCGGGGGATGCCGTAGAAGGTGGATTGGTCCCAGGGTGTGAGTTGGGGCGAGATGGGCGCGTCCTCTGCGTGATGCTTGCGGCTCGTTCGCGCGTGGGCGGCTTGTGCGATGCGGTGTGTGAGGTCGGGGTTGGAGACGAAGGGTCGGCCGAAGGCGACGGCGTCGCACCAGCCGCGGGCGATGGAGCGTTCGGCGAGGTCGGCGGAGTAGTCGCCGTTGGCGACGTAGATGGCTCGTGGCGAGGCGGCGCGGAAGGCGTCGGCGATGGGCGGGATGACGGTTTCGATGCGCGGGTCGAGCGCGTTGCGGTCCCAGGTTTCGACTGCGTGGAGGTAGGCGAGGCCGAGGGAGCCGAGCTGGCGGGCGAGTTCGGTGAAGGTGGCGGCAGGGTTGCTGTCGCGTGCGTCGTGGTGATCGCTGAGGGGGCTGATGCGATAGCCGACGCGGTCCGCGCCCCAGACGTCGCAGACGGCCTCGGCGACGGCGAGGGGGAAGCGGAGACGGTTGGCGAGCGAGCCGCCGTAGATGTCGGTGCGGAGGTTCATGCCGTCGCGCGTGAACTGGTCGAGGAGGTAGGTGTTCGCGCCGTGGATCTCGACGCCATCGAAGCCCGCATCTTTGGCGAGCTGTGCGGCGGCGCGGAACTCTTCGACGATCTCGGGGATCTCTTCGGTGCGGAGGGCCCGGGGTTGACTGGCTTCGACGCGCGTCATGTCGGCATCGATATAGGTTTTCGAGCGGCTGGGAACGTCGGTCGGGCCGAGGGGTGGATCGTTGTTGGGTTGCAGGGCCGAGTGGCTGACGCGGCCGACGTGCCAGAGTTGGCAGACGATGAGGCCGTGGGCGGTGTGGACGGCGTCGGTGACGAGACGCCAGCCGCGGACTTGTTCGTCGGTGTGGATGCCGGGGGTTGCGTAGTAGCCGTGGGCGCGGGGGGAGATGGGTGTTGCTTCGCTGATGATGAGGCCTGCGCCGCGCAGGCCGCCGGGGCCCGCGGCACGCTGCGCGTAGTAGGCAGCGTTGAGTTCGTGCGGGATGTTGCCGGGCATGTGGGCGCGGGAGCGCGTGAGGGGGGCCATCCAGACGCGGTTGGGTGTGTCGAGCGCGCCGGCGCGGACGGGTGTGAGGAGTTTGGGAGTTGGTGCGCCCGGCGCGGGGTTGGCGGCGGAACGGTCAGAAAGGACGGAGGTTGGGGGCGTTGTCATGCTGGGCTTTGGATGCGGGGTGGGGGCGGCGGGGTTCGCCTCGCAGTCTAGCGTCGCCGCCCTCGCGATTGACGCGTGCTCCGGAAACGAACACGGGCCGGGATTGCTCCCGACCCGCGTGACAATCTCTCTCACTCCGAGGATCTCGGATCGATGGACGAGGCGATGACGGAGCGCTTGCGCGGGGGTTTCCCAGTGTGAAGGGGGCATGAGGCAAGCGGCCCGGTTGCGAGCGGACGATCGAGTCTCGGAATCCGAGCTTGGAAAGCTGATCGATGCCAGTGGTAATCAGCCGCCGCCGACGCCGAGTTCTTCTTCGGAGTGGTCGGCATCGGCCATGGGCGTCTTGGAAGCGTTGGCTGTGACGACGACTTCGGCGGTTGAGGGTGCGTTGCCGGCGGAGCCGTTCGCGCCCGGGAGTTTCTTCTCGCCGGAGCCAGCGACGGCGCTGCGTTCGTGGCTCGCGGCTTCGCGTCCGTCGTCGGTCGTCGCGTAGACGATGCCGGTGGTGACTTCCGGCTCGCCGAGGATGAGGCGGTTGACGACCTCGACGCCCTGCATGAGCGTGTGGTCGGTGTTGGAGACCTCGTACTTCCAGAGCCCGAAGCGCCCGCGTGAGTAGATGGCGCGGGACTCGAGCCAGGGGATCACGACGCTGAGGATCTCGTCGCGCTCGACACTGGGCGTGGGGTACGAGTAGTCGGCGTGGTAGACCCAGGTGCTGACGATGTCGTTGCGTTCACCCGGCTCCAACAGGCCGGCATTCTCGAGGCCGGTGATGGTGTCCTCGATAATGCGTGCGCCATCGACGGGCTTGGCGTCGGACTGGCTGGTCTCGCAAAGAAGGGAGTAGTAGTTGCCATTGCGCCGGCCTGTCGCGTCCGTGGTGTAGGGCTCTGGGGTCATGTAGGGGGAGTAGTTGGAGAGGTAGGTGACGCGGTAGAACGGGCAGTTGGATTCGGGGAAGTACATCCAGGACTTGGTGGAGGGGCAGGGGCGCTTGATGCCGATGCCGACCATGTAGCCGCTGGAGTGGAGGAGGCGCTGGGATTCGTCGCGGACGTTCGCGGGGACTTCACCCTTGAGGATGTCCCGGCAGAGGACATCGACGGGCATGGCGCTGATGAGGGTGTCGTACCTTTCCTGCGAGCCGTCGGTGAGGGTGATGAGCTTGGCGTCGACATCGATGGAGGCGACGCGCGCGTTGAGGCGGATCTTGTCCTTCACGCGCTCGCCGATGCGCCGGTAGAACTCGCCGGTGCCGCCCTTGAGCGGGAACTTGAACTTGTTGTTGGGCCCCCAGCCGTAATCGTCCTTCTCCAGGACGATGTTGCGGATGGCGCGGTCGACATCGAGGACGGCGACGCGCTCGCCGATCCACTGCTTGTTCATGCGCTCGGGGGGATAGGCCCAGACCTTGAAGTTGTACGGACGCATGAAGTGCTTGGCGATTCCCTCGCCGAAGACCGCGTCGATGAACTCGCCGAAGTTGGTCGCCTCGGTGTGGCTCTTGAACCTTCCCTTGCCGGACTGGGCCTGCACGAGTCCGACCAGGCACTCGCACGCGGCGTCTTTCGGGAGATAGCGGATGTTGTTCTGGAAGGGGTACGGGACCCAGGTGTCGAACATGCGGACCCAACTCTCGCGGTCGTTGAGCGTGAAGTCGTCGCCCATGACCTTCTCGAAGAGGCGGTCGTAGTACGGATAGTGGCTGAACATGACGTGGCCGCCGATGTCCCAGGTGAAGCCCTTCTCGTCGGTGAAGGACGAGGCCAGCCCACCTATATAGGAGTGGCGCTCGAGGACGACGAAGTTCTCGTGTCCGAGCTCGCGGAGGCGGTATGCGGCGCCGAGGCCGGTTGGGCCGGCGCCGATGATGACAACCCTGCCCGGTCCGCCGGTTGAACGTCGATCCATGACTGCTCCGCGTGTGCGATGTGGGCGTAAAGCGGGTGGTGGGAGACGGCGATTCACGGGAATGCCGACCCTGCGGGCGTGCGTCGCCCGGTCACGAGCCGTTCGTACGTTAGCGCGTTCGGTGCCCCGAGGCCCATGGGACCGACGGACCGGCGCCCATGGGGGACGGCCACCATCGGGAGAAATACTTGTTCCAACATCCATCCAAAGACCGACCCGAGCATCCATTGTTTCCCGGAATGGTGTTCTGTACCCATTCGATGGGCACTTCTCGTCGCATGGACGGGCGGCGCGGCTATTGTGGCGTGGCTGCTTGGGAAAGCTCGTCGAAATAAAGACGAGTGTCGGGCCTGAAAGAGGTGCCCGGCGACTGCGGATGTGCGCACGGCATGACGCGATCTGGGGTAGCGGCCATTTTCAATCCGCGATCATGAATCACCTCTTCAAGGGGGATGCACCATGTCGACGCACTCCACTCCGTTCGCTCGCTCCACATCAAGCACCCCGAATGACTCTCACTACGCCATGACCAAGACAGACATTTCCATGAACGCTTATTCCCGCGTGGCTTCGTACGCCGCGACGCTGTGTGAGCTTCCCGCCGTCGCAACGCCCGACTGGTGTCAGCGTGTGGCGATCTCGGCGGCTGGGCTGTATCCCGGAGCTCGCGCCGGCGCGATTGTCGCGATGGTCGAGCCGGGGGGCCGTATCGTCGCGACGGAGACGAGCGGCTTTGCGGCCAGCGCGAGCCACGCCATCAATATCCAGCCGAGCGATGACTCGACGGCGCGGGCGCGGCTCGAGCGCCTGAGCTCGATCGGATTCGCGCCCGGCGAGCATGCCGCGGCGGGGCACATCACGGGTCGGCTGAGCGCCCTTGCGCCCTCCGATGCGACGCGAGCTCCGACGCCGACCGACGCGTTCGAGACATCGGCCTCGCGGATCATCGTTTCGTTCTTGCACATCCCTGAGGCTCCCCCCGGGTGCTCGCTCGTGGTGTTCCTCGCGCTGCCGGATGCGGCAGCGACCGTGGCGGAAGAGATCGCCATGGCGATGGATGCCGGGGCACCGATCCTGGGTCGTCGGGCTTCGATGGCGCTGGGGAATCATCCGTGCTCGAACGCGCCGTGGCTGACTGCTCGCGAGCAGGAGGTTCTTGAGCAGTTGATCCTCGGGCGCTCGGTGAAGCAGATCGCCGTCGTGCTCGGGCGCAGCCCGCACACGGTTCACGATCACGTCAAGTCTCTGCACAGGAAGCTGAACGCGTCCACGCGTGGCGGGCTTGTCGCCCGGGCGCTCGGTCGTCCTGATCCGGGGCCTGACGGGCCGGATGAGACGCCCGTGGAGACGCGGGCGGGCTCCAAGGGCCACCCGGCCGCGTGAGCCCGGGGCGGTTGCCCGCGAGCGTGTATTCTGACCTTCGGTGGCTCGAAGAACCCTGATCCAGATTGATGGTCGCGCAGTGGAGATGCTGCGCGACCTTTATCGTCGTGGCATGTTCCTGATGGCGGATGAGCGGAGCGGGCGGATCGGCGCGTACGAGGCGGATCCGCGGGCGATTGTGCCGCTGAGGGAAGAGGAGGGGCTGCGCATCCCTCGATCGCTGGGTCAGCGTGTTCGTTCCGGGCGATTCCGGGTCACGAGCGATGTGTGTTTCGGGCGCGTGATCGAGGCGTGCGCGAAGGAGCGTGCCGAGGGGACGTGGATCTCGCCCGAGCTGGCCGCGCTGTATACCGCGCTACATGAGAGCGGGGAGCGTGACGGCGTGCACGCGCACTCAGTGGAGGCGTGGCTGGACGGCGCGGAAGGGCCTGTGCTGGTTGGTGGGCTCTACGGGGTTGCGGTGGGTGCGGTGTTCTGTGGAGAGTCGATGTTCTCGCGGCCGCGTGAGGGCGGCACGGACGCTTCAAAGGTCTGCCTGGTGCACCTGATTCGGCACCTGAACGATCGCGGATTTGAGATGCTGGACTCACAGATCTGGAATCCGCACCTGGCGCGATTCGGTGCGAAGGAGATTCCGGCGAAGGCGTATCGGGAGCACCTGCGGGCCCGGCGCGATCGGGCCGTGGGCTGGGATCCGTTCGTGCAAGGGCTTTGATCGCAGGGTGATAGCGGATCGGGCGGGGCCGGGGGGTGACTTCATCGTCCCATAACTTGCGGGTGGAGCGTGTGATTCCTACGCTGTGCCCGTCTCGGCCAGCCGCACAGGGGTGGCGGGCGTGCGGATCGATGGATCGATCCGAAGTGCGTGTGAGGGTGCGCGGCTGTCGCTCTCTGGGTGTGGCGAGACGCGCGGAACTGGCGGAGCCAGCAAGAGATGGGGCAAGAGCAGGGAATCGGACGTTGGCGTGCAGGATTTGCGGGTCGGGGTGGCTATATCGGTGGCCATTCTCAATCTGTGAGGCACACTAGACCCGGTGCGTCCGCTGAAAGCGATCGACGCGGGCTGCGTAGGCCCGGGTCGATGGGTGTCGGTGTGTCGCCACCCCCTGTCGAAGGGGAGCTGTTCCGGCGATGAGCGCGATCACCCGCCAATCCGAGCTGCTCTTTGCAGTCGCCGACTGGGAGCCGTCCATCACGCAGTTGATGGACGAGTCTCACCTGGTCGCGTGGTCGGACACGTCGCATCGTCGCAATCAGTTCGCAGCCGCGCTCGGCCAGTTCCTTGGAAGCATGCGCGACACGGAAGTCTGTCCGCTGATGGGCGCGCACATCACGGATCTCGAGTCGTTTTGTGCGCAGCTTGAGCGTCTGATTCCCGGGCCTGCGCTGGAGCGGAAGATCGACGGCGCCCGCGGCGTGACCTCACTGCTTCGCCACCGGCACACGCTGCGGGGGCGTCCGGCGTCCAAGTTCCGCTACTACATCTGGAATGACGCGGACATCCTGCTGAAGAAGAACCATCGGCTCTTTGGGCGGATCGTGGACGCGATAGCCGGAGTGTCGGCCGAGGCGGAGTACGCGAGCGACGACCTGCTCTTGATCCATCGTGCGGTGCTGATCGGCGGGCCGGCGATGGATATGTACGCGGAGGATCCGAGCGGCCAGTGCCGCACGTGGTTCAGCGAGCCGGACGCGGAGCCCTTCTGGCGGATCGTGACGGGGCTGGATGCGCCGGCGTTCATGCGGTATCAGATCGATCTGCTGGCACGGGAGTGAACGGTGGGGATTGGGTTCGTGTCACTTGAGCTGTGACGCGGTCCGGAGACAATCAGGTTGGTGCTTCACGGCCCGTGCGTTGCGACGCGCGGGTTGTTTTTTGCTTGGCGCGGGGTGATAGGCGGGGACGGGGCGTGGCAAGTCTCTGGTGACGGGCGCGGATGTGCGCCCGTCGCGAAGGAGAGCGGCCATGAAGGATGGGATCTGGAGCGGCGTCGGGCTTGTTGCTCTGGCGGGGATGCTCGCGACGGCCGGGCGTGCCGAGGCGCAGTGGGATCTGCTGACGGTGTCGGACACCAACACGCTGATGCGCGTGGACCTTTCCAGCGGCCCGAACTACACGGCCACGCCAATCGGATTGACGCAGGACTCGGGCGGCGGGCCGGTGCGGCGCGTGCGCGGACTCGCGTTCGCACAGGGGACGCTCTACGGCATGACGCGCGAGGGAGATCTCGTGACAGTCAACCCGAACACCGGCGAGACGGCGTTCAAGATGTCGGTCGCGACGACGGGCTTTCAGTGGTGGAGCGACCTTGCCTATGACGCGGTCAACGACGACCTCTACACCGTGAACGCGTGGGGGAGCACCGCACTGGTCAGGATCGACCTGGGCACGATGACGTCCACGGTTCAGGGCGCGACGACGTGGGTCGGGGACGGGAGCACCCGCCAGATGCTCGGGGTGGAGTTCATGGGTGGGATGCTCGTCGCGTCCAATCGGCAGCACCAGAACCTCGTCGAGATGGACCCGACGGACGGATCGTTCGATTGGACATGGGGCAACACGGCTCTCACCGTGACGAACAACCAGCAGATCGCGGTGCATCCCGGCACGGGAGTTCTGTGGGGGATCCACGATCATGCGCCCACGAACAACAACGCCGTGCTCTCGACGTTCGACGCTTCATTCCAAGCGACGATCATGGGCGAGCTGCCCTTCGGCATCGTCGAGGATCTGCCCCTCGGCATGGGCACGTACGGATGGGGCGGCATCGAGTTTGTGCCGGTGCCCGGACCGGGCGGGCTGTGCCTGCTGGCGGCGTGCGCGCTCGGAACACGGCGGCGGCGGTGAGGACTCACGGTGCATGAAACATCCGCGCGAGTCGCGGACGGGAGAAGAACGATGGAGCGCACGAGGATGATGTCGATGTCGGTGATGGCGAGTGTGGCGGGGATCGTGATGGGGGGCGTGCCGGGTCGGGCGCTGGCCCAGATCGATGCGCTCTATTACACGGACACCGGGACGCACACGCTGCATCACGTGCAGTTCGGGCTCGACACGGCGTACGCGATGCCGCCGGGGAGCGTTGATGAGATGCCGATCGCGGTGTCCGGGGACGTGCGGACGGCGGGGAGTCGGTTCGATGTGACGCGCCAGTACACGCTCGGCGGCGCGTATACCGGGCCGTCGTTCTCGCGTCCATCGATCGCGGCGGACCTGCTTGATGGAACGACGGACGGCGTGCGCAACTACGCGATGGCCAGCGACGGGTGGGTGTACGGGTTTGACAGGAACTGGCAGAGTCCCGCCGCGCTGTTCCAGCCGGTGAGCGGCGGCTGGGGCCTGACGTATGACGCGCTTTCGAACACGCTCTGGGTCTCCAACGGGCACCTGGTTGTCGAGCAGTACGCGATGTCGGGCGGCGCGCCGATGGCCTCGTTCTCGCTGCTGCCGGGCACGTTCCCGGAGAACGCGATCGCGTGGGAGCCGTCGACGAACAGCATCTGGGTGATCGAGAACTTCGGCGGCATGACGGCGCAGCAGTACAGCATCTCGGGCGCGCCGATGGCCTCGGTCGCGCTGGTCGGCGGGATCCACCCGATCGGCGGCGCGGAGTTCAACATCGTGCCGGGGCCGGGCGGGCTGGGGCTGGTGTGCGCCGCGCTCGGCATGGCAAGGCGGAGAAGGTGAGCGGCTTGCCGGCGCACACGCGGCGGCGATTGATCAGCGGCTTTGTTCGCGACGCGCGATAGAAACCAGCGCGTCGGCCCAAGTCTTATTGGGCGCACGCTCGGTGCGCTCGCAAACAGGAGAGCAGACAATGGCACAGTTTCTGAGTCGGATGAGTGGGTTCGCGACGGCGTGCGGCTTCGCAGTGGCGGCCATGTGCGGGGTCGGTGTCGTGAACGCGATGGAGGTCATCACCGTGCGGAGCGGGCAGTCGGGCGGCGTGCCCGGAGCCGCCGGCGCGGCGGACGACATCGTGACCTTCAACCCGTGGGGGAATCCTTCGGGCGTCGCGGTGTCGGGCTCGGCGTTTACGGCGGCGGACTTTGCCTCGACCGCGTCGGGCGCCGCGGCCCGGGTGGTCAATCCGCAGGGCGCATGGATGGGAGGGGTGGTTGCGCCGCTGAGCGATCCATTGGCGCGCTGGATCAACTACGCCGAGAGCGGCGGGTACGGGCCATCGGGCTCGGTGCTGTACGCGGTGCCGTTCTGGATCAACACGGCGTCGATCACGAGCGCGATCCTGACGATGGAGGGCGGCGTTGACGACGTGCTGGGCGACTGGTACTCGGGGGGGCCGAACCCGGACGGCCTGTATGTCAACGGGTTCCTGACCGGCTACCAGTACCAGGGCTTCAACTTCGCGTACGCGACGACGCACACGCAGAGCATCACCGCGATGGTGAGCCCGGGGCTGAACTACCTGTACTTCTATCAGCGAGACATCGGCTACGGCGCGGGCGGGATCATCTTCAGCGCGACGATCACGGTTGTGCCCGGGCCGCAGACAGCCGCGGTGCTCGGGCTCTGCGGGCTGCTCGGCACCCGGCGCCGGCGTTGAAGCCATGGTGTCGTGAGTTTCTGCGTGCGCGGCCTTGCGGCCCATTCAAAGCCCTCTATCCGCCCCGGCTCTTTCTCGCACTCGTGGGGAGTCGGGGCGGCTTGTTTGGTGTCTGTCCATGCGAGAGCAGTTTGATTCTGAGGTGATAGGTCGGGATGGCGGCCGCCAAATCTTCCTGGAGCACACGGGTTCTGCTTCGGGTCTGAGAAACAAGGAGAATTCGAGATGAAGGCCAAGGCAACTCTTGCGTTTGTACTCACTGTCGGCCTCGCGGCATCGATGGCCCACGCCCAAGGGACGCTCACAGGGTCCAACAACCAGACGGAGGCCGGGGCCAGGTACCGCGCGGGCGGTCCGTATGTTGAGAACGTGGGTCTTACTCCTGACCACTTCCCTGGCACGGATTATGTCGGCATTGAGGACCGCTTCATGAGCAACGACGGTTTCGCAGGGAAGGGCTACGCGTACCTCGGCGCGACCTATCTGCCGAGCAGCCCGGGCCTGGGCGGCCCGTTCGGCGGCGCGATCCTGGACGCCTGCACCTCCGCGGAGGTCTTTGCATCCGACATTGGGTCGCCTCCCGGCCAGCATGATTTCGAGGTCGCGTGGGGGAGGGCCAACGGTGTGATCGAGTTCTCGCTGACCACATCCATGAACTGGACGTGGATCGGCGGCTGGCAGGGCAACACCTACAACACCGGCTCGGTCCACGAGGTCTCGGCGGTGCACGAGCTCATCTATCTCGGTGGCGGCGGCGGCGGTCCATTCCACATCGTGAATGAGACGCGCGTTTCAAACAACGGCATTGGCGACTGGGTGGAGTTCTTCAGCCGCGGCGGCACGCTCGGCCCCGGGAACTACCGGCTCACGTGGTCGCACGAGTCCTACGCCGCGGGAGGAAACACGTTCTGGGGCTACTACCCGACGGCCCTGGGCGGGGCGCCGCTGGTCTCGTGCATCAACAGCACGTTCCGTCTGGTGCCAGCGCCGGGTTCTCTGGCGTTGCTGGGCGTGGGCGGGCTGATGGCGGCGCGGCGCAGGCGATGATGCGTTGATTGGCTCTTCACTTCTTCGGCCCTTCTGACCGCCCCGATGCCCCTCCAGGCGTCGGGGCGGTTCGTCATGTGCCGGGAGCGCGGATCGTGCTGTTAGAACGCGCCGGGCTCGGACAAGTCTTGTCCGAGAGGCATGCGCACACTTCCACAGGAGGCATCGGACATGCAAGGCATCTCGTGCTCCACACGCATCACACTGTTCGGGGCTCTGCTCGCGGGTCCGGCGATCGCTCACGCCCAGCCCTCGATGCTCGTGAGTCAGGGAACCCATCTTTACCGATACAGCGGCGGCACGGTCACGCCGTTCTACGGCGCCAGCGCGGAGACGATCAGCGGCATGACCAGCGTCCCGAACGGCGTCACTGTGGGGAATCTGAACGGCGGCGCAACGGGCGGCGACATCATCGCGCTGGGCAGCGCAACTATCTTTCGTGTGGACAACGCGATGAGCACGCCGACACTGACGCCCATCGGCACGCGCGGCGGCACCAACGCCTCGCCCGTGTTCGTCGGCGGGCGCCTCTTCGGCATCGGGGGTGAGTTGCCGCACGGCTCGGTGCTGACGGAGTGGGACATGTCGTTCAATCAGATCGGGCTGTGGCCGACCGGGGTCTTCGGAGGGCCGGGGGGCCTGGTCTCCAAGCCCGGGACCAGCGACGAGTTCTACTACGCCGAGTTCAACAACGACGCGATCTATCACTACCGGCTCGGAGACACGTTCTCGACATTCGTGTGCGCGACGCCGAACAACGACTATGTCGGGCTAGAGATGGTGGGCGGAACGATCTACGCCTCGTACGCGCTGCCGGGAACGGGGCAACTTGTGCTTGGGACCCAGTCGCTCGGCGGGACGTTCACGCAGCTTGCGGTCGTCGACGCGTACGGCATCGGTATCACGGGGTTGGCCCGGATCGTGCCCGCGTCCGGGTCCGCGGCGTTGCTCGGTGTCGCGGGGCTGTTTGCCGCAGGTCGCCGCCGGCGCTGAATGCCTCTTGTCCGATGGATCCCTTTCTGTGCCGCCTCGGCGTTCCTCCGACGCCGGGGCGGTTCGTTTGGCATCCCCGGACTGCGGTTCCCTACGATTGGCGCACACCGACCGGAGAACCGACGATGCTCGTGCAGGACCTGATCGACGCGCTCGACCGCATCGCACCGCTTTCGAACGCCGAGCCGTGGGACAAGGTCGGCCTCATGGTCGGCTCGCCGCGGCAGACACTGAAGGGCCCGGTGCTCTTCTGCATCGATCTGACAGAGAAGGTCATGGATGAAGCCGTGGCGATGGGCGCGGGCGCGATCATCGCGTACCACCCGCCGATCTGGAAGCCGCTCGAGCGCATCACCGACGAGACGCCCAAGGGGCGCATCCTGCTGCGGGCGGCGGAGGCGCGGATCGCGATCTACTCGCCGCACACGTCGCTGGATGCCGCGCCCGGCGGCCTGACGGACTGGCTGTGCGAGGGGCTGAGCGGGAACGTGAACGCGAAGGACGGGGAGGGCGTGGTGCACGGGGACTCGCGGGCGCTGACGCCTCGCACGGTGCCCAGCACGACGCAGGAGATGAAGATCGTGACGTTCGTGCCGGCGGGCGACGCGCTTGAGAAGGTGCGGAACGCGATGGCATCGGCGGGCGCGGGGATCATCGGGAACTATCGCGTGTGCGCGTTCGGGGCCGAGGGGCAGGGAACGTTCCTGGGCGGGGAGGGCTCCAAACCGGTGATCGGACAGCCGGGGCGTCTGGAGAGCGTGCGCGAGGTGCGGCTGGAGATGGTCTGCTCGCGGAGCGCGGTGCCGCTGGTGGTGGAGACGTTGCGCTCGTTCCATCCGTATGAGACGCCGGCGATCGATGTGTATGAGCTCTCGGGCGTGCCGGAGCGGCACATCGGTGTCGGGCGGCGGCTGGTGCTGGATCGGCCGGCGACGGTTGCGGAGTTGGGAGAGCGACTGCGCGGGCATCTGGACCGGGTGCGTCTGCGGATGGCGCTGGTGGAGAACGACGAGCCGCTGACGCACGTGGGCGTGGTGGCGGGAGCGGGGGCTGAGCTGGCGATGACGGCGGTGCGCGAGGGGTGCGAGGTCTTCGTGACGGGCGAGATGAAGCACCACGAGGTGGTGGAGATGCTCAACGCCGGGTGCAGCGTGCTGCTGGCGGGTCACACCAACACCGAGCGCGGCTATCTGAAGCGCCTGGCGAAGCGATTGACCGCGGCGTTGCCGGGGCTCGCGACGCACTGCTCCACGGCGGATCGGGACATCCTGGTCGCGGTGCCGTAAGGGCGTTCGAGGGCTGATTGCAACGGGTCACGGCGCGTGATCGAGGGTTCGCATGGAACCCGTGCGCGTGTTGGCGCGTGCGTCGATCTCCGTCCACACCCAGCCGTCGCGCGCGGTGATGCCCCACTGGCGTCCCTCGTGCCACTGGGCCATGCGGGGATCTGCCGCGCGGCGCGGGCCGGTTGACTGGTGGACCACGCGGGCATCGACATGATGGAGCAGGTCGACCGAGGCACGGATCGCGCTGCCGTGGTGGGGGATCTCCAGCACGCGCGTGCGCAGGTCCGGATGGGAACGCAAGAGCCCGTCGATCGCGGCCTCTTGGATGTCGCCGGTGAGAAGGAGCGAGGTTGAGGCGAGCGGCGCGCCGCGCGCGACGAAGGCCGCGACGAGCGAGCGCTCGTTGGGCGCGTCGGAGTCGAAGCCGGCCACGGGCCAGAGGAATCTGGCCTCGACATCGCCGAGCGCGAGGGTGTCGCCGGCGGCGATGCGTCGGATCGCGACGCCGCGGTGCTCCATCTCCGCCAGCGCGTGGGCGAGTCGCGCGTGCGGCATGGCGCGGACGGCGTCGAGGGTCGCGTCGCCGACGAAGAGGGTGCGAAGCCCCATGGTGCGGGCGGCGTCGAGCAGGCCGTTGTCGTGGTCGAGGTTCGGGTGTGTGAGCACGGCGACGGGGATGCGCGTGATGCCGAGCGCGCGGGCCGCGCGGGGGAGCGTGCGCGAGCCGATGTCGACGCGTGTGAGTGAGCCGCAGTCCCAGAGCATGGTGTCCGGCCCCGAGCGGACGATGTGGCATGTCCCGTCGCCGACGGCGAGCGTGTCGATGCGGACGAGGACGTCGGGCGCGAGCGCGGATGTGGTGCGGAGTTCGAGCCCCGCCCAACCCAAGACAAGGAGGGTCGCGAGCCAGTGGGGGATGCTGCGGCAGCGTCCTGATGCGCACCACCAGAGGGCGAGGCCGACGCAGCAGGCCGCGAGGAGCGTGGAGAAGGGGGCGATGCGCACGAGGGAGAAGCGCGACTCATCGAACCAGAGGACGATGTCGGTGGTCCACGCGCCGAGGAACTCGATCGGCTGAGCGAGCAGGCGCGCGAATCCGGGCCAGACGACGCCCCCGAGGATCGCGAGGAACCCGAGCCACATGAGCAGGACGCAGAGCGGGACCACGATGAGCGTGGCGGGGATCGCCAGGACGCTGATGGATCCGGTGTGCCAGGCGATGAGTGGGACGCTGACGAGCCAGCAGAGGAGTGAGGCGGAGACCAGCGAGCGGAAGCCGCCGGCGAGCCAGGTCCGGATGGTCGGATCCGGCGTCGTGATCGCGCCCTTGAGGCGCACGCCCCAGACGCGATCGTTGACGCGCGTGCCCAGGTGCAGGAGCACGCCGGTGAGCCCGACCGACAACTGGAACCCCAGTGCGAAGGCGTCCGCGGGTCGCCACAGGAGAAGGGCGCAGGCGATCCACGCGAGGAGCGCGAGGCGGTCGTGCCGTCGGCCAAGGGCGTCGGCGCTGAGGAAGCAGATGGCCATGGCGCCGGCCCGCACGATGGGCGCCTCGGCCGGGACGATGAGCAGGTAAATGACGACGAGGGCGGCGACGATCAGCGGCTCCAGCCAGCCCCGATCGCCGAGCAGGCGAAGCCCGATCGTGACCGACCAGACGAGAACGACCAGGTGGAACCCGGAGATTGCCAGAACGTGCGAGAGGCCGACGCGTGTGAAGGCCTCGCGGGCGGGGTCGAGCGCGGCCTCGTCCTCGCCGAGGAGCAGCGAGCGGGCCAGCGCGGTGCCCCGAGAGGATGGTCCCGCAGCGCCGACGTCGATCGGTTCAAGGGCGGTGAGAGCGCGGGCGCGGAGGGTGTGTGCGGCTCGCGCGATGCGATCACGGAACGCCAGAGGCCCGGCCTCCTGGGCGATCAGCGTGGCGGCGGTGTCGATCGAGCCGAGCAAGCGCTGCTGGGACGCTCGCGGGCGCGGGTCGCGCTCGCCGGGGTTACGGGGCGGGCGGATGGGGGAGAATGCGCCTTGGATCGAGATGCGATCGCCCGGACGGAGTTCGGGCAGGCGACCGGAGGCGCGGACGCGGAGCGTGCCGCGTTCGGTGCGGAGCGTGAACGACTGGAGCACGGCGGGTCCAAAGGGGATCGGCGAGGATGATTCCAGCGTTCGCGGCGGATCGACGACCACTCCCCGGGTCGCGATGAGCGCGGGCATCTCGGCTTGGTCGGTCGTGAGAGCGCCCGTGCGGCTGGACCACCAGCCCGCGCCGAGCGCGACGACGGACACGAGCAGCGCGGCGGCGCACGCGCGACGGGTGAAGAAGCGGGCTGTGAGAGCGAACGCCGCGGCGAGCGTGAACCAGAGCCATGGGGGCGTGTCCGGCAGCGAACGTGCGAGAACGAAGCCGCCGATCAGCGCGGCGAGCGCGGTCCAAGCGCGGGCAGCAGCATCCCACGTTCTCACGTGGGTGAGCGTGACAGAGCGAGGCCGGAACGTCAAGTCGGTGGTTCACATGCGGGCGAGGCGTTGGGGATCAGTTGCCGCCGGAGACGACGATGTCGTCAAAGTCATCGAGGACGTCGATGGTGGTGGGCTGGTCCTTGCTGTCCAGGAGATCGGTGTCGTTCTTGTTCTTGAAGTTCAGGCCGAAGGGGAGCCTCTTGGTGGTGGTGCCGATGGCGTGCTTGGCGCCGTCGTCCTTACGGCCGAGGAACACGCCGTCGACGCCGGCGGAGTGGACGACGAACCGGCCGCGGGCGGCGGTGGGGCGGATGTCGCCCACGCTCTTGGTGCGATCGTCGGGGTAGCCGGGGTTGCCGAGGAGGCCGTTAAGGGTGGAGTTGCGGTCGGCATCGGAGACGCTGCTGCCGATCAGACTCTCCGAGGTCATGTTGACGAACTTGGGTCCGACGGCGTTGGCCGAGAGGAAGGCGGCGTTTGAGTTCCAGTAGAACCGGGCGCGGGTGCCGGCTCCGCTGGCGGGGCCGGAGCTCTTGCGTGCAAAGTCAGTCTCGTTCACGATCGGCTGGGTGGCGGTGTCGTCCATCACCCACGCGAGGAGGGGGACGCCGAAGGCGTCGATCACGTCGGGCAACTGCATCTTGGGCTTTGAGGAGATGTCGGTGTGGGGAGGCGCGGAGTTCTGGGCCTGGCGGTCGCTGCCGCGTGAGAACTGCGGCTGGTAGAACTTGTTGTCGGGGACGAAGTACGGGGCGAAGCCGTTGAAAGAGACGCCGATCTTCGAGGTGTCGACATCGATGCGATCCGCCCGTGACGACTTGATGGGACCGACACCCTCGGCGAGTTCGTCGGGGCGTACGACCGGGGGTGGGGCGCTGCCGCCGCCGCCTCCGCTGCTGCCGCCCGTCGTGCGCGGCACGACGCCTCCGGCGAGGTCGAGCATGATATTTTCCATGGCGGACATGCCGCGCCCGCTGCCCGTGCCGCTGGCGGGATTCTGCTCGTCGTTCCCCATCTCGGTTGGCGTGAAGAAGCCGGGGAGGCGGCGCTGGTCCTGCTCGAAGCGTGCGGCGCCGGCGATGAGCTGCTGGATGAGGTTCTGGGTTGCGGTCTTCTTGGCGACGTTGCGTGCGCCGCCAAGGGCGGGCAGGAGGATCGCGGAGATGATCACGATGATGAGGATCACCACGATCAGTTCAACGATGGTGAACGCCCGACGCGCGCAGCGATTCTGAGGGCGGGAACCGATCGTGCCATTCGACTGAGCCATGCGGCCTCCCTTCCCGGAGCGGCATCTGACCGCTTCGGGGGATTCTGTATCCACCGCCCCCTCCCGTCCCTTTCGTCGCGCGGCCGCGTCGTGTTGCTCAAGAGAGCCGGAATGCAAGCAACAGGGATGGGAGAACCCAAACACAGACCGGCTCCCGGAAGTGTAGCGGACCGTCGATCGGCGAGCGAGGCGGTTTGAACTCCGGCCCTCCGGATCCCATACTGAAGGAGTGACGCTTGGCTCCTCAACCCGGCCCGGTTCCGCACGCGAAGCGAAGGGCGCGACCGTGACGACCGCCGAAGGCGCACGCGTGGCCGAAGCGGGCGGCGTGGTGCTGTTTCCGACGGAGACGTTGTACGGGGCGTGCGTGCGTGGGGATCGGGCCGAGTGCGTGGCGCGGCTGGCGGGCGCCTTGGGCGGCGCCGTGGGGGCCGACGGGCTGGGCGCGACGCTGCACGTGGCCAACCCTCATGCCCTGCTGCGGATCGGGGAGGCGATGAACGGGGATGGGGACGGGTTCATGCCGGGGCACCGGCGCCTGATCGACCGCCTGCTTCCGGGGCCGGTGCGGCTGCTGATCGAGATGACCGACAGCCAGATGCTGCGGGTCCGGGCGACGCTTGGGCTGGCGCCCGGCGCGGCGGAGATCGGCGGTTCTCTGGCGGTGCGCGTGCCGAGCCATCCCGATGCGGTCGCGTTTCTGGGGGCGTGCCGGTTTCCGATTGTGGCGGTCTCCGCCGACGCACTCCGGCCCGGGGCCGTCGAGGCGCTGTCCGCGGCTTCGGGCGGGGCTGCTCGTGTGGGGGTTGAAGCCGGGGATGAGCCGCGGGGCGTTCACTCGACGACGGTGGTGTTGACGAGCGCAGGGGGGGTCATGGTGGTCGACGAGGGCGCGGTGTCGAGGCGTGAGGTGGCGCGGGCGATGGAGCGGCACATTCTGTTTGTGTGCACGGGGAACACGTGCCGCAGTCCGATGGCCGAGGCGATCGCGCGTCGGGTGGCGGAGCGTGCGGACCCGAGCCCGGTGCGTGTGGTGGTGGGGTCGGCGGGGGTTTCCGGAGGCGGAGGGGGCGCGACGTCGGAGGCGATGGAGGCGATGCGGGGGATGGGCCTGGACCTTTCGCGTCATCGCTCGCGGGCTCTGACGCGTCAGATGATCGACGATGCGGACGAGATCTACGCGATGACGGCGAGCCATGCGCGGGCGATCGTGTCGATGTCGCCGGGCGCAGAGGCCAAGGTCCGCGTGCTGGACCCGGAGGGGCGCGATGTTCCGGATCCGATCGGATCGCCCCAGCGGGAGTACGAGCGCGTCGCGTCCGAGATCGAGCGAATGATCAGGCATCGACTCGGCTCGGCCGAGGCGCCCCGGAGCCCATCGTCATGAGAATCGCCATCGGCGCGGACCACCGTGGATCGAATGCCGCACACCAGCTCGCGGAGAAGCTCCGTGCCGAGGGGCACCAGGTGACGATCGCGGGCGCGCTGGACAATGCCCCCTGCGACTATCCCGAGCGCGCCTACGAGGTGGGCAACACGATCGCGCGGGGTGAGGCGGACACGGGCATCCTGATCTGTGGCACGGGGATCGGCATGTCGATCGCCGCCAACAAGATCGCGGGCATCCGCGCGGCGGTGGTGCACGATGAGCTGACGGCGGAGCTATCACGCACGCACAACAACGCGAACGTGGTGTGTCTGTCGGCGGACCTTCTGGGGCAGCGGATCATGGAGAAGATCGTGGACGCGTTCATCTGCGCGTCGTTCCAGGGCGGGCGGCATGAGCGCCGGCTCAAGAAGATCGCGCTGATTGAGCAGGGGCTGGATCCCGCCGGGCTGAAGGATTGAGAGGGATCGTGGTTGGGCGCGGGGTGTAAGGGTGGGGGGTGTCAGGGCTCGGGAGCCGCGATGACCAGCGTGACGCCCGAGGCGCTCACAAGGATGTGTCCGTCGAGCAGGGCGAGCCCGTCGGGGGGCATGAGCAGCGCCAGTTCGCGGGAAGCGACCAGGCGGGCGCTCGAGGTGTCCAGAACGCTGAGGGTGTAAGTTCTGCGTCCTTCGGGGGACTCCGTGGGTCGTGTGTCGATCGTGACCAGCGCATCTGCGCCCGCCTGAGCGGGGAGCAAGGAGTCTGAGGCGCTGATCGCGTCGGCGCCGACGCGCCGTCCTGCGGCGTCGTAGATCACCACGCCTCGGGGCGAGCAGAACGCCAGGCGGTCACCGAGCTTGCGTCCGACGACCCTCTGTCGCGTTCCGAGCCGGTCGTCGGAGCGGAGGGGATCCGGCTGCATCTGTCCGGTAGCGGCATCGGCAAGCCAGAGCGCCCGCGTGTTGTCGAGCATGAAGATGCTCGGTCCCATGACCCATGCGTCGACGATGCGCTCCGCGGCGTCTCGGTACCGCGTCCAGTTGCGGCGGCCGCTCTCGGAGTTTGCGGAGAGGATCCCTTCCTCGAACCCGGCGAGCGTGTTGGCCTCCGCGTCGAGGCGCAGCCACATGATGTCGCCCGGAAGGTCGGTCGCGACGCTGAGCACGCGGTCTGCGTGCGCGTCGAGGGAGGCCATCACCGGCTTGAGCTCAATGGGCTGGTCGGGCGCGACTTGGCGCTCGGTGGAGCCTCCGACGACGATGATGCCCGCGCCGATGGCGACCTCGTAGACGCGATCGACGGGCGTGCGGGTGGCGTAGCGGACCGCGCCGGTGCCGGCGTTGATGGAGGCGAGGCGTCCGGCCCGCTCGGCGAGGACCAGGGTGTTGCCGTCGAGGGCGACGAGCAGGTCGGTGAGCGCGACGGTGCCCGCCGTGGGTGTGGCGATGGTGAGGGGGCGGCCGATCTGGTCGAGCATCCGGCGCTGGGACTGGGCGTCGAGCGGGAAGAGCGTGCGGAGACGCGGCGAGGTCCACGCGGTCTTGCCGGTCCGGGGGTCGATGCGCTCGATGGTCCCGCCGTCGGCGCCGACCCACTGCAGGTAGATCGCCTCGGCGTCCTGCCAGAGCACGCGCGGCGGCAACTCGCAGGGGCGACGCCAGATCTCGGTCACCGAGCCGGAGGACTGGGCCGGGCCGAATCCGGCGATGGCCTTTCCATCCGCTGAGATCATGAGTGCGAGCGTCGGTGAACCGTCGCGTTCGGCGGAGACGGACTGGGCGAGGGTCCAGCCGACGAGGGCCTGGGCGACCTCGGCACCGGACGGCGGGCCCACGCGGGCCAGGCGCGAGCGCTCGGCCATGCGGGTGCGGGCCTGGAGCAGCGCGGCCCCGACATCGACCGGGCGACCGGCGAGGGTGGGGGCGACGCCGGGCCAGCGCGCGAAGCGGGCCGCGGCCAGTTCCAGCGCGTCGATTGCGTCGGACTCGGCGAGGGCGAGGATCGTTGCCCCGGCGATCTCCGGCGCATCGGTCGGATCGAGCCAGACGCCGGCGAGCGTGGCCCACTCGACAAATGAGGCGGCGGCGCGGAGGTCGCCCAGCGCGCCCGAGCGGTCCCCAGCTTCGAGACGAGACGCCGCGGCGCGACGGAGCGCGGCGACGACAACGGCGGAGGCGGGGTAGCGATCGGCGATCTGGGCGAGCTGGTCCGGGTCGGCCGGAGCGCGGAGGAGCGCGTCCCTGGCCTCGATGTCAAAGAGTTCGTAGGCGCGCGGGCCGGCGCTGAGCACCAGGGCCCGCAGGCGCGAGGTTGCTTCGGTGGCGGCACGGATGGAGAGGCCGGGTGTGCGATGGATCGCGTTCGCGAGTGAGGGATTGGCGAGCACGCGCTGGTAGATCTCGATCGCTTCGCCCACGCGTGACTGGGCGGCGCGGAGGCGTCCGGCGGCCATAGCGTGGGTGACCTGTTCATCCGGCGACGAGCAGACGCGTCCGAGACGATCGACGAGCGCGTCCAGAAGGGCCAGATCGTCGATGCGGGGTGTGGTCCCCGGAAGCTCAGAGGGAGGCGCGTCGGCGCTCCATCCAATCGCGCTGGCGCCGATGAGCGATTCGAGCAGGGTCACGACGCGCCGGCGAGCATCTTCGGAAGAGGGTGAGCCGGCGGTGCGCTCCGCGACCTCGATGGCGCGATCCAGGGCGGGCACAACCTCGGCCCAGCGGCGCGAGCGGGAGGCCAGATCGGCGAACGTGATGGCCGGGCCCGCGTCGTCTCCGGCCCGGTCGACACGCTCGCGAAGCAGCCCGGAGGCCACGTCCCACACGAGGTAGCTGTGGATCTCGCGATGATCGACCACGACCACCTGACCGTCGGCCAGCGCGAGGTTGCCCGTTCGCTCCAAAGGGGCGGAGATCGGCTCACGCGGGTTCTTCGGATCGATCAGCACAAGGCCGGAGCGAGTCGGAGCGGCCAGAAGCCCGCCCGCGTCGAACACGCGACCGGTCATGGAGCCGGCGTCGCCTTCCAGGGGCACGCTGGTCCGCACCTGCGCCGTGTCAAAGTCGGCAAAGTCAACGAACGCGATCCGCCGATCGCCGACGGCAGCGATGTCCGGACCGATGCGCACCAGGTATCGCGCCTGCTCCAGCGCCCCGACCGAGCGGCTTGCCAGGAGGCGCCCGGTCTCAAGGTCCAGGCGGACCAGGTCCAGCCGATCCGGCGTCAGCGTGACCAGGCCGCCGGCGTGCTTCCCACCCGTCGCGCCCTCATCGGCGCCCTCGTCGATGAGGGGCATGACGGTGCCCCAAGGCCACCCGGCCACGGTGTTGATGAGTGTGGTGGAGGGGATGCGCCGGATCCAGACGATGCGGCCGCTGGAGGCCTCGAGTGCGCTGATGACCCCCACCTCGTCGGTGCGATAGACGATGCCTCGGTAGAGCACCGCGCCCTCCGTGGAGCGCCCGCCGCGGCTGGTGGACTGGATGCCCGCGCTGCCGATGGTGGTTGTCCAGAGGAGCGTGCCGTCACGCAGATCGATGCCCACCATCGCGATGGAGACGAGCCGTCGCTGCGGAACGTGCTTGCGCACGGCGGCGATGACGGTTGTGCCGTCCACCAGGAGCGGCCCGCGCACGGATCCGCCAACGAGTTGGGGGTCCAGATCGACGACGTCGACGGACCACACGAGGCGGCCGGTGCCGCGATCAATGGCGTGGATCCGCGGATCGCCGGAGCGGCCGTTGCCGCTGGCGACGCCGGTGGTGGCGAGCACGATGCCGCGCGTGAGCGTGACGGTGTTGCCGTCGTCGAAGCCCCGTGAGTAGGCGCGGTCGTTGGGGCGCCGGCCGAACTCGAGCGGCTCATAGCGGGCCTCGGCGTCCAGCGGACGCGTGCGCCAGCGCTCCTCCAGCGTGAAGCGGTCGAGCGCGGCGATCGTTGCCCCATCGTTCAGATAGATGGTCTCGCCCGCGATGGTGGGGAAGGCCCAGGCGGGCTCAACCATCGGCGCGGCGCCCGTGGCTCGGCGGACCTGCTCGATCGCGTCATCGCGATCGTTTGTTCCGCGCGTGGAGAAGGGCGATGAACGGATCGGCGTCCACACCATGTCGCCGATGACCGGGCGGTCGCCGCGCTCGAAGGCCGAGTGGATCGGCTCGTTCAGCAGCGGCGGGTGATCGATGGCCTTGTGGGGCGGCGCGACCGCTCTGGCGCGGGCGGCGAACCCCTCGGCCCACGTCCAGGTTGAGGGGCGATCGAGGTAGCCGGCGATCTGGGAGGCGAGCGAGGCGGCGGCCCGCGCGATCTCCGGGTCGTCCCGATCGGGGTGTGCCGCCAGGGGGGCGAGCGTCAGGCGTGCGGCCTCGAAGCGTGATGCTTCCAGGTGGCCCTGGGCGATGCGGAGCGTGCCGATTGCGCCCGCGCGCGTAAGGAAGTTCGAGGTTTCAAGGCGCGCGTGCTCGGCGCGAGAGAGGAGGAGGTCGGCGACGGGGCCCTGCGTCTGGCGATAGGCGTCCAGCAGGGCAGGATCGGCGAGGATGGCGTCGTGCACGCGTCGGCGAACGGTGACGAAGATGTCCGAATCGCCGGGAAGTTCCAGGGCGCGATGGGGCTCGCTATCGAGCAGGCGCTGGAGCGAACGCACCGATTCGGAGAGATTGCCGGCGTTGACCAGCTCCGGGAGGCGGGAGAGGGTGTCGCGCGCGGCGGTGGAATCGTCGACATAGACCGGGTTGATCCCCTGCGGGCTCGCGCCGAGGGCGAGCAGGGCGATCAGCGCGACTGCTATCGGACGATGCACGCGAGGGCTCCTCCTGCCGCTTTGTCCGGACAGATCGTCCGGAGACCCGCCAGATCATCCCATCGGAATGTCCGCACGCCACCCTGAGCCGGATCGCTCAACCCTGGATGGTGACGGGCCGAATGGGCCGTTGTGATCGAGAAGGTCTCACACTTCATGGGCAGGATAAGCCCCGATCGGGGCCGGAAGGGTCGGCTGCTGACTCCTTCCCCGGGGGCGATGAGGGAGGCGGGGGGCTGGGGAGGCCGCGGGGCTCGGGTTGTCACGCTCGTGGTGCTCACCGTGCTCGTCTCGCTCGCGGATCTTTACATGACGCTCGTGTACGCGACCTCGGTCGGCCTTCATGAGGGCAACCCGCTGGCTCGGGCGGTCATGCTCTACAACTGCCCATGGGTGGTTGTTGCGTTCCGTGCCCTCACGATCACGCTCTTTGCGATTGTGCTGATCCGCGTCCGCGCCCATCGGAGCGCCGAGATCGCGGCGTGGTCGTGCGCGCTGGTCATGGGGTGGCTGATGGTGCGATGGCACGAGTACAACGCTCACACCCACGAGCTCTCCACCGCGCTCGCGGCGGTCGACGAGCATGGCCTGACGGATTTCGTGACCATCTCGTCCCAGGATCGCTGAGCCCCGCATCCCCCGGCGACGCCCGCGTCCCCGGCGTGGTACCCTCTGGGCGATGATTCGCCCGATTCTGCCATTGGTCGTTGTCGTCGCCCTGCTCTCGGGGTGCTCCACATACAAGGCCCCGACGTTCAAGGTCGCGGGTGTGCAGCTCCGTGAACAGAACGAGCGCGGCACCGAGCTGCTCTTCCAGATTGAGGCGGCGAATCCCAACGGTCGCGAGGTTCCGCTCCACGAGGCGGACTACGCCCTCTTCGTGGATGGGCGCGAGGTCTTCCGGGCTGTCCGCACCCCGGAGACAACGCTCCGCCGCTACGGCGTGCAGCGATTCACCCTGCCTGTGGTCATTCCGACCACCGATATGCCGGAGGGCGTCCGCTTCCCCTACCGGTTCGAGGGGACCGTGACGTACGTCATGCCTGGCGCGCTGGCGGAGATCCTCTTCGACCGGGAACTCAAGCGTCCGAAGGCGGGGCTGAGCGACACCGGCACGCTGGACCTGACGGAGGCATTGGCGCCCGGGGTTCCGACGGTGATCACGCGCGGCGAGTGAGCGGCGGGGCCGCGCTGGCGGGGCTTGCCTTTCCATAGGGTGTTTGCCTTCTGCATGGACTGGGATGTGGCGTTCCGCGGGTCGGGCATGATCGTGGCTGAAGGTGGATTGACGGGGTCGCCTTGACGCGGGGGCCTCTTGACGCGACACTTGCCGGCCCGGCACCGGGACGGAGGCGTCCCGGCGGTTCAGGCGGGCGGGACGGATCCCCGCGTCGGTCTGGGTCGTACAGTGCGCTCACGGATGGTCTTGGCGGCATGGAAGGGTGGGGGGGCGGTGCGGGGGTCGGGCGCGGCCATTCGTGATGGACGCGGAAGTTCGGTGCATTCTCGCCGGCGATAGGGCCGGCGCAACTCCAGCGGAGCGAGGCATCTATGGCGGGTCGAGGCGGCGCGGGCGTGGGAATGATCGTGACGGTCTCGGTGCTCGGCGTGCTCGCGCTGGCGCTGTTCGTGCTCACGGTGGTTTTCTACGGGAACTACCAGGGCGCCAAGCGTGAGCTTGACGCGAACGTCGCCCAGATGTCGGACTTCGTCCGGCCTGATGAGAAGGAACGCGACGATGTGCGCGCGATCCGGCAGGCCGCGAGCGAGTCGCGCAAGAGCGTCGTGGGCTACCTGCAGGATTCCATGCAGACGACGATGCGTCGTGTGACGGGCTCGCAGCGTGACACCGTCGCGCAGCTTGAGACTCGTCTTGGCCAGATCCCGGGGGCCGAGGGTTCGGCCCTTCTGCAGGTCGTGCAGGATCTGAACGCCAACGTGGCGCGACTGACCAGTGAGCTGGAGCAGGCCGATGCCGATCGCCAGCGCGCTCTTGAGGACCTTGCCAACGAGTCCGAGCGCGTGGCCCGCATGCAGGAGAGCCACAACACCGCTGTTGCGGCCCTCAACGCCGAGATCGGCACCTACAAGGCCGAGGTCGACTCCTATCGCGACGGGATCAACGACACACGCAAGGACATGGACGCCCGCGTCGAGCGCCTGCTCACCGATCGTCGCGACACGGAGGCCCAGCTCTCCGAGCGCATCCGGCAGTTGCAGGATCAGAACCTGGTCCTCCAGAGCCAGGTCGCTCAGCTCCGCGGCGAGAAGAACAAGGACATCCTGAAGCCCGAGGACGAGTACGCCCTGGTCGACGGCCAGATCGCGGGCATCGACAGCGGCGCGGGCCGGGTCTTCATCAATCTGGGGCGCGCCCAGAAGGTGCGCCTGGGCATGACGTTCTCCGTGTACAGCTCGGCGACGGAGCTGCGGCCGGATGAGACCGGCGCGTACCCGCGCGGGAAGGCTTCGATTGAGGTGATCGCCGTTGACGACGGGTCGTCGACCTGCCGCGTGCTCACGGAGAGCAAGGGCAACCCGGTCGTGAAGGGCGACGTGATCGCCAATGCCGTGTACGACCCCACCAAGTCCTACAAGTTCGTCGTGTGGGGCAACTTCGACGCCGATCGCGACGGGCGCAGCTCGCCGCAGGAGAAGATGGACATCGAGGCGATGATCCTGGCTTGGGGTGGCGAGGTTGTTGAGGAGTTGACGGGCGACGTGGACTTCCTGGTCCTGGGCGAGCGTCCGATCCTGCCCCCGCCCCCGCGCCCGGGCAGCCCGATCGAGATCATGCAGGAGTACATCCGTCTGGACCGTACCGTTCAGCGGTACAACGACCTCTTCAATCAGGGCGTCGCCACCGGCATGCCCGTGCTGAACGAGAACCGCCTGTACACACTGATCGGCCGCCCCTGAGGTGGTGCGGCTCTGAGGTCTCGACATCTTGAAGTGAACCACGCGGGCTCCGAGCGATCGGGGCCCGCTGCCGTTCAGGCACGGATAGACTCGCACGCGACAGGACGGCGCGACAGGCATGGGCAAGAAGAAGGGGCCCCCCGAGGCCCTGCACATTCCGATCTATTACGCGATGCGGGCCGCGACTTCGCTGCCGCTCGTGGTCGGCGCACCCGCCGCGATGGGTGCGGCCCGCGCCATCGGATCGGCGTATGCCAAGCTGCCATCCAACCGCAAGCGCCTGGCCCGCGCGGTCGAGAATCTGGAGCAGGCGTTCCCCGATTGGACCGCAGACCAACGCCGGGCCGTCGCGGTTCATGCGTACCAGCACCTGTTTGAACTCGCCGTGGAGGTGCTGTACACGCCGCGTCTGCTGAGCGAGGACGCCTGGGTCCGTCACGCGCGGATCGACGGCGTGTTCGGCGCGATCCGTGACCTGGTCTCCGGCAAGCCGACGCTGCTGCTCTGCGGCCACTGCGGCAACTGGGAGGCGCTCGGCTACATCATGGCCCTTCTGGGCTTTCCGATGCACGCCGTCTATCGCCCGCTGGACATGAAGCCGCTGGACCAATGGGTGCGCGATGTGCGAGGGCGGCGCGGCCTGGTGCTGGTGGACAAGTTTGGCGCGATGGACTCGCTGGGGCAGACGGTGGCCGCGGGCGCGCCGGTGGGCTTCGTCGCCGACCAGAACGCGGGCGACCGGGGCATCTTTGTGCCCTTCTTCGGGCGACTGGCATCCACGTACAAATCGATCGGCCTCTTGGCCATTCACGCACAGGCGACGCTGGTGATCGCAACATGTGTGCGCACGGAGCCGGAGGCCCCGGGCGTGAGCCGCATGGGCGGGTTGGTCGAGGCGACGGCGAGCGACACGGAGGGCGGCGGGCAGTTCGGTGGTCCCGGGCACGGTGGCCAGGGGAGCAGCGCGTGGTTCAGCCGCGAGGGGCTGCGATACCAGATCAGGATCGCGGACGTCTTCGGCCCGGACGCCTGGCGGGACGCGCCGGACCCGCTGTATTACATCACGGCCCGGTACCGTCGGGCCATCGAGCAGACGGTGCGATGGGCCCCGGAGCAGTACCTCTGGATGCACCGGATCTGGAAGAGCCGCCCGCCTCACGAGCGGAACGACAAGCCCTTCCCCGATTCGCTGCGGACCAAGTTGGCCCAACTGCCTTGGATGACGGAGGCGGATGTCGCGGCGGTGGTGGCCCGCTCAGACCGGGACCGCGACATGCTCCGCCACATGACCGTCAAGCGGGGGTGAGGGGCATCGTGCGTCGGCGTCTGCCTCCTGCAACGGAAGGGTGACGGGCGACGTACCATCAGCGGCACGGGCCCACAGGGGCTCGACGGCGGGCGCAGGCGACCCGGCGGAAACCGGGGAGGGCGATGGTGGGGCGGCCCGAGAAACGGTCCTTGCAGCAAGGGCCACGGAGAGGAACCATGTCCGCAGCGCGGCTGGATCAGGCGAAGATTCTGATCGTCGATGACGATCCCGATGTCCTTGAATCGATCGAGGCGGCCCTGGAATCCGAGGGCGCGCTCACCATGACCTGCATGGACGGCAACGAGGCGGTTGAGCTCTGCCTGGAGCACAAGCCGGAGCTGGTCGTCCTGGACATGATGCTCCCCAGTCGCTCGGGCTTCCTGGTGCTTGAGCGGATCAAGGGGCGCGAGGACAGCCCTATGGTGGTGATGGTGACGGCCAACTCCGGCAAGCGTCACCAGGCGTACGCGGAGTCTCTGGGCGTGGACGGGTACCTTCTGAAACCCTTCCCTCTGGAGCGACTTCTGGACAAGGCGGTTGAACTGCTCAAGCGTCGAGCCGATGAACAGCGGGTATGAACGGGCCCGCCCATGTCGGTTTGGGTGATCAAGCGAGGGATCTTGTGGCGTCGAAGCGACTTCTGGTACTCGTCCCCGCGCCCGCGAACGGTCCCAATGGCCCCCTGCCCCCGACGGGCATCCTCGGCACCGTGCGAGAGATCCGCGCCAAGCTGGCCTCTTTCAACACGGCCTCCGACGGCGGCACAAAGAAGTCGCTGGGCACGGAGATCCTGTACGGCCCGGGCATTCTGGTTGAGCTTCCCAGCGGGCAGGACGAGGTGAACCAGGCGCTGGTGACGCTCGTTGAAGAGGACATCGCCTGGCCCGTGCTGATGCGTCTCTGCCGCACGCAGAACTGGGCCCTGCAGGACCCGAGCACCGGCCGGATTTTCGGCGCCCACCAGATGTGATCCAGACGATGGAGCCCAGAGGGAGCATCACGCATGCCCACATACATCTACGAGATCCTGACCAAGCAAGGCGAGGGCACCGGCAAGACCTTTGAGTGGGTGCAGTCGATGAAAGAGGATGCGCTGACGAAGCACCCGGAGACGGGCGAGCCCGTGCGCCGTGTGCCGCAAGCGCCGATGATCGCCGGCAACTGGTCGGATTCTGCCAACAAGGGCAAGCTCTCGAACAAGAACCTTGAGCGACTGGGGTTCACGAAGTACGAGAAGCGCGGCGACGGGTACATGGAGCGCGTCGCGGGCAAGGGCGGGCCCAAGACGATCGGCGGGGATGAGTGAGCGGGGCTCGCGATTCGCATTTGTGAGAATCGCACGATGTTCCGAAGAGACACACGTCCGCGGCTTGGGGGGTTTCCGGTTGCGGGGCGGATCGCTGTTGACGCGTTCCTTGCGGACGAACGGAGCTATGTCGTATCACTCGGTGTCGAGCCGGACGCGTACGACATCGCTGTCGCGATGCTCGATGCCGTCAGGTCGCGAGATGCCACTGTCAGGGGCGGTAAGAGCGAACTGATCTGGACCGATGCCTCCATGGATGTTGACCTGGGGCACCGGCGGTTCATGCCGACCGAGTTCGTGATTGAGATCGTTGGTGTCACAACCTATTTCTTGGGATTCTCGAGGTATCCGCCGCTCGTCTACGGCGGCGTGCTCCTCGATCGCAACGAGAACGGGCCGCGCCGGTGGATGCAATCCGTTCCGGGTGTGGAACTGACCGAGGACTCTGCCGACGCTATCCGTGCTGCGACAAACGAGATCCTCAATCGTCTTTCCAATCCGAAGCTCTGCGAGCGGTCGCGGCAAGAGCAGGCCGCTCGGGAAGCGCTGCGATCTGCCGAGGTGCTCTCTGTTTCGGTCTTCCGCGGTCCGCCGGTGTGGACCAGGATCACACGGCGATGGCTCATTGGTGCGATTTCCTGTGTGACAATCGGCTTCGGGCTGCTAGCGATCCACATCCATGGTGGCGCCGCGTGGCATCCGGCATTCATGATTCCGCTTATCGGCGCATGCGCTGTGGTTCCGATTACGCTTGGATTGTGGATCACTGAATGGCGGCGGCGCCCGATTATCGCCGCCTGGTACAAGAGCGGCGGTCATCTGTGCCCGGCCTGCGCCTACGACGTGTCGAGGCTCGCGCCCGCAGGTTCGTGTCCGGAGTGTGGCCACGCCTACGACATCGAGCGCGACACGGCCCTCTGGCGAGAGATCGGGCTGCGCCGCCCACACGACATCACGTGATGCGGCGATGCTTCCTTCCAAGCCCGACGGTTTATCCGGCGGGCACTCTCCCCTGTCTACCCACCACATCCGCCCTCAAGGCGGATGTGGAATCTACCCGCGGCATGACGCACAGCCCCATCAGCGCACACAGCACGGCGCACGTCTGCATGTTCGTGATGATGGGATCAAACATGCCCACCAGCATGAGCCCCACGATCGCGAACGCCGGTCCCGCGTCATAGCTGCCGAGGTTCACCCAGCGCTGGTGGCTGGCATCCTCCCGCCGCACGCCCTCGCTCAATCCTCCGACGATCGCCGCGGCGAGGGCGGCGAGCGCCACCAGCAACGCGGGGATGCCGAACGAACTGGCGATGTGGATGTACGCGTTGTGGGCGTGTGAATGGATGTTGCGCGTGGCGGGGTCGATTGCCTGGCGCTCAAGGTCCGCGTGGCACCAGCGCTTGTAGCCGCCGATGCCCACGCCGATGACGGGGTGCTCACCAGCGGCCTCGATTCCCTTCCAGCCCATGAGCAGGCGTCCGCCGGTGTCGGTGAAGAAGTCCTTGTGCTCGATGGCTCTTTCCAGATCCGCGCGGGCCGCGTCGAACCTGCGTGCCAGCCCCGGGCCCATGCTCACGCCTGCGCCGACGACGGCCGCCGCGCCCACGCCGATGGAGACCAGCACGCCGCGCCGGCGCAGCCCCCCCGTGCGCGCCATGCGAACGAACGCGACCGCGCACACGATCGCGATCAGCCCCATGCTCGCGAGCATCGCCCCGCGTGTGCCTGTGGCAAGGATGGCGACCAGCGTGACGATCGACCCCGCCGCGCCCAGCAAGCGCGTCCGTCCCGTGCCCATGACTGCTGCGGGAAGATGCAACCCGAGTGCGGCGGTGAGCATCGAGCCCCCGACGACGGGCTCCCACCAGCCGCTGTTGCGATCCGGCATGCGCGGGAAGCGCATGAAATCGATCTCAAAGCGCACGCCGATCGCGTGCCAGACCTGCGCGACGTTGGCCAAGAGCATCCCCACGACGATCGCGAGGATCAGCTTGCGGCGCTGATCGAGCACGGGCCAGAGCATCCCGGGGATCAGCACCCAGCGCGTGTTGTACGCCTCGTCAAGGCCCTGGGTGAGGTCGAGCGTCCAGAGCAGGGAGAGCCAGGCCCATGCGCCGAGCCCGAGCATGAGGATGCCGACGGGAGAGAGGGCGGCGTAGATCCAGCAGCGCCAGATGTTCAGGACTCTGATTGCCGAGTACGCCGCGAGCGGGACGATCGCGAACTCCGCCACGGCCGTGCGCGAGCAGATCGCGGCCAGCGTCAGCATGGCGATCCAGGTGTGGATGCGATGGCCGAGGGCGTCCTTCTTGAACTGTCGATCGAAGGCGTCGATCGCGCCCTCGCGCGGGAGGTAGGCACCGGCGAGGAATGTGCGGATGTCGAACACGGGGTAAGTGTGCGGCACCTGCATGGCGATTGCAACCACGCGGCGACCGCGCGTACGGCGAATGATCGGCATCTCCCGGTGACGATCCGCGGAATCCGCAGTCATCCGTGCCGCCGGACCGAACCAACTGAATCGGGGAGCGTCAAAACCCGTATACACTGAGGGTTGGGAACCGCCCGGGCCCTGCGAGCCCTGTTCTTTCAGGAGGGTGCCATGGATCAGGTGATGCGCGTCGTGAAGCAGGCGGGATTCCGCCTCGCCCTCATTGAGACGCTCCGCGCCCTCTGCATCACCCTCACGCTCGGGTTCGCGCTGCTCGCCGCGCTCCGGCTTGTCGAGCGTCTGGGCGGCGTGATCATGCCTTGGGCCGACATCGCTCCCGGCGTCTTCATCGTCGCCATCATCGGCGCGATCGTCTGGGCGTTCGCGACCCGCACCCGACCGATCGCCGCGGCTCGTGAGCTCGACGAACGCGCGGACCTCCGCGAGTCCCTCTCCACCGCGATCTGTGTCCAGTCCGAGAAGGACCCGTGGTCGCAGTTGATCGTGCGCACCGCGGCGGAGCGGGCGACCAAGGTCAACGTCGGCAAGGCGATTCCCATCGCCACGCCGCGCCTTGCGCCCGCGCCCTTCTGTGCCGCGTTGGCGCTCGCCCTGATCTGGTTCACGGTGCCCAAGGTCGATTTCTGGGGCGTCGCGGCCAAGCGAGATGAAGCCGCGGACCAGGAGCGGCAGATCCAGGAAGTGAAGTCCGAGTTCGAGCAGGGCAAGAAGAAGATCGAGGAGATGCTCAGCCAGGCCAACGTCAAGATCGACGACGGCGAGGGCGACAAGGCGGCCAACGAGCGCGAGGCACCCAAGACATTGGAGGAGGTCCGTCGCGAGTCCGTGCGCAAGCTCACAGACATGGCCGAGCGCCTGGAGCAGATGCGGAGCGGCGAAAAAGGCCAGGTCATGGACGCGATCAAGGATCGCATGGGGCGATTGAAGAACCCCGGCGACCAGATGAACGACATGTACCGCTCCATGGCCCGCGGCAACTTCGGCCAGGCCCAGGAGGACCTCGAGAAGCTCGCCCAGAAACTCGGCGAGAACTCCGATCTCTCCGCCGAGCAGAAGCAGGAGCTCAAGAAGCAGCTTGAGAACATGTCCGGCCAGCTCTCCAAGCTCGCGGCCGATCGCGGTGAACTCGCCAAGTCGCTCGAGCAGATGGGCATGGACGGGCGCCTCGCCGCCGACCCGGAGGCCCTGAAGAAGGCTATCGAGCAAGCCGCGAAGGATCTGACTCCCGAGCAGAAGGAGCAGCTTCAGAAGGCGTTGGAGCAGGCCCAGGCCCAGCAGCAGATGGGCGACAAGATGGGGAACATGGCCGACGCGATGGCAAAGCTCGCCAAGGGCGCAGCCGAGAAAGGCATGAGCGGCGAGGGGATGCAGGGCCTTGAGCAGCTTGCCGAGGCGCTCTCCGATATGGAGCTTGCCCAGTCCGATCTGGACTCTCTCGAAGCGGCGCTCTCTGAGTGCCGCGGGCAGTTGGCCGGGCAGTGCGAGGGTCTCTCCGAGTGCCAGGGCGGCGGCGAGGGCCAGGGCATGCCGATGGTCGGCGAGTGGAAGGCCGGCGACAGCCAGAAGACCATGGGCCTGGGCAGCGGCGGGCCGGGTCAGGGCAATGGCGCCGGTCCGGAAGAAGAGCAGATCGACTTCGCGATCGAGAAGAAGAAGGCCAACGTCCAGACAGGGCAGGGCGCGATCATCGGCACCAAGCTTGTGCAAGGATCGCAGATCCGCGGCGAGTCCGTCGCGGAGTTCTCCGCCGTGATGGAGTCCAGCGCGCAGGCCGCGACCGAGGCGCTCGAGACCATGCAGGTGCAGCGCGAGCACCACGACGTGGTGAAGCACTACTTCGGCACGCTCAAAGAGAAGGTCAAGGCCGAGCAGGCCGGCACGCCCGCGGGTTCCGGAGGCAAGTAAGACATGCAGCAGATGGACCGGCGTCGTGCGCTCGCGCGGATGCTCGCGCTTGGCGCTGGATCGTGCATCTCGCTCGGGGCGATCGCGTCGATGGGCGAGCTCGGCGGCTGCCGTCGCAAGCCCGACGCCAACGAGGCGGTGCTCTATTCAAGCGTGGATGAGCCGCTGCTCCGCGAGGTCATGGACGTGTACGCGCGCGAGCACGACGGGCGCGTGCTGCTCGTGGGCGACACGGAAGCGACCAAGACCACGGGCCTGCTCCAGCGATTGATCGCCGAGCGCGACAATCCGCGCTGCGATGTCTGGTGGTCCAACGAGGCATTCAGCACGATCGGGCTCGCGAAGCAGGGATTGCTGGAGCCGCTGGCGATCGCGGGCGAGTTGAGAGCTCTGGGATGGCCGGCGGAGCTAATCGGTGCGGGGGACCAGTGGATCGGCTTTGCGCAGCGTGCCCGCGTGATCGTGTACAACGCGGACCGCGTCACGAAGGAGGCCGCTCCGACCGCGCTCGCGGATCTCTTGAAGGCGGAGTTCAAGGATCGCATCGGCATCGCGCGTCCGCAGTTCGGCACCACGCGCGGGCACATGGCCGCACTCGTCGCGGCCCACGGCCCGGAACGGACGCGCGAGTTCCTGCGTGCGCTCAAGGCCCACGGCCTCCGCCAGTACGACGGCAACTCGATGATCGTGAAGGCCGTCGCCCAGGGCGAAATCGATGTCGGACTGACCGATACCGACGATGTCTTCGCGGGCCAGCGCAACGGCTGGACGGTGGACTTCACGCTCGAGCGCGTGGACGGACCGGATGCGATCGCGACGGGCGGCGTCCTTCCCAGCATCGGCCCGCTGGTCATTCCCAACACGGTCGCTCGCATCAAGAACGGGCCCGGGTCGCGTGCGGCACTGGCGTCGGGAGTCGGCACGACCAGCGCCGATGCCCTCGTCTCGTTCCTGCTCTCGGAGAAACTCGAGCGTCTGCTCGCGGCCAGCGAGGCCCGCAACATCCCCGTCCGCCCCGGCCTCGCGACAGAGGTTCAGACCGTCGCCATCGCCAAGCCCATGAACGTGCGACTGGAAGATGTCGAGGCCAGGATCGATGAAGCCCTCGCGATCGTGGCCGAAACACTCGGGACGTAAGGCGAAGCGCGCGAAGAGAAGAAGATCTCACCACACAGGCACAGAGAAGACAGAGAACGGCAGGAGAGAAGAGAACAAACGCATCAGTCACGCGACCGACAGAAGAAACCTGCTCCACTATCCAACTCTTCCGACCCACCCCTTCCTCTCTGCGCCCTCTGTGCCTCTGTGGTGAGTCCGGTTTGATTCTCTTCCGATTGCGTCTCTCTCAACACCCATACGTCCGCGGGTCCGTCGTCCACCCCGCCACGCGGAAGATCTCGCGCATCTCCGGGTCACGCAGGTAGGTCTCGACCGCCTCACGCGGCAGGGCGTTCCGTGACTCGCTCAGCACCTTCTTCGTGTCGTGCTCGCTCGTCACGTGCTTCGATGCGTGGTGGTAGTGCTCGTTCGCATACGCCATGGCCTTGTCGATGTGCTCGCGCGTGAAGGCGACGCGCCACGCAAGGAACAGCCGCCTGTACATCTCCGCTGGATCGCTCTTGATCATGTCGTAGGTGACGCGGATGTGCGCGGGCTGGGCAAGCCACGCGCGGGCGAAGGCGCGGTACTGTTCAAGGTCGAAGTTGGGGCCGATGGGCGAGGGGTCGAGCCAGCCGCGGACGTAGAGCGAGTTCAGCCGGTGGAGCGGATTGCGGAGCACGAACGCGGCCCGGTGCGTTGGCCAGGTCGCCGCGACCTGCGCGGGCGTGGGCACATCGTGCGGGATCTTGACGATCACGGTACCGGTGGGTGCCCCCTTGGTTGTCCCTGTGGTTGATCCGTGGGCACGATCATTGCCGAGCTTCTCAAAGAGCGTGCTCGCGAGTTGCACGACCTCGGGCGTGAACGCGTGCCCGCTCGCACCGAACGCGCGCTGGAGCTCGTCCTGTTCGCGTGGGTAGTTGTACGGTTCGCCCGTGCGGTCCCAGGGGCCGAAGGGCTCATCGGCGACCGCGTGTCCCCACGGCGCGGCGGCGGCGTACGCCGCGATGGATGAGCCGCTGCGGATCAAAGAGAAGAGCCAGAGGACTCGGACGGGTGTTGCGGGCACGGGCGTTATTCCCCTGTTCATGCCGGATGGGCGGTGTCGCCGGGATTGAAGGGGCAAACTCTATCATGGGCCGCCTATCCTGAAACATGGAAATCGTGATCGTCGTCACGGTCGTCTTCTTCGTGCTGACGCTGGCGGGCACATGGCTCGCGCGCCGGTCCGCGTACACGTGGGCCGACAATGAGAAGGCGATGGGCACGGATGGGGCTCGACCCGAAGGTGCATCGTCCGGTGTGCAGGGCGGTTCGCCGTCGACCACGCCTTCGCGTTCGGCCGGTCCTGCGGGTCACAGCTCGCCCACGCGTGCCCCCGCGCGTCCGAACCAGGTCGTCGTCACGGGATTCGACGCGCCGAAGAACGACTGACGCGCGACCGACACAATGGAGAGTTCGCTCGCGCGATGCCACGCTACAAGCTCACCATCGCGTACGACGGCACGGACTTCTGCGGCTGGCAGAAGCAGGAGCCGCCCATCGCTCAGGCCGAAGCCACCGGCTCCGGCGGTCACATCGATCCGACCCTGACGACCACCGAGCCCGGACGCGTGGCCCTACGCACGGTGCAGGCGATCGTGGAGCGCGCGGTGCGTGAGGTGGTGCGTGAGCCGGTGTTGCTGCACGGCGCAAGCCGCACGGACTCGGGCGTGCACGCGCGCGGCCAGGTCGCGGCGTTCACGGCGACGGACGATCCGGCGATGATGGCCAAAGGGAGCGGCTGGCCGATGGAGCGCGGGACCGAGTCGCTCCGCCGGGCCATCAACGGGCGATTGCCCGAGGACGTGATGGTGGTGGGAGCCGAGCCCGTCGCGCCCAACTTCGACCCGATCGGGCACTGCACCGGCAAGGGGTATTCGTACACGATGCACGCGTCGCGCGAGAGGCCCTTGTGGGACCGCAGGTACGTGCATCAGGTGTGGGAGCCGCTGGAGCTTGAGCCGATGCAGGCCGTCGCGTCGGAGCTGGTCGGCGAGCACGACTTCGCGGCGTTCGCGGCGGCGGGACACGGGAGATTGAGCACCGTGCGGCGCATCGATGCGCTGACGGTGACACGCGCAGATGCCGAGCGTGTGCGCATCGACATCAGCGGCAGCGGCTTCCTCTGGAACATGGTGCGCATCATCGCGGGAACGCTCGCGGATGCGGGCCGCGGACGATTGGATGTGGAGGACGTGCGCGAGGCGCTGAAGACGGGTGACCGGCGCAAGGCGGGGCCGACATTTCCGGCCAGCGGACTGTGCCTGGAGTGGGTGAGATACGGCGAGGTGCGTGCGAGCGCGGAGTGAAGAGTACGCAGAGGACGCGGAGGGGAGCCGAACGCGAGGACGCGGAGAAGAGGGGATTGGGGAAGAGTGTTCAGGAAGAGAAGACGTTGAACGCGAAGGCCGCGAAGATCGCGAAGGGGAAGAACCGCAAAGGGGAAGGAACGGGTGGCATGTCTGCTCTCCGAGCAGGCATGAGCGTCACACCACCACATTCACCATCCGCCCCTTGACCACGATCACCTTCTTCGGCGCCTTGCCCGCGAGCAGCTCGGCGACCTTGGGATCGGCGAGCGCGACCGCAGTCACCGCGGCATCGTCGGCATCGACGGGAACCGTGATCCGTGCCCGGACCTTGCCTTGCACCTGCACGGCCAGCTCGACCTCGCTGTCGCGCAGCATCGACTCGTCCACGGCGGGCCATGGCGCGAGCGAGCAAGTTGAGTGACCCTTTGAGCCCGCGTGCAGCTTCGACCACAACTCCTCGGCCATGTGCGGCGCAAAGGGGCAGAGAATCAGCGTGAGGCGTTCGAGCTGGGCGCGGGCCAAGCCCGGGCCATTCTCCGCGCCGACGGATGAAGTCGCGGCGTTCACCAGTTCGATCATCGACGCAATCGCAGTATTGAACGACAGCTTCTCGATCGCTTGCTCGACCTTGACGGTCGTGCGATGAAGAAGCTTCTCAATGGCCTTGTGGGCGTCGGAACCGGCCGCGGCAGCCGGCGCGAGGCGCAGCTCGCCGGTCTCTTCATTGACGGCCAGACGCCAGAGGCGCTGCAGGAACCGGAAGAGCCCCGTGATGTCACGCGTGTTCCAGGGCTTCGACGCCTCGAGCGGGCCCATGTACATCTCGTACAAGCGGAACGTGTCCGCGCCGTAGTCGTCGATCACGTCATCAGGATTGACCACGTTCTTCAGCGACTTGGACATCTTGGCGGTGATCTGGGTGACTTCCTCGACGTTGCCCATTTCAAGCTTGCTGTGCTCGATGACCGCGTCTTCGCCGAAGGCGACAAAGATCGAGCCCTTGTCGACGGCTTTCGCGTACAGAGATTCGCCGAGTGACGGAGCATCAATGCTCAACTGCAGATCGCCACCGAGCACCGGATGGAGCGACGCGAAGCCGCCTCCATCCTCGGTGTATCGGAGCTCGTAAACGCGATCCGACGGCACGAGCGTCTTATCCGCCCGCTGATACGCGTAACTCGTGATCAGCCCCTGATGGAAGAGCTTCTGGAACGGCTCAGCCGTCGAGACGTCGCCCAGGTCATAGAGCACCTTGTGCCAGAAGCGGGCGTAGAGCAGGTGCAGCACGGCGTGCTCGTTGCCGCCGATGTAGAGGTCGACCGCGCCCTTCATCCAGTACGACTCGGCCGGTTCCCCGACGAATCGCTCAGCGTTCTTTGCATCGCAATACCGCAGGTAGTACCAGCAGGAACCCGCCCACCCCGGCATCGTGTTGGTTTCACGCCGCAGGATCGTGTCGGGGGGCAGCTCGATGACGCCGACCTCCTTCGCCGTCGTACGCATCCAGTCCTTGGCCTTGGCCAAGAGCGGCTGCGGATCCTCGGATTCCTCCGGCTTGAAGTCCTCCAAAGGCGGCAGCGTCACCGGCAGCGCGGACGGCGCGACGGGATAGTGGAACCCGCGCTCGTCGTACACGATCGGGAACGGCTCGCCCCAGTATCTCTGGCGGCTAAAGAGCCAGTCGCGCAGCTTGTAGTTCACCTTCTTCCGCCCGATCCCCTTGGCTTCCAGCCACGCGATGATGCGTGCCTTGGCGTCGGCGGTTGTCAGACCGTTGAGCGAGACCTCGGCGTTCTCTGAGTTGATCGCGTGCCCCGCGCCCGCGTACGCGATGCCGAAACGCTCGACGATTGAGCCGCCCGTGAACGCGGCCTCAAAGTCGGCAAACGTCGCAAAGCCCATCGCGGCAACCATCTCCAGCCACTCGCCCTGCGTGGAGCCGCGCTTGCCGATTCCCTGGTCGTGGCTCGGATCCGGCCCCGTGCGTCGCGTGTCGCGGATGCGAGCAAGGACGGCGGGCATCTGATCGGGCTCGGCGTTGGTGCTCGTGACCAGTCCGAGGAAGTCGGCCAGGTGCGTGGTCCACGTGTCGGTGGAGCGTTCGTCGGCGTTCGCGGTGCGCGCGAAGGAGAGCATCGCCCAGTGCACGCGCGAGAGCAGCACGTCCCGAATCGGCAGACCGAACTGGCGGGCAAACTCAAAGTCGCGCTCGTCGTGCGCGGGCACCGCCATGATCGCGCCGTGGCCGTACCCCATCAGCACATAGTCGGCGATCCACACCGGGATCTCCTCGCCCGTCGCCGGATTCACGGCCATGATGCCGCTGAAGACGCCGGTCTTGGCCTTGGCGTCCGCCTGTCGATCGACGTCCGAGCGGGCCTTGGAGCGGGCGACGTACGCGGTGATCGCGGCCTCGTCGGACTCGGGGCGGCCCTCTTCCAGCGCGGCGGCGACCAGCGGGTGCTCCGGCGCGATCACCATGTACGTCGCGCCGAAAATCGTGTCGGGTCGGGTGGTGTACACGCGGATCGTGCGTGTGATCGAGCCGTCAGGATCCTTCAACGGGAAGTCGATCTCCGCGCCCTCCGACCGCCCGATCCACTCGGCCTGCTGCGTGCGCGTGGACTCCGGCCACTCCACCCGCGCCAGGTCCTCCAGCAGCCGGTCGGCATACGCCGTGATCCGCATCATCCACTGACGCAGCGGCTTGCGGATGACGGGAAAGCTGCCGCGCTCCGAACGCCCGTCGATGACTTCTTCATTCGCGAGCGCGGTCCCGAGCTTCGGGCACCAGTTGACGAGCTGCTCCGAGACATACGCGAGCCGGTAGCTGTCCACGATGGAGCGCCGCGTCTCGTAATCCACGTTCTCCCACGGGCCCGCCACGGTCTGCGCGGTCACGCCCGGGGCGTGGGCGTACTCCGCGGCTTTGGCGTTGTACCGCAGGGGGCGCGTGCCCTCCTTGAACTCCGCGATCAGCTCCTCGATGGGCCGCGCACTCCGCCGCTCTTCGTCGTACCACGCGTTGTACAGGCGCAGAAAGATCCACTGCGTCCAGCGGTAGTCCTCGTCGATGGTCGCGAACTCGCGCGTCCAGTCATACGAGAACCCGAAGCGCTTGAGCTGGCGCCTGAATGTGTCAATCGCCCTTCGCGTGGTGATCGCCGGATGGACGCCGGTCTGGATCGCGTACTGCTCGGCCGGAAGCCCGAAGGCGTCCCACCCCATGGGATGCAGGACGTTGAAGCCCTTCATCCTCTTATAGCGGCAGATGATGTCCGTCGCCGTGTACCCCTCCGGGTGCCCGACGTGCAGCCCCGCCCCCGAGGGGTACGGGAACATGTCCATACAGAAGTACTTGGGTCGCGAGGCGTCGAAGCCCGGCTGCCCCGGATTGGGCTGCACGAACGTTCCCTGGGAGTCCCACTGGGCCTGCCACCTCTGCTCAATCTCGTCGGCGAGGGCCGCGGTGTAGCGGAACGCGGGACCAGCGTCCGGGGTGCGGGAAGAAGATGGAGTCGCGGCGTCGCTCATAGAGGCCCAGAGTCTAGCGAGACCCGAACACAGGGTTTCGCCGGGTCCCTCGCCCCGATCCGCCTTCCTGCTCCCCCGAGACGGGTCGGGCTCCCCTGCCGTCCGAGTGGGTTCACACTTTGGCCGGGACCGGCCGATAAGACGGTCATGTCTCCAACACCTCCCGGCCACACCACACCCAACGACCCGGGTGCCAAGATCCTGAGCAAGGCCGCGCTGCTTGAGCGCCGCGACCTGGCCCGTGCCGCGGGGAGGCGGGTGGTCCACTGCCACGGCTGCTTCGACATCGTGCACCCCGGCCACGTCCGCCACCTCCGCCAGGCCAAGGCGATGGGCGAGATCCTGCTGGTGTCGATCACCGGCGATGCGGGGATCAACAAGGGGCAGGGGAGGCCGCTGATCCCGGAGGAGCTGCGAGCGGAGAACCTCGCCGCGCTCGACTTTGTCGACTGGGTCCACATCGAGCACCGCCCGACCGCGCAAGAACTGCTCGAAGAGGTGCGCCCCGACGTGTATGTGAAGGGACGCGAGTACGAGCACAACAGCGATCCGCGCTTTCGGAAGGAGAAGGACGCCGTCGAGCGTCACGGCGGGCGCGTCGTCTTCTCCTCCGGCGATGTCGTCTTCTCCTCCACCGCGCTCATCAACGCCATGGAGCAGTCGGTGGATCCCTTCCACCAGCGCCTCACGCAACTGATGGAGTCGTCGGAGTTGCAGGGAACAGAACTCTTCTCCCTGCTCGGACGCATGCGCGGCCGGCGCATCGTCGTCGTCGGCGAGACCATCCTCGACACCTACGTCCTCTGCGATCGCCCCGACATCGCGGGCGAGAGTCCGGTGATGACCCTTCGGCCCCTTGAGAACCGTCACTACGACGGCGGCGCGGCGATCATCGCCCGACACGCCGCCGCGCTCGGCGCACGACCCATCCTCATCACCGCCCTCGACGACTCCGAGCAATCCCGTGCCCTCAAGATGCGCCTCGTTGCCGACGGCATTGAGGTCCGCGCCATCGAGACCCGCACGGGTCTTCCCGAGAAGCAGCGCTTCTTGGTCGGCGCGCAGAAGGTCATGAAGCTCGATCTGGTCGAGCCCTATGTCCTTGACGAATCGGAGCACGACGTGCTGCTGCGCATGGCCACGGACGCCGCGCGCTCCGGCGGCGGCTGCGATGCCGCGATCATCGCGGACTTCGGCCTCGGCCTGCTCACACCCGCGACGCTGCACCGGCTCTGCCGCGGGCTTCGCGCCCACGTCGGCACGCTCGCCGGCGACGTGAGCGGCCGGCGCAGCTCGCTCTCTGCGATGCGCGGCATGGACCTGCTCTGCCCCAGCGAGTCCGAAGTGCGCGAGGCCTTCCGCCTGCACGCCGAGGGGCTCCCGATGGTCACGTGGCGACTGCTGGAAGAGACCGCCTCGCGAGCGGCGATCGTGACGATGGGCCCCGAGGGGATGATCGCGTTCAATCGGCTGGAGAACAAGGGCGATACGGGCGAGGGCTGGATGAGCCGCCTGAAGGCCGAGCACGTCCCCTCGCTGACGCCCTACGCCGTGGATCCGCTCGGCTGCGGCGACGCGCTGCTGACGACGGCTACGCTCGCAATGGCCAGCGGCGGCTCGCTGCTGGCCTCCGCGTTCCTCGGCGCGTGCGCCGCCAGTTGCCAGGCCCAGCGCATCGGCAACGTGCCGATCGGCGCGACCGACGTGCGTCAGACCGTGGTCCGCGTCCACAACGCGCACCTGACCTACGCCACGCCCGAGGTGATCCACTCGCCGGCGCGAGCGGCTTTACGCGCATCGTAAGAGCAGTGACTGAGTGACACAGTGACGAAGTGACAGAGTGAAAGGCGATCAACGAGTGCAAACTGCTGTGTCACTGCGTCACTCCGTCACTCCGTCACTTGCTTATGTCCTTCCCACGCGCAACCGCCCCGAAGTCCTCTCGCAAACCCTTGCCGCGATCGGCTCGCTCCCCGCGCACAACGCCGAAGTCATCATCGTCGACAATGCGAGCGACCAGCCGCCGAAGGTTGACCGTGCGCTCGCCAACGGCATCGGCGTGCGCGTGATCGCACTGGATGAGAACGCCGGCGCCGCGGCCCGCAACATCGGCGCGCATGCCTGCGACCCCGGCGCACGCTGGGTTGTCATGCTCGACGACGACTCCCACCCGGTCTCCATCAAGTTCCTTGACGCGCTGGCGAACGCGCCGAGCGATGTGCTCGCCCTGAGCGCGGACATCCACCTCCCCGAACACAAGCGACGCGAGGACGGCGGGCTGCCCGAGGTCTTCATCGGCTGTGGTGTGGCGATCCGGCGCGACGCCTTCCTTGCCTCGGGCGGCTACGACCACGCCTTCAACTACTACGTCGAGGAATACGACTTGGCCGCTCGACTCATGCTCATGGGCGGGCGCGTCGCCTTCGATCCTTCCTTCGTAATCCACCACCACAAGGTCACCGCCGGTCGCGACATGAACCTGATCCTTGAGCGCCTGATCCGCAACAACGGCTGGGTGACGCAGCGTTACTGCCCAGAAGCGGAACGCCGCGCCGAACTCCGGCGCCTCCGCGCCCGCTACCGCGCCATCGCCGCGAAAGAGAACGCGCTCCCGGGCTTCACGTGGGGATTGCTCGAGCTCCGGCGCACACGTGCGGCTCAGCTCCGACGACAGATGCCGCGTGAGATCTACGACCGTTTCACAGGCCTCGCCCATGCCCGCGATGCCATCCGGGCCGCGATCTGGGAGCGGCCGTTCCGGACCGCGGCGATCCTGGCCCGAGGCAAGAACGACTGGGCCATCGAGCGATCTCTCTTCGAGTGCGGCGTCAGCATCGCGCACGATCCCGAGGATGCCGATGCACTCGTCGTCGGCACCATGTCGCCCGGACCCATGATCGACGCCGCTCTACGCGCCGGCTCGGAGATGCCGACCAGGCGCGTGATCGTGCCGTGGCGTGCCGCGGCAACGCTCAAGGCCGGCAAGCACGCGGCATAGGCAGCGACCGCTCAATCCTGCATCGGCCACAGACGCAGCCACGGCTCCGAGAGCGAGCCCGGCTTGATGATCTCGTGGCGGATCTCGCGGATCGCCGCCCGCTGACCCGGCCACATGAATGACTTCTCCGCGTCCGAGGCGCGGATCCAGCGCACCGCATCGTGCTCGTCGTTGAGGATCGCGTGCCAGTCGCCCGCGACCTCGACCGCGAACCGAGGCGAGAGCATGATCGCGTTCTTCGACGCCAGGAAATAGGGATGCACCTGCTCCAGCGACCAGAGCCCCAGCAGCTCCTCCGAGTCCTGATCGAGCCCCACCTCTTCCTTCAGCTCACGCCAGGCGCAGTCGATCGCCGTCTCTCCGGGCTCGATGTGCCCCATCAGCGGCTGCCACGTCCCACCCAGCGAGCCGGAGTGCTCCTCGTTCTTGGCGCGCCGCAGGTGCAGCACATCAACCACGTCCTCGCCACCGACGGCCTCGCCGGATGGGTCGAGCCGGGCCTTGGATGGACGCCGCCGGAAGATGTAGACATCGACCACGTCCGAGCGGAAGCGCGGGCCGTTGTTCTCGGTGGATGCGTTGGATGCGTTGGTCATGGAGTCGCTTTCTCTGGGTTCGCCGCGTGGCTGTGTGAACCGTGGGACACACTGGATTCGCTGACGCGGATGATTGGCCACGCCTTGGCCATGGTCTCGCGCCATTCGGATTCCGGGTCAGAATCCGCGACAATGCCCGCCCCCACGGGATACTCGATGGTGCCCGCGGCGATCGTCGCCGTGCGGATCGCCACGTTCAGCATGAGGCGCCCGTCGTCGCCGATGAAGCCGATGGAGCCGCAATAGAAGTCGCGGGGTTCGGTCTCCAACTCGCGGATGATCTGCATCGCCCGCACCTTTGGCGCGCCCGTCACGCTCCCCGGCGGGAACGCGTTGCGGACCAGATCCAGGGGCGTGCGGTCCGGGCGCAGCACGCCGGACACACACCCCGTGGCCTGCAGCAGCCCCGCGCCGCGCGCGTCCGTGTGCATCTCGATCGTGCGCGCTTCTTCCACCCTGATCGAACCGAGCACGCAGGACTTGCCCAGGTCGTTTCGCATCAAGTCGATGATCATGTTGAGTTCGGCGCGATCCTTCTCGGAGCGCGCCAACGTTCGGGCATCCTCGGCGCTGGTCGCCGCGAGCGTTCCCTTCATGGGGCGCGTGCGCACCACGCGCGTCGCCGGGTCGTACTCCAGGAACAACTCCGGGCTGACCGACGCGATCGCGCGCCTCGCTCCAGTGCGCGCGTCGTTCCATTCCAGGTACGCCCCGTGCCACGGACGCGCCGCGCCCGCCATCGCCGCGAACAGGGCGCGGGGCGATCCCTCAAACGAAGCCCGCAACGGGTGCGAGAGGTTCACCTGATAGACATCGCCGTCGCGGATATATGCCTTGGCCCGCTCCACCATCGCCACGAACCGATCACGCCCCGTCGCGCTCGCGAGGGGTCCGACCCGGAAGCCCACCACGCGCTCCGGTCCTTCCAAACCACCCACAAGCCCCGGCAAGGACGGTGAACCTTCCCCAAATCGGGCCCACACCGCGCCGTCTCGATCGTGGATCCACCCGCCGTCGATCCGTGCCAACACGGCTCGGGCCCGTGCGTTTCCCACCCCGCGCGACCCGACCGCCGGCTCGATCTCCGCCCCGACCTCGTAGCCCACGCACACCACCCACCCGGTTCCGAGCGGCCCGGCCCAATGCCCTTCTCCGTGCGTCGGACTCCCGTCGATCCGGGCCTGGATCGCACCCAATGCAGACGGCGTATCTCCATCAATCACAAGGACTTCAGATGGATGTGCGAACATGGACCACCGGGCCCGGACCCGATCCCCCTCACCCGAGTAAAGAGCGATCAGAGGCATCTCCTCGGGCCAGCCGAGCAGTGCGACTTCCGGCTCCGGGCCCGCGGCCCACCCTTGGGCCCCGCGCGCTGGATCGGTCGCCGCGATGTCGGTGGAGTTGGGCACGCCGAGCGAGTCTATTGCGCCCCGTGCCGCCGGTCCGAACCGTGTGTTTCGCGTCAGATCCGGCCTGAAAGTCGAAAGCAGGTGGGGGGGTCTCTAAACTCTGCGTCCCTCGCCCGGCCAATATGCCGCGCGGGGTCATTTCGCCCCTCTTCGCGCTTCATACCGAAGCGTGAGACCCCCCAGGCAGGTGTATATGGCCAAGCGAGTTGCAAAGACCGGTTCGAAGAAGACCCACGCCGCCAACGCGCGCAAGACCAAGCCCGTGAGCAAGAAAGTCGCTCGCAAGGGCGGAGGCGCCGGCGCGAGTCCCGCGGCTCCCAGCGGCCCGACCCCCAAGGGCGGCAAGATGGTCTACTACTTCGGCAAGACCCGCACCGAGGGCGGCCCCGCGCTCAAGCTCCTGCTCGGCGGCAAGGGCGCCAACCTCGCCGACATGACCTCGATCGGCCTCCCGGTCCCCCCCGGCTTCACCATCACCACCGACACCTGCGCCCGCTACTACGACGCCGGCAAGCGCCTCCCCACGGGCCTTATGAACGAGGTTCATAAGAACATCGCGCTGCTCGAGAAGGAACTGGGCAAGGTCTTCGGCTCCGTCGACAACCCGCTGCTCGTCTCCGTCCGCTCCGGCGCCGCAGTCTCCATGCCCGGCATGATGGACACGATCCTCAACCTCGGCCTCACCGACGCCGCGGTCGAGGGTCTCGCCAAGGCCACGAAGAACGAGCGCTTCGCGTACGACGCGTACCGCCGCCTGATCAACATGTTCGGCGACGTCGTCATGGGCGTCGACCACGAGCACTTCGAGCACGCCTTCGACGCGATCAAGCGGAAGTACAAGGCGGAGCTCGACACCGACGTCCCCGCCGAGGGCCTGAGGGACCTCTGCAAGGCCTACAAGGACGTCTACCGCAAGTACGTCGGCGATGAGTTCCCGCAGAACCCGTTCAAGCAGCTCGAGCTGGCCATCGAGGCCGTCTTCAAGTCCTGGAACGCCGACCGCGCGATCTCCTACCGCCGCCTGGCCGGCATCAGCGGCCTGAACGGCACTGCCGTCAACGTGCAGTCCATGGTCTACGGCAACATGGGCGACGACTCCGGCACCGGCGTCGCCTTCACCCGCAACCCCTCAACCGGCGACAACACCTTCTACGGCGAGTTCCTCATCAACGCCCAGGGCGAGGACGTCGTCGCTGGCATCCGCACCCCCAAGCCAGTTGACGAGATGCCCGCCTGGAACAAGAAGGTCCACCAGCAGCTCCTGAAGATCAAGCAGACGCTTGAGAAGCACTACAAGGAGATGCAGGACATCGAGTTCACGATCGAGCGCGGCGTGCTCTTCATGCTCCAGACCCGCACCGGCAAGCGCACCGGCGCCGCCGCCGTCAAGATCGCCTGCGACATGGTCAAGGAGAAGCTCGTCGACGAGAAGACCGCGCTCCTGCGCATCCCCGCCGGCGACCTGACGCAGCTCCTGCTCCCCTCCTTCGATCCCACCAAGAAGTCCATCGCCAAGATCCTGGCCAAGGGCCTCCCCGCGTCCCCCGGTGCCGCCGTCGGCAAGCCCGCCTTCACCGCCGACGAGGCCGTGAAGCGCAAGCAGGCCGGTGAGAGCATCATCCTGGTCCGCAAGGAGACCAGCCCCGAGGACGTCGAGGGCATGCACTCCGCCGCCGGCATCCTCACCAGCACGGGCGGCATGACCAGCCACGCAGCCGTCGTCGCGCGCGGCTGGGGCAAGTGCTGCGTCGCCGGCGCGGGCGATATCCACATCGACGCCGAGAAGGGCCAGTTCACCGTGGGCGGCAAGTCCTACGGACGCGAGGATGTCATCTCCATCGACGGCTCCACTGGCGAGATCATGGCCGGCACCATCGCCCGCATCGAGCCCACGCTCTCCGGCGACTTCGCCAAGATCATGAAGTGGGCCGACAAGTACCGCACCATCGGCGTCCGCACCAACGCGGACACGCCCGCCGACGCCAAGCGCGGCCGCGAGTTCGGCGCCGAGGGTATCGGCCTCACGCGCACCGAGCACATGTTCTTCGAGGGCGACCGCATCAAGGCCATGCGCGAGATGATCCTCGCCGAAGCGGTCGAGACGCGCGAGAAGGCCCTCGCCAAGCTCCTCCCCTATCAGCGCGACGACTTCATCGGCATCTTCCGGGCCATGGACGGGCTCCCCGTCACGATCCGCCTGATCGACCCGCCCCTGCACGAGTTCCTCCCCCACGAGCCCGAGGCGCAGAAGGAGATGGCCCAGGCCACCGGTGTCTCTTTCGAGAAGGTCAAGCAGCGCGTCGCGCAGCTCCACGAGATGAACCCCATGCTCGGGCACCGTGGCTGCCGCCTGTGCGTGACCTATCCCGAGATCCTCGTGATGCAGGTTCGCGCCATCGTCGAGGCCGCCATCGAGTGCGTCCGCGAGAACGTCAAGGCCCTGCCAGAGATCATGATCCCCCTCGTGGGCACCAAGCGCGAGCTCTCGCTCCTCCGCGAAGAGGTCGAGAAGACCATCGCCAAGGTCAAGGCCGACGAGGACTTCACGGCCCGCCTCGACATCAAGATCGGCACCATGATCGAGATCCCGCGTGCGGCTCTCACCGCCGACGAGATCGCCCAGCACGCCGACTTCTTCTCCTTCGGCACCAACGACCTCACGCAGATGACGTACGGCTTCAGCCGCGACGACATCAACTCCTTCCTTCCCGACTACCTGAGCCGCGACATCCTCGAGAAGGATCCCTTCCAGTCGCTGGACCAGTCCGGCGTCGGCCAGCTCGTCAAGATGGGCATCGAGAAGGGCCGCCAGACCGCCAAGGGCCTGAAGATCGGCATCTGCGGCGAGCACGGCGGCGACCCGTCCTCCGTCCACTTCTGCCACAAGGTCGGCATGGACTATGTCTCCTGTTCCCCCTTCCGCGTCCCCATTGCGCGCCTGGCCGCCGCCCAGGCCGCGATCATGGGCAGCAAGTAAGCCCGAGTCGATCGACGAATACTCCGTCAGTTGAACCCGAAGAGCCCGGCCATGTGCCGGGCTCTTTGCTCATTTGTTCGGATCTCGGTTGCAAGTCCCGAAACGCGTGGCAAACTATTGACAAGCGATCACTTCAACTCGCGAACATGCTGGGAGGCATTGCACATGAGAAGCCCCGTTCTGAGCCGAGTTCTCTGCATCGCAGGCGTCGCCATCAGCGGCAACGCAGCGATCGCCTCACCCGTCGCGTTCGACACCTTCGGACCGGGGGACTCGTACAACGAGCACATCATGTACAGTCTTGTTCCCGGAACGAATGGCTCATTCGGCTTTGTCTTCGAGGCCGAGGCAACCGGGCATGTCGAAGAGATGATCCTCGCCGTTCGCGGACTCGGCAACTTCCGAGCGGAGATCTTCACAATCGACGACGGGCTGCTTCCCGATGTCTCTCTTGGATCCTGGTCCGGTATTCCTGCAGCGATCGGCGGCGGTTTCGCCAACCTTCCCCGCATCGAACCCGTCGACGGGCCGCTGCTGCACACCGGCACGTCCTACGCACTTGTCATCCACTCGGAGTCGACCGAGAGCCTGAGGTGGAGCTTCGCGCGGGCCTACAACACCTACAAGTTGCCCCTTGTGGAGTTCGACGCCGAGGGCAACTGGATGGTCAACTCCTTGGATGCCGCCGGCTTCCGCGTCATCGTCCCCGCACCCTCGTCACTTGCCGCTCTCATGGCGTGCGGCGTGTTCGCCCGACGTCGGCGCGTCTGAGACTCACCCCGCTCCCATCGCCTTCAGAATCGCATCCAGATCATCCGCCACCTTGATCGGCGGGTTCGCATACACGCCCGTGGGCCTCGCCTCCGATGCGCCCCCGTGCGCGACGGCCTTGGGTGCGCTGATCCCCGTGTGATACTCCACCGTCACATCGGGATCCTTCAAGACGTGCCCCGTCAGGATGCACACCACCGTCTCGTGCGGCTTGATCACGCCCTCCTTCACCAGCATCCGCGCCCCCGCCACGCTCGCGCCGCTCGCCGGCTCGCATCCGAACCCATAACGCCCCACCAGCGCCTTGTGCTCCACGATGGTCGCGTCATCGACCGACCGCACCACGCCGTTCATCGCCTCCAGCGCGCGCAGCGCCTTGGGCAGGTTCACGGGCCGGTTGATCTCGATCGCCGTCGCCACCGTGCGGGCCCGCTCGCCCGCGCTGTCCATCCGGTCGTATTCGCCCTTCACCTTCGCGCGGTCGTACCGTCCACCGTTCCAGCGCACACCCAGCCCGTTCACCACGCGATCCAGCGTGCTCGCGCCCTTGGCGTTGATGATCGCCAGCCGCGGCATCTTCTGGATCAGCCCGAGTCGATGCAGCTCGATGAACGCCTTGCCGAATGAGGAGCAGTTGCCGAGGTTGCCGCCCGGCACCACGATCCAGTCCGGCACCTGCCAGTCCAGCCCCTCCAGCACGCGATACATGATCGCCTTCTGCCCCTCCAGCCGGAAGGGATTGACTGAGTTCATCAAATAGACACCCGTCTCCGGCATCTTCTCCGCGATGTGGCGGATCCGCGCCAGGCACGCGTCAAAGTCCCCCGCGACCTGCAGCGTCGTCGCGCCGTACTCCAGCGCCTGCGAGAGCTTGCCGTACGCGATCTTCCCATCACCGATGAAGACGAAGCACTTCATGCCGCTCAGCGCGCCATACACCGCGAGCGATGCCGAGGTGTTCCCCGTCGAGGCGCACGCGACGCGCTTCGCGCCCACCATCCGGGCGTGCGTGAACGCCGCGGTCATCCCGTTGTCCTTGAACGACCCCGACGGGTTGAACCCCTCGTACTGCAGATAGAGGTTGCCGCCCTCCTGGCCCCCACCAGAACCCACATCCAACCCGATCACCCGCGCGATCTGGTCCGCCCGCTGCAGGTTCGTCCGCCCCTCGCCGATCGTCACGATCTCCGACTCGTGCTGCCAAAAGGGGAGCAGATCCCTGAACCGCCACACACCCGAAAAGTCCAGCGCGGACGCCGTCGCCCGCCCCTTGCCCGTTAGCCCCGTCCCCGCCGCCTCACGCGGCCCGCGCGTGCTCGATCGCAGCTCAAACCACGACCAGTCCCGGTGCTGGAACTTCGACCAGTCGTAATCGACATCCAGAAGCTCGCCGCACCGCTCGCACGCCACCAGCACCCGCGACACGGGATACTCCGCCCCGCACTCGGGGTTGATGCACCGCTGGTACGCAGTGGGGTTCGGCGCGATGGCAGCGGCAGGAGCTGGTGAAGTGGCCATGCACAGATGGTAGTGGGAGGGGTCGCGCCACGCTCCGGGGCCGCACCGCGACGCCCATGATGGACGGGGTCGACGGCGATCCCGCCGAACGCCCCGCACGCGGCACCATCGCCCGCACCCGTGTACGCTCATCGCCATGGACCGGCGACGCCGCAACGAAGGCCAATCCATGAACCTTCGCTGGCGGGTCATGCTCTGGATCTGGCTCGCCCAGACCGCATTCGCGTGGGTCGCGCCGCTCCTGGTCATTCACGAGTGGGACGAAGCCGCGAGTTACCTCTTCCAGCGCGACGCGATCCTCTTCGCACTCATCGTCGGCGCATCTCTCGCGGCTCTCCAGTTCCTCTTCCTCTTCCCCGTCCGCAAGCCGGGCCTGAAGCGAACCGGACGATCCGTCTGGATCACCCTCGGGCTCGCGGCGTTCGCTGGAATCGCCCTCCTGATCGCGCTCGTCGCAGTCATCGCCGAGATCTATCTCACGCTCTTCAACGGCCCCGAACTCCTCGACTGGGACCAGGCCTTCTGGGCCCTCGTCATCGTTCAGGGACTTCTGTGGGTCGTCGCCACACCCCTGCTCGTGACGTTCACACGGCGCGAGCGCCAGGAGACCACCCTCGCCCGCCTCTCCGCCATGCTCTTCACCGGCACCATCGTCGAGGTCGTCGCCATCGTGCCGCTGGATGTCATGGTCCGCCGCAAAAACGAGTGTTACTGTGCCGCGGGAACGTTCTGGGCTCTGGCCATCTGCGGCGGCGTCGGCGCGTTCGCGCTCGGACCGGCCATCTACCTCGCCATTCTCTGCAAGCGACGCAAACGCTGGCACGGCGACCATTGCGAGGTCTGCGCCTACGACATGACCGGCACACCCAACGCCGACAAGTGCCCCGAGTGCGGCACGGGGTGGCGACCCTCGCCGAGTACCGATACCAACGGTGGTGGTGCATGAGCAAGCACCATGAGTATCACATCCCGCACCGAGCCACGACGATCGCGACGTACTGGTTGGTCCAGTGGGGAGCGATCACTGCCATCGTGTGGTACATGATGGTGGTACGCAGCGTGATGTTCGGTACCCCAGTGGATTTCGCGAATGCAGTGATACCGGGCCTTTTATGGACCTGCCTGTGCACACTCCTTCAACTGACGCTTCTTGCAGCTCCCGACCAGATCGGCGGACGGCGTGAGCGAAGCAGACTGAGAGCCTATTTATCGATTGGCGCCTGTGCTGCGTGCGCCGCGGGACTCTGGGCCCTCGTGCTTGCTGCCACGCTCGCGTACGCTTGGTTTGCCGAAGAGATTCCAGGTCTTGTTCTTCTTCTCGCCGTGCTCGCAGTGCCCGGGACGATCGTGTGCTTTGTTTACTGGCTATTTGCATTGAGGTCCTTAGTCCGAAAGGGTCAGCTCGAAAGGCAATACCATCGGATTGTGAGCCAGCTGCTTGGTTGGACCGTCATGTGTGCGATCGTCTGCGCTGCGCTCGCGGCGGGTACGACGATTGTGGGCCAGAATGTCCAACATCTCCGCATCGGCTTCGCCACTGTCCCGTGGCTGTTCAGCGCCACCATTGCGCTCGTTGGCTGCCGCCTCTACCTCAAGCGCCTCTGGATTGCCCGCACACTGTGGTATGAAACCCACTGCGCCGAGTGCGGCTACGACATGGCCGGGAACCTCGCCGTCACGCAGTGCTCCGAGTGCGGCACACCGTGGAGTCCTCAACAAACCTCAGCACCGGCCCGCGCTGTCACAGCAGAGAATGAATGAGCGAGGGCGCGCCGCTCGGCGCGTCTCATGTCTTGCTCTGCGCGATCGCGTTCTCACGCAAGCACAGCGTGCCACGCGCCACCCAGAACGTGCGGCGTCGACGCCTTCGCGACATCGCGCCTCGAACATCGGGCTTCGAACGCCGCGCCCACGCGTCCCTCACACGCGTTCGCGCGACACACGCCGGGTCTCAGGGGGAGCCGAGCGAGAGACTCCGCTGCTTGGGGCGTGGATCCACACGGTCCGCGCCCCTTGCTCTCTCTTTACACCACATGAGGCCTCGTCGCATCACGCGAGCGCCACGCCGGTACCGGCCGACCGGCCTCGGAGCGCGCACCCACAGGGAATCGCCGGGGGGATCCCCGGCCCGCACCACCGAGGCACGCGAAAAAACTTTCATCAAGCGCGCCGATCGGGCGTGCTCGTGTCTATCCCCCGCGGCAGGAATGCACGGCAAAGCGACGCCCGGGACCGATCACCGGCATCGCGAGGAAGTTCGAAGATCACAGGGCTGAAAGCGGGCTTGGCTGGGCGCCGGAATCGGGCTGCTGCCTCGTCCGGGTTGTCGCTCTGTCGTGCAGTCCCGCCCCGCTCCGCTGTCACGCGACGTGCCAGCGAGCCGGCTGAAACAGACTGAGGACGCATCTGGCGGTGCAAACTCCATCCTGCCAGATGAACGCTGGGGTACGGACGTCTTCTCGGACGTCCGTACTCTTTTCTTCCCCTCTATGGCTTGCGGCGTCACCCAGTCTGCCCTCGACTGAACGATCACGCGAGCGGAAGCACGCAAGAGAGACAATCGTCGCACGCCTCCGGCGCGCACCATCGACCAGCAAACGCGCGATTATCTCGTCGCGGCCGATGCACCGCCCGCCGCCGTCACCACAACCGGCTCAATCGATGCCCCCGCCGACGCCGCCAGCGACTTGTAGTCCTGCATGGCCACCGTGTCCCAGTCGCCGGCCCGCAGCGCCTCGATCGCCCTCACCGCCGCGTTCGCGCCCGTGTTCGTCGTGATCATCGGGATCCCCAATCGCACCGCTGTCGAACGGATCTTCCCCTCGTCCGTCTGCCACCCCGTCCGCGTCGGCGTGTTCAGCACCAACTGGATCTTCCCGTCCGACATCAGATCCAGCACATTGGGCCGGATCGCCGCGCCGATCTTCTCAAGCACGACCGTTCGCAGCCCGTGCCGGCGCAGGAAGTCACCCGTCCCCTTGGTCGTGTACACGGTGTACCCCATCGCCATCAGCGTCCGCGCCGGCCCCACGATCTCCTTGCGATCCTGCTCGCGCACGGAGATGAACACGCCCCCGCTCCGCGGCAGCGTCGTCCCCGCGCCCAAGAGCGCCTTGAGGAAGGCCAGGGGCAGCGACACATCCATCCCCATCACCTCGCCCGTCGAACGCATCTCCGGCCCCAGCACGACGTCCACGCCCGGGAACCGATTGAACGGGAAGACCGGCATCTTCACGGCGTACGCGCCCGTGTCCGGCACTTCCTTCACGCCCATCTCCGCCAGCGACTTGCCCATCATCGCCATCGCCGCGATCCGAGGCCAAGGCACGTGCTTGGCCTTCGCCACGAACGGCACCGTGCGGCTCGCCCGCGGGTTCACCTCGATGATGTAAATATGCTCGTCTTTCACCGCGAGCTGCACGTTCATCAGCCCGCAGACCTTGAGTTCCCGCGCCAGATCCCGCGAGATCTGCCGGATCCGCTCGACGATGTGCCGTGGGAGCGACCACGGCGGAAGCGTGCACGCCGAATCGCCCGAGTGAATGCCCGCCTGCTCGATGTGCTCCATCACGCCGCAGACGAGTGCGCGGGGATCGCTGTTCGTTTCGCCGAAGTCGGCGACGACGTCGACATCGACCTCGGTCGCCGCATCCAGGAACCGGTCAATCAAGACCGGCGCATCCTCAAGATCGCTGGACCTGAGGGCGTTTGTAATGAAGTGCCGCAGGGCCTTCTCGTCCGGGCAGATCTCCATGCCCCGCCCGCCCAAGACGTACGACGGTCTCACCAGCACCGGATACCCGAGCGTGCTGGCGACGTTAACGGCCTCATCCAGCGACTTGGCGATCCCCGCGGCTGGCCGCTCAAGCTTGAGCTTCTCAAGCAGCGCATCAAACCGCTTGCGGTCCTCGGCCAGATCGATGGAGTCCAGCGTTGTGCCGATCAGCGGCGCGCCGGCGAGCGCAAGCCCCTTCGCAAGGTTCAGCGGCGTCTGCCCGCCGAACTGGACGATCAGGCCATGCACAAGGCCGGTACCCCCCTGACTCCGTGACTTCGTGACGCCGTGACTCTGTGACTTGCCGTCCAACCTCTCCACAATATTGAGCACATCCTCAAGCGTCAGCGGCTCAAAGAACAGCAGATCGCTCGTGTCATAATCCGTCGACACCGTCTCCGGGTTTGAGTTGATCATCACCGACTCAAAGCCCAGGTCCCGCGCCGCGTACGCCGCGTGCACGCAGCAGTAGTCGAACTCGATCCCCTGTCCGATGCGGTTCGGCCCGCCGCCGAGGATCACGACCTTCTTCTTGTCCGTCACGCGGATCTCGTCATCGCGCTGGACGACCGGCTTGCCGTCCGCGCCGATCACCTCGTACTCGTTCTCGTACGTGCTGTAGTAGTACGGCGTGATCGCCTCGAACTCCGCGGCACACGTGTCGACGAGCCGGTACGTCGGCTCGATCCCCAGTGACTTCCGATGCGCCCGCACCTTCAGGATCGCCTCGCTCGAGATGTTCCCGAAGTAGAGGTTCGCAAGCTGCGCATCGGAATATCCCCACTGCTTGGCCTGCAGCACGATCTCCCGAGGCAGCTCCTCCAGCGTGCGATACCCGCACAGCACATCCTCGAACTCCACCATCTGCTTGAACTGATCGAGGAAGAAGGGATCGATCTTCGTCAGGTCGTGCACCTGCGGGATCGTCCACCCCATCTTGAACGCGTACCGCACGTAATACAGGCGACCTTGACTGGGAACGGCCAGCTTCCGATGCAGCTTGTCCAGCGGAATCGGCCACTCGATCGGCGCGCCGTCCGCCGTCCGCAGACCCGTGCTCCCGCCCATGCGTGGCGTCAGGTCCAGCACCAACTGATCATGCTCGACCGCGCGCATCGCCGTCAGCCACTTGTCGTTCTTATCCAGCCCCAGCCCGAAGCGCTTCACATCCATTGAGCGCACGACCTTCTGGAAGGATTCCTTGAAGGTCCGCCCGATCGCCATCGCCTCGCCCACCGACTTCATCTGCGTCGTCAGCGTCTCGTCCGCTTCCGGGAACTTCTCGAACGTCCAGCGCGGCATCTTCGTCACGACATAATCGATCGCCGGCTCGAAACACGCGCTCGTCGTCCCCGTGATGTCGTTCCGAAGCTCATCGAGCGTGTATCCCACGGCCAGCTTGGCCGCGATCTTCGCGATCGGGAAGCCCGTCGCCTTCGACGCCAGCGCCGAGCTTCGCGAGACGCGCGGGTTCATCTCGACGACCATCATCTGAAACTTCGGCTTCCCGTTCTCGTTCAAGGGCGGGTTCGGATTCACCGCGAACTGCACATTGCTGCCGCCCGTTTCGACACCCACCGCCCGCATGATCGCGATCGCGGCGTCCCGCATCGCCTGATATTCCTTGTCCGTCAGCGTCAGGATCGGCGCGACCGTGACCGAGTCGCCCGTGTGCACGCCCATCGCATCGATGTTCTCGATGCCGCACACGATGATGCAGTTGTCCTTGCGGTCGCGCACGACCTCGAGCTCATACTCCTTCCATCCGATGATGGACTGGTCGATCTGGACCTGTCCGATCATGGAGGCGGCGAGCCCGCGCGCGATGATGTCCTTGAACTCATCTTTGTTATACGCGATGCCGCCGCCCGAGCCGCCCAGCGTGAACGCAGGGCGGATGATCGCCGGCAACCCGATCTCCTCCAGGAACGCCAGCGCATCCTCCATGGTGGTGACGGTCTTGGCCTTTGGCAGCGACAGCCCGATGTTCTCGCAGATATCCTTGAACTGCTGACGATCCTCAGCCCGGTGGATGATCTTGCGGTTCGCGCCGATCATCTCGACACCGAACTCCGCAAGCGTGCCGTCATCAAACAGATTGCACGCGCAGTTGAGGGCCGTCTGCCCGCCCAGCGTCGGCAGGATCACATCGATCTTGCCCACCGCCGCGTCCTGCGAGGTCGCGCTCCTCCCCTCGGCCAGCTCGAACTCCTTCTGGATCACCTTCCGCACGGCCTCCGGCGTGATCGGCTCGATATACGTCCGGTCCGAGAGCGACGGATCGGTCATGATCGTCGCCGGGTTGGAGTTCACCAGCACGATCCGGTACCCCTCGGCCCGCAGCGTCTTGCACGCCTGCGCCCCCGAGTAATCGAACTCGCACCCCTGCCCGATCACGATCGGACCGGAACCCAGAATCAGGATCGTCTTGATATCCGTGCGCTTTGGCATGGTGCGTGGGTGCCCGCACGCCCGGCGTAGGCGTTTGTGTGGGGGTGGAGGAGGTGCCTCGCGGACGCCCGATCCCGCTCGGCGCAAACTGGGACAGGATAGACGCCAACGCATCCGCTGACCAGAAAATCACCCGTCTCCACCCCGACATTCCCCCACATCACACCGGCGTCTCCGCCTGACCCAGGATGTGCAGACTCGACAGGCGGCACGCCGCGTTGATGATCGCCAGGTGCGAATAGCACTGCGGGAAGTTCCCAAGCGCCCTGCCCGTTCGCGGATCGTGCTCCTCCGCCATCAACCCCGTCGGCCCCGCCAGCGACGCCAACTCGCGCAAGAGCGCCAGCGCCTCCGCATCCCGACCCGTCACCGCCATCGCCTCCACCAGCCACCCCGTGCAGATGTTGAACCCTCCCTCGTATCCGGGAAGTCCGTCGTCGTACACATACCTGTACACCGTGCCCCGGTCCAGAAGGTGCCGCTCCACCGCCCGGATCGTCCCCGCCACCCTCGGATCTTCCGGAGGCAGGAACCCCGTCAGCGCCACCAGCAGGCACGCCGCGTCCGGGTCGTCGCACCCGTACGACGCCGAGAATCCTCCCAGCTTCTGGCTGTACCCGTGTGCCAGAATGTCCTCGTGGATTCGGGCCCGAAGCGCGATCTCGCCCTCCCGCTCCACGCCGTCCACGATCTGCCGCGCGTGCACCGCCCGGTTCACCGTGTTCCAGCACATCACCTTGCTCGGCACGTGGTGCCGCGGCGTGTCCCGTATCTCCCAGATCCCATGGTCCGGCTCGTGCCACCGGCGCGCCACCGCCTCCACCATCGCATCCAACAGGCGCATGTGCTCCGGCGTCAATGGCGCGCCCGCCTCCGCCAGCGATGCGATCAGGTCCGCCACCGTGCCGAACACATCGAGCTGCACCTGCTGGTTCGCCGCGTTCCCCACCCGCACCGGGCGGCTCTCCCCATACCCCGCAAGATCCGTGATCTCCGCCTCCACACCAAGGTCATGCCCGCCCACCGTGTACAGCGGCCGGATCCGCTCCGGCCCCTCAAGGTCATCCACAATGCCCAGCAACCAGTCCAGGAACTTCATGGCGTGACCCGTCGACCCGAGCTTCACGAGCGCCGCCGCCGACCACGCCGCGTCGCGCACCCAGCAGAAGCGGTAGTCCCAGTTCCGCACGCCCCCAAGGGTCTCCGGCAGACTCGTCGTTCCCGCCGCGGAGATCGCCCCGGTCGGCCCGTAGCAGAGCGCCTTCACGACCAGCGCGCTCCGCTTCACCTGCTCCGGAAAGAGCGCGGGGATCCGCAGCTTCTCCGCCCATCGCGCCCAGGATGCTTCGGTCGCCACGCGACGGGCTTCCTCCGCGATCGGGCTCGCCCGGAGCGATGAAGCCCCGGCCCGCAGCTCCAGCACCACCGGCCCGCGGTCCAGGTCAATCGTCGCGCTCGCCGTCTGGTGCGGGCCGTCCTGCGACACCTCCCACTCCACGCCCGGCGCATGCAGCACCAGGGGATCAACGCTTCCCACCACCTCAATCCCGCCCTCCCTCACCTTGAGCGTCGTCACGATTCGCCCGAAGTCCAGCCGCGGCGAGAACCGCACCCGCGCCCGACCCGACCCGGAGACCACCCGCACCAGATCGGTCCTCCCCGCCCGCTGGAACGAACGCCCACCCGACGCGTCCAGATAGTCCGCGATCTCCATCGCGCCCACGCGCGTGCGCAGCGTGAAGGTGTCACCCGCGTACGCCTGCGATGCCGCCTCCGATGGCGTCTCCGGCTCGATGTCGAAGCATCCGGCCCGCTCCCCGCCCAGCAGTGACGCAAAGATCGCCGGCGAGTCAATCCGCGGCACACACATCCAGCACACCCGCCCTCGCGGCTCCACCAGCGCAACCGTCCTCTGATCCGACAGAAGCGAGTGATGGTTGATCGGCACCAGCGCCCGCGACCCCAGCCACGCCCGCCGCGCCTCAGCCAGCGCCTCCAGCGCATCGGCCACCGCCTCCGTGTCCGCGATCCGCAGCGTCGCGATGCTGGGTCCGTCGCCGACCTTCACGGGCGCGTCCCCCGGAAGCATCGCCGCGAACGCGTCCTCATCCGTCGTGTCGTCGCCGAAGAACACCGCGCCCGTCGCGCCCGTCCGCCGGCGGAGCGCCATCATCGCCACGCCCTTGGTCGCCGCCGTCACGACGATCTCGCGCACCATCAGCCCGGGCTTGAGCGTCGCGCACGGCGCGCACAGCGCAATCGCCTCGATCGCCGCGACCGCCTCCTCGTGCGCTGCTGGGGACACATGCCGAAAGTGGATCGCCACACCCGTCGGCTTGTGCTCGACCAGCAGCCCCGGAAATCGCTGCATCAGCCGCTCGGCCCCCTGCCGAAGCAGCTCAAGGGACGAAGCCTGCTCCGCCGTCACGGACGCGTCTCCATCCATCTCCGCCCCGTGGCTTCCCACCAGATGAAGACGACCCGGCCCGCTCGGCTCCGACTCCGCGGGGCCGACCAGTGTCCGCAACATATCGAGCGCGCGCCCGGAGACAATCGCCCCGTGCGTGGAGTCCATCGCCCCAAGCTCCGAGAGCGCACGCATCGACCGCGTGTTCGCGCGCGCGTTCTCCGGGACCGGCACGATCGGCGCCAGTGTCCCGTCAAAGTCAGACGCCACCAGCAGAATCGGCGACCGGGAGAGCCGCTCCAGCGCGTGGATCACATCATCGTTGAGCATCATCAGTCCAGGGCTCCAATGAATCGGTCGCACCATCCAAACACATCGTGACGTCTCACCACCGACCGCATGCGCTTCATCCGCCGCGCCGACTCCTCGGCCCCCATCCGCAGCGCCCGTTCCAGCGCATCGGCCGCCCCCTCCTCATCCCTCGGATTCACAAGGATCGCCTCCTTCAACTCGTGCGACGCCCCCGCGAACTCGCTCAACACCAGAACACCGCCCCCGTCCGCACGCGTCGCCACAAACTCCTTGGCCACAAGGTTCATCCCGTCCACCAGGGGCGTCACCAGCATCACGTCCGCCGCCAGGTAATACGCCGCCAGCTCACGGTGCGTCAGCGAACGCCGGAAGTAGTGCACTGGCACCCTCCCCAGGCGGCTGAAATCCCCGTTCACAGCGCCCACAAGCCCCTCGACCGTCGCCCGCTGCGCCGCATACTCCGGCACCTTGTCCCGCGTCGGCACCGCGATCTGCACGAGCACCGTGTTCTCCGCGCTGTACGCACCCCGTCGCAGAAGCCGCTCGAAGCTGCGCAGCCGAAGATCTATCCCCTTCGTGTAATCCAGCCGGTCAACGCACAGAATGATCTGGCGACCGGTCACCAGACGCTCGCGCACGTGCAGCGACCGCTGACGCACCCCGCCGTCACGCCCGAGCGCATCAAACGCCGCGAAGTCGATCGAGATCGGAAACGTACCCGCCCGCACCCGGCGCTTCCCGTGCCGGAGCGACCGCGCCGGACCCGTCGCCCCCGCGAACCGACGCGCCGCCGCCGCAAAGTCCTCCGCGTCCGTCGGCGTCTGAAACCCCACCACATCCGCCCCCAGCAACCCCTCCAGAATCTGCCGACGCCACGGCAGCCACGCGAACAGCTCCTGAGGCGGGAACGGGATGTGCAGAAAGAAGCCGATCCGCGCCTTCGGACGCAGCTCACGCAGCATCGCCGGCACCAGTTGCAGATGGAAGTCGTGCACCCACACCACGTCCCCGTCCCGCGCGCTCGCCGCCGCGCTCTCCGCGAACCGCCGATTCACGCGCACATACTCGTTCCACCACACGCGCGAGAACTCCGGCGTGCGGATCGCATTGTGGTAGAGCGGCCACAGCGTGGCGTTCGACATGCCGTGGTAGGTGTTGCGGATCTCAACATCGCTCATCGCGACCGGACGGATGGAGATGCCCGAGCGCGTGAACGGCTTGGGCGCCGCGCCGCCCACGCCCGACCACCCCACCCACGAGCCGCCGCGCGCACGCAGCACCGGCTCCATCGCCGTCACCAGCCCGCCCGGCGAAAGCTCCCAGCGATCCGAGCCCGACGCCCGGTGAACCGGGAGGCGGTTGGCAACCACCACGAGGCGTTGGCGTGCCGACATCGGTGCTCCTGTGTGCGCCGACGTACGCCACATGGGCCGCGCTCGTCGGCGGGATGTTCGGTGCGGGCCATCGCCCGAGTACGACAGTTCACCGCGGAGCCACGCAACCCCAGGACCGGGGTACGCCACGTCACACGGAAACGCATGATAGACCGTCGAACCCCCTCCAAACCCTCCCAGACCAATATGAAGGGCTATTCACAGGACCGGCCCTCTCCCCACAGGCGATCTCACACAAACGCCTCGGGGCCGTCATGATGGTGTGCGTATCGCGTGTGCCCAGTCCGATGGTCTCAGGATCCCGCGTGTGATGAACGCCGACCGGCCCGGAGAAACCCAGGGGCTCTCGCGTGCTGCAATCGGCCCCGCCGACAGGGGCCCGCACGTTCCCCGCATCTCGCCGGAAGAGCTCGGGCGCGTCCTCCGTTCCCGCGCCCTCGCGCTCGGCGCGAGTACCCACGAGGCCGACGACCTGGCCCAGCAGGCCATCGCCAACGCGCTGGCCCGCGCGCCCGAGAAGGCGGCCCACGCCGGCTATGCCATCCGCACGCTCACGCGCCTCTGGCTCGACCGGCAGCGCTCGCTCCGCGCCCGCGCCGCCCGACTCCGCCGCATGGCGTTCAGCGCCATGGCCGGAAAGCCCGCGATCGAAGCCCGCGACGAAGCCCGCACCGCCATCGTTCACGCCGCCATCGAGCGCCTCCCTCCCAAGCAGCGCGCCGCCCTCGTCCTTCGCATCGTCGAGGGTCTGAACTACACCGCCATCGCCGAGGCCATCGGCTGCACCGAAGACGCCGCCCGCGCATCACTGCACGAAGCCCGCGCACGACTGAAGCGTGAACTCATCCAGAGAGGGATCGAGCCATGAACACGACAGGCGCCCGCCACCGCGGCGACCACAACCCCGATCCGGCGCGCCCCTGGACCGACGAAGACCTCGAACGCTTCGCCGACGGCGCCATGGACGAGCAGGAGGCCGACGCCCTCCGCGCCGCACTCCTGGCCGATCCGGAGATCCGCGCCGCCTTCACGCATCTTCAACGCACCGACGCGCTCGCCGCCGAGATGTTCCAAGGGCTCATGCGTGGCGACGCCTCCGCAACCTCTCATGCCATGGACCAGATCGCTCGCCAGACCCTCCGACGAGCCGCTCCCCGCGCTCTGGCCCTCGCCGCCGCGCTCGTTCTGCTCATCTCCGGCGCCTTTCTCTTCGGACGCCTCACCGCCCCCGCCGCGCCGTCTCAAACCCCCCACGCACCCCTCGCGCACGTGCCCACCCACACGAAAGCGCCCCCTTCTACGCACACGCACACGCCTTCCGGCTCCGCCGCCGATGAACGTCCCGCCGTCCGCACCGTTCTCGAGATCCGCCTTCCAGCGACCGGACCCTCCCCGTCCGAATCCGCGCTCGCGTCGAGGCCGGACCCTGCCCATCCCGCCTCTGGCGATCTTGCCACCACACCCGCCGATACACCCACACCCTCACCTTCACGCGAGCGCGCGATCCTCGCCCTCGGCCGCGCCATCCGCTCCGCGGAACGCGCCCGCGCCACGCTCGACGCGATGCCCGGCGAAGACCAGCTCGAGGCCTGCCGCATCTGGGCCCGCGACCCCTCGCTCCGCCCCGTCGCCTTCGAGCGTCTGGCCCGATTGCAGGACGACCCCGCCTACGCCGCCGAATGCGCCCGCATCGCCCACGCCATGAGCGAGGACAAGCACCTCCTCGCCTGGGCGCGCAGCCACAACCTCCGCACCACCACGCCCACCCACCAATGAACCATTGCCCGCTCCCGTCGCCCCCCCAAAGGAACACGCCATGAACCTCAAGAACGCCCTGATCCTGATCACGCTTGGTCTGACAACAGCCGCCACCGCACGCGCCCAGTCCGATCAGGTCCTCCGCGTCTACGACGTCCGCGACCTCCGCGTCTACAGCGACCAGAGCTCGTACCTCATGATCTCACCCCACCTGATCATGAACGAGCGCGGGACCACCATCGAACTTGCAACCGCGGTCGAGCCCATCGAGACCGCAGCGGCCACCGACGTCCTCATGGAGATCGCCGGCGTCAGCGGCCTGGCCGCCTCCCGCCTCCAGGACGGCATCTACATCGTCACCGGCGAAGAGAGCGGCCACCAGCAGCTCGTGACCGCGCTCGAGTCCTATCGCGCCGTCAACGGTGAACGCTTCATCGTGCAGCTCGAGGCCAGACTCGTCGTCGGAGCCGATGTCCCCGCCCCCGGACAGCTCGCCGGCCCGCCCGACGGAGAGTCCGTCTTCCGAAGCCACCAGACCGTCAGCGCACGCGCCGCCTCCGTCGTCAAAGCCACCACCACCGAGCAGTACGTCAGCGGCTGGGTTCCCGTCGTCAGCACCCAGGCCGTCGGATATCAGATCCAGTTCGGCACCGCCGAAGACGGCTTCACCGGCACTCTCGTCGTCGGCAGCGACAACGCCGCTGACAGCGCCAACGTCCAGCTCGCCGGCATCATCATCCGCAGCGACATCCACACAACCCCCGTCAAGCTCTCCGGTGATGAACTCCCGCTCAGCACCGTCCGCAGACAGGAGCGCGGCATCCAGTCATCCGTCGCCATCCCCCTCACCCAGCGATGCGTCATCGCCTCCGTCAGCGGCTTCGACCCCGACACCACCATCCTCATCACCGCGACCGTCACCCCCGCCCCGCGCAACTGACCACCCGCGATCCCGAATCGGCCGCCCGAGCACCGGTGTTCTCCCACCACGCTCGGGCGGCTTCTTGTCAGAAGCCCGCAATCACCTCCGCCAGCTTCGCCCGCTGCGCCTCCGTCAGGTGCGCCGCCATCGCCAGAAACGCCAGCCCGTACTCCTTCTCGCTCATTCCTTCCGGATTCGCGCCCAGGAACGGCGCACACGCCTTCCGCACGCGCTCGGCCTGCTCCGCCTCCAGCGACAACTGCGCCAGCACGTACTCAAACGCGATCTGGCCAGACGCCTCCATCCGCTTGAACGACATCTCGATGTCACGCACAAACTGCTCACCCGCCCGCTTCGCCACGATCTCCGCGCGATTGGTCCGCCGCCCCTCCCGCTCCGCCTTGGCCCGAAGGTCCATCGCGAACGCCCGGTCATACGCATCGATCATCGATTCGAACACCCGCGCATTCTCCGCATCCAGCTCCGCCGCGATCGCCTCACGCACCGGCGGCTCATGCCGCAGCGGCTCAAAGTGCGACAGCAACTCAAACGACAGCCGCGCCGTCCGCAGCTTCTCCTCCGCCTTCTGTGCCGCATCGATCTCGATCGCCAGCATCAGATTGCGTGAGAGCACCCGGTCAAAGAACGCCTGCCGCCTCGCCAGCACACCGTCCGCCCGCGCCCGCACATCCGCATCCAACTCCAAGAGCGAGAGCGCAACCTCCTCCGGCGAAGACTCCAGCTCCCGCAGCGACCCGTCGTACCGCCACTCAACCAGCGAAGGCGCCCGTCCCTTCGTGATCTCCGGTCCCGCAAGCGCCGCGTCCGGCTCCGGCGGCTGACCCATCCCGAGCGACGACCCGCACACCCCCGCAACCAGCAGACACGCGCAGCTCAATCCGCGGCTCATGGCACATCTCCCGATCAGGGCCCCTCGCCCCCTGAACTCATTGGACCTCGCCATTCTCGCATTTCAGCCGGTCCAATGGAACCCGCTCTCTCCACATTCTGGCGCCCCGCTCAACCCCCACGCTCCGCGATCTCATCCAGAATCCCCAGCCCCCGCGCGATCGCCAGCTCAAAGTCCGGGCACGCGCTCATCGGCTCCAGCATCTCCCCCGTCCCCGCACGCCGCAACTGGTCGTACTGCTCGTGCGACACGCCCGCCAGCACCAGGTGCCGATCCTGCGCCTTGAAGAGCGCCAGCAGCGAGCGCAACTCGAACGCAGCGTCCCCATCCAGTTGCGTCACATCCGCCATATCCAGGATCACCACCCGAACCTCCGGCTCCAGCCGCTCGGCCCACGTCGTCATGTTCGGCAGACTGTGCATCTTCGCCCGCCCCGCCCCACGCCCCCCGAGCCCCCGCCCCTTTCGTGTCCCGTCCTGACGGATGTGATACACCCGCATCCCCCGCGGCAGATCCTGCCCCGCCCCATTCGCCACCAGGTCCGACGGCTCAATCGCCGCAATCGGCCGCAACGTATCCATCATCACGATCCACAGCAGGAATCCCACCGGCGGCAGCATCGCATACGACCCCGCATAATCAAACGCCAGCGTCCCGAGCGCGGCTCCGAACGCGAACGACCCCATGATCGATGCCAACAGCGCAAGCCGCCTCACCACCGGCTGCGCCAGCGTGTGCCTCACCCGCGACCGCACCCCCGGCTCCACCTTGGAGAGATCCCGCTCCCGCATCCACCAGAGAAAGTGCGCGATCTCAATCCCCAGGTCCGTCAGCACGCCCGTCACGTGCGTCGTCCGCACCACGCCGCTGGAGATCCGCGTGATCGTCGCGTTCTGCAGGCCCATCGCCA
>CAZPPG010000002.1:0-122940 GCA_964588385.1 uncultured Phycisphaeraceae bacterium
GTGGGAGAGGATATGGAGAGAGGCGTCGAAGAAGCATGCACCGCCATGGAAGAGAGAGGGGCCCGGATCCTTGCGGAAGACCCGAGCCCCGTGACGTGATGCACAGGGACTGAGTGGACTGATCAGGCGTTGCGGCGTCGGCGAGTCGCGGCCAGGGCGCCGGAGAGAAGCAGGAGCGAAGCGGGCGCCGGGACGAGGTTGCGCTCGACCCACTGGACGGCGAGTTCGTGGTCGACTTCATCAAGGCCGTAGTTGAGGACGATCCATGCGGGGAGCGAGGTCACGAAGCTGTCCTTGGCGAACTCGATCTCAAGGAGGTAGATGCCGGTGAGGTCGGCATTGAGGATGAAATCGGGGTGATCGTGGAGGCCGCCGTCGGCGTCGAAGTCGAAGAGCATGGGTCCGGTGATGGTGTCGGTGGCGGGTGTGGTGAGGGACTGTGGGCCGAACTCGAGGGTGAGGTCGGTCGGCGCGATGGAGAGGAAGTCGGAGCCGTTCCAGGCGCGGAGCGACTTGCGGACGTTGAGGAGCAGTTGCGAACCGGGGGCGAAGGAACCGTCGAAGATGTCGATGCCCGGCTCGTCGGCGAAGACTGTGGAGCCGATCCGCTCAAAGTCTCCCTCGAAGACGCGGACATCGGGCGTGAACTCAACGGTGTCCTCGTCGAGCGCGCCGGTGAACAGGGAGCCGCCAGAGTGGTAGACGGTGATATCGAGGTGGGCTTCATCGGCGTGGGCGAGGGGTGCTGCGAGCAGCGCGATGACAGGAACGAGGCGATTCATGTGCGTTCTCTCTTTCTTCCCCAGCGGAGGTTCTTGTGTGTTCGTTGTTCAGCGTTAGATTGGTTGATGCGTCAGGGACAGCCGGCGCCGAAGACGTCGAGGAAGTCCAAGAGATCAAGGATGTCGACGATGGTGTCGCCGTTGAAGTCGGCGGGGACCGCGCTCGACCCGGTGCACGGCGCCGGCTGGCCGGAGCAGGCGCCGAAGGCGTCGAGGAAGTCGAGGAAGTCGAGGATGTCGGTTTCGGTGTCGCCATTGACATCGGCGGCGCACGGAGAGCCGATGAGGTTGTCCAGAACCCACTGGGTTGCGGCATCGTGTTCTTCGACCGGAAGGTCGTTGTTGAAGACAATCCAGAGGGGTTCGGATGGGGCGATGGAGGGGACGGAGGACCAGAGTTCGAGTTCGAGGAGGTAGATGCCCGCACCGTTGGGCGACTGGAGCGTGAAGCCCAGGTGCTGATGGAACTCGCCGCCCGAGGAGACGTCGACGCCGAAGCCGGGGGTGAAGGTGTCGGTGGGGGGTGTGAAGATGTCGCCGAAGCCGGTCTTGCGGATGCGGAGACGCTCGACGGGAATGCCGGAGGGATCTGACGGGAAGGATGTGCCGTTCCAGAGCCGCAGCGCGCGGAGGACGTGAAAGCCGACCTGGGAGCCGGGCGCGAATGTGCCGGAGGCGGTGTCGAAGCCGGGAGAGTCGGTGAAGTCAAAGGAGCCGAAGGTTGTGGCGAAGAGGCGCGACGGGGTGATCGGGCCGGTCGCGGCGCTGTTCGTTGAGATCCGGCCGGCGTCGATGGTCAGGATGATGTCGCCGTCGTGGAGCTGGGCTTGGGCGATCGTGCAGAGACATGAGGTCAGGAGCGAGGCGGAGAGCGTGCGCGTCTTCGTCATGGTGGGTGACTCCGTGTGGGAGAGGTCGGGCGCGGGTGATTACTTCGCGGTCTCGGGATAGAAGCTGTTGTCGTCGAAGGAGCGATAGAGCGAGCGGAATGTGCGGACTTTGGCGTGTCCGTCGAGGAAGCCGTAGCCGGCTTTGGCGTCGAAGGACTCGGGCTCGCCGTGGTGGAGGTTGAGTTGCATCTGCGTCGCGGCGTAGGCGGCGGAGGCTTCGGGACCCGCGTTCTCCCAGTCCTCGGCGTGGACGTGGTCGGCGCGGGCGAAGGTGCTGGAACTGGTGATGGGGTCGGAGTCGCCGAGGGTCATGGGGAGGAAGTGGACCGTGGCGTGCGGGCGCGGGATGCGGTGGAGGGCGTCGTAGGACTTCAGACGCATGAGGCTTGAGGGTGGGTGCTTGCTAGTGGTGACGTAGTTGTTGAGCCCGTAGCTGGTCCAGCGAGCCAGCGCGGTGGAGCCGGGGTCGTTGGAGGGATCGTCGTCGGCGATGAGCGCGGCGGCGGAGGTGAGTGAGAGGCCGGGATGGAGACCGCCTTCTGCGTGGGACCAGAAGCGGCTCTTATCCAGGGGTGAATGGAGGAGGAGGTTGGGGCCGGCGTACTCGCGGAGTGTGAAGGGCCAGGCCTTGTCGAGGTCGCCAAGGCCGCCGTGGTCCAGGCCTGCGTCGATGAAAAGCCCGTTGTGGTCGTCCATGTAGAGGGCGTGCGCCACGGTGAGCTGGCGGATGTTGCTGAGGCACTTGACGGATTGCGCGGCGCGTCGGGCGGCGCCGAGCGCGGGAAGGAGGATGCCGATGAGCAGCGCGATGACCGCGATGACCACGAGCAGTTCAATCAGTGTGAAGGCGCGCGTTGGCACAGTGGGCTCCATCGCGAGGGCACGTCGGATGCCGACCTGTCGGAGCAGAAGCGAACACGGGATGTGCGCGTGGGACGGACGCGTGCGTGCGGCGACGGCGCGGGGCCGAGGGCTTTGCAGCGATCGTCAGGCGATGGTGGGGGAGCGCGACGGGGGCCCGCGTGCGGGTTGCACACGAAGCAGCCCGATGGAGCGGACGCGTTCAGCGCCGAGCGTCAGCGACTCGCGGCGGATGCCGGCCATGATCGGCAGGTCCGGCGCAGACGTGAATGCGCTGCGAGCGTTGGAGAGCAGCTTCAGGCAGGTCGGGCACTCATCGTGATCGTGGGGCGAAGCGGGTTCGGCGGGGTGGGACGCGTGACGACGGAGATCGGACGGCTCATCGTTTCCGGAGTGTGCGTCGTGTGCGCGGCAATGTGCGTGTTCGTGGTTGTGCGCGTGATCGGCGCGTGAGGCCGGCGCCGATGTGGGAGAGGCGAGGGAGAGCGATGCGGAGTGGCGATGGCCGTGGTGGGAACGGGCGTGGATGGCGGCGCCGAAGGCCTGGAGCACGAGCGCGGCGATCCCCAGCCAGAGGGCTGTGGAGCGCGGTCGGAGCTTTGAGCGTGGGCTGGGCATAGTCGGCGTTTTGCAGTTGAGAACGTATTCTCAAATAGTCGCCGATCGGTTGCAGGTTGTCAAGCAGAATGTGAGCCGGGTTCAGGAGTTGGACGTGGGCTTGGGAGCGGCCGGGGCGTTGCCGGGTTTGGTCTCGACCGTCGGCGTCGGGCTCGGAGTGGGGCCGGTTGGGGCGGGGTCTGTGCGTGCGTGGCGGCCTGATTGGCGAGAGGTGTCGAGTCGTGCGGCGGGCAGTAGGCCCATGGAGAGGCCCGCGTTGAGGGCGATGCGCGCCAGCTCGACCCGGTTGGTCGCATGGAGCTTCTCGCCGAGCGAGACGCGATGCCATTCCACGGTCTTTGCGCTGCGGCCGAGGCGGGCGGCGATCTGGGCTGTTGAGAGGCCTCGTCCGATCAGGTCGAGCAGTTCCAGTTCGCGATCGGTCAGCACGGCGAGGGGGCCCAGATCGTCGTAGACGGCGCGGCGCACCGGCGGGTCGGAGCCCGGCGGCGCCGGTTCGGCGTCCTGTGGATGGGGTCGACAGACGATGAGCACGCGATCGGGCGCGCCGTCGGTGGACCGGAAGGGCCGGAAGGTCGTGCGGCGGAAGAGCCCTCGCGTGAGACCTTCGCAGACGATGGGGCGTCCCGTGGCGGCGGTTTCAAGGACCAAGCGCATTCGTTCCTGGACGTACGGGGCGGGGTAGAGCGATGCGACTGGGGCGTTGATGATCTCTTCGCGCGGCTTGCCGCTGGCGGAGATCACGGTCTGATTGGCCCATTGCACAATGCCGTCAACGCCCAGGACGAGCACGTGACAGTTCGTGTCGTCCGCGAGCGCGTCGAAGATGGCGTTGAAGTCATCGGCCGGAAACGGATATCGCGATTTCGCCTCAGTCATGCGCAGCTCCATTCCTGAGTACGATCTGGTTGTCCAACCCTTGCAAGCACCCGCATGATACCATGCTGTGGGGTTGCGTGCGTTGTGCGCTTTCCGTCGGGTTTTCGTGGGTGTTTGGTGGGACGCCGTGCCGATACCAACGTTCATCGTGAACGCGATCGGGTGTCTGTGTGTCGGGCTTGCCGCTCGGCGCGGTCGCGCTCGGCTGGTGGTTGGGACGGATTCTGGGTTCCTGAATCGGCTGCGCACTCGCGGCACGGGGTTGATCGATGTCCGACCTTGATGGGCTTGACGCGCGCGGAGAAAGAGGCAAGGGCGAGGAACCCGGCGTGCAGGAGGAGTTCCGGTCCGCGTGGGGCAAGATCACGGACAGCATCGAGGAGCGGCGGTTCCTGGCCGGACCTCGGACGCGCCACGAAGAGTTCGGGCGGGCGATACGGATCTTCCTCGAGACTATCCGCGGCTTCCGACAGCTGCACTTTGCCGGTCCTTGCGTGACGGTGTTCGGGTCGGCACGGTTTGCCGAGGACCATCGGTACTACCAGCTCGGACGGGAGATGGGGCGCCGCATCGGGCAGATGGGATTGACGACGATGACGGGGGGCGGGCCGGGCATCATGGAGGCGGCGAACCGGGGTGCGCGGGACGTGGGCGGGCGATCGATCGGGTGCAACATCAAGCTGCCGATGGAGCAGGAGCCCAACCCCTATGTCGACAAGTTCGTGGAGTTCCGGTATTTCTTTGTCCGCAAGGTGATGCTGGTGAAGTACTCGTTCGCCTTCGTCGTGCTGCCGGGGGGGTTCGGCACGATGGACGAGGTGTTCGAGGTCGCGACGCTGATCCAGACCGGCAAGGTTGAATCGTTCCCGATCGTGATGATGGGAACGGATTACTGGGCGCCGCTGCGCGATTTCATCGCGGGGGCGATGGTTGCGGAGCGGACGATCTCATCGCAGGACGTGGACTTCCTGACGTTCACCGACGACCCGGAGGAGGCGGAAGCGGTGATCGCGAAGAGCGCAAAGCTGCATGCGAAGATGCTGCCGCGCCGGACGAAGCCGAGCGTGATCCTGGGCGAGAAGGAGTAGCGGCTCTGGCTCGTGATTTCTTCAGGCGGGTGTGGGGCGCGGCTCGGAGCCGGAGGGGTTTGCCGCGGCGGCTGCGCCAACGCCGTCCAGTCCGAGCCATTGGCGTTTGGCGGTCCACTCGGCCTGCTCGCGCTGGTTGTCGGAGCGGAGGGTGTTGTCGCCACCGGCAATGAGGGAGCGAATGGCCTCGATCTCCAGGCGTGTGAGGCGGACCGAGTCGAGCTCGTAGTCTTTGAAGGCCTCGAGCGCGAAGGGGACGATCGGCTGCATCAGGGCGTACATGGCGCGGGCGTAGTCGCGGATTTCCTGCTGCGCGTGGGCATCCATGCGGAGGGCGAGGAAGCGGAGCGTGTTGTGCAGGTCGCACTTCCAATACCACTCGGTGTAGACGCTGACGGGGAGGCCGATGCGGGCCATCTCGCGGCTGACGCCCTTCTCGGTGAACTCCTGGTAGCGGGCGTACATGGACTCGGTTTCGTCGAGGAACTTCAGGAAGTCCTCGGCGGTGCGGGCTTCTTCCGGCGTGTCGGCGCGGAAGTTCTCTTCGCCGCCCTGGCGATTGCTCTTTGACTGCTTGCGGACGGACTCGAGGGTGGGGCGGTAGAAACGATCGGGGACGATGGAGTAGCGGGCGGAGTACTCGTTGACGTTGGCGGTGCGATGGCGGATCCACTGGCGGGCGATGAAGATCGGCATCGCGATGTGGAACTTGAGTTCAACCATCTCGAAGGGCGTTGTGTGGCGGTGACGCATGAGGTAGCGGATGAGGCCGCGGTCTTCGGAGACCTTCTTGGTGCCCTGTCCGTAGGAGACGCGGGCGGCCTGGACGATCGCGGCGTCGCCGGTCTGGCCTTCCGGAACCAGGCGCGGCATGGTGTCGACGAGGGCCACGAAGCCGTGCTCGTGGATCTTGATCTCGAGGCGGGCCGCGCCACCCATGACGTCGCGCATGGGCGATTCGGGCTGGACGCGGTTGATGTGGAAGGCGTCGGCAGTGGTGGGGTGCTGGGTGGCGGGGTTCATGTGGGCTCCATCCTGTCTCGAACACCGGTCTCCGCCGGCGGGTCGAGTGTAGCGAACGGCGCGAGCGGTGCGGGGTGGCGGAAGCATGCGTGAGAGCGTGCGGGTGGGAGAGAGCGGCCCACCCGGTGCGGGGGACGGCTCTATCCTCCCGCTCCATCAATGGTTGCGCCGATGGGCTCTGATGGACTGGTCGGGTGGGGGCTGACGCGACACGATGCTGTTCAACTCTTACACGTTCATCTTTCTGTTCCTGCCCTTGGCGTGGGCGGGTTTCTACGCGATGAACGGGCTGGCGGGGCGTCGTGCGGGGCGTGTGTGGCTGCTGATGGCGTCGCTGGTGTTTTATGGGTGGTGGAACCCGATTCACCTGCCGCTGCTGCTCGGTTCGATCGGCGTGAACTACCTCTTGGCGCGAGCGGTCGGGGACGAGCGGCGGAGTGCGCGACGTCGGAAGCGGGTTTTGGTGTGGGGTGTGCTTGCGAACGTGGGGACGCTGGCATGGTTCAAGTACATGGATTTTGTGCTGCGGTCGACGCTGGGGACGCTTGGGTATGAGGTTGAGCCGACGGGGATCATGATCCCGCTGGCGATCTCGTTCTTCACCTTTCAGCAGATCGCGTACATCGTGGACGCGTACAAGGAGCCGGGGCGGCAGCGACCGTTCATGGACTATGCGCTGTTCGTGACGTTCTTCCCGCAGCTTGTGGCGGGGCCGATCATCCATCACGACGAGCTGATGCCGCAACTGGCGACGGATGGGCCGTACCGGGCGCGGATGAGCAATCTGTCGGTGGGGATGACGATGTTCATCCTCGGGCTCTTCAAGAAGGTGGTGATCGCGGACGAGATCGCGCAGTATCCGGACGCGATCTTCGGTGCGGCCGGGCAGGGTCAGGCACCAACGACGCTCGCGGCGTGGATCGCGATGATCGGTTTCACGATGCAGGTGTACTTCGACTTCTCCGGGTACTCGGACATGGCGCTGGGGCTGGCGAGGATGTTCGGGCTGCGGCTGCCGATGAACTTCGACTCGCCGCTGAAGGCGACGGGGATTTCCGAGTTCTGGCGGCGGTGGCACATGACGCTGTCGCGGTTCCTGCGGCAGTATGTGTACCTGCCTCTGGGCGGAAGCAGAGTGGGACGGGCGCGCGGGTATCTGAATCTTGTGATCACGATGTTGGTAAGCGGGATCTGGCATGGGGCGGCGTGGACGTTTGTGGCGTTTGGCCTGTTGCACGGGGTGTACCTGGTGGTCCAGCAGATCTGGACACGGAGGTTCCGGCTGGGTCCGGAGACGCCTCAGTGGAGGCGGACGTTCCGGTGCGCGTGGGCGCGGGCGCTGACGTTCATGGCGTTCGCGTTCAGTCTGATCCTGTTCCGCTCGTCGAACTTTGAGGCGGCGTGGCTGGTGTTCAAGGGCGTGGTGGGGGCGGGTGCGAACGAGGGATCGGGGGGTAGCGCGGTGATCGATCAGACGCGGGCGATGGGGTGGATCGCGTGCGCGTGGGCGGTGGCGTGGATGATGCCGAACACGCAGGAGTTCATGCGGCGGTTTTCGCCGTCGCTCGACTGGACACCATCGCGGACGAAGTGGCGGTTCTGGAAGAGGCAGGTGGCGTATCCGGTGTGGACGCCGAATCCGCTGTGGGCTTTGCCGCTGGTGGCGATGCTGGTGTGGAGCGTGTTGAATCTGGATCGCGTGGCCATTTTCGTCTATTGGCAGTTCTGATATGAGCAAGGCCGGTACAAGCGTGGGTTCGGGCGGCGCGACGCGGGCGCGGTCGCATGCGCCGTTTGTGGTGACGCTGCTCGCGCTCTCTGTGCTGTGCTTTGGCGCGATCGCGGCGTTCAACATCGCGATCGATCCGTTCCGTGCGTTCCGAACGGCGTTCTCGGAAGCGCGGTATCGCGACGCGTGGCTGGGGACGAGGCGTGTGTCGAAGGGCGAGGTGCTGCGTCACGCGGAGGCGCGGGTTGTGCTGCTCGGGACGTCGCGCGTGGAGCGGGGGTTTGATCCCTCGCATCCGGGATGGGGGACGGAGCACGGGTACAACATGGGGCTGGGCGCGACGAACATGTGGGAGCAGTTGCGCGTGTTCCGGTACGCGATGCGGCACGAACCGGTGGAGCACGTGGTGCTGGGGCTGGACATGCTGATGTTCAACTCGAACAGGCAGTTTGAGTGGGACTTCCGGCAATCGGTGTTCAACGAGCGGCGGCGGATCACGGACTATCGGTTGGGGACGTTGCTGTCGAAGTACGCGATCGAGTCGTCGAAGAGAGTGCTCGAGCGGCACGGGAAGAACGCGACGGATGCGAATGACGATCGCGGGTTCTTGCCGGCGGGGGTTGGGGCGGGATTTGACTATCGTGCCGCGTCGACAGGGCTGTTGCGGAACTTCATGGTGAACCCGAAGAGCTACGGACCGTACACGGACGACGGGTCGCGCTGGGCGATGCTGCGGGAGGTGATTGATACGTGCCGCGCGAGTGGCGTGCGGCTGACGATTGTGCTGCCGCCGAGCCACGCGATGGACATGGAGATGCTGTGGGTGAGCGGGAACTGGGGCGACTTTGAGGCGTGGAAGCGTCGGGTGGTTGAGATGGTGGATGGGGAGAATGCGCGGGCGCTGGAAGTGGATGCGGGCGCGTGGCAGGTACCGGTGTGGGACTTCACGACGCATGCGGGTCGGAATGCGGAGGAGCTGCCCCGGCGGGTTGAGGGAGAGCCCTGGGTTGCGATGCGTGACTGGCTGGAGACGAGCCATTTTACGAAGGAGTATGGAGACGACGTGATTGCGCGCGTGACGGGCGTGCAGCGTGAAGGGCGGGAGATGCCGCGTGAGGATCTGGGTGTGCGGCTGACGGGCGCGAACCTCGAGGCGCATCTTCAGAAGTTGCGCGAGGATCGTGCGTGGTTTGCAGGTGCGTTTCCGGCGGAAGCGCGGCTGGTCCGGGGTCTGTGGGATCAGGCATCGAAGTCGAGGCGATCGACGGGGGCGGAGGCGGGTGGGTGAGCAAGACGCGGCGGGTTACTCGTCGACAGAGTCGGTTTCAGGCTGGGTTTTGGGCTGGGGCTTGGCCCGAGGGCCGGCCAGGGGCGGGTCGCTCTCCTCTGCCGATTTGGGCGGAACCGGGCGCGGGTAGAGTACCCAGTCGCCGTCGATGAAGCGGCGTCGAACCGGATCGTCCTTCAGCGCCTCGTATCGGCCCGGCGGCGTCCACTGGCTCTCTGATCCCAGAAGTGAGGTTTCGGGCGAGCGCCCGCCGTCGTCCTTGCGATCGGCGCCGATTGAGTAGAGGAGAGGGCGACCGTCGCGGAGTGTGTACTTCAGGGGTTCGCCGTTGAACATGTCCAGAGGGATGGCGGGAAGGAGAGCGGGGACGATCGCGTCGAGCGTGGCGGGGTAGGAGCCGGCGCGGCGATGGTGGAGCTCGAGTGCGATGGCGGCGAGTGTGGCGTCGCGCGTCAGGCTGAAGCGATGCGCGCTCGACGCCGCGCGCGCGAGCGCGGGCATCAGCAGGAAGATGGTGGGATAGCGCTCTCGCCACATGAAGCCTTGGCTCATGTCGTCGATCTCAGCGCCGGGCAGTCGCGTCCACGTCCAGGGTGGTGTGCGTGCAGCGGCGACGGTTGCGGCCATCAGCGCGCGGTACTCACGCCGGGTTGATGCGCGGTCAGCGATCAGCGCGGCGGCGATGGGATTGACGGTCCGTTCGACGGGGGAGGGGGGCGGCTCGGAGGAGACTTGGTTCAGAAAGCGAAGGCCGGCGGCGGTGATGTGCCCGTTGCCGCGTCCGTCATCGGTATAGACGCGCTGGAGGACATCTTCGAAAAATCGGGACTCCGTGTCGATGCGGACAAGCTCGCTTCCGTCGCGTGGGAACGAGCTGAGCATGTGGGCGAGTTCGATGAGTTGGGCGTCCGAGAGGAGCGACGGGGCGGTCTCCAGAGTTTCGAGGATCTCGTCGCACGCACGGGCGAGGATGGCGACGCCGACCAGGTCTGAGATGAGGACTGGAATCTCGCGCGCGTGTTCGCCGATGGAGATGGTGGTGCGGAGGTTACGCATCAGTCGAGCGGCGTCGCTCTGTTCGCGCGCGAGCATGGAATCGAAGACGAGGATGCCGGTGAAGTTCCGGAGCACGCCGAGGTGGGGAAGGAGGATGCTGATCGCGGGTGGATTCTCGTTCCACTTCGGATCGTCCCACATTTCGCCGAGGTTCAGAGCGTCGTATCCCGGCATGTCCGGATCGACCCGATGGCTGACGACGTAGCCGAGGCGGGGGAGCGCGGCGGCCTTGTGGATGAGTTCGATCGCGGGCTGCTGGCGCTCAAGGTATGCGAGGGCAGCGGGCCGCGAGGGCGAGTCTTTGGGGACGCGCGGCCACCCGGCCTCGACCGGAGTGAGTTCGTCCGGGGTGCGCTCGTAGGCGCGGAGGGCCTGCTTGTACACGGTCCAGGCACGCTCGTTCACGGGGATCGTGAGCGTGGTTCTGTTCAGCTCCTTCGTCGCGTTCAGGCGCAGGATCGATGAGCCGACGTAGAGCCGAATGAAGAGGATCGTGTAAACGATTGCACACACGAGCAGGATGGTTCCAATGCTCTTCCACGCCAGGATCCAGAGTCTCCAGGGGAGCGGGCGGGATTGTTTCTTGGTCCGCCGGATGAGGCGCGCAGCGGTGGAGGAATCGCCGAAGGAGGCGATGAGATCGTCCGGTGTGTGGCTGGCATCGAGGCCGTCACGAAAGTGCGCGATGAGTTCGGCGCCGACTTCGGCCTTTTCAACGCGCCACAGACGCGTGGCACGAACCGTGCGGAGTATGGTGCGCGTCAGCGTGTCGGGGAGAGATGCGCGGGCGCACGCGCCCGCGATGTCGAGCCGTCCGGTGAGGCGGCCGCGGAAGGCGTCGCGGAGGGGCGTGGTGCCCATGAGTTGGAGCGTGGTGGGGCGCGTGAGCGTTGAGGATGGGGCGGGTGCGGATTCGGTCGGGTCGTTCATGCCGCACCTCCGGTTGGCACGGCGTCGGGGGCCATGGTGCGGGTTGCGACGCCGATGGCGCGCATGGCGTCGATGACGCGCGACCACTGCTCGGTGTCGGTGGCGAGGCGCTTGCGGCCCTTGTCGGTGAGCGTGTAGTACTTGCGATCGCGACCGTCGACGGTCCGCCAGACGCCTTCGATGAGGTGCTTGGCTTCGAGTCCGTAGAGCATGGGGTAGAGGGTGCTCTGGCCCATGGCGAGGATGCCGCCGGTGCGGTTGCTGAGGGCTTCGACCAGTTCGTAGCCGTACATCTCCTGGCGTTCCAAGAGCTTGAGTACGGCGACGGGTCCGGCGCCACGCATGAGTTCACGTTCGATCTTCATGGCCTGCTCCACAATGCTGGATACGGGACCGTGGGACAATGCCCTGGTTCATATACTATGTGAACCATAGTATGGGACGCAAGACACAGCGGTGGGTTTTGTGAGATTCTTTTGGTTGGCGGGGTGTCAATCGCCGGCGATGGGGACGAGTTGGACCTCGAAGGTGAGGTGGCGTGAGCCGCGGCGGATGGAGAGGGTGGCGGGTTCGCCCGGCTCATAGGAGCCGAGGACGCGGACGAGCTCGAAGGCGTCGCGGGTTGGGCGGTTGTTGACGGCGTACACGACGTCGCCGGCGCGGATGCCGCTGGTGCGCGCGGCCTTGGAGACTGTCTGCGTGACGACGGGGCCGTCACCACTGCCGGGGTCGATGTCGACGCCGAGTCCGGCTCGGCCTTCGCGGCCGCCCGGTTCGGGGACTGCGGGGAGCTTCTTGAGCCAGTCACGATACATGGCGTTGAGGCCATCGATATCGGTGTCGAGTGTGGCGAGGATGGACGCGACGCCGGTGGGGTCTGACTTGAAGTGGCCGAGGTAGTGCCGGTACCACGGGCCGAGGACGCCGCGCTGGGAAAGGAAGAGGAAGAAGGTACGGCACTCGGCGTATCGGGCCATCGTGCGGCCGCCGGCGGTGAATCTGTCGCGCGGGATGGCGGCGAGTTCCTCGATGGGCGTGAGCTGGCCGCCCGAGAGGATGCGTTTGGCGGTGTTGGTTCGCCAGGAGGGAACGGGCGTGAGCGTGCCGTTGATGATGTCGTAGTCCTCAACGAGCGAGCAGAGTCCTTCCTGGATCCAGATCGGGTGCTGCTGGCCGAGGCGGGAAGCGGAGCGCCAGTGGAGGACGTGGAAGAACTCGTGGCGCAGGGTGGCGCCGAGGTCCTGAGCGACGAGTTGCTTGCGGTCTTGGTCGTAGGCGCCGCCGATGCCGCTGAAGTTGTTTCGAGAGGCGGGGCCGTACGTCATCGCGACCCACCGGAGAAAGTCGTCGCGATTCGGAAGGACGACGGTGACGAAGGGATCGGGCGTGGTGGGGTCCTGGAGATCGTGGAAAATCTCGGCGATTCCCCAGTCGGCGAGGAGGGCGAGTTCGTTGCGGGCGATTTCGAAGGATTGCTCGTCGTAGGCGCAGGCGTAGAGCAGGCGACGCTTCTCGTCCGTTTCATAGCGGTATGCGTCGCCGTAGATCTCACGAACTCGATCGTGGTTGGCGTCGACACGAGCGCGGATGATGGCGTCCCAGTTGTCGATCAGCGTCAGGTAGCCGGGCTCGGTGCGGATGGACTGAAGGTCGGGGTCGGTCTGCAACTGGCGGAGATCGATGAAGCCGAGCTCGATGGCGCGGTGGAGGTTCTCGACGGCGCGGGTCTTGTCCGACAGCCGGGCGTGCACGCATGCGAGGTTGTAATGGACGACAAAGCTCGTGGGTTGGAGAGCGGCCAGCTCCTCGAGTGCGGAGCGTGCGTCCTCAAAGTCATTGTCCCGGATCGCGTTGAACGCTCGGCTCTGAAGGCGCGACGCTCGCGCGGATGGTGACTCTGAAGAGGGGGCGGCTGCTGAGGGAATCGGGGACGGGGACGGAGTCGGCGGGGGCTGAGCCTGCGCCATTTCACACGCCAACGCGAGAGATGTGATGAGTGCCCACGGCGCCGCGGAGGCGAGCGATGCCGACCGGACGTATGTGGGGTTCGTGCCCATGCGCGTGTGTTCCGGTCCTACAGGCCGCCCGGGGCGTTCACCCCGGGTTCGTGAGCGGAGTTCGATACGAGCCCGTTGATCACGAGTTGCAGGGCCTCCGGATACGCGGCGCATTCAAGGGTGAAGACCCGAGCGCCAAGGGTGTCCGGCGTGTCGTCTGGAAGCACGGGACATGTCTTCTGAAGGATGATGGGACCGTGGTCGAAGCGATCATCAACGGCGTGAACGGTGCAGCCCGAGACGGCCTCTCCCGCGGCGATGACGGCCCTGTGGACGTGGTGGCCGAAAAAGCCGGGGCCGCCGAACTTCGGCAGGAGTGAGGGATGGATGTTGATGATGCGGCCTTGATAGGCGGGGGGCACATGGACATAGCGGAGATAGCCGCAGAGAGCGACGACGTCGATTCGATGCTCGTTGAGGAGATTCGCGAGACGATCGGCGGGGATTTCCCCTTCCATGACGTCGGTTGCAATCGAACGGGCACGGAGTCGATCCACGCCGGCGCAGGGCTTGGACGCGACCGCGCGGACGATGCGTGCGTTGAGCGTTCCGGCGTCGATGGCGTGAAGGAGGTTAAGCGCGGTGCGCCCGCCTCCGGAGAGCATAACGAGGATGCGGGATGGTGCGGCAAGGGGGGGCATGTCGAGCGTGTGTCAGATGGTGGACGGTGAGCGGAATGGGATGGGGGTGCCCTTGGCATCCACGGCGACCATGGTCATGGTGGCGGAGGTGACAGAGACAACTTCCGCGTTGTGGTAGCGTTCGGCTTCGACGTCGACGCGGATGGAGACGCTCTTTGTGCCCTGCCGGGTGGTGCAGGCGTAGAGGTTGACGATGTCGCCGACGAGGACGGGCGCGTGGAAGTCGACGCGCTCGATGGAGGCGGTCACCCAGCGGTGCGACCCGCTGCGGCGGGCCTCAACGAATCCAGCCTGGTCGATGGCGCTGAGGATAACGCCGCCGAAAATGGTGCCGTAATGGTTCGTGTCCTGGGGCCGGGTCATGACGCGAAGGGCCAGCCGGCGCTCGGAGGAAGGGGATGTGGCGTGGTCTGGTTGGGTGCTGGTCGCCATGCCTGAGAATAGGTCGGAGGATGCGGGGGCCTACCCTGAGGTTGCGGGGAACTTGGAGCGAGATTCAGCCGCACGATCGCGGCTTTCGTATCAGATTCGGCGAGGAAAGGATTGCGATGACGACGCTTACTGCCCAGTCGACGGTGTATGCACGGTGCCAGGGTCTCACGCAGATCGCGGCGCTGGGTGTGCCGGAACTGATTTCAAGGTACCGACTGGGATCGGAGACGATCGACAAGCGCGTCTTCCAGTTGTCTCCGGAGCAGGTGGACCAGGCGTTTCTGCCGGAAGCTGGCGTCGGAAGGTGGCCGATCCGAGTGCTCCTCGGGCATCTGGCCGACGCGGAGCTTGCGTACATCCATCGGGCGCGGCGGGTTGTGGGCGAGGACAACCCCGTGTTCGCGCTCTGGGACGAGAACTCGTTCATCGATCAAGGTCTCTATCGCCATAATCGGATGCCTGGGCACCCCTCGCCGATGTGCGGCGGGCACGTGGCGATGCTGCACACGATCCGGCTCTGGGGCGCGGAGTGGCTGGACACGCTGACCGACGCGCAGTGGGCCAGGCAGGGGATGCACCCTGAGTATGGGCCGATCTCGGTGCGTGACATCGTTGCGATCGCGGTCTGGCACACGGAGCACCACGCACGATTCCTGAACATGAAGGTCGAGAAGTTTCTCGGGCCGGCTCCGACGCAGCAGGTTCCGAAGGGCAAGTGCGGCTCCGGCTGCGGCTGCCACGGCTGAATCGCCGGCGTTTGATGGGCTCTGACCTGACTTCCTGACGCGAGTGGACATGGAACGATTGCTCGACCAACGCCGGTATCTGATTCCGTTTCGGTCGTCGCTGCTGCCGCAGATATTCACGGACACGCTGGTGATCGGAGGCGGGGTGGCGGGCCTCTCGGCGGCGCGTGCGGCGGCCACCCACGGCGAGGTGATCGTGGTCGCCAAGTCGGACCTTGGCACATCGAACACGGCGTGGGCGCAGGGCGGGATCGCGGCGGTGATGCGCGATGATGATGATGTCGACGCGCACGTGCGCGACACGCTGGAGGCTGGAGCGGGCCTGTGCGATGAGCCGGCGGTGCGATTCATCGTTGAGAATGCCGCGGCGCGGATGCACGACCTGCTCGACAATGGGCTGCAACTGGACAAGGACCTCTCGGGCAATCTGCTCGTTGGGCGCGAGGGCGGACATTCCGCGGCCCGGATCTATCACGCCGACGGGGACGCCACCGGACGCGAGTTGCAGCGTTGCCTGAATGCCGCGGTCCGTTCGTTGCCGAATGTGCGTGTCTTTGAGCACTGTTTCACTCTGGACCTGATCACGGCTTCGCCGGAGCCGGGCTCCACGGTGCTGGGGGCGATCACGTATCACGCGCGGTACGGGTTGCAGATGATCTGGGCTCGGGCGACGATGCTGGCCACGGGCGGCGCGGGGGTGGTGTATCGGGAGACGACGAATCCGCCTGTGGCGACGGCCGACGGCCTGGCGATGGCGTATCGAGCGGGCGCGACGCTCGCCGACATGGCGTTCATGCAGTTTCATCCGACGACGCTGTACCTGCCGGGTGCGGCGCGATTCCTGATCTCTGAGGCGGTTCGGGGCGAGGGCGCGCATCTGTTGGATGCCGCGGGCGCGAGGTTCATGCCGGACGTGCATGCGCTGGCGGAACTCGCGCCGCGCGATGTGGTGAGCCAGGCGATCGTTCGGCAGATCTCGAAGCAGGGGGGGCGTCACGTGTGGCTGGACTGCCGCCACATCGAGCGTTTCGACAGGCGCTTTCCGGGCATTGCCGCGTTGCTTCGGCAGTTCGAGCTTGATCCATCGAAGAACCTGATCCCCGTGCATCCTGCGGCGCACTACATGGTGGGCGGGGTGCGAACGGATCTTCACGGTCGCACGGATGTTCCTGGGCTGTTTGCGGTGGGTGAGGTCGCGTCGACGGGGCTTCACGGGGCGAATCGACTGGCGAGCAACTCGCTGCTGGAGGGGCTGGTGATCGGGGATGCGGCGGGTCACGCGGCGGGCGCTGTGAACGGGGCGCTTGGTCTGGAGGCGGCGCGCAGGCCCGCTCCTGTGCCGGTGATCAGCGACGTGCGGCCTTCGAGCATGGGCGAGCTGGACCTTGAGGATGTGCGGTCGAGCCTGCGCTCGGCGATGTGGAAGAACGTGGGGATCGCGCGGACGGGTGGGAAGCTCGCGGACGCGGTTGACATGCTGCGGTTCTGGGCCCGATACACGCTGGACAAGATCTTTGATGAGCCCGAAGGGTGGGAGACACAGAACATGCTGCTGGTGGCGTCGATCATGGCGCAGTCGGCGGCGTGGCGGGAGGAGTCTCGCGGGTGCCACGCAAGAGGCGACTTCGTGAAGGAGGAGCTGAGGTTCGCCGTGCATGATTGCTGGCGGCGCGGCTCGCCTGAGCCCACGCTGCTGCCCGTCGCCTCGCCTCAGCCGGTGGGAGCGTGAGCGGTGCGCGCGAGGCACGGCACATCGATGATGGCGATTCTTGCGGTTGTCGCGCTGGTGGGGTGTGAGACTGAAGAGAAGATCGTTCGCTATCGACCGATCCTCGCGGCGGTGCCCGGGGCGCAGTCCAATACCGCGCCCGTGGGCGATCCTTTCGAGGGTCGTCGGGTCGATCCGGCGGCGACCGATGCGGACTCTCTGGTCATTGAGCTTCCAGACGGCACGATCAAGCTCGTTTCGAAAACGGGCCGGCAGTTGATGGCGCACATCATCAACACGATCGATAAGGGCGAGCGGGAGCTGTTTGTCGAGCAGGTGCTGAGCGAGATCACCAAGCGCGAGTTCTATGACCGCGGTCTGGATCCCGGCGAGGCGTTTGATGAGTTCAGGAAGCGGCGGACCGACATCATGAAGCTTTTCAACCTCATGCCGATGGGCGAGTACACCCCGGGGGTGTACATGAAGGGTGTCGGGGGGGGCGTGCAGCGCCTGAAGGTCAGCGGGCCTTCCGCGATGGACCTCCGCTGGAACTTCATGGACATGAACTATGAGGCGGGGGGCTGGCGTCTCCGCTGGTTCGGGTTCGATAGGTGATGTCGGGGGGTCGCGCGCGGGCGAGGTTCAGCCGCCGGTGTTGCGGCGGCTGGACTTGAGCTTGACCTTTGTGGTTTCTTCCTTGTCGCCACGGATGAACGTGATGGTGACCTCGTCGCCCGGTTCGGCCTTCTCGAGCTGGGGCATCCAATCTTCAACCGTTTTGAGTTCAACATCATTCCACTTGACCATGAGGTCACCGGCCTGCAGGCCGCCCTCGGCGGCGGAGGTCTCGGGAAAGACCTGGCCGACCAGCACGCCCGGCCTTGTCCCGGAGTAGTCGCCGGGCGCGATGCCGAAGCGGACGCGAACGCGACGTGTCGGATTGCCGGGGGTGCCGCCGGAGCCGTCGGTCGCCACGAACGTGAGGGGCTCGGTGCGGGTCGCGCAGGCCATGGCGATCTTCTCGACCAGATCCACTACCTTGACGGCGCCGACGGGGTTGATGGTTGACGCGATGTCGGTTGGAGAGTGGTACTCGTCGTGGAGGCCGCTGAAGAAGAACATCACCGGAATACCGACCGCGTTGAAGGATGCATGATCGGAGGGGCCGGATCCGCCCGGCTTGGCGGCGATGTTAAGGCCGGATTCCTCGAAGAAGGGCTTGACCATCTCTTCCAGGCCGACGGCCGTGCCGGTGCCGTTGGCCTCGAGGTTTCCCTCTCGGACGCGGCCGATCATGTCGAGGTTGAGCATGATCGTGTGCTTCTCCTTCGGGACGATCATGTTCTGCACATAGTGGGCCGAGCCGTTCAAGCCCGACTCCTCCGCGGAGTAGCCCATGAAGAAGACGGAGCGGAGGTTTGCAGAATCGCCAGCGGACGCATATGCGCGGCTGAGGCGTTCGGCCAGAAGGAGCATCCCCGACGTGCCCGAGGCGTTGTCGTCCGCGCCGGGGTGGATTTTTCCGGGCTCGTTCGAGCGTGATCCGAACCAGCCATAGCCGACGTGGTCGAAGTGGGAGCCGATGATGACGTACTCGTCGGCCAGTGCGCCCTTGCCTCGGAGGATCGCCCCCATGTTGGCGGTCTTGTTCGGCGCGAATCGCGTCGCGACATCGAACGTGACGGTCGCGCCCGGGAGGTCGATGATCTCGCCCTTCTCGTCGGCGAGCTTTCTCAGGTCCATGAGCGAGCGATTGTCCGCGTCGCCCGCGCGAACGAGGCGATCGGCCATGTCCTCGGAGATCATGACGACGGGGACGCGCCCCGATCCGCCCTGCCCTGTGGTGTCGCGCCACGTGGCGAGTTTGCCGGCGCGATCGTCTCTGGCTCCCGGGGGATTGACGACAATGACGGCGGACGCTCCGCGTCGAACCGCGGCGGAGACCTTGGGCGCGAACGCGGCGTAGCTCGACCAGCCCTCGGTGCCCTCGCGAATCCACTTACTCCGACCTTCGTCATCCATGGGCTCGAAGCGGAAGATGAGCGCGACCTTGCCGGTGAGGTCGGCGTTATCGCCAAAGTAGCTGCCGTACTCGTTCGGGCCGCCGACGATCGAGTAGCCGACGAACGCGATGGGGGCGGTGACTTGGCCGCTGCCGGACATGCCCAGGACGGAGAAGTCGCGCCCCGCCGCGAGCGCGATGGGATCCGCATCGCCGAGGTTCATCGAGACCGCCGCGCCGTCGACGTACATCTCAACCCCGACCTCGAAGGGCTGGCGATAGGTGGGGGACGAGGTGAGAATCTCCGTGCCGTCGGCGGCGTTGAAGGCGGAGGACTCGGTGAAGGCCGGCTCAAGCCCGAACTGCTTGAACCAGAACTCGATGTACTCCTGCGCGATCTCGTTGCCGCGGGTGCCCGGGGCCCGACCCTCGAAGAAGGGGTTGGCAAGGGTCATCACATGCTGCATGTATCGCGAGACATCCGGCCCGAGTGTGGTCAGGAGTTCGGCCACCGGACTCTCGCCTAAGGCGAAAATACCCGACTTGCCATCGGGTGACGCCTGAGGTGTCTGAGATGGAACAGGAGCCGGAATCGGGGCGACCGACGAGGCCGTTTCGCCCTGCGCGAACGTTTGCAGGCCGCCTACGGCCAGAGGCAGCAGGCAGCAGAGTGCGCGGAGCTTGGGTTGAGCGGTCGGAGGCATGTGGGCGGCTCCAAAGGAGGGATGCGGGCGGGAGCGCGAGTCTAGCCGCGACGCGGCGGGCTGGACGCGGTGATTCGGGCTTCTACCCCTTTCGCGATGCCCCGTTGCGGGCGTTGGCGGACCGGCGGGCTCCACCTACGATTGGGCGATCCCCCTCCGCGGCTCTGTTCACCGCCTCGTCGCGTGTGACGCGACGAACGGACGCCGGTTCGCCATCCAGTGCGAGAGGGGTCGATCCCGAGGTCGTGTCAAGAGATGAGCCAGACCACCGCCGCCCAGTCCAAGCCCGCGTCGTCCGCTTCTGTTGCGTCGTCCGACCACGGGGTGATCCACCCTTCGGACACGTTTGTGCACCGCCACGTCGCCCCCTCGGTCGAGGAGCAGGGCGAGATGCTCGCGCTAATCGGGTACCGGACATTGGATGAGTTGATGGCGGCGACGGTGCCCGCATCGATCCGGAAGCACGACGCGCTCAAGCTGGCGGGGCTGCCCACGGACCGCGCGTTCGGCGAGCATGAGGTGCTGACGAAACTGCGGGCGATCGCGGATCAGAATAAGGTCTTCAAGAGCTACATCGGGATGGGGTATTCCGACACGATCACGCCGGGCGTGATCCTGCGGAACATCCTTGAGAACCCGGGGTGGTACACGCAGTACACGCCGTACCAGGCCGAGATCGCGCAGGGGCGGCTTGAAGCGCTGTTGAACTTCCAGACCATGGTGGCGGACCTGACGGGCCTGCCTCTCGCGGGTGCGTCGCTGCTGGATGAGGGCACGGCGGCGGCTGAAGCGATGGCGATGTGCTTCAGCATCGTCGGCGCCGGGGGAGGCAATAAGGCGAAGGGGGCATTCTTCGTCGCGGATGATTGCCACCCGCAGACGATCGAGGTGTGCAGGACGCGAGCGGAGTCGCTCGGGATCGAGATCGTGACGGGCGATCCCTTCAAGGCGGACTGGTCCAAGGGCAATCTGTGCGGTGTGCTCGTGCAGTATCCGAATACCAGCGGAGAGATCAGGGATTACGCGAAGGTCTGCGAGCAGGCGCACGGCGCGGGCGCGCTGGTTGTCGCGGCGACGGATCTGCTGGCGTTGACGCTCATCAAGCCGCCGGGAGAGTGGGGCGGTGGGGGGGCGGATATTGCGGTTGGAAGTGCGCAGCGGTTCGGCGTGCCGATGGGATTCGGGGGGCCGCACGCGGCGTTTATTTCCACGAGCGACAAGTACGTGCGCAAGTTGCCCGGACGGATCATCGGCGTGTCGAAAGATTCGCACGGCAACACGGCGTACCGGATGGCGATCCAGACGCGCGAGCAGCATATTCGGCGCGAGAAGGCGACCAGCAACATCTGCACGGCCCAGGCGCTTCTGGCCATCATGGCGGGGATGTACGCGTGCTATCACGGGCCGCACGGGTTGAAGAGGATTGCGACGCGGATCGCGACGCTCACCAGGTGTCTCTCGGATTCTCTCGCTTCTGCAGGCCACACGGTGCTGACGGCGTCGCCGTTCGACACGATCCGGGTGCGGCCAGCGAAGCCCGCGAGCGGGGTTCTCCTGGCCGCGGAAGCGGCGGGAATGAACCTGCGCGACTTCGGCGACGGGACGCTTGGCATCTCCCTCGATGAGACATCGACGGTCGAGGATGTGACGGCCCTTGCCAAGGTCATGGGCGCGACGCTCAAGGTCAGTTCGGCGGCGGTTCCTGCCTCGATGGAGCGGACATCCGCTTATCTCACCCACCGCATCTTCAATGCGTACCACTCGGAGCACGAAATGCTCCGCTACATCTTCAAGTTGCAGGGGCGCGACCTTTCGCTGGCGTTCAGCATGATCCCGCTCGGGTCGTGCACGATGAAACTCAATGCGACGGCCGAGATGATCCCGGTGACGTGGCCGGAGTTCGGGAAGATGCATCCCTTTGCTCCGGCGAGCCAGTGGATGGGGTATGCACAGGTCTTCAAGGATCTGGAGGCTTGGCTGGCAGAGATCACGGGCTTTGCGGCCGTGTCGCTCCAGCCCAACGCCGGCAGCCAGGGCGAGTACGCGGGGTTGCTCGCGATTCGTGCGTATCACAAGTCGCGCGGCGATGACACGCGCGACGTCTGCCTGATCCCCACGAGCGCCCACGGCACGAACCCGGCGTCGGCCGTGATCGCGGGCATGAAGGTCGTCCCGGTCGCGTGTGATGCGCGGGGCAACATCGACGTTGAAGATCTCAAGAAGCGTGCGGCCGAGCACAAGGAAACGCTCTCGGCGTTGATGGTCACGTATCCATCGACCCACGGTGTCTTCGAGGAGTCGATCAAGGACATCTGCAAGATCGTGCACGATCACGGCGGGCAGGTGTACATGGACGGCGCGAACATGAACGCGCAGGTGGGCCTCACCAGCCCCGGCATGATCGGCGCCGACGTCTGCCACCTGAATCTGCACAAGACGTTCTGTATTCCGCACGGCGGCGGCGGTCCGGGCATGGGCCCGATCGGTGTCGCGCCGCACCTGGCTCCGTTCCTCTCGGGACACCCTGTGCTCAGCCCGTGGAGGGATCGCGAGCAGGGGAATCCGACGAGCGCGGGCGCGAAGGCCGCGGGGCCGGTCTCTGCGGCGCCCTTCGGCTCGGCGACGATCCTCCTGATCTCGTGGGTGTACATCGCGCTGATGGGCGCAAAGGGCCTGAAGAACGCCACGGAGGTCGCGATCCTGAACGCGAACTACATGGCCAAGCGCCTGGAGAAGCACTACAAGATCCTCTATACCGGCAAGAGCGGCACGTGCGCTCACGAGTTCATCCTGGACTGCCGCGACTTTGACAAGAGCGCGGGGATCAAGGTCGATGACATCGCCAAGCGTCTGATGGACTTCGGGTTCCACGCGCCGACCATGTCGTTCCCGGTGCCGGGGACGCTGATGATTGAGCCGACGGAGAGCGAGCCGCGTCCGGAACTGGATCGCTTCTGCGAGGCGATGATCGCGATCCGCGAGGAGATCCGTGCGATCGAGGAGGGGCGAGCGGATCGCGAGGACAACGCCCTCAAGCACGCGCCGCACACGATGCACGCCGTGACGGCGAGCGAGTGGAAGCACACGTATTCGCGCGAGCAGGGCGCGTTCCCCGCGCCGTGGACGCGCGAGCACAAGTTCTGGCCCGCTGTCGGGCGGATCGACAATCCGTACGGCGATCGCAACCTGGTCTGCTCCTGTCCTCCGATGAGCGAGGATGTCGGTTCGTGAAATGGCGGGAATCCGGCCTGAACGAGGGCTGCTTCACCGTGACTTCATGATGCGGCACAGCGGGCGCTTGTGCGAGATCCGGGCCCGAGCATGGTTCACATCCGGGCCCATTGGTCGTAGCATGGCTTCATGCCATCACCGAATCTTCAGAACTCGCTGGCGTCGTGGATCGCCGCGGGCTGTGCAGCGATCGCGGTCTCGTTGCTCATCACGCTGCTGCTGCGCGTGGTGAAGCGGAGCAAGTCATTCGCGGACTCTCCCGCGACCTCTCCCCGCGCGCTTATTCACAACCTCCTGAAGCGCGTTCAGCCGACTACGCTGCTGCTGGTTGGGCTCGTGGCGGGCTCGGTGACATATGCAACGCTGGAGCCGATCGATGCCGCGACCGTGACGCTCATCTGGTCGTGGGTTTGGAAGGCCGCGGTCATCGCGATCGCGATCCAGTTCGTCGCGTGGGCGGGATCGTTGATGGAGTGGCTCGCCGCGTGGTGGCTCCGGCACAGGGCGATTGATTCGGAGGGTCATGCGGATCCTGCGCTGGCCGGAGCGATAGGGACTTTCCGCTGGTTGATTCTGACGGTGGTCTATGCGGCCATCCTCCTGCTCGCTCTTGAGAATCTCGGCGTCGATGTGACCGCGCTGATCGCCGGACTTGGCGTGGGCGGAATCGCGATCGCGCTCGCGGTGCAGAACGTGCTGGGCGATCTCTTCGGTTCGCTCACGATCACGCTGGACAAGCCGTTCGTGGTCGGGGACTTCATTGTTGTCGGCTCGGAGATGGGGACGATCGAGAAGATCGGCATCAAGACCACACGCGTTCGTTCGTTGGGGGGTGAGCAGCTCATCTTCGGCAACAACGACCTGCTCTCCAGCCGCATTCGGAACTACAAGCGCATGCAGGAGCGGCGGATCGTCTTCACGTTCGGCGTGACCTACCAGACGTCCGCCGAGCAGGCGGCTTCAATCGCAAGCGGGGTCCGCGAGATCGTCAGCGGGATGGAGCGGACGCGCTTCGACCGGTGCCACTTTCAGAAGTTCGGCGCATCGTCGCTGGATTTCGAGGTGGTGTACTTCGTGCTGAGCGCCGAGTACAACGTGTACATGGACGTGCAGCAGGCGATCAACCTGGAGATGATGCGGCGATTCGAGCGGGACGGCATCGAGTTCGCCTATCCGACGCAGACGCTGTACCTGGAGCGAGCGGCCCGCGAGCGTGACCGTGCCAGATCGATTGCTCGCTGAGCACGGGGTGGGTCGAGCGTTCGGGAGTCAAAGAACGCGACCCTGCCGCGGGGCAGGGTCGTGGGTTGATTCGTCTCGTGACCTGCGATGACTGATCAGCCGCCGCCACCGGGCGTGCCGCCGCCTCCCGCGTTGCCGCCCCCGGCCGTGCCTCCGACCGCTCTCTCGGCGAACCCGTCGATTGTGGCGTGCTCGAACCGACCATTGATGGTGACCCAGCGCCTCTCGACAGTTGCCCCGGCCTGCGAGGTGCGCCGCGCGGGCCACCAGCCGTAGCCGCCCAACTGGCGGTGCACGTAGTCGGGCGCGTTGACGATGAAGGACCCCTGCCAGTAGCGGATTGAGGCCGCGTCGCCGCCGTTGTCGACCCACTGGTCGAACTCAACAAGTTCTGTGATGAGTTCCTTCAACTCGTCCGCGCGCTCGGAGCGGGGCACGAGGGGCTCGTCGTCACTCTCGGTGTTCTGGAATGGGCTCTGCCCACCGCCTCCTCCGCCCTGATTGCTCTGCAGCACCTGTGAAAGGTCAAACTCGGGAGCGTTGTCGTAGTCGGGAATCTCTATGAGCAGGTCGTTGATGTCGTAGATCTCGACGCGCCGGTGAACGTTGAGGCGGGGCTTGGGTCCGATCTGGATGGCTCCGGTATCTGACATCTGCCAGCCGTTGCCCCCTCCCAGCGAGTCGGTCTGGGACTTGGCGAGCACCTTCTCCACGAGCGTCAGCGCGGAGACGTCTTTGACGGTGAGGGTGACGAGCGTCTCTTTGTCGAGGCCGTCGGGGTTGCGGTCGTCGAGCCACATGACCTCCATGTCGGCCCCGGTGAGCTGCTGAATGAAGGACATGACGTCCTCAAGCCGCTGGCCATCGAATGAGATCGACACGGGGCGCAGCATCCGCGAGATGGTTTCGCGCTTGGCCTGGGTCTCGGTCCGAGCCGCCGTCTGGGCCTGTGCAGTCGAACACGCGATCGGTGAAAGCCCGATCGATACACCTGCGGCAACCAGCAACGCAGCGATCTGACGCATGGAAGCCTCCTTGGCAGCGGCCCGGGTGGGGCAACGCGCACGCGGGGTTCATCGGCACACTCAGTCTAGCGGTTCGCAGGCGTGTATGCGAGAGTTTCGTTCGGGGGTGCGATGCGCCAGAATCGGGGTCTTTTCCCCTTCTAAGCGGGTGCGCGCCGGGCTGAACGACGCCCACAGCGCAGGTTTTGCCCGGGTCGAACGGCTGTCGGCGAAATGTCGAACGTCACGAAAGTGAGCAGATTCACCTACCCGATAGATCCCCCACGTTGGGCAGAAACTCCAAAAAGCGAACGGCACGGCCACTCCGCCTCGTCTCGGATGAGGCGGCGGGCGGCGGTGAGGGTTCGCAGAATGTTCGTCATCAACACCCGTGCGAACCGCACTCCCATGGCGGGGGTGGCGAGTCACACGAGCACAGCGGCTCGATGCCAGGAGCAGACATGACAACCACGTTCCCGACCAACTCCACCTTCTGTGGCAACACCAGCAACGGCTTCGGCGGCATCCCTGCCCCGACTGGCAACGTTCCTTTCAATGGTTTCACGCCGTCCAGCTACGCCGGAACGACGACCGGCTACCCCTACCCCGGCTTCACCAATGGCACCTTCGCCAACCCGGGCTACACCCCGGGCTTCAATGCGCCCGGTTTCAGCCCCACTCCGTACGGCCCTTCCAACTTCCAGTGGCCGCAGCAGTGGTCACAGTTCAGCAATGCCCCGATCTTCGGCGGCTGGAACAACCCCGGCTTCCGCGCTCAGGGCTATTCCGGGTTCTCCGGATTCGGCGGCTTCGCACCCTCGCCGTTCACGAGCGGCTTCGGCTATCCCGCGTTCAACAGTTTCCCCTCGTTCAACAACTGGCCCTCGTTCAACTTCTGGCCCACGCCCGGCTTTCCCCAGGGCAGCTTCCCGCAGAACTTCGCGGGCTTCACGCCCGGCTTTGTGAATCCCTTCACGTCGTATGAGTCGGGCTTCGGCGGCAATGGCTTGGGCGGATTCCCCGCTTGGAACTGGCAGCAGAGCTACAACACACCCTTCAGCACGTTCAACACGACGACGCCTTACGGCTACGGCTTCAACACGCCCTTCAACTTCGCGCAGGGATATAGCACTCCGTCTTTCGGTGCGTTCCCTTGGACGCCCGGCTACACCTCCCCCTTCAGTGGCCCCACCAACTATGGCGGCCAGTTCAACTACGCGCCCTTCAACGGCCCGTTCAACGGAACGTACGGGCAGCCGTTCAATGGCCAGCACCCCACGGGCCAGTACACGAACGGGCAGTTCGTCAACGGCTACACGCCCACTGGTGGTTCGGTCCCCGGGACCTGCAACGGCATCGGGCTGAATCGCGAAGCCGCCTGAGCGGTCTTCACGCGTTGATCACACAGTTCGCGAGCGGCCCGCCATCCGGCGGGTCGCTTTGTTTCTAGAGCGTCGGCTGAACGGGGCTTCTCCAGCCCGGAGGGACGCAGCCGCATGCTCGGTCCGAAGGCACTCGCCATCACATTGATCCCGCTCGCGAGGGTGCCGATCCCGGGTGCGGAGATTCCGGCGTTTGATCGCGCGTCGAAGCGTTTGCTCGTGACGTCGGGTCCTGACGTTCACGCGTTTGAGCTCGAGGCGCCTTCGCGGCTGCGCGGCGTGTTGGATGCTGCCATTCGCCGCGAATCGCCGCCACGGATATCCCCGCGCAATCGCGAGACGCCCGCGCTCGACATCGAGCCGGAGTACGTCGTCGTTCCGACCGACGCGACTGCATACGTGTCGCTGCAGGAGAACAACGGACCGCCCCCGTAGAAACCACGAAAATCGTTCGCGTATCCCACCAGCCCGAGCCCGATCTGGCGCAGGCCACTCGCGCACGCCCTGGTGCGTGCGGCCTCTCGGGCGGCATCGAGAGAGGGGAGGAGAATCCCTATCAGGAGCGCGATCACCGCGATGACAACCAGCAGTTCGATCAGCGCGAACGCGGCCCGGCTGTTCCGTAAGTCGTGATGCACGCTCATTCCCTTGTCGGTTCCTTGCATCGACGCCTCACGCCGACTTCAAGGACAGTCAAGATAGATGGACAGCTACAACCTGCTGTTCTCGTGCGGTCAGCGTTGTGTGAAGGAACGACGAAGTTGCTGCATCAGGGGGGTACGCCGGTCTGGTGTGAAGATGGAGAGGTTGCGGGCGATGCAAAGTGGCCTTGATTGGCCGGGGCGGTTCCGATTACTCTGGGCGAGCCCTGGATCCGGATCGCGCCGCCTGCTGGTGCGATGTCACTGAAACAAGCCCGCAACGATCTGAAGGAGACCGAGATGCGTCTGATCGCAACAGCCATGCTGTCAACGTTCGCCGCCGCCGCAGGAGCCGCGGGGCCAGATGTCTGGACCTCGCCCGACGGAACGATGGCCCCCGGGGTGTGTCCTGAGTACTTCATGCTGGATCGCGCGGTGCGGGTCGTCCGGCCGTCGCCGGTTGTGTCGCGTCTGGATGAAGTGAGCTTCCTCTCGTCGGAGGACGGCCCCGACGGCGACTCGTCGCGCGACATCGCGATCACTCCGGACGGCACGCAGGCCGTGATCGTCAACGCGCAGACGAACGCGGTGACGTTCCTGAATGTCGCGACCAGGACGATCACGCACTCGGTTGAAGTGGGGGAGTACCCCGTCGACATCGCGGTCACGCCCGACGGGCAGTACGCGTTGACGCCCAATGTCCTTTCGAACACGGTCTCGGTCATCGATATCGCGACGCACACCGAGGTCGCGCAGATCCCGATCACCGGCGATCAGCCGTACAGCGTCGCCGTCACGCCGGATGGGGAGCGCGCCATCGTCGGTGTGATCAACGACGCGGTGTTCAGCTCGTTCTCTGTGATCGATCTGGACACGCTCACCGAGGCGTACACCATCGACTCGGCCTCCCAGGGCGCGACGGGCGGCTATGCGACGCCTGAATACGGCATCTTCGGCGACTCATTCACGACGTTCGCCCTTTCGGCCGACGGTTCGAAGATCATCTACCCGCAACGCTTTGAGGACAGGATCTACATCTACGACATCGCGACCGGCGCGGAACTGGCGGCCCTGGCGACCTTCGACCAGCCCGCGGCGGTGGACGTCTCCCCCGTCGGCAACTTTGCGGTGGTGTCGTATGAGGGCACCACGCGCCGCGTCGCCCGGGTTGATCTTGCGAGCAACACGATTGGCACGTCGTTCTCAACTTCCGCCGACAACTTCTGGTCGCGGGTCCGCGTGACACCGGACGGCACGCACGCCATCGTCTCGCAGTTGAACGAGATCGAGTTCGTGAATCTCACCACCGGCGCGCTCACCAAGATCTCCACGGGCTCGCCCGGCGACATTGAGTTCTCCGCCGACAACCAGTTCGCGTTCATCTCCAACTTCAACAGCCGCGTGATCAGTCTCGCGACGCGCACACAGGTTGCCTCGATCACGTTCGCGGCCTGCGCCGAGGCCGTGACCAGCCCGACTGCCAACATCGCGATCGCGCTCAACAATCGGTTCGCGGAAGACGTGCAGGTCTACAACATCAACGGGGCCTCGTCATCGTTCCTGGGCTTCTCGCTCACCGGGCTTGCGAAGGAGTCCGACTCCACCCGTGAGCTGGCGATCACGCCCGATGGTGAGACGCTCTTCTTTGGAAACTGCACGAGCCGCTCGGCCGGCTTCGTCGATCTTGGATCAGGGACATTCTCGGCGCTGATCGACACCGCGTTCCGCACGCTGGACGCGGCGGCGTCGCCCGACGGCGCGCACATTGTGGCCACCAGCGCTGACGGGCAGACCGTGTCGATCATCGATCCCGTGACGAAGTCGACCTTTGTGAATCTCTCCGTGTTCGACCGGCCTTCCCGTGTCGTGATAAGCCCCGACAGCGCGTTCGCGTATGTGCTCACGCTGGCGGGGACCGATCGCATCCACAAGATCGCCCTGAACGGCGCGGCGTCAAGTGTGGTCGCCACGCAGCTCGCGGGGCAGACAGGCGCGGTGGGATACTCGTTCTCTGAGTTCAGCGGCATCTCCGTCTCACCGGACGGCTCTCTGATTGCCGTGTGCCGCTCGTTCGACGACCTGCTCCGTCTGATCGACACGTCGACGATGGCGGTTGTCGCGGACGTTCCGACCGGGGACTTCCCGCTTCGCGTGAGCTTCAATCCGGCCGGCAGCCGCGCGTATGTCTCGAACAGCTTCGGCAACTCCGTCACGGTGGTGAACATCGCAGGGGCCGGCTCAACGGCTGTTGCCACCGTCCCCGTTTCCACGCCTCTCTCGCTCAACACCGATGCCTCCGGGACTTATCTTTACGTCGGCACCAACGGCTTTGGAACGGGGAATGTCTCGGTGATTGACACGGCGACGAACGCCGTCGTGAAGACCGTGGCCCTCGGCGCCAATGGCGCGATCCGCTCGGCGTATCTCTCGGATGCCGATGGGAAGCTGTATGCGTCTGGCGCGGACAACAACGGTGGACGCCTGTGGATCTTCAACGCCGACGGCGTCTCGACCGCGCTCGACCGCTCGGTGGCGTTGACGTCCTCTCCCGCGGACATGGCCTTCTCCGAGACGTTTGGGCAAGCCCTGCTCTCATTGCCCATTCCTGACGGCATCGACATGGTGCAGGTCCGCACGCTCTGCACGGCCGACGTCAACGGCGACACGATCGTCGACATCCTCGACTTCCTGGACTTCTTCGACTCCTTCGGCAACTGCGAGAACCAGCCCGCACCGTGTGGCACGGCCGTTGATGCCGACTTCAACGGAGACACATTCGTCGATATTCTCGACTTCCTGGACTTCTTCGATGCGTTCGGCGGCCAGTCGAGCGGCCCCTGCTCCGGTTGACCCGGGCTGACGCCCTGCGGGCAAGTCGGAACCTGATAACGAATCGGAGCCCGGTCGCAGGACCGGGCTCCGTTCGATTTTCGGACACTCAAGAGCCACCTCGGGGATTTGAACCCCGGACCTATGCTTTACGAAAGCATCGCTCTACCGCTGAGCTAAGGTGGCAAGATCGGGCACAAAGGGCGCTGCCGGCGATCCGGGCGGCGCGGAGAAGTATCGCATCCTGACCGGCCCGGGTCCACCGCGCGTTCACTTGGAATCACGGAATCCCGGAGACCGGGTTCTCGGAACCGGGTGAGGGGGCCGCATTCTTGCGACGTTTGGGGGGTGGATCGGCCGCGAAGATTTCCATCTTGGTCCCCGCGGACCGGAGTTGGTCGATCTGGCGGCGTCCGATCCGAACACGGACCGTCATACTGGTCGTGTCGTACGACCGGTCCAAGACCTCGCCCCGGTTCTCGATGATGTGGATCGCCTTGGCCTCGCTCAGGGGCAGGCGGAGCACAACCTCGGAGACCTCCCCTTGGGCGTGGGTGCGGACCAGTTCTTCCAGCTCCTCCTGTCCCCTCTTCATGCGACCATCCGGACCGGGCATCGCGCTGATCGCGATCGCTCCCGGAGCGCGAGATTGCCACTCCAGGACCGACGCGTTGCTCGTCAGCCGGTCGGTCTTGTTCAGGAGCAGCACGACCGTCGGCTCTGACCAAGACTCGCCCTCGGCCTCCTCGTGGGCAGCGGTTTCTTTGAAGAGGTCCTCGAGCGTCGACATCACGGTGCGATACTGAAGCTCCGCCGCGGGATCGGATGCGTCCAGCACGACAAGCAGCAGGTCGGCATGTGTGGCCTCTTCCAAGGTGGCTCGGAAGGAAGCGATGAGATTGTGGGGCAGATCGCGCACGAACCCTACGGTGTCCGAGAGCATGACGGAAAGCCCGCCTCCCAAGTCCCAGTCGCGGGTGCGCGTGACGAGCGTTGCAAAGACGCGGTCGTCCGCGTACGCGCCTCCCGTGGTCAGCGTGTTGAACAGCGTGCTCTTGCCGGCGTTGGTGTAGCCGACGAGCCCAACGGTCACATGGTCGGTCTTGCGCTTGCGCACTTCGCGTCGCTTGCGGTCCTGGATCTGGCGCAGCTCGCGCAGCAGATCCAGCTTTCGGGCCTGCACCAGCCGCCGGTCGGTTTCGAGCTGCTGCTCGCCCGGCCCGCGGCTGCCGATGCCGCCGCCCGCCTGGCGCTCAAGGTGGCTCCACATCGATTTCAGGCGAGGAAACGTGTACTCAAGCTGCGCCAGTTCCACCTGGAGCTTGGCTTCGTGCGTGGTCGCGCGGCTGGCGAAGATGTCCAGGATCAACTCGCTGCGGTCGATCACTTTGCGCTTCACGACCTCTTCGATATTGCTGATCTGGCGCGGCGAGAGATTGTGGTCGAAGATGACGGTCTGGGCATCGGTCACGTCGCAGATGCCCTTGAGCTCTTCGACCTTGCCGCGACCCATGAACATGCCCGCCTCGGGCCGCTCGCGGCGCTGCTCCACCTCGCCGACCACCGTCGCCCCGGCCTGCTCAGCGAGGGCGCGGAGCTCGCCAAAGGGATTGGCAACGTCGTAGTTGGATTCCGGAAGCCGCACCGCGGCGAGGATCGCCCGCTCGGACTGGACCTTGATTGTCGTACGTTCTTTATTTGCGGTCATGCGTGTTGGTATCTCGCCTCCACGTGATTGTACGCGCGGGCCCTGGGGGCTCATGGTCGGCGCGTCGCCTGATGGGCCGTGCCTCTCGGAGCGGGGGAGTTGTCGGGAATGGACGCCAGAATCGCGCCGCATTCGGGGCAGGCGACGATGCCGCGGACGAGGCTGGAGGTGTCGTAGCCGCACGCGTGGCAACGGCCAGGCGGGAAGAGCCCCCGGCTTGCGCGGCCTCTGCCCCGGATGGTGTCGCGGGTGGACTTGATGATGTCGCGGGTGGACTTGATGGTGTCGCGGGTGGACTTGACACCGCGACAGAGGAGCCCCGCACCCGAGGCGACGAGCGTAATGGAAACGATGAGTCCGACTGCGGGGCGCGCGTTCACGGCCCCCACCTGAATCGCGTACGTGGCGGCACACGAGCCGAGGAACACGGCGATCAGGATGCCGGTTGAGGCGCGGAGCCGCATTCAGAGGATGATATGGGCGGCGGGATCCGGCCCCGGGATCTGAACCCGGCGGTGTCACCGGACGAACCTACGCTTGTATCACTTCCTTGTATCACCGGAGCGCGCACCATCTCGGAGACGACCTTGAAGACCGCCCGCCTCGTGACCAAGACCGTTCTTTTCTCCACGCTGGTTGTCGCCGTCGTTGGTTCGACGCTCGCGATCGCCCAGCGCGACGACTTTGCGTTCTTCGACCCGCTCCTGGACGTGAAGGGTGCGATCGACCGCTTCTATCTGGAGGAGCCGGACCAGAAGGCGCTCCAGATCGGCGCGATCGAGGGGATGATCGCAACGCTCAACGATCCCTACACGGTCTTTGTCCCGGCCCGTGAGCGACGCGAGTTCGACAAGGAGCTGACGGGCGAGTACGTGGGCATCGGGGCTCAGATCCAGATCCGCGACGGCTGGCTGACGATCGCGTCGCCGCTCGAGGATTCGCCCGCGTATCGAGTCGGGCTGATGGCCGACGACAAGGTCGTGAAGATCAACGGCGAGTCAACGTTCGGCCTCAGCGACGAGCAGTGCGTCGAGAAGCTGACGGGGGAGCCGGGGACCACGGTCACGCTCACTATTGAGCGGAAGGGTGAGGAACTCGAACTGGCCATCAAGCGAGAGCCGATCAAGACGCGGTCCGTCAAGGGGTTCCACCGCGATCCCACCGACGCCCAGAAGTGGCAGTCGTACATCGATCCGGCTCGCAAGATCGTTTACCTGCGTCTCACGCAGTTCACGCCCAACTGCTCGCTGGAAGTCGCCGAAGCGCTGCGGCAGGCCGGTGCGGACAAGGGAGATGTCAAGGGTCTCATTCTGGACGTGCGTTGGAACGGCGGCGGCGTCCTTCAGGATGCCATCGCGATCGCTGACATGTTCCTGAATGAGGGCGTCATCGTGTCGACCAAGGGGCGCTCGCATCCGGAAGAGGTCGCACGCGCTGAAGCGCCCGGGACGCTCCCGGACTTTCCGATCGCGGTGCTCGTGAACGCCCAGTCCGCCTCCGCGTCCGAGGTTCTTGCCGGCGCGCTCGCCGAGAACGGTCGGGCGGTGGTTGTGGGAACCCGCACTTTTGGAAAGGGACTCGTGCAGACCGTCCGCACACTGCCCAATGCCGGCGGCGCTCAGTTGAAGATCACCGAACAGGCGTACTACCTGCCCTCAGGTCGCTCGCTGCACCGCAAGGGCGACTCCGCCGAATGGGGCGTCGATCCGACAGACGGCTTCTTCATCCCGATCACCGATGACGAGGTGTTCGAGATCTTCACCATCCGGCGCGAGCAGGACATCATTCGCGGCGGCGCGTCCGAGGGTGAATCCGACTGGTCCGATCCCGACAAGATCCTCGAGAAGCTCAAGGACCGTCAGATGGCCGCCGCGCTGCGCGCGATCCAGGCGAAGATCGATACCGGCGAGTGGCTCAAGACCGGCGGGCCGCTGCCGGGTCGCGGCGAGCAGGCGGGCGAAGAGCTGGCGCGCCTTCTTTTGACACGAGAGCGAGTTGAGCGCGAGCTTGTCCGCATGGATGAACGCATCGAGTCGCTCCAGACGGCGAGCGGCAAGCTCGCCGAGTTGCCTGACCTTTGGGACGACGAGATCGATCCGACCGGCGGCCGCGTCGTGGTCTACGGCAGGGACGGCCAGCCCATCTCCGAACTCACGGTCACCGGTCCCAACTTGGAACGAGCCCTGCAGCTCGCGGACGTCGCGAAGCCCGCGACCGTGCCGGAGGCGGCAACCGGTTCCGATTCATCGAAGAAGCCCGAACCCAAGTCGGACGAATGATCGGTGCTGACGCTCGGGATCGAATCCTCGTGCGACGAGACCGCGGCCTCTGTCGTTGAGGACGGCTGGCGTGTGCGCTCGTCGATCGTTGCGTCTCAGAACGATCTGCACGCGGAGTACCGAGGTGTTGTCCCGGAACTGGCCGGGCGAGCGCACGTTGAAAGAATCCTCCCGGTCGTACGAGCAGCCATTCGCGAGGCGGGCGCGAGCCTCAACGATATTTCGCTCGTCGCGGTTGGGCACCGCCCGGGTCTGATCGGATCGCTGCTTGTTGGTCTGACCGCGGCCAAGGCCCTTGCCTGGTCCCGAAACCTGCCGCTGATCGGCGTCGATCATGTCCACGCCCATCTGTATTCCGGGCTGCTGGATGTTGAGCCGGGGGCGCGGCCTCTGTTTCCGGCTGTGGGGCTTGTCGTGAGTGGAGGCCACACCTCGCTCTATCACCTTGGTTCAGCCGTTCATCCCACGCGACTGGGCGCGACCATCGACGACGCAATCGGCGAGGCGTTTGACAAGGCGGCGACACTCCTGGATCTGCCGTTTCCCGGGGGCCCCAACTTGGACCGGCTCGCGTCGGAACCGGGGGCGGATGATCGCGCGCACACCCTCCCGATCGCTCGGATCCGACCCGGATCTCTGGACTTCTCGTTCAGTGGCCTGAAGACGGCGACGATGCTCGCGGTTCGGGGCGACCCCCAGACGCAGCCCAGGGCGCGGCTGGCCGGTGAGCTCACGCACGCGCAGCGACGCGACATCGCTGCTTCATTCCAGCGCGCGGCGGTCGAGGCCGTTGTGCTGAAGCTCAAACGTGCCTTTGAAGTCCATCCTTGCGGCACTCTGCTCGTCGGTGGGGGGGTCTCGGCCAACTCGCGGCTCCGAGCGGAGCTGCTCGCGCTGGGTTCTGCACGCGGGCTGGATGTTCGATTGCCTCCCATGCAATACTGCGTGGACAACGCCGCGATGGTCGCCGGTCTTGGACACGTGCTCCACGCCGCCGGCGCCTCCGATGACCTCACCCTCGAACCCACTCCGACAACCGCATGCTGAACACAACATTGGCAACACTCTCGCTCTGGCTCGCCTTCCTTTCGATCGCGCCTCGGGAGATCCAGCCGCCCGAGGCCGTTTCGCCGGCGTCGCGCCCCGACATTCCACAGATTGACGCGTACGACGGGCGAGAGATCGCCGGCTTTCGCGTGCTCGTCCATCGCGACCTGCTCGCGGACACGTCGATCGACGGTCGGCGCACGCTCGCGGCCTTGACGTGGGATCTGGAACTGGCCGCTCGGCTCCTGCCCGAAGGGGCCATCGCCCTCCTCCAGCGAACGACACCGATCTGGATCACGCCCGACCTTCCCTCCTCCGGCGGCTGGGAGGCCCGAGGCCTTTGCCACCATCCGAGCCGAGAGTGGCTCGTGGACGCTGGATACGGGCCGGATCGGGCGGGCGCGGTTGAAGTCTGCGACGTTGCGGAGTATCTGCTCTGGCGGGCCGAACAGCCGCTCTGCATTCTGCACGAACTGGCCCACGCGCTCCAGCATCAACTCGGTGACCCTGCCGAGATCAGGGCGGCGTTTGATCTCGCCGTGAAGTCCGGCGTCTATGAGCGGGTGCCCTTCGCGATGATTCCCGAAGGCCAGACGCGGCGGGCTTATGCCATGAACAACCACATGGAGTACTTCGCGGAGATCTCAGAGGCCTACTTCGGGCGGAACGACTATTTCCCGTTCACGAGAGCCGACCTCGCGCGCGTGGATTCTTCCGGCCTCGCGCTCGTCGAGCGGGTGTGGTTCGGTCCGTCCGCGCCGTCTGTCGACGAGCCCCGATCACCATGAGTCATCGGCCGAGCCAGACCAGCACGGGCGAGCGGCCACGCGGCAGTGACCATCCCGCGGCGCTCTCCGACGAGGCCCTCCTCGCCCAGTGCAAACAGGGGCGGGGCCGAAGTGGGGGACCGGGCGGGCAGCACCGCAACAAGGTCGAGACACTGGTGGAGCTTGAACACCTGCCGACAGGCCTCGAGTCTCATGCCGGCGAGCGGCGCAGCGTCTCTGAGAATCGGCAGGTCGCGATCAGGCGTCTGCGCCTCTTGCTCGCAACGGAGCATCGGTGCTCAGTGCCTCTTGGAGAGATCGGATCTGACCTCTGGAAGTCCCGGCTTCAAGGGTCGCGGATCGCGTGCAACCCGGAGCACGCGGACTATCCATCGCTTCTGGCCGAGGCAATGGACGTGCTGTTTGCAATGAAGCTCGATGCGGCCAAGGCCGCGATCCGTCTGGGCTGTACGGCAAGCCAGTTGGTGAAGCTCATCAAGGACCATCCGCCCGCGTGGGTGCGTGTCAACAACGCACGCCGCGAGCGGGGAGAGCACCCGCTTCGCTGACCTTGCGTTCATATGCCCCGAAAGTCGATTCCAAAAAGCAAGCCGGCCCGGCGGGAAGCCGGGCCGACTGCGAAGAACTTGCGAATTTGCTCAGCACGGGATTCGTGCTGGTTGCGGATCAGCGACGACGACGGGTGGCGACGAGGCCACCGAGGCCGAGAAGGGCGGCCGCGCCGGGGGCGGGGAGCGCCTGGAGCTCGAACGAAGCGATCTTCGGACCGGAGCTGAACGTGCTGCCGTGGCCCGAAGCGAAGCTGTTGGAGCCGGGGGCCGCGGCCGTGGACGTCGCGAACCAGCGACCGGTCGTTCCGGTGCGGGTCTGGATCTGCATGAAGCCGCCGATCGCGGCGGGCGCGGGCACGGTGGGAGTGATCGTCCAGATGAAGTCACCGGCGGAGCCGAGGGTCACGCCGAAGGAGCTGACAATGTTCAGGCCGGCATCGAGGAAGAAGATGTCCAGGATGCCGCCAACGGCGGTCACGCCGCCAGCGAACTTAAACGCATCCATCTGGAAGTTGCCGCTGCCGGTCGCGGGATGGACCGAGACGTAATCATCGCGCTGGGCGAACGCACCGGCCGCGAGCGCGGAGTACGGACCCGGGATGCTGGAGTACACGGGCGTGCCGCGCGAGGTCGCGCCGGAGTCAAGAGCGATCGCTTCCACCGCGCTGGCGGGGAGCATGACGTGATTCGACGGCAAATCGAGACGGATGTCCGCAGAAGCGGTACCAGCTGCGATCGCCAGCATTCCAACGGCCTTCAACACAGTCTTCATGTCTATCTCTCCTGAGTTCTCTCTCGAAACAAATGCATCCCATGCGCACGCACGAGAATGGGTTGGGACGAATTCGCGATAGCGATCAACCGAACCTCTCTCGATCAACTCACGGGCGGGAGTCGCACCGGGGATTGTCCCGGGTATACCACCGACCATGCTGCGAGTATGCCGATGTGCAAGTCATTTGTCAAGAATATTCGCACTTTGTACACGGCGCGGCGTCCATGTGCCGTAAGTGTTTCCTCAGTATGTATTTACACCACTCCATCCGCCTGGGCCAGTGGTCCGGTTGCGAACGTAAGGTGCTTCCGCCGTATGGGAGGTCTGGTTGGGTCGCCCTGACCCGATAACGAAGCCAACCCGTTCGAGTCCGGGAGAGCACCCGGAGAATCGAGCCCCAATCCCGGTGGGGTTTGGTACCGGGTGCCCTCAGCCGCCGATCCGGCTGGCAGACGATATTGTTCTATAAACCTTTGCCGTGGTGGGGCTTCCGATGAACAGCTCGTGGTCGGCCTCGAGATCGAAGTGGCGAACCACCTCGCAGTCGATCGCGACCATGGAACGCTTGAGAACCGGCGAGTGAGAGTTCAGCGTCTCGATGGCCAGGGCGTCGAAGGCATCACCCAGCTCATCGGGAGCGACCTCGGCCTCAAACCGCTTCAGCAGCGCCACATCTGTCGCGGCAATCACGCAGATTGCAAACTGATGGCTATCGCGGATCAAGGGAGCGATGGAGTGGCCCTTTCGGGCCGCAACGCAGAGCAGCCGCGGCTGGTCCGAGCAAACTTGTACAGAGCGAATGATGTGACCGGCCCGCTTGCCCTCATACGCCGACGTCATCAGGAAGTGTCCGCCGGGCAGCATGCCGATCGCCGCGTCGAGTTCGCTGGGGTTCGCTCCTGACATCATCCCTCCAGAGGCCAAGCGCTGACGCTCGGACTGTACCCGATCTCCCCGGCTCATGCTCCACCCTTCTTCCGACCGATCACCACCCGTCCATAACCGCAACGGAGCAGATCTCTCTGTTCAGACGACGTGGATCGACACACACCTTCTCCACATTTTGCAGAAGAAGTGTGGTGTGGTGTTGCAAAGTGTGGCAAAGTGGGGCAGAATCCCAGGCCATGAGCCAGGGAGCCACACGTCATGCTGTTCACAGGACATTCCGAGCTGACGATCGACGCGAAGCTGCGTCTGCAGATTCCCGCCAAGTACCGGAATGCGTGGGACGAGGCGCGGGACGGGAAGGCTTGGTACTGCGTGCCGTGGCCGGGCGGGATCGTGAGGCTTTACTCGGAGGCCTGTTTCGAAGAGCTCGCGCAGCAGGGAGCGAGCGGCGGACGAGCGACGCTGACGCCGGATCAGGACGCCGCGGATCTGGAGGCCGATCTGTTCTCTCTGGCAGAGCGGATCGAGCCCGATTCGGCCGGGCGGATCGCGCTCCCGAAGCAGCATCTGGAGCTAGCCGGACTCAATGGGGGCGGGAGCGAAGTGGTTGTGATTGGTGCGGGCAATCGGCTGGAGGTTCGCGATCGCGCGGTGTGGAAGCAGTCGCTGGCCCAGCGCTTCGCGAGGCTGCCGGCCCTGGTCGCGAAGATCGAATCCAGACGTCAGGACTGAGGACCGAACAGCAGGATCACCACGGGCGCCACGGACGAGCGCTCGACAACCGGGACAGCGAAGCGGGGTCGGGGGTGACCGACATCGCGTTCGCGTGCATCGGTGCTCCGGTCTCGGAGCAGGTTGGGTGATGGACCACCCAGCCCGGCTTCACTCGAGAGAGTGAAGTGCGGGGTTTCCAAGAAGGGGCGGCTCGCGAGCTTTCACGGGCCGCCTCGAACAGGATGACGCGCGAGCAGCGGACGGCGAAGGGAATCGACGCCCACGCCAGCACGAAGTGCCGACACAAGCCGCCCAAGGACGGGCGGTCCTCGGCAACCATCTTCGCTGGCGGTCCCGCAAGGACGCAGCAGCTGCTCGCACATTCGGCCCGGTCGAGCCACCACCGACCGGGCCCTTTCATGCGCCGATCCGCGACTGCCTGCGCGCGATCAGCGAACAATGCCGCGTGTTCCGCGAGGAAGAAGCCGCTGCGGAGGAGAAGGCGGGCGGTGCGCTCACGCCGTATCCAAGTTGTTGAGGGTCGCGGTCGAAACTGGGTGCATCACACTCCGATACGAGCCGGAGCCCGTTGCGCCTCACCCGGGCGCACGGCGAATCTGGGCGCGTGCCCCCGTCCGACACCCGGCTTTGAAGCGCCGACCGCGTGCTGCCCGTGCCGAATCGGCTTGCACGCGTACTCGCCGCACGCGTTCGTCGGTGTCCACTCGACAGCCTCACCGGCATCGGTCATCAATCCGGCGCGCCCGCGACGGGGCTGATTTCCCCATCGGCGACGCGACCCACGACAGCGCCGGGCCGCTGTGGCTCTCCGATCGCGGGCGTGACCGCCCCGCCCAGGGCGATCGCCGAAAGTGCTGCCAGACGGATCGGACCAGGAATCGTGCGCTTCATCCCAATACTTCACAACGACGTGAAAGAACGATGCGTTCCCTCTTTCCCCACGTACTTGACGCCGCAGCGATCGGAAGATGTGTTCCTGGCGCGAGCAGTGCCCGCGGGTTGCAGAAAGTGGGACGTTGTGACCACTTTCTTTGTGACCGCCAAGGCCGCGCCCTGCAGCCAAAGTGCGGTCATTCTGAGGCCCGGGAGCCGAACTCACGTCAGTCCGATTCGTAAAGGGAATAACAGGCGGCCCGCAGTGGGCCGGCTTCGGGCACACTGTTCGGCCACGGGCCAGGGAGGCACGATGCAGTTAGTGATTCGCGCAACGAACGTCCCCGTTTCCGATCCGATTCGCGAGCACGTCGCGCGCAAGGTGCTGAGCGCGGCCAAGCGGTTCGGCCGGCGCATCTCCACCGTCACGGTGGTGATCGAGGATGTCAACGGCCCGCGCGGCGGCATCGATAAGGCGTGCCGGATCGAGGCCGGACTCGCAACAGCCGGTGAACCCGTGGTCATCACCGAACGGGCAGACGACCTTTACGGGGCCGTCGACCGCGCGAGCGGCAGGTTCAAGCAGGCGCTTGCCCGCCGGAGTGAGCGACGCAAGAGCCGCAAGCGCGGGCTCCGGAAGCCCGACGCCTTGTGAGGCATCGAGCGCGTCCCCTTCTGGAGCCATGATGATTTGACACGCTGGAGAGGGCGGGTATCATCCTCTCGTCGGAGATGGCTCTGACCCAAAGCAGTCCCCATTTCCCCCCCACAGCGACCCGGTCGATACGTCGATCGGGTCGCGCCCCTTTTGCACATTCCAACTTCCTTCGCGTCGCAGGAATCACCCTCGATTCCGGGCTGTGAGTCCGTATCCTGTTCGCATGGCGAGCGCGGGTGCAACGGGCGGAAACATGAAGTCGGGCAGCGGGAACGATCCGCGCCAGACGCCGGCGATGCGCCAGTACTTCGCCTTCAAGGCCAAGCACCCGGACTGCGTCCTGCTTTTCCGGATGGGTGACTTCTACGAGACCTTTGACGACGACGCCGTCAAGCTCAGCAAGGCCCTCGGCCTGACGCTCACGCAGCGCTCCGCGGGCATGCCGATGGCTGGCGTGCCGTATCACCAGCTCGAGGTCTACCTGCGACGCGCGATCATCGCCGGCTTTCGGGTTGCCGTTGCGGATCAGATCGAAGACCCCGCGGAAGCCAAGGGCATCGTGGCTCGCGCGGTGACACGTGTGTTGACGCCCGGCACGCTGGTCGATGACTCGGTCCTGCCCGATGACGCGACGAATCGGCTCGGCGCGGTCTGGTTCTCCGGATGGGGCGATGGCGACGACGGGGAGCCTTCTCCGGGCGGCGATGTCGGTCTGGCAGTGATCGAGGTCTCGACCGGCGCGTTCACAGTCGTCGCATGTCCGGGCGCCGCCCTCATCGACGAACTCTCGCGTCGCGGCGTCACCGAGCTGCTCTATGCCGATCCCGGAGACGCGCGCCCGCCGGTCCGCGTGAAGCGTCTGCTCAATGCGCTCAACATCGCGGGCACCCCGCGCCCCTCCTGGCAGTTCCGCCACGATGAGTCGCTGGAGGCCTTGCGCGAGCAGTACAAGGTTCGCACGCTCGGCGGCTTCGGCCTCGACGATCAGAGCGTCTGCGTCCCTCCCGCTGGGGCGATCATCCGGTACCTCCGCGACACGCAGACGCCAGCAGCGGGCGAGAACGTCCCCGTGAACTCCTCGTTCAATGTGCTGACCCGTGCGACGCTGGCGCACATCTCGCCGCCCCGTGTGGAGGTGGTTGGATCAGGGGGCGGCAACGGCGCGGGCTCGCTGGTCATCGATGCGACGAGTCTGCGTGCGCTCGAGATCGAGCGTCCGCTGCGGCAACTCACCTTCGCGGGTGCCGGCGCGGGAAGCGGTGGGGGAGGGACCGGGGACGGCTCATTGCTCGGGCTCTTCTTGTCGACGCCCGGCGCGTTCGCAACGCCGATGGGCCGACGTCTGCTCCGCGAGTGGCTGGTCAGGCCTTTGGGCAGCGTGGAGAGAGTCCGCGAGCGTCAGATGTGCGTCGCGTGGCTTGTGGAGGATCGGCGGTTTGCCACCGGGCTGTTCGCGGCTATCGACGGGGTGCAGGATGCGGCACGCATCGCCGCCCGCGTTGCCCTGGCCCGTGTAACGCCCCGTGATGTGTGCGCGCTGGGCGCGTCTCTCTCGCGTATTGATGCCATTCTGGGCACGCTCGGGTTTGATGCCGCGGACGAGCCGGGCAATCCCAGTGCGTTCGCGCCGTATGCAACGCGCCTGCAGGCCATCCGTGACGCGCTCGCGCCGCTCGCAAAGCGGATCACTGACGCGTGCGTCGAATCGCCTCCGGCGCACCTTCGCGAGGGCGGCCTGATCCGCGATGCGATCGACCCCGAGCTCGACGAGGCGCGGCTTCTGCAGCGCGACGCGGGCCAGTGGCTCATCCAGTATCAGCAGCGGCTGCTCGATGAGCACCAGATCGCCGGACTCAAGGTCGGCTACAACAAGTTCTTCGGCTACTACATCGAACTGACCGCGGCCCAGGCCCGTTCCGCGCCCGCGACGTTCACCCGCAAGCAGACACTCAAGAACGCCGAACGGTACATCACACCGGAGCTCAAGGAGTTTGAGGACAAGGTGACGACTGCCGAGTCTCGCGCCGTGGCCCGCGAGCTGGCGATCTTCGAGTCGCTCTGCGCCCAGGCGATGCAGCGCCTCGCGGAGATCCGCGCGTTCGCGGAGATCGTCGCGGAGCTGGACGCGCTGCACGCCCTCGCCCACCGCGCCGCACTGCGGGGCTGGGTCCGGCCCGAGATCGTGGACGAGCCATCGCTGGTGATCCACGCGGGGCGTCACCCCGTGCTGGAGGACCGGCTCGGACGCGACTTTGTTCCCAACGATCTCGAACTCGGCGTCCACGGACACGGTGGCGCGGGCGGCAGCGACGCTTCACAGTTTGATGCGAGCACGGGGGCCCCGCTCGCACTCATCACGGGGCCCAATATGGCGGGCAAGAGCACCTTCATCCGTCAGACCGCCCTCATCACGTTGCTGGCCCATGTCGGCAGTTACGTGCCCGCGGATCGCGCGACCATCGGCCTCGTCGACCGCATTTTCACGCGCGTGGGCGCCGACGACGCCATCCACCAAGGGCAATCCACGTTCATGGTGGAGATGACCGAGACGGCCAACATCCTGAACAACGCCACGCCCCGCTCGCTCGTTGTGCTCGACGAGATCGGGCGCGGCACATCGACGCTCGATGGCCTCTCGCTCGCGTGGGCGATCACCGAGCATCTGGCTGGAGACCGCGCGGGTGGCCTCGCCGATGGGAACGCGGCCGCTGCTTCGGGCGGGCGGGGTCCGCGCACACTCTTTGCCACGCACTATCACGAGCTCACGCACCTGGAAGAGCGGCTGCCGGGGCGGGTGCGGAACCTGCACGTCGCCGTGCGCGAATGGACAATGCCCGATGGAGCGCACGAGATCGTCTTTCTTCATCGCATCCTGCCGGGGCGTACGGATCAGTCCTACGGCATCCACGTCGCGCGCCTCGCGGGCATACCGCGTGATGTGACCGATCGCGCGAAGGAAGTTCTTGACTCGCTCGCCGTGCAGCACGACATGGGTGGGGGTGGGGCCGCTGGCGGGGGCGCCGGTGATGCCGGCGTCTTCGCGGCTCACACGCAGGACCGCGGCGCCGCAGCGTCGAACGGAAAGAGCGACAAGGGCCCGCGCTCAAAGAAGCCCGACATCTCACGCATCACGACCCGCGCGCCGAGATCACAACTGGCGCTCTTCACGGAGATCCTTGAGCATCCGGCCGTCTCCGAGATCCGCGAGATGAAGCTGGATGCCATGACACCCATGCAGGCTTTCGACCTCTTGCGGGACATCAAGCGACGGGTGGATGAGAAGTAACGTCGTTGCGGACATTCCATGCCGCACCGCAGTCGGGACACTCGATCTCAGTCGGAACCACGTCACGCCCGTACATCTGCGTTGAGAGATCGGCCGCACAGGTTGGACAGAGCTGATTGGTGAGCATCGTTCGGATCAGTACGCGTCGCGGCGTGCCGAGCCCGCTACGGACGAGTGCCATGCCGAGGAATCCGAACGACGCGGCCATGACCATCGCAAGAAGGATGCTGTGCATCCCGCGCGGTGAATAAAGCGTCATGGCCAGGTGCGAGGCCCCAAAGAGCGCAACCAACACACCGATACCTACGCGCAGCCAAAGCCCGACGGGACGGAGCCCGGTACGGGCGTTGAGCAGCCGGAGTCGATAGGGTCCATCGGGCGTTGCCGCAAGCTGTGCTCGAAGGCGCGTTGAAACGAGCGGAACGCTGCGGCCTCTGGCGTCTATGGCGCGAGTGGGACCGAACGCAGAAGTGCCAGATCTCAACTCGCGACAGCCTCGCTGCGCAGCAGGCTTGTCGCCCCATTCGAATCCCTTGCTCTCCGACTGCGGACGGATTCGGTTCATCTTCCATGTACACGCGCATTCAGGACACCGGACGATCCCATCCCCGGTGGGGTGCTCCGGCAGGTCGTATCCGCATCCGGCGCACACGCCGTGGCGAACGAGGGCAGAGATGATCTGCGGCGTCGCCCTGGAGCGGATGCTCCGCCGACCGGCGACCACAAGCCCGATCACGACAAACATGGTGAGCGGCATGGAGAACGCGACGGGCATGCGCAAGAGCATGCTCCCGAAGAGCGCCATCGGCAGGAGCAGCGCCAAGGCCAGCGCCACCAGTCGCCGCGACTCGCGATGCATCAGCTGCGCACGAACGGTCCGCTCGATCATGAGCGCGAATCGCGGGTCTGCCATCCGCGGGTCGCGTATCAGTTCCGAGAGCGACACAAGCGTAAAGACTCGTCCGGCATCGTCGTGTGGTTTCATTCGGGCTGGGCCCTCGAATACGAGAGCCACGCCGCACCGCACTCCGGACAAACGACGCACCCATCCTCGTGGCGAGGCAGGCCCTCGAGCGAGTGTGTGCACGATGGGCAGAGCGAGGCGTCGAGCATGACCCCGCGCACCTTCCGCAGCCCCTTTCGGAATCCCGCCCGCCTTCGGAAATACGAGCCCACCACGACAAGTCCAATCACCACGAGTCCCGCGGCGGCGCGGAACACAAATGGTTGCCCGCGCATCGTGATGTAGACCCCGACCCACGCGGCGCACGCCGCGGCGTACCACGCGACCTGCCCCGGGAGAAGCGCCCGGCGCAATCCGGGCCTCGTCGGATCGAGTTCAATCAGCAGCGATCGGAGGCCGGGAATTCTGGAGCAGATGCTGTCAAGGTCCGGCAGGTACGGCATCCGTGCCGGACGGCCCCGGTCGTCAAGGAACTGGTGATTCGACTGAGCCACGGGGCGAGTGTACCACGCCTTCCCGCTGTCCTGCGACATAAGCTGGTTCAGACGCATCGGAGAATCACATGATTTCAAACGCACTGCTCCAGTCCAAGTTCCAGTCCGGCCACACCTTTGATGCCTACGTCGCCACCGGCACGCCTGATCAGCAGATCAAGTGGCGAGACTTTCACGCCAGGGTGAGGCTGACAGACCCTCAGCGGACGCTTCTGGCCGGCTTTATACGCCAGCTCAACATCCTCATCGTCTCGGGCACTTGGTGCGGCGACTGTGTGCAGCAGGTCCCGATGTTCGATCACATCGCCCGAGCCAATCCCGCCAGGATTGCCCTCCGCGTTGTGGATCGCGATAGGAACCCAGACCTTGCGGAGCCCCTCAAGATCTGCTCGGGACTTCGCGTGCCGACCGTGATCTATCTCAACGAGGACTTCGACTTCTGCGCCATGATGGGCGACCGGTCGCTGGCACGCTACCGGGCCATCGCCTCGGCGAAGCTTGGTGCGTCCTGCCCCCTGCCCGGCGCACCGGTGCCCCCGGATGAGATCGCGGCCACGCTTCAGGACTGGATCAACGAGACGGAGCGCGTGCAGTTGATGCTGCGGCTCTCACCCAAGCTTCGCGAGCGGCATGCGGACTGAGTGACGAATGGCCTCTCAGGTCCCGTCAGCCAGGCACGCGTTGATGGCTTCGAGCATCTGCCGGTCGAAGCGGTCCTCGGCGAAGCGGGCCGCGAACTTCTCGCATGAGTCGGAGGTCGCCTGTCGTGCGCGCGGGACGCGCTCGGTCGCATCCACCAGGGACTCGGGCGTCGGCTCATCGAAGAGCGCTCCCGTGACGCCGTCGCGGACAATGTCGAGCGCGCCGCCGGCCCGCCTCGCGACCACGGGCATGCCGCACGCCATCGCCTCGCACGCGATGATCCCGAAATCCTCGATCTGCGGGAAGAGCAGCAGCTCCGCCGTGCGATACAGCTCGCGCAGGCGATCGTCGCTCACGCGCCCCTCGAAGGTCACCAGTCCCATCGCGTGATCGCGCGCGATGCCCTCAAGCCTCGCCCGCATCGACCCCTCGCCCGCGACAATCAGGCGCCGCTTCGCGAGTCCCGCGGCCCGGATGGCGAGGTCCACGCGCTTATAGGGCTCCAACGCCGCGACCACGAGCCATCGGTCGGTCCGCATGGTCAGCGGGTCCGGCGTGAAATACGTCGTTCGAACCGGAGGAAAGATGACGGTCGCGCCGCGTCCGTATGCGCGCTCGATGAGTCGTGCCGTGTGCGTCGAGTTCGCGACGAACTGCGAGACGTTCGCGGCCGTGCGCCGATCCCATTTCCTGAAAAGCGGGCCATAGGCCTTCAAGGCCATGGCGCTCAGCCCGCCCCCGCCTGCGTACTCGCTTTGAACCTCCGGCGACCAGATATATCGCGCCGGGCTGTGGCAGTAACAAAGGTGAGGGACCCGCCTTCCGTCTTGCCCCTTGCCGCCCGATATCCGAGGCGTGCGCAGTCCCTTGATCGCTGCAGAACTCGTCGAGATCACCAGGTCCACCGGCTCACGGGCATGCTCGATCTCAAGACGCTTTCCCAGCCAACCCACCGCCCACGGGTACATCGGCATCAGCCAGCGGCGCAGCGCGATCCCGCCCGGCAACCTGCCCAGCGGCGAGCCCACGCGATTCCAGCGATCAATCGGTGACCCGGTCGGCTTCCCCGCATCGAACATCGTGTAGAGGTTTCCGGGTTTGGTTTCGCGCTCGAGGATCGCGGCGATCCGCGCCAGCACCATCTCTCCGCCGCGCCAGGTGCAGAGCCAATCGTGCGCCAGCGCAACGCGTGTCGCGGCCGTGAGTGCTCGGGATTGGTTCGCTTCGTCCACTGCGTGCTTCTCTGGGGACAGGTTCCGACGTGCGGAGGGTATGATCGAATCGTGGCGACTCCAGAGGCACAGCCCGGCTCAGCAACCGTCCCCGGCGGCGCCTCGATTGTGCGCAATCCCGATGCCAATCGGCTCGGTCTGGATTATCGCGCCGAGGCGATGAATCTCGGCCCGCCCGCCGTTCCGATCATCGACGCACACATTCACGTCAATGGGGCGCAGGCCGCACGTGTGTTCAAAGAGGTCGCCGAGCTGTACGGCATCCATCGCGTTGTTACGCAGACGCGACTTGCGGAGGCATCTGCCGTCCGCGACGTCCTGGGCCCGTTGGCCCGGTTTGTGGCCGTTCCCGATTATGGTTCGCCGGACCGCCGGACGGCGATGACCTCCGGCTACCTCGCCGATATCCAGCGCTGGCACTCGGAGTTCGGCGCAAAGCTCATGAAGCTCTGGTGCGCGCCGCGCCTCCGCGATCTGGCCACCGGCCCCGACGCGAACGAGTATGTTCCGCTCAACTCTCCCTGGCGCATCCGCCAGGTCGAGCTGGCCCAGTCGCTCGGCATGATGATCAAGGTCCACATCGCCGATCCCGACACGTGGTTCACGACCAAGTACGCGGACGCGAGCCGCTACGGCACGAAGCGCTCACAGTATGAGCCGCTGGAAGACATGCTCGATCGCTTCCACGGCCCGTGGATCCTCGCGCACATGGGCGGCTGGCCCGAGGACTTGACGTTTCTCTCCGACCTGCTCGACCGCCATCCGACGGTCAATCTCGACACCTCCGCCACGAAGTGGATGGTTCGCGAGCTGTCGAAGCATCCCCGCCCCAAGCTTGTGGAGTTCCTCACCCGTCACAGCGGGCGGATCCTCTTCGGCTCGGACATCGTGACGACCGATGAGCACCTCATGCCCGACAAGAAGGGCGGTGTGTATTCCGGCGAACTCGCCAGTTCTCCCGAGCAGGCCTTTGAGCTCTACGCCAGCCGCTACTGGGCGCTCCGCACGCTCTGGGAAACCGACTACGACGGTCCGTCGCCGATCGCGGATCCGGACCTGGCGATGGTTGATCCCGCCCGATTCACGCCCATGGATGCGCCGACGCTTTCAGGAAAGAATCTTCCCGCGCACCTGCTGCGCACGCTCTACGCGGGAGCCGCCAGACGCGTCTTCGGCTCGTGGCTCGACTGATCACGAAGCCCGGACGTCCGATCACGAATGCCCGCGGCTCACTCGTCCGAGCCCGACTCAATCCGCACATCATCAACTTCGAGCGGCACTTCCTCAGGCGCTTCCTCGGGCTTCGGCACGCGTTCGCCGATCTCGACCGGCGTGGTGAAGCGGATCAGCTCTTCAAGGCGAGCCGCGATCCGGCGCGCGACCGCCTCGTCCAATGGCGCGGCCACGCTTGCCGAGAACTCCCCCGCCCCGATGCGATCCTCGAATCCCGGCGTCGATCCCGTGAGCCGGATCGATGCGTTCGAGATCGAGCCGCCGAATGATCGCTCGCCCGGCTTTCCGGAGGGCATCATGAACCCGCCCCCGCCGTAGACGCCGATGTGGCCCTCGGCCAGCACGAGCGTCCGTACCGTGGCCGTCGAGGCCGTGCGATCGATCGGTGTTTTGCCGGCCTTCGGGATCGCAAACAGGTGGATGTGCACGATCGTCCCGCTGACACCCGTAAGGTCCGACCCGGGGGTCAGTGCTTGATCGCTGAGATCCGTGAAGTACATGCTCGCGCCGCTCGAGTCGGTGCTGAGATACGCCTTGCTGGACAGCCGCGGACGAAGGCCGATCTGTGTGTTGATGCCGTTCAGCCGGACGCCGGAAGACGCTCCGACGGACGGCGAGCATCCAAAGAACACCGACGCGAAGGCCGCGAGCGCGATCAGGCACACGAAATGCGAACAGCTTCCTATCTTCATGCCCCTATAAGGTACACCGCCTCGGACTTCCGTGCTGGTGCGGGGTGTGAGGAACGATCCCTAGCAACCATTCCCGACCGTTACCGGATAGAATCCAAGCGGAGTGGGGTGTCGCCTTGCGCCGTGTTGGGGGGCGAAGGCGAACGCGTTTCCATTTCCGACCGAAGGAATGGGAAGGAGCGACAACATGAGAATCCATCTGAGCATCGCATCGCTCGCCGTCGTCGGCATGGCGATCGGCATCACCGGCTTTTCCGGGGTTGCCGCTCAGGCTCAGTCGCGCGTGCCGGGTTTCACGCCCGGGCGCCCCGCGGTCTCAAATGCCGGCTTCCCCACGCGGGGCTACGGCGTCCGCGCACCCTTTGTCCGCGTCGTCGCGCCCAACACGAACGCCATCGGTGGCAACCGGCCTTCGGAGCGCACGCTCCCGCCCCGCTTTGATCCGCCGCCTGCAATTGCCGCCCCCTCTCCGGCACCCGTTCCGACGAACACGATCGATCTGCCCACGACATCCGCCGTGTCCGTGAACACCGCGGTCATGGCCCCGGGCGGCTCGCTCGGCTGGGGCACCCCGACCGCGGTCTACCGCCACGCCTCAACCCGCGGCTCGATGGGCTGGAGCCGCAACGCCTACGACCAGCAGGGTTTCGACCAGCGGCTCTCCGTGTTCTACAAGCCCTCCGAGCTGGCCGCCTTGCAGGCCGAAGAGCAGGCACGCATCGAGGCCGGCCGCACACCGCTCACGGATCGCGCTGCTTCCGCCCTTCTGAAGGGCGACTTGGACCTCGCGAACGAACTCCACCTCGAACTGCTGTCGATCTCGCCCGACGATCTGTATGTCATGCGGACGCTCGGTGTCATCGATCTGCTGCGCAAGCGCACGGACGAGGGAATCAAGCGAATCCTCGCGGCGTACATGGCCGATCCGCTGCTGGCGGATGTCCCACTGGATCCCACGGTGTTTCCTGACGGGGCGGTGGCGCTGCGCCGCGCTGCCGGAGACATTGCCAACCTGTCCACGCGCCCGGGTCGGGCCGACGCGGCGTTCATCGCTGCTGTCCTGGCGCAATCCAGAGGCGACCAGGTTGTCGCGGGACGATTCCTCGATCGTGCGGCAGAGGGCGGCCTTGATCTCGCGCTGATCGTTCGGCTCCGCGCTTCGATCGAGGCGGCCCAAGCCGCTCCACGCTCGAAGCCCGGGAAATAAGCGAGGTGGGCGCACGGCCCACGCGTCAACTGCGGAGGTTTGAGGATGGCTGCAACGATCTCGAAAGTGCTTCTGGCAGGAGCCGCGATCGCGTGGAGTGTTCCCGCGTGGACCGTTTGCGCCCAGCAGAGCACGCCCGGCGTCCCAGCGACGTCCGGCGGCCCAGGCGTGCGCACCACCACGGGTCCGCGTCCGGGTTCACGCCTTCCACCCGCTCCTCCCGCCACGTCTCGTCCGAACTCGTCCCGACCGACCGGCACTCCGGCCTCCAACCCGAATACCACGCTGGAACAGCGTCAGAACCAACTCCGCGCTTTGGTGACTTCAAATCCCGGTGATCGCTACACCCCTTACAACGTCGGCCAGGCGTTGGATGTTTCCAGCCTGAGTTCCGATGGTTACCGCGTTGGGGGCGGCTTCGTCCGATCGTTCAGCTTCGCGGCCTCTTCCCTGGCATTCTCGCGCGGCACGCCCCGCCAATCCGGGAACCTTTCCTCGTTTCAGCCACGAACCGTCAACGACTTCATCTACGCGCTGGAGTATCTGGACGACGACAACTGGCTGTGCGGCGGTTCGCGGACTCTGACCGAAGGTGGCAACCGCATGATGGGCGGGTTCCTCGCAGAGCCCTTTGAGCCCTCTTCGGTCTTCCCGGGTGTCAACCCGGCCGTCTTTGCCCCAATGTCTCAGACCCCGCCGACGGACGAGCCGCCCGCCCCCGCGGACCTCGGTGATGAAGCGCTGATGGCCGGCCGCTCTGTGGACGCGGTTGACGCCTACAAGCTCCACTTGGACGCCGCGCCGGGCGACGCACCCGTGGTGGTGAGGATGGCGGTCGCGATGATCGAGTCCGGCAAAGCCGCCGAAGGGTCCGCCCTTCTGATGAAGGCGTACCGCGACGATCCCACAGTCGCTGGCGTGTCGCTTCGTCCGATGACGGAGGCGTGGGAACCCTCCCGCACGCGCGCGCTTGTCACGAAAGCGGTAACGCACGCGAACAGGGAGCGCAGTGCATCCGCTTGGGCGACAGTCGCCGTTCTGATGGTTGCCGATGATCGCGCGGCCCTCGCGTCACAGATGCTCGACCGCAGCATCGCGGCGGGGCTCGATCCGGACCTCGGCACGCGGCTCTCAGCCATGATTGCCGATGCGCGGAATTAGACAAGCGTCGACACTCGCGAGTCGACCAATCCTTCCAAACTCCGAACACCATCTCGCCGCACAGGTTCTCTCGAAATCTTTGAAGTGTTGTCGGCGAGCGAACTTGCGGCCTAGAGTTCAGGCCCTGCACCGGGCTGTCTCCGGTGCCGGCTCTTCCGGACCGTTATCCCGGATCAACCGTTCGAACCACTCGACTGTCCGTCCCACATGGCCGGGGCGGACCTCGCGGGGCCAGATGGCTTCCGAGTCAGGTGGGAGGTGAGGACCAATGGCCAAGAAAGAAATTACCAAGGTATTCAAGATCATGGCCCCCGGCGGCCAGGCGACGCCCGCGCCGCCCCTGGGCCCCGCGCTCGGCGGAGCCGGTGTGAACCCCGGACAGTTTGTCCAGCAGTTCAACGCCGCGACGCAGAACGTCAAGGGCAAGGTGGTCGGCTGTGTCGTCACCGTGTACTCGGATCGTTCCTTCAGCTTCGAGATCAAGAGCAGCCCGGCCTCCGTGCTGATTCGCGACCGGGCGAAGATCGAGAAGGGATCCGGAGTGCCCAACAAGAACAAGGTCGGCAAGCTTGGTCGCGCTGATCTTGAGTCGATCGCCAAAGAGAAAATGAACGACCTGAACGCGGGGTCTCTCGACGCCGCGGTCCGCATCATCGAGGGCCAGTGCCGCTCGATGGGCGTGGTGGTGGAGGCCTGACCCATGCCATTCGTCAGCAAGCGAAACAAGGCCAACGTCCCGCTCAAGCCCAAGCAGGCCCTGCCTGCCGCCGAAGCGGTTTCCGCACTCAAGAAGTTCAAGGGACCGAAGTTCGATCAGACCGTTGACGTCTGCATCCACCTCGGTGTCGATACCAAGCAGGCGGATCAGAACCTTCGCGGCTCGGTCTCCCTCCCCAACGGCATCGGTAAGGCCAAGCGCGTCGTCGCGTTCTGCACCTCTGACGTCGTTCCCAAGGCGATGGCCGCGGGCGCCATCAAGGCCGGCGGCGAGGAACTCGTCGCCGAGGTCGAGAAGGGCTGGATGGACTTCGATGTCGCCGTCGCGTCGCCGGACATGATGCGCGTCATCTCGAAGCTTGGTCGCGTCCTTGGTCCCAAGGGTCTGATGCCATCGCCCAAGGCCGGCACGGTCACGCCGAACATCCCCGATGCAGTGAAGGAATACTCCGCCGGCAAGGTCGAGTATCGCACCGACACCGCCGGGAACGTCCATGCTGTGATCGGCAAGATGTCCTTCCCCGAGGCCTCGCTCCAGCAGAACCTTGAGGCGTTCATCTCGACCATCGAAAAAGTCCGCCCGCAGACCGCCAAGGGCACATACATCAAGAAGGTCACCATCAGCGGCTCGATGACGCCCGGCGTACAGGTCAAGTACGTCGCTGCCGACGCAGCCGCCGTGGACTGATTTCCCGCACGCCCCCGTCCCGCGCCGGCCTCGTTCCGAGCGTGACGCCAGATCCGTCAGAAAGAGGACACAGCCATGTCCAAGACCATCAAGAAAATCATCATGCGGGACTATCAGGACCGCCTCGACGGTGTCGAGGAGGCGATGGTGATCTCCATCCGAGGCGTGAAGGGCATCGACACCACGCGATTCCGCAACAACCTGCGGAAGAGCAACATCAAGGTGACGGTCGTCCAGAACGCGCTTGCGCGCAACAACTTCAAGGGCACATCGCTCGAGCCCCTCAACAAGTTCCTCACGGGCGCCAGCGCCCTGGCATACTCCAACGAGCAGTCCGTCGTTCAGATCGCACGCCAGATCGTTGCGGCTCTCAAGGACTTCCCGGCGATCGAGCTCAAGGGCGCGATCCTCGACGGCCTCCTCTTCGAGGGCAAGGCCGGCGTTGAGGAACTCTCCAAGTTCCCCACCAAGGCCGAGGCCATCGCGCAGGACGTCACGCTCATCCTCAGCCCCGCCCGCAAACTCGCGGCTCAGATCGTCGGCCCCGGCAGCAGTGTCGCCGGCCTCATCAAGGCCATCGAGACCAAGCTCGAAAAGGGCGAGACCATCGCCAAGGCAGGCTGAGACCCGTTCCCTCGCACTTCCACGCGCGACTGGCCCTTTCAGGGATAAAGGCCGAATGGTTCGGCCCCTCTCACGCGGCAAGCTGGCCCGAGCATCACGCCCGGGCGTTTGAAGAAAGAAGCTCACATGTCTGACACCACGACGTTCGACGCGAAGATCAAGAAGATTGGTGACGAGCTCGCCGGCCTCTCGCTCAAGGAAGCCGTTGACCTTGGCAAGTACCTCAAGGAGGCGTACGGCATCGAGGCCGCCGCCGGTGGTGGCGTCATGATGGCCGCCGCCGCTCCCGCCGCCGCCGCGAAGGAGGAGCAGACCTCCTTCGACGTGATCCTCAAGGGGGCCGACGCCGCCAAGAAGATCGGCGTCATCAAGATCGTCCGCGAGCTCACCGGCCTCGGTCTGGCCGAGGCCAAGGCTTTCGTCGAGGCTCCCGGCAAGGCCGTCAAGCAGGGCGTCTCCAAGGAGGAGGCCGAGAAGTTCAAGAAGCAGCTCGAAGAGGCCGGCGCCACCGTCGCCCTGGCCTGATCGAACGCCAGGTTCGATCGTCGCCTGATTGACCACGGGGCCGGCCCGGAATGGGTCGGCCCCGTCTTGAGTGTGCCCCACGCGGTTCGTGTCGTCGGTCTCTTCTTGTTCGGTGCATGGGAGGACTTGCGATGGGACAGCGGGGGGTATACACTGTTTGGTTCGGAACGCAACGGGTGCGACAGGGATCACAACGCATTCAGTAACAAACCGACGCCCCGCCCGCCGGAAACGGTTGGGTTGGGCTGTCTCTCCATCGCGAGGTAGCTGATGGCTTCGACGAAGGTGCGGAACTTCGCTAAGCGCGGCGATGCGATCGATGTGCCTGACCTCAACCAGGTCCAGCACGACGCATACGAGCGCTTTCTCCAGTTGGCGCGTGGTCCAGAGACCCGCGACATCCACATGGGGCTCGAGTCCCTCCTCCGGGAGGTCTTCCCCATCAAGTCGTACGACGAGACGATGTCTCTTGAATACCTGCACTACGTCCTGGAGGAGGCCCGCTACACCTCCGACGAGTGTCGAGAGCTTCGCCTCACCTACGGCCGGCCCTTCCGCATCGCCGTGCGGCTGAAGCGAGAGAATCACCCCGACCTCCCTGAGGAAGATATCTACCTCGGCGAGTTCCCCATCATGATGGGCGGCGGCGAGTTCATCGTGAACGGCGCCGAGCGCGTCATCGTCTCCCAGCTCCACCGCTCTCCCGGCGTGGACTTCTCCATCGTTTCCAGCGAGGCCGACCGCCCCCTGCACTCGGCACGCATCATCCCCGAGCGCGGCTCGTGGATCGAGCTGGAAGTGACGAAGAAGGACGTCCTGGCGATGCGCATCGACCAGTCGACGAAGCTCGCCGCGACGACCTTCCTCCGCTGTCTCGATGAGTCCATCTCCACCACCGACGCCCTCATCTCGCTCTTCTATGTCGTCAGCGACATCAAGGCCGAGAACGTCCGTGCCGACCACTGGGCCGCCGCCACGATCATCGACACCGACTCGGGCGAAGAGATCGTCCACGTCGGTCGCCAGATCGGTGAAGAGGCCGCGGCGAAGATCATGTCGTCTTCGCTGAAGACCGTGCGCGTGGTCGAGAATCCCTCCGACACGCTGATCCTCAACACGATCGCGGAGGAGCGCCTTGAGCAGTTCGAGGCCCCCTCGGACTACGAGCGCGCCCTCCTCAAGATCTACTCGAAGCTCCGTCCCGGCAACCCGCCGCAGGTGGAGAAGGCCCGCCAGCTCTTCCAGGAGAAGTTCTTCGACGAGAACCGCTACCGGCTCGGGCGCGTCGGCCGCTTCCGCATCAACCGCAAGTTCGACCTCAGCACGCCCGAGGACCTCATGTTCATCACGTCGGAGGACTTCCTCCGCGTGGTGCAGTACATGCTGGACCTTCGTTCGAATCGTCAGGATCCGGAAACGGGCCGCGCGGTTGCCATGGTCGACGATATCGACCACCTCGGCAACCGTCGCCTCCGCACGCTTGACGAGCTCGCCGTTGAGGAGCTTCGCAAGGGCTTCCTGAAGCTCAAGCGCACCGTTCAGGAGCGCATGAGCGTCAAGAACCCCGACGAGGTCGCCAAGATCGCGGACCTCGTCAACTCCAAGAGCATCTCCTCGGCCATCGATTTCTTCTTCGGCCGCTCCGAGCTCTCGCAGGTTGTCGACCAGACCAACCCGCTCTCGTCGCTGATCCACGAGCGTCGCCTTTCGGCGCTCGGCCCAGGCGGCCTCAACCGCAAGCGGGCCGGCTTCGAAGTCCGCGACGTGCACATCTCGCACTACGGCCGCATCTGCCCGATCGAGACCCCGGAAGGCACCAACATCGGCCTCATCGCCTCGCTCGGCATCTACGCCATGGTCGACGAGTACGGCTTCCTGCGCACCGCGTACCGCGTCGCCAAGGGCGGCAAGTCCACCGGTGAGAACGTCTACCTTCGCGCCGATGAGGAGATGAAAGCCGTTCTCGCGCCCGCCGACGCGCTCGAGCCCGACGGCAAGCTCAAGAAGGGCATGATCCTCGCACGCGTCAACGGCGAACTCGCCGAGGTCGACTCCGGCGAGGTCAACTTCATCGACATCTCTCCCAAGCAGATCGTCGGCATCTCCGCCGCGCTGATCCCCTTCCTCGAGCACGACGACGCAAACCGCGCCCTCATGGGCTCGAACATGCAGCGACAGGCCGTTCCTCTCATCAAGGTCGACCCGCCCTGCATCGCCACCGGCCTTGAGAAGCACATCGGCAAGTACTCGGGCATGGTGATCCGCGCCAAGAACGGCGGCACCGTCACGTACGCCGATGCGCAGCGCATCATCATCGACAACTCCGACGAGTACGTTCTCCGCAAGTTTGTCGGCCTCAACGAACGCACCTGTCTCAACCAGCACCCGATCGTCGAGCCGGGCCAGAAGGTCGAGAAGGGCCAGATCCTGGCCGACGGCGCGTCGACGAAGTTCGGTGAACTTGCCATCGGCAAGAACGTGCTCGTCGCGTTCAACACCTTCGACGGGTACAACTTCGAGGACGCCATCGTCATCAACGAGCGTCTCGTCAAGGACGACGTCTTCACGTCCATCCATATCGACGCCTTCGATGTGGAGATCCGCGAAACCAAGCTCGGGCGCGAGGAGTTCACTCGCGACATCCCGAACGTCTCGGAGAAGATGCTCCGCAACCTGGACGACAGCGGCATCATCCGCATCGGCGCACGCGTCGGTCCGGGCGACATCCTCGTCGGCAAGGTCAGCCCCAAGAGCAAGACCGAGCTCACCCCCGAAGAGAAGCTTCTCCACGCGATCTTCGGCCGCGCCGGCGAGGACGTGAAGAACGACTCGCTCGAGGTGCCGGCCGGCGTCGAGGGCGTTGTGATCGGCGCGCGGAAGTTCTCCCGCCGCCAGCACATGAACGAGTCGCAGAAGAAGCAGCTCAAGAAGGACATCGAGACCTACGAGCAGTCGATGGACGACAGCGCCATCGAGCTCTTCAAGCAGATGATCGCCTCGATCAACACCGCCGTCGGTACCGAGACGGTCGACCCCATGACCCGTCAGAAGGTTGGTGCCTCCGACATCCGCGAAGTCATCCTCGAGCAGATCAAGACCTTCGACATCAAGTGGATCAAGGGCTCGAAGGAGACCAAGGCCGAGGCCGAGAAGATCCACTCCCAGTTCTGGCCCCGCATCCAGGCCGTCGAGAAGGAGAAGCAGCGCAAGGTCGCTCAGATGAAGCGCGGCGACGAACTCCCCAACGGCGTTCTCGAGATGGTCAAGGTCTACCTCGCCACCAAGCGCCACCTCTCGGTCGGCGACAAGATGGCCGGACGGCACGGCAACAAGGGCGTCATCGCCCGAATCGTGCCCGAAGAGGAGATGCCCTTCATGGAGGACGGCACACCCGTTGACATCCTCCTGAATCCGCTGGGCGTGCCCTCGCGCATGAACGTCGGCCAGATCCTCGAGCTCCACCTCGGCTGGGCCGCCCGCATCCTCGGGTTCCAGGCCGTCACTCCAGTCTTCGACGGGGCCACCGAGCAGGAAGTCCACGACGCCGTCGCCGAGGCCAACAAGAGCGTCGCCGATCGACTCGCCAACTACGAGAAGACCGGCACACACCCGCACTGGCGCGAGATCCTCGCCCACATGCCCAAGGGCGGCAAGATCCAGCTCCACGATGGACGCACCGGTGAGCCCTTCACCCAGCGCACCGCCGTCGGATACATGTACATGCTCAAGCTCCACCATCTGGTGGATGACAAGATCCACGCCCGTGCAACAGGACCGTACTCCCTCATCACCCAGCAGCCCCTCGGCGGCAAGGCCCGCACCGGCGGCCAGCGCTTCGGCGAGATGGAAGTCTGGGCGCTCGAGGCCTACGGCGCGGCCTACATCCTCCAGGAACTCCTCACCGTCAAGTCCGACGATGTGGAGGGCCGCACCAAGATCTACGAGTCCATGGTCAAGGGCCACAACAAGCTCGAAGCGGGCATGCCGGTCGCCTTCGACGTGCTCTGCAACGAGCTCAAGGGCCTGGGCATGAACGTCACACTGGAGAAGAAGCAGCTCCAGGGCGGCTCCCTGCTCTGAGCATCGGCTCGCGTTCGCGTATCGATCACGTTTCGTCCCGTCCGCCGTTCTGATCCCGCCCGCACATCACGGAGCCGCTCACCGCGCTCCGCTCTCCGGAGTCACCGCCCATGGCCGAGACCGTCTACGAGCGCGTGAATGACTTCTCCGCTGTCAAGGTCACCCTCGCCTCGCCCAACGACATCCGGGCGTGGTCCTACGGCGAGGTCAAGAAGCCCGAGACCATCAACTATCGCACGTACCGCCCCGAAAAGGACGGCCTCTTCTGCGAGCGCATCTTCGGGCCCGAGCGCGACTACGAGTGTGCCTGCGGCAAGTTCCGCGGCACCAAGTACAAGGGCATCATCTGCGACCGCTGCGGCGTCAAGGTCACCCACTCGCGCGTTCGGCGCAAGCGCATGGGCCACATCAACCTCGCCGCCCCCGTCGTTCACATCTGGTTCTTCAAGTCCATGCCCAGCCGCCTCGGCACACTTCTGGGCATGAAGACCTCCGACCTTGAGAAGGTCATCTACTACCAGGATTACGTCGTCATCGACGGCGGCGACACCGAGCTCAAGTTCAAGCAGGTCCTCACCGAGGACGACCACCGCCAGGCGGTGGAGAAGTATGGCAACGCCTTCAAGGCCCGCATGGGCGCCGAGGCCATCCGCGACCTCATCGAGAAGACCGACCTCAACGCCCTCTCCGATCAGCTCCGCCAGGAACTCCGCGAGACCAAGAGCAAGCAAAAGATCAAGGACCTGGCCAAGCGTCTCAAGCTCGTCGAGCAGATCAGGAAGAGCGAGAACAACCCCGCGTGGCTCGTGATGGACGTGGTCCCGGTCATCCCGCCGGACCTGCGCCCCCTCGTGCTCCTGGAGTCCGGCAACTTCGCCACCAGCGATCTCAACGACCTCTATCGCCGCATCATCAACCGCAACAACCGGCTCAAGAAGCTGATGGACCTCAACGCGCCCGACGTGATCATCCGCAACGAGAAGCGGATGCTCCAGCAGGCCGTTGACGCGCTGTTCGACAACAACCGCTGCCGCCGCCCCGTGCTCGGCTCCTCCAACCGCCCGCTCAAGTCGCTCACCGACATGATCAAGGGCAAGCAGGGTCGCTTCCGCGAGAACCTGCTCGGCAAGCGCGTCGACTACTCCGCGCGCTCCGTCATCGTCGTCGGGCCCGAACTCAAGATCAACCAGTGCGGCCTTCCCAAGAAGATCGCTCTCGAGCTCTACCAGCCCTTCATCATCCGCAAGCTCAAGGAGCACGGGCTGGCCGACACCATCAAGTCCGCCAAGCGCATGCTTGAGCGTCGCGACGCGGAGGTATGGGACATCCTCGAAGAGGTGATCTACCAGCACCCCGTCCTCCTCAACCGTGCTCCCACCCTGCACCGAATGGGCATCCAGGCCTTCGAGCCCGTTCTCGTCGAGGGCAACGCGATCAAGCTCCACCCGCTCGTCTGCGGCGGCTTCAACGCCGACTTCGACGGCGACCAGATGGCCGTGCACCTGCCCCTCTCCGTCGAGGCTCAGGCCGAGGCGCACGTCCTCATGCTTTCGACCAACAACATCTTCTCGCCCGCGAACGGCAAGCCCATCATCTCGCCGTCGCAGGACATCGTCATGGGCGTCTACTTCCTGACGACGGAACTGCCCGACGAGCGCGAGCACAAGACCTACAAGGCCTTCAAGGATCGCATGGAGGCCCTGCTCGCCTTCGAGCACGGCACCATCGGCATCCACGAGAAGATCCTCGTTCGTCTTGATGGCTTCAAGGAAGTCGTTGAGGCCCAGGGCGGCCCCACCAAGCCCATGCCCAAGGACGGCCGTCTCATCACCACCCCCGGACGCATCCTCTTCTCCGACATCCTCAAGAAGGGCATGCCCTTCTACAACTGCGCGCTGGGCAAGAAGGGCTGCGCCCGCGTCATCGACGACACCTTCAAGTACTGCGGCAAGCCCGACACGATCGACATCCTCGATCGCATGAAGGAAACCGGCTTCAAGCGCTCCACCCTCGCGGGTCTCTCCTTCGGCATCACCGATCTGCGCATCCCGAAGGAGAAGCTTGCCCTCATCGACGAGTCCCAGAAGAAGGTCGACCGCGTCGAGAAGAACTACGACAAGGGCATCATCACCGATCGCGAGCGTTACAACCAGCTGATCGATATCTGGTCCCACTGCCGCGAGCAGGTCACCAAGAAGCTCGTCGAGACCCTGAAGAACGATCGCCGCGACGACGCCGGCGAGTACGTGGACATCGAGCAGAAGAAGGGTAAGCCCTACCTCAACCCCGTCTACCTCATGTCCGACTCGGGCGCCCGCGGCAACGTCGCCCAGATGCTGCAGCTCGCCGGCATGCGCGGTCTCATGGCCAAGCCCTCGGGCGAGATCATCGAGACCCCCATCCGCTCCAACTTCCGCGAGGGTCTCACCATCCTCGAGTACTTCTCCTCCACACACGGCGCACGCAAGGGTCTGGCCGACACCGCCCTCAAGACCGCCGACTCCGGATACCTCACCCGAAAGCTCTGCGACGTGGCCCAGTCCGTCATCGTCGGTGAGTTCGACTGCGGCTCCCGCCGCGGCGTCATCAAGCGCGCCCTCTACAAGGGCGAGCAGGTCGATGTCCCCCTCTCCGAGCAGGTCATCGGCCGCGTCTCGGTCAACGCCATCATCAACCCCATGACCGACAAGGTGATCGTCGCCGAGAACACGATGATCACCGCCTCCGCCGCCAAGGAGATCGAGGACCTGGGCATCGACTCCGTGCTCGTCCGCTCCCCCCTCACCTCCGAGTCGCGCACCGGCTGCTCCGTTCTTGACTACGGCATGGACATGTCGACCGGCAAGATCGTCGAGCCCGGCATGGCCGTCGGCATCATCGCCGCCCAGTCCATCGGCGAGCCCGGAACCCAGCTCACGATGCGCACGTTCCACACCGGCGGCATCGGAACCCGCTCCATCATCGAGTCGGAGTATCGCGCCCTCAACGCCGGCATCGTCGAACTCCGCGAGTGCGCCGAGGTCCCCGGCAAGGACGACGACGGCCGCGAGGTCCACATCGTCCTCAAGCGCAACGCCGAGATCGCCATCCTGGACGCCAAGGGCCGCGAGCTCGAGAAGTACAAGATCCCCTACGGCTCGTACCTGCTCTGCTCCAACGGCGCGGAGATCAAGAAGGGCGATGTCCTCGTCAAGTGGGACCCGCACCGCACCCCCATCCTCGCCGAGAAGTCGGGCAACGTTCAGTACGTTGACATCGAGATCGGCGAGACCGTCCGCGAAGAAGATGCCGGCCAGGGCAAGAAGGCCCTCGTCATCATCGAGCACAAGGGCGATCTCCGTCCCGCCATCAACATCGTCGACGACTCCGGACACATCCTGGACTTCCACTTCCTCGCGGCCCGCGCCCGACTGGAAATCAAGGACGGCGCGCCCATCATGGCCGGTCAGATGCTCGCGCGTCTGCCCCGCGGCGCTGAACGCTCACAGGACATCGTCGGCGGTCTCCCCCGCGTGACCGAGATCTTCGAAGCCCGGAAGCCCAAGGAGCCGGCCGTCATGGCCGAGATCTCCGGCAAGGTCGAGATTCTCTCGGACAAGCGCAAGGGCAAGATGACCATCCGCGTCGTCTCCGAGTCCGGCATCGAGAAGGACCACCACGTTCCCAGCGACAAGATCCTCCTCGTCCACACGGGCGATCACGTCGAGGCCGGCGACGCCCTCACCGAGGGCCCGCTCGTCCCGCACGACATCCTCCGAATCAAGGGTGAGGAGTCGCTCTGGACATACATGCTCGACGAAGTCCAGAACGTCTACCGCGCCCAGGGCGTGACCATCAACGACAAGCACATCGAGCTCATCCTGAGCCAGATGCTCCGCAAGGTCCGCGTGGAGAATCCCGGCGACACCGATCTGCTTCCTCACCAGGTCGTCGACAAGTTCGACTTCCGTATGAAGAACAACGAGATCGCCATGATGGTCCGCGTCACCGAGCCCGGCTCGACCGATCTGCCGGTCGATGCCCTCGTCACGCGTGCGGAGATCAAGGAAGCCAACGCCAAGGCCGAGGCCGCCGGCAAGGACGGCGCCAAGGCCAGGAAGGCCCGTCCCGCGACCGGGCGCACGCTCCTGCTCGGCATCACCAAGGCCTCGCTCTCCTCCGACTCGTTCCTCTCCGGTGCGTCGTTCCAGGAATCCACCAAGGTCCTCACCGAGGCGGCTCTCCGCGGCGCGATGGACACACTCGTCGGCCTCAAGGAGAACGTCCTCCTCGGCCACCTCATCCCCGCGGGCACCGGCTTCCGTCCCTACCAGGACATGCGCGTGAAGTACCTCGTCTCACTCCCCACGGAGACCGAAGACGATGAGGAGCGCATGCTCGCCGAGGCCGCCGAAGCCGCCGAGGCCCTCGGCGCCGACCGCAACGACTCGGTGGGCGTCCCCCAGATCGAGATCCGCGACGTCAACCTGACCTCCGACGCCGCTCGCGAGAACTGATCCCGCATCCATCTGAACGAATCTCCAAGTCCCACCCGGACCCCGCCCCTCGGCGGGGTCCGTTTCATTTGCCGCCTAATCACTCCCCACGATATTTAGTTTGCATCCACTAACAAAATCATGTACGCTGCGGGAGGAGGTCACCATGCCCACACCCGCCGTCTCGCTTCTGGCCTTCACCCTCGCCACCAAGGGCGGTCCACTCCCGCTTCCTGACGCCAACGGCCACAACGAAGCCGCTGCCGAGCGGCATCCTGCTGCTCCCTTTGCGCTCGTCCGTTCCGAAGGCCGCTACGCGATCGTCGCGGTCATGCCTGATGAGGTCGTGCCGGAGTCACTGAAGTCGCTCGATGCCGACATCAACGGGGCGATGGAGACGTTTCTTGTTGACAACGGCTTGGTGTCGGCGGACTTCTACCCGCACATCGTCGCGGGAAGCCGCTTGATCACAATGCAGGAGCCGGACTTCGGGCGCAAGCCCGGTTGGGTGCCATGGCGTCGAGATCCGGGGCACGCGCCTCTGCTGCACGTGTGGATGAGAACGGATCCCGGTTGGAAGCGAATCTCGCCGATCGAGTGCGAGGATCTCATCGCTGGCCGGGGCAGCGTTCTCTCTGTCGCGCGGGCCGATAGAAGCGGTGCGTTGATCGACGTCGCGACAGGCATTGAACACGCGTTCGACCGTGCCTCGCTGGGCGACGTGGAGCCATCGGGTGCTGGGACATTCGTCTCAATCGGTCTCGAAGCCGTTCTCTGCGGCACGATCGACAAGAGCATGCGCATCTCGTCGGTTCACACGCTCCGCCGCGACACGCAGGTCCTCATCGAGGACATCCGAAAGGAAGACATCCGCGTCGCGTGGGCCTGCGATGGGCGGTACGCGGTGATCGGCGAGTCATGGGTCATCGACACGCACACCGGAGCGGTGAAGGGTGACACGTCGATCCAGTGGGAGGTGTCGGGCCAGTGGATGCCGGGTCGATTGGTGCTCGAGGATTACGACACGCCGATGAAGTACGCGGCGTGCGAGGTGAACTGCGAGACGGGCGAGATCCTTCACGAACCGACGTTCACGCTGGAGACATACGCGTGGCGCTCAATCGACGCTGAACGCGGCATCGGCATCGTGCGCCACAAGGGGCCGATCCAGATCGCCACAGGATTCTGGGAATGGGACGCCGTGCGCACGTTTCCCGAGGGCCGCCTGATCCGTGTGTTGACCGATGGTCAGTTCGTCGGATTCATTGACCCGTAACTTCGACTGATCTCAGCAGCGATACCGCCCTCACCCCTGATTCGCCTGCATCTCCTGGATGAACGCATTCGCCTCGTTGATCGCCTGCTCCATCTCCGCGACCAGGGTCTGCACGTCGCTCTGGATCTGACCTGATGTCTGTTGCAGTGAAGCGATCGCCCTTGCGTTGAGGTTGTGCTTCAGGAACAGCGTCTGGTCCTTGAACGCTGCGAGCACCGGGTCCATCTTCGATGCCGCCTGCTTCATGGTGGAGACCAGTGCCTCGTACTTCACCTTCGTGTCATCCAGTTGCCGTCGCGAGGCCGCCCGCATCTCGCTCGAGGAGTACTGATCCAGCTCGGCATCCCACTCCTTGAAGAGCGCGGTTGCCACCCGCTCCACATCCTTGATGCGGCTGTTCACCGCGTCGGCCCGATCCTCGCACCGATCGTACTGCTTCTTGACCGCGCTGTACTTCTTCTCCAGTTCGCCGGTCTCCACGCCCGTCACCGACAGAAACTCCGCCAGCGCGGACTCGAACTGCTCTTTCGCCGCCTCCTGACCGTCCCGCGCGTCTTCCACGCGATCGACCAACTGCTCGCGCTTGGCGTACCCAAGCGATTCACGCACCGCGATCCCGGTGGAGGAACACCCCGAAAGGCCCGCGGCCGCCGCAGCCAAGATCGTTGAAAGCAGGAACACACGCATCGAAAGCCCTCCGTTCATCGCGACGTTTCCGCTCATGACGCATTGTAGAAGATCCATCCCCAGCCGCAGCAATCGCGCCCGGCCGAAATGCAACCGGGGCCGCCGCGCACGCGGCAGCCCCGGCAAGGGTCAAGCATACCAGTTCAGCCGATCAGCGGCGCCGACGACGCATCGCCGCCCCCAGCCCAAGCCCCAGCAGAGCGCTGGGCGCGGGGACAGCGACCCCGATGATCGCATCCACCGTGAGGCCCGCATCGTCCCGCAGGTCCACGCTGATGTACAGCATGCCGTCATCAGCGAAGTCCATTCCCTGCGAGGCAATGGTCGCGGCGTTGAAGTCCGTCAGCGTGTAGTCTCCGATCAGGTCACCGTCCACGTCAACCAAGTCGCCCACGGAGAGCAGAGCGATCGCCCCGCCCAGGTTCGACGCGTCCGCCGCCCAGAAAAGCGTTTCGACCAGGTCCGTGTCGGCGATGAACACCACTTCGTTGAGGTTGTTGATCGCCGCACCGTCGAATGTGCCCAGGATGTTGACGCCGTCGACCGTGTCGCCCTGGCGGATGGAGATCGCACCGTTGTAGGCGATGAAATCGTCGCTCGAGGTGGGTCCGTTTGTGTCGCCCAGGAACACGTAGTTGCCGCTGTTATTGATGCTCGAAGACTTGAAGCCGCTCCACGCATCGCCTTGTCCGGTGGGGGAACCCTCACGCGCCACCAGCGCACCATCCACCCAGATGTGACCATCGGTCGCGGTTGATCCGGTGTCCAAGAGCAGATTGTGGATGTGGTGGTTGCCGTTGCCGGAGAAGTCGTAGTCAAAGCCCACGCCGGTCGTGCCGATCGTGAACCCGCCGACCACGTCGCCCGTCTTGAAGATCAGGGATGTTCCCGCCGGATTCGCGGGGTCCGCGCGGTACAGCGTGCGGCCAATTGACGATCCCGTCGACGTCGCGGAATAGCCGCCCACCCAGACCGCCTCGCCGTTGTCCAGCATCCGCGGACGGCTGTTGAACGAGTTGAAGAAGCCCGGAATTCCAGGGGCAGCCTGCCCCGACGCCAGCAGCAACCCCTCGTGCGTGTACACCGCGTCCTCGCCGTTGAACGACGGGGAGTAGATGAAGCCACCCGTGTTCGAGATCCCCATGTTCGACTCGTGACCCCCGAGCACGTCCGGCAACGCCGACGCCGAGTTGAAGATCGAGCCCGTGCCGTACCACACGGACCGCGTGTCGTCCGCAAGGCCCGCCACGAATCCGACGGTGCCCAGACCATTGACAAACGGCTGGCTGAAGCTCTCGATCGTCGAGCCATCCAGTGCATCGCCCTCCTTCGCCACCAGGTCAATGGGCACCACGGCACCCTGTGCGGCAACGGCCAGACCCGACGCCACCACCAGCGACACTGCCTTGATTCGCATCATGTTCTCCTCAGTTCATGCGCCGCGTGAAGCGGCTGAGCCCGTAGACACATATGTCCGTGCGAGAAATGCACGGACCCGATTCCAACAGAATGTGTCAAGCTCGCAACACACCCTTCAATCGAAGGGGATCTCTCCGCACCGAAACTAACGGATGGCCGTCCCGACCGCAAGCGCCAACCGCAGAAAAAGTCGAGCGGCGTGCGTGTGGCCACTCACGCGCTCACCGTGTGCGCCCGCCACATGCAAAGAAGGGCCTCCGCAACGGAGACCCTTCGAGGTTGAAATCGCTTGAGGACTGTTCTCGTGCCGATTCACCGGCGCCGACGGGTCGCCAAGAGCCCACCCATGCCCAGAAGCGCGGTTGCGCCCGGTGCGGGAATCAGTTCGATCTGGTACCGAACGGAGATCGCGTTCACGCCCGCGCCAATGTACTGCCCATCGAGCAGTTCGCCCGGATCAAACCCGCCCCAGGGATTGGCCTGACGCGCTGTGTGATTGCCGCCGGGAATGAAGGAGTTGCCGCCGTTGAGCGAGAACGACCAGGTCGCGCGGATGAGCGTGTAATCGGTGACCCAGCTCTCGAACTGGATCGGTGCGGTCTTTCCGACGTTCCAACCCCAGAAGGCCACCGTCTGTCCGCCGACCTGCGTGCCCAGCGGAACCAGATCGGACCCGTGCCGCGTGCGGAAGATGACATCGATGAAGTTGCCGGTCGGCAGCGCGGCCTCGGTCCACTTGGTCTCGATCTCGTCAGAGCCGGAAACATTGGTACCGATCGACTGGAACTCAGATCCGACCTGCACCAGCGTGTGGCCGCCGGAGTTCACGAAGCCCTGTGACAGCGATCCGGAATATCCAGTCACGGAGAAGGACGCCTTCGCGTTCGCGGCCAGCCCCAGTCGTCCGTACACCGCGTCTGCCTGAGCAGAGCCGGCCAGAACAACGAGCGAGAGAGCGGCGGTCACAAGAGTTGGGCGCATCGCGTGTCTCCATGCGTCGCCCGATCCTTGGCCAGGGCCCCCTCAAAAGGACCATGGCCGACGCGTAAGCGCCGAGCGGACGCAACCGGAGGTAAACATGCCCGATCCCTGCGATTTGGCCAGAAAAATCGTCGCGATTGGCACAACTTCCCCGGATTCACGGCCCGAGAACGCCCTCAGGTCAAGGCTTGGAGCCCCTCGATGCCCGCGCCCGGATCACCAGCACACCCACAATCAGCACCACCACACCCAGAATCATCACCGCCTGGACCACGGACAGCCCGCCTCCCGCGTTGCCGGGCCCACCCGTCGCCGTCCCGGTCCCCGGCCCCTCGGGGCTGGCGATGAACGAATATGCCGGATCGATCACCACCCCATTTGCAATCCTGGCAAACTGCGGTCCCATCTCCCCCATCCGCTGGGCGGGTGTGTAGCAGTGGATCCACGCCACCCCGTCCATCGCCAGCATGCCATACGAGATCGCTTCCACCGGCCCCGTCGGCGAGGGCAGCGACGTCATAAAAAACATCCGGGAACGCTCCCAATCGAACGTCGGCTCAGACAGCTCAGCCCCGGAACTCACCCCCAGATCCCGCATCACCGCCTCAATGTTCGTTCGCAGCAACGCCTCGACCTGCAACCGCGTCATCGACGCATTCTGGCTCGACTCCCACTCCACAAGCACCAACACCGTACCTTCCGGGGGCTGAACCTGGGGCTTAAAGCCCAGCAGATACTTCGTCGCGGCAGACCCACCCTGGGAAGCCGCCCAGACCTGGTTGATTCGCTCGAGCTCTTCCGCGCTCATGGCGATCCATCCCTCGGGCAGCGTCAGCGTGAAGTGCCGCTCCTCGACTCGGATGGAGCGTCCGCCCTGCGCGCCGGCCGCGGGAGCGACCAGCGCCGTGGCGACCAACAGAGCCACTTGGAACACGCGGGCGACGGCGGAGAGCGTTCTCATGACCCGCATCAAAGCAAACACCCGCGTCGGCATCAAGCCGCCACGGGTGTCGTGTGAGTCTTCCCGGCTCCGGGAACGCAGGGTCCGGGAGGTTCAGGGTCTTACTTTTTCGCCTCATGCCAAGCCTTCAGGATCGCCTGCTCCGTGGCAGGGGCGATCCCCGCCTTCAGGAGGGCCGGATCGGGCAACTTCGGCGGTTCCTTGCCCGCCGCCTTGGCCTCTTCGATGATCGCCGCCATTGCTTTTGTCCGACGCTCAACCTCGGAGGGCCACCAGGCCAGGGTGTCCCGGACGATCGTTTCCGTCGAACGGAACTTCAGGCCGGCGGCTTTGGCCCGCTCGTTCTGCCACCTGTGGAAGCCCGCGTACTCGCCCTTGGGCGGGATCCAGATCGGAGCCGCCCCGCCCGGCAGCCCGTTGGCCTCCAGGAACTCAGTATCCACCCACGTCAGGGTCGGCTTGGTCGCCGCAGCCGCGGCGCATGCATTCAGCACATCCCCCCAGCGTGCGGGCTTGGCCGGTCCCACGGCGTTGAACGTGCCGGCGGTGTTTCCCTCGACGAGCGCGATCAGGAACTCGGCCAGATCGCGAACATCGATGAACTGCACCGGATCATCCTGCGAACCGGGGGCGAGCATCTCACCGCCCTGATTCGCGCGGACGGGCCAGTACGTGAATCGATCCGTGGGATCGCCGGGGCCGACGATGTATCCCGGGCGAACGATGGCGGCTTTGCCCGGCATCGCCTGTTCGACCGCCTGCTCGCAGAGGGCCTTGAGCGGGCCGTAATACTCGAACGACGGGCCCATGTTCTCGATCGTGGGGTCTTCCATCGTGCCGACCGGCGCGGTCTCATCGCCCTCCGGCGTCGCGCTGCCCGCGTAGGCCGAGATGCTGGAGATGAAGATGTACAGGCCGGCGTTCTTGGCGGCCCAATCCGCCGACGCGCGCACGATGCGAGGATAGTACCCCGAGTTGTCAATCACGACGTCGAACTTCTTGCCCTCGAGCTGTTCCAGCCCCTTGGGCGACGTGGTGTCGTCTTCCTGGGCGTGCTTCTCGGGGTCGCGGTTACCGTAGAGGTGCTCGATCCCGTCGTGCTTGATGGGTCGGTACTTCTCCGTCCGGCCACGGTTGAAGATCGTCACGCTGTGCCCTCGCGCCACCGCCGCATCGATCGTCGCCGGACCCACGAAGCCGGTGCCGCCGAGGATCAGGATCGACCGTGGCTTGAGCGTGCGCCGGTGCCACGCCAGAGCTCTGGGCGTGACGAGCGCGGTCGCTGCGCCCGAGGCAAGAAGCGTGTGGACGAAACGACGACGGCTGATGCTCACGTGAAATCTCCATGGTTGCTCGCCCCATGCTCCGCGAGTGGCCCACCCGAGTGGAGGGCGCGTGGGGTGAATCGTGTGGCTGGCGAGTGTCTACATCGTTCGATTCGGACGGTTGCGTGCGTTCGCGAACAGGTCCCCGCGCGCTCGGGCTCGCCGTGCCCCTCCGACGCACCGCCGGCGCGGATTCCCGGTACGCTGTGGCTCCTGACCGACGCTCGCCCACGCTCGGCGGAATCTCCGAGCCGGAGCAGACATGAACGACGAAGCACCCCCCACCCGGTCCGTCCCCGCACGCTCCTCCCTCGTGGGCAGTCTCATCAACGTCCAGCCCGGCGAGGGAAGGCGCCTGATCCTCTGTGCCCTCTACTTCTTCCTCGTTCTCTTCAGTTACTACATGCTGCGTCCGGTGCGTGAGACCATGGGTGTCGAGGGCGGCTTTGACAAGCTCCCGCTCCTGATGACCGGCACCCTTCTGGTCATGTTGCTCGTGAATCCGATCTACGCGTGGTTTGTCTCGCGCGTCCCGCGTCGGGTCTTCATTCCGTGGACGTATCGCTTCTTCATCCTCAACATCCTCGTGTTCTTCGGACTGCTGATGGTCGCCAAGGGCCACCCGCCCAAAGAACTCGCGTACGCGTTCTATATCTGGCTGAGCGTGTTCAACCTCTTTGTTGTCTCGATCTTCTGGTCAGTCATGTCCGACGTGCACGACTCGGCTCAGGCCCGGCGCCTCTTCGGGGCGATCGGAGTGGGGGGGACGCTCGGCGCCATGGGTGGAGCCGCGGCAACCGGCTACCTCTCCGACGCGCTCAAGCCCGAGCACTTTCCCTATCTCCTGCTCGCATCCGCGATGGTGCTTGAAGCTTCGGTGTGGGTCGCGCTGGGCGTGTTCAGGCACACCGAACGGGCGGCCTCGCGCGCCGGCATCTCGCGCATCACCTGTGCCTCGTGCGGCTACACACTCGACGGTCTGAACCAAGGCGCGCCATGCCCCGAGTGCGGCAGTTCGGATCGTGCCCAGACCCTACCCATGCGGCACCCGCGTGCCGAACCAAGCTCGCGCCCGCTCGACGGCTTCAAACTCATCGCACGCTCGCCGTACCTCCAGAAAATCGCCCTCTACATGCTGCTCTTCACGATCACGGCGACGGTGCTGTATGTCGAGCAAGCCCGCGTGATCAGCACGCACTTTCCGGACCGTGCCGCACGCACCAAGGCGTTCGCCTCGCTGGACCTCTGGACCAATGCGATCACGCTTTTCACGCAGTTGTTTCTGACCGCGCGGATCATCCGCTGGATCGGGTTGACCGGGTCTCTGCTGGTTGTTCCCATCATCACGCTCATCGGCTTCGGCGCCATGGCGTGGATGGCGTGGTCGCAGTCCGCCGCCGGCGGTGGCGGCGGCGGCGCGGGCGAACTGCGGGCCGTCTTTATCATGTTGTTTGTGTTTCAGGTCGCCAGGCGCGGCCTGCACTACGCGATCGACCGGCCAGCGCGCGAAACGCTGTACACCATCACCGGCGTCGATGAGAAGTACAAGTCCAAGGCCTTCATTGACACGTTCGTCTATCGGTTGGGTGACCAGATCGGCGCGTGGGGGACTGTCGGGGCATACGCAACGCTGAGTGCAGCGACTGCGCTCGGCGTGGTCGCCATGCCGGTCGCGCTGCTCTGGATCGGAACGGCTTTCCTGCTGGGCAGGGCGTACGACAAGCGAACGACGCCGCCCGAGTGAGTCGGGCCTGTGGTGGATGTTGCTCATGATTCGTTTCCGGCCGTGCTCGGAATAGGATGTCGCATGCCCGGTGCTCGCCGGGCCGAAGGTCGCGGGCGAGCGGTGTTGCGTGTGCGATGCCGTCAGTCGTGACAAGGGAAGAAAGCCATGAAGAATCACGCCTTGCTCTCGTGCGTTGCCTCCTGCGCCCTGCTCGCGCTGCCTCTGGGCGGCTGCAAGGAGGATGAGTCTGCCGGCGACGCCACCAAGCGCGTCGTTGACAGCGCGGCCAAGACGACCGGCGACGCCTTGGGGGGCGCAGGGGCGGCCGTGAAGGACACCGGCGCTGCCATCGCCGACAAGGCGGGGGACGCCGTCGATGCGGTGAGCGACGCGGCGCTGAAGGCAAAGGACGCGACGGTGAAGGCCGCGGAAGAGAAGCTGGCCGAGATCAAGCCCAAGATCGATGCGTGGGCCGCGAAGGCCGCCGAAGCCAGCCCGATCGAGAAGCCCGTCATGGACAATCTCGTCAAGGGCGTGAAGGACAGTGTGTCGGGCGTGGAGAGCAAGCTCGGCGAGCTCAAGAACGCGGCATCGGACCGGTGGGAGCCGATCTCCAAGGAACTGGGCACGGCCATGAGCGGCCTGGAGAACGCGGTCAAGGCCGCGATGGCCAAGTTCGGCGCCTGAACAAAGCTGGTAAGCTGGCGACAGTGGTCGATACCTCGGTCTCTTGCGGAGAGGCCGGGGCTTCTTCATCAAACACCCGGTCAGAGCCCGGGTCTGGAGGTCTCGTATGGGAATCGTGAAAGAGTTTCGCGAGTTTGCGCTCAAGGGCAACGTGCTCGACCTGGCCGTTGGCGTGATCATCGGCGGCGCGTTCGGCAAGATCATCAACTCGATGATCGCGGATGTCATCATGCCGATCGTGAGCATCCCGGGAAGAGCCGATTTTTCCAACCTGTACCTGCCGCTCAACGCAAAGGCCAAGTCCGGCATTGAGGCCGCGCAGGCCGCGCTGCCCTCCGGCCAGGTGCTCGCGCTCGCCGACGCGCGGACGCACGGCCCGGTGTTCGCGTACGGCTCGTTCATCACCGAGACGATCAACTTCGTCATCCTTGCGTTCTGCGTCTTCATCATGATCAAGATCTTCAACACCGCCCGCAAGCGGTTCGAGGCGGAGAAGCCCGCGCCGGTTCCCGCCGGCCCGACCAAGGAAGAGACGCTGCTCACCGAGATCCGCGACATCCTCGCCAAGCGAGGATGACCGAGCGCTGGGTCGCTTCATCGGCGACTCAATCAACACATTTGCTGCCAAAGAAAGCGGGCCGGAGACAAGGCGTCTCCGGCCCGCGTGCTGTTCACTGTCGACCCAGTTCGAAGGGCGTTCCCGTCCTTCACGGCTCAACGACGACGGCGTCCGATTCCAGCCGTTGCCAGCCCGAGAAGGCCGAGCGCGCCGGGAGCAGGAATGAACGTCGCGGCCGAGAACGTGCCGCTGCCGGTGAAGGGCGAAGGCAGCGTACCGATCTGGGTGCCCGACTCGATGTCGTACACGTAGAAGTTGGCCTGCGACGTCAGAGGTCCATCGGACACAAAGTACGCCAGGCCGTTGTGGACGCCGAGCGCATCCAGGTCCGTCTCGGATCCGGGGTACGCGGCGATGAACGAGGTGGTCTGCCCGGCCACATCGATCTCATACAGTCCGCGCACACCGCCGGCCGGAGCCGAGTCGCTGAGGCCGTAGAGCGTGCCGGTGGTCGCGTCGACATCGAGCCCGCCGAAGTCGAAGCTGCTGTTGTAGACGTACTCCTGCGTCGACACGCCGGTGACCGGATCGATCTCGTACACCGCTTCGGTCGAGATGTTGCGGGTGCCCAGCAGCATGCCGTCGCGGAACGCCAGGCCGACGTAGTTGACGGAGCCTCCGTTGTACGTCATGGCGCCGATAAGTGTCGGCGTGAGCGACATGCTCATCGGAGAGCTGTACAGGTTGCCGCCGCTGTTCCAGTAGAGCGTGTTGGTCGCGCCGTCATACGCCATGCCCCAGGGTTTGGCCTCGGCCGTCGTCGAGGTGTAGATCGCCGTGGCAACGCCGGTGCCGATGTCGATGTGGTAGATGCTCGCCGAGCCGGACTGGTCGTTGCCGACGATCAACTGACCCTGCGCTGCCAAGCCTGTCATGGCCGCCGTTGCCAAGCACGCGGTCATTGTGGTCACTCGCATCATGATTCTCCCAATAGTTGTGTCCTTACCGACAAAAGTGCGGACAGGCAGACCGCCGTCCACACACGATTGCGGCCACGCGAGAACCCAGACAGCGTTCGTTCGTTGGTCGCAGCACCCGCAGCCGACGCGAGTTGCAGGAAGTGATGGTACTGGAATGAGTCAGGTCATCAAAGGGATTTTCCGCAGACTCTCGCCGAGCGAGCCGGATGTTCGGTGTCTGTCCACGAGCATGCTGCGCTGTTCGGGACACTCGACCGATGCGTGCGAGAACCCTGCGGACCCTTGCCGCGCGATCAGGCCGTGCCGTGAGCAGCCAGCATCGCGCTCGTGCCGCGGATCAGACGCGTGAGGACATAGATCCGGAATGCGCAGGCCAGCGGCGGATACCAGAGTGCGGCGGTCAGAAAGATCCAAGGTGGTTCACCTCGGGCGCTCGAGGCAAAGCCCATCCGTCGCGAGTCCGACGAGGTCGTACCGGCAACTCAGGCACCGGATCGTGTGCGGCACAGTCTCGGGAATGGACGTCGGAAGTGGGGGAGGCGTGAGCACGCGTCCGGCAGATTATCGAGTGTCGGCCGGATCGTCCTCAGATTCTTCCTGCGCCTCGTCTTCCCCGTCCTCAACGGGAGCGCGAAGGGAGATGGACTTGAAGCACCGCTCCGCCCATTCGCGGTCCGCCTCGTCGCTGTACATGAGCGTGCAATAGAGGAACGCGCCGGGGACGGCGACGATGCCCTGGGTCAGGAACGTCGGGCCCTCATCTTCTTCATCGCCGGGCTGCGTGTCCGAGGCGTCCGCCGGGGCGACGCGGTGTCGGGCCCGCCCCACGGACTCTTCCCCGGCGAAGCTGAAGGGCTCGCCGACTTCCTCGCCCTCGAACTCCGACATGAAGGGTTCCCACGCGTCGTCCAGCATCTCCTGTGACGTCAGCACCGCGCCCGCACTGTTCGGGTTCGCAGAGAAGGGCGTGATGTGGATGGAGCACGCGCCGCCCGCGGCCATCCACGCCTCGTCCGTGAGCATGTGCGTGAGTTCGCCGGGAACAGTGATCGAAGCGCCGAAGGGAAGCAGGATGGTGACCTCATGGCGGCGATAGCCGATCGGCTCGTCCGGCTCAGGAATGGCGCTCGAGCGCGCATCGACAATCGGCGCGATCGCGCGGTCGTCGTCGGCGATCTCAAGAAGCTCCTGCCACTCATGCCAGGGGTAGTCCAGATCGGCATCGAGCTCGTGCGCGGCTTCCAGCAGATCGAGCGCCTGCATCATGGCGCGGTGGGGAGGGCCCTCGGCGTCGGGCGCATCGTCCGGATCGACTGGTCGCCAGACGACGCCGCACCACATCAAGGATTTGGCGGCAGCCAATATCGTCGAGGCGTCGGGCGCGGCGTCCATCCACGGCATCCACGCGCCGGCGGCCTCGTCGGAGCCGGCGCGGAGCTTCATGTCGGTGAAGCTGACCGGGCCGAAGGGCGTGATGTACGGCGCGGGGTACGCGAAGTACTCCCCCATGCCCATGCAGACGGCGATTCCCGAGTTGCCTTCAACCGGTTCGCGCGTGATGGAGGTTGCGAGGCCGCGCGACCAGCCGATGAACTCCTTGCGGACGCGCGCGTCGTTCTTGGACTGATAGAAGTCGGTGTCGTCGGAGACCTCGGACCACTGCACACCGAGCTGCTTCTGGATCCCCTCGATAAGGACGGCGACGAGCATGTGGTAGCCCGCGCCGATGGGGGTGGTCGTGGCCTCGAACTCGACCGTGCCGTCCTCGGCGAGGGCGATGGAGGCCTCCGCCGCGCTCGGGAAGAGCTGGAGCAGGGCGTGATCTTCGGCGATGCGCGCGCCGGAGAAGAAGGGTGCGAAGAGCTCTGCCGCGAGGTCCGCGACGGACTCGAAGAACCGGACAGGGTTCTTGAGTGCGGCGTGGTTGCGGGGAAGCGTGCCGGTTGCGGTGATGCCGATGCTCATGGTGGCGAGTGTAGGGGCGGAGATCGCGTCGGCTGGCGTCCGCAGCAGCGCAATCGGTCAATCGATCGAGACATACGCCCGCAGGCCCTGCATGCCGCCTTCGCGACCAAAGCCGGATTCCTTGTACCCGCCGAAGGGGCTGGCGGGGTCGAAGCGGTTGTAGGTGTTGCACCAGACGACCCCCGCGCGGAGCTTGGATGCGATCTGGAAGATCTTCGAGCCCTTGTCGGTCCAGATTCCAGCGGCGAGTCCGTAGGGTGTGTTGTTGGCGCGGGTGAGAGCTTCCTCCGGCGTGCGGAAGGACATGACGGCAAGGACCGGGCCGAAGATCTCCTCGCGTGCGATCGTGTGGCTCGGCTGGACGTCTGTAAAGAACGACGGGCGGCAGTAGTAACCCTTCGAGGGAAGCGGCGAGCCGTTCACCTCGTGGAAGGTCGCGCCCTCGCTCTTGCCGGATTCGACGTACCGATTAATGATCGAGAGTTGTTGCGCACTGTTGATGGCGCCGATGTCGGTGTTCTTGTCCAGCGGGTCGCCGACGCGCAGCGACTTCAGGCGATGGGCGAGCTTCTTCCGCACGGTGTCGAGGATGGATTCCTGCACGAAGAGGCGCGAGCCGGCGCAGCAGACGTGGCCCTGATTGAAGTAGATTCCTTCGATGATGCCCTCGATGGCCTGGTCGATGCTGGCATCCTCGAAGATGATGTTCGGCGACTTGCCGCCGAGTTCAAGAGTGAGGCGTTTGCTCGTGCCGGCGACGGCCTTGGCGATGCGCTTACCAACCTCGGTGGAGCCGGTGAAGGCGATCTTGTGGATGCCGGGGTGATCGACGATCGCGGCGCCGGTGCGGCCCTCACCGGTGACGATGTTGACGACGCCGTGCGGCAGGCCGATCTCCTCGAAGATCTCGGCCAGGCGGAGTGCGGTGAGTGAGGTCGTTTCGGCGGGTTTGAGGACGACGGTGTTGCCGCACGCGAGCGCGGGGGCGAGCTTCCACGCCGCCATCAGCAGCGGGAAGTTCCAGGGGATGATCTGGCCGCACACGCCGACTGGGCGCGGCGTGCGTCCCGCAAAGGCATAGGTCAGTTTGTCCGCCCAGCCCGCGTGATAGAAGAAGTGAGCCGCGGCGAGCGGGATGTCGATATCGCGTGATTCCTTGATCGTCTTGCCGCCGTCCATGGTTTCGAGGACGGCGAGTTCGCGGGCGCGTTCCTGGATGCGGCGTGCGATGCGGTAGAGATACTTGCCGCGTTCCTTGCCCGAGAGCGAGGCCCACGCTGGGAGCGCATCCGTGGCGGCGGCGACGGCGGTGTCGACATCGCGGGCGGAGCCCTGCGCTATCTGGCTGAGGACCTTCTCGTTGCCGGGGTTGATGGTGGGGAAGCGCGCGCCGTCGGATGGCTCGACGAAGCGTCCGTTGATGAAGTGGCCGTAACTGGGCTTGATGTCGACCTTCACGGACTCCGGAGCGGGGGCGTAGTCCCAGCCCTTGGACGTGGACTTGGTTGGAGCGTTGATGTGGAGCTTGGATTGGGGCTTGGTCTTGGATGTGCGGGCCACGCCGTTACCGAGGTGGCCGTTGGAGCTGGCGCGAGCCGCGGGCTTGGTCTTGGACTTGGCGTTGGCCTTGGAGGTAGCGGCTCTGGTGGGCATGGGTGGCCTCGGGTTTGAGTGTGACATTGTAGAGAGAGAGCAACGGGAGCGCGTCGGCGCGTGAAGCGGTGCGGGTTGTGAGGATTGCCGGGGGCCCGCCCCGTGGTATTGGCAGGGAGCGTGAATCCGGGGCCGGATCGTGCCGTTCTGATGGACATGAATGCGCGCACGAAAAAGGGCGGATCGAGCCCCAGGCGGCACGAGCGGCACCTGACCGAGGGGTTGACCTGCGTCTCGGGCGAGGTGCTGGACCTTTCGTCCGGTGGGATGCGGGTGCGGTCGGCGGAGCGGCCTCCGGTGAAGGCGGGGGGCGAGTCGGCGTTCACGTTGCGGGTGGGGACCAAGACGCTGACGGTGCAGGGAAGGGTGGCTTGGATCAAGCGGGCGTCGCTGCTGGGCGGGCCGTTCGAGTACGGCGTGCAGTTTGTGGGCGTGTCGAGCGCGGTCGCGAAGGTGATCGGGCAGATTGCGATGTATGGGTTCGTGGGCAGCGGGAGCGATGCGGGGAGTTCGGCTCCGCGGCAATCGGCGTGGACGCCCGAGGGGCAGGGAACGGCCACACCTTCAGCGAATGGCTCAGCAAGCGGGGGGGGGGCGAACGCCACGGGCGCAGGACCGCAAGGGCCCGCGCGTCCGAAAGTGGTTGTGACGGCGGACCTGCCTTGCTTCTACCAGACGCTCGGCGTCTCGTTCGACGCGACGGAGCAGCAGATCCGCACGGCGTTCCGCCAACTGGCCAAGATGCTGCACCCGGATGTGTGCAAGGAACCGGACGCGGCGGAGCGATTCGCGTTCATCACGCGCGTGTACGAGGTGCTCAGCGACGAGGAACTGCGGGCCAAGTACGACGAGGCGATGGCCAAGCGTCGTGCGGCGTGATCCGAGGCGGCGCCGCTTCTCCGACGATTTCGATCATGACACAGAGGCGTCGCGTTCATCTGTCTGACCGGGCAGTGATCGTTGCAGGCGATCAACTTCGTCGATGATCCGAGCGAACCGCTCCCCGAAGGCCGTCAGGCGGTACTCGACATGCGCAGGGCGAGCGGCGATCTCGTGCCGCTCGATGATGCCGAATCTCAGGAGCTTTGCCAGACGCTCAGAGAGGACCTTGTGCGTCAATCCAGGGGCGGAGCGTTCCAGCGTGCCGGGTCGAACGTTGCCGGCGCGGATCTGGGCGAGCACGTGCAACGACCACTTGCAGCCGACAACCGACTCGACCATCTCGGCGACCGCGGGAGCCGGCTCGCTGCTCGCCGTCGCGGTCCGGATCTGAGCGGGCTCGGTCGCGGCCTGAATCCTGCGCGCACGAGGGCGATTCGGGCGTGGCGATGATGAGGATTCGGGACGCACCGTTTTGTGCCCTCTTGATGGCTCGCGCGGGGTGGCGATGCTCTCTGGTGATCGCGGCACATGCCGCAGAAAGTGAGCATAGCGATGAAAGAGCGAGTTCGGTTCTACCACGCGGGGTGTCCGGTGTGCGTTGATGCGGAGCGGTCTCTTGCAGCGGCTCTGGACCCTGCACGCTACGAGGTTGAGATCGTCCACCTTGGAGAGAAGAAGGGGCGAGTGGCAGAAGCGCGGGCGGCGGGCGTCAAGTCTGTACCCGCGCTGGTGATGAACGACCGAGCGCTTCACATCAACTTTGGTGCGTCGCTTGATGCACTGGCTTGATGCCTTTGGTGGTCGGACGACCCACCCGGGCGCGAGGTTCGGGTGGGTTTGCGCGCGTTGTGACGACGAGGTACGCAGGAGGAGGAAAGGGTTGCCCGCCGGTGCTGTGCGACCGCTCCCGAGGCCGCGTATTCAGCGATCGGCGGCGGCGCCTTCTGTGCGGGCCGGGGGTAGGGCGTTCTGGAGCTGCTCTGTCACGAGAGTCCAGGGAATGTCGTCCGGGACGGTGGGGGAGACGGTGTACTCGTACTGACGTTCGCGCGTGTTCACGGACTTGCTGGTGGCCTGCGTGGTGTCCCACCGGACAGGGAGCGCGGTGGCCGGATCGAAGTAGATGGTGTTGGTGATGGTGAGCTTGTCGGCGCCATCGCTGACGGCGACGGTCACGGACTCCTGAAAGACGGCGCAGCGGATGCCGCGGATGGTCTGGTCTTCGAGCTGGGTTCCGTTGGTGACACGATCGTGCCACCAGGTGGCGCGCTCGGTGCGCGGGTCGACCCAGGACTCGGTGAGGGGCGTGATGAGGGCGTCGATCACGGGGTCCAGGATCATGGCGGAGCCGACGGAGACCTCGCCGTTGACGACGTCGAGCTTGTCGTATTCGGTCATGAGGTTGATGTACTCAAAGTCGTCAACCTCGGGGACGTGGTGCGGGCAGAACTCCTGGATGCGAGAGCCGACGACGGCGAAGGCGGCAATGAGCGCGTCGTCATAGAAGATTTCGGCGCGGAGTTTCTCGGCGGTCATGTCGCTCCGAACGGCGATCTCCTTGCCCTCGTGGGTGATCCACGCGTTGACGCGGAGATAGGCGGGGGAGGTCAGGGCCTTGGTGACGGCTTCGGCAAGGGCGGCGCGCTTGGCATCGGGCTCCGCGGTCGTGGCGATGGCGGAGATGTGTGCCGCACGCAGAGGAAGTGCGGGGATGGAGGCGCCTGCCGCTGACGCGGTGAGAAGTGCGATGAAGGGGGCGAGACGTGCGGCGACGAGGGGCGTGTGCGGCATAAGACCTCCCGATGTGTGCGCCGGGATCCGGCGGGCGTGGGTGTCCCACGGGCGAACGGGAGAGAGGGTATCAGCGTGCGGCTCAGGGCGTCGTGCCCAGGGAGACAGCCGGCGAGAGCGCGGGCGGCGTAGCGCTCCGGATTTGGACATGATCCAGCGTCCACGCGATGAAATCGGGGGCCTTCGCCGCTCGGACAAACTCGTAGTAGCGTTCGCGATCGATAGAGTACTTACTCGTGCTCTGAGAGGTGTCCCAGCGGACGGGAAGAGCGGTCTGCGGATCAATATAGATCGTGTTCTTTACGGTGAGCTCACGACCCGTGTCGTCCATGGGAACTGTGACTGATTCGTGGAAGACGTCGCACCGAACATCTCCGATGGTCTGGCTTTCGAGCTGCGCGCCGTGCAAAACGCGATTGTGCAACTTGGACACAAAGTCGATCTGCGGATCGAGCCACGATGTCATAAGCGTACCGAACTCGCACGCGGTATCCGGATCCAGGAGCATTGTGGACCCAACGCTTACGGCGCCCTCGACGACATCAAGTGTGTCGAACTCCACGACCACGTTGCGGTACTCGAAGCCGTCCTCGGTGGGAACGAGAAGTGGGCGATACTCCTGCACACGATCGCCGTTGATTGCAAACGCGGCGATGAGGGTGTTGTCGCGGAACGCCTCGACACGCAGCTTGTCGGGGGTCATGTCGCTGCGGACCAGCAGTTCTTTGCCCTGGTGCAGGATGCGTGCGTTGACCTGGAGATAACCGAAGGTGAGCAACGCATCGCTCACCTTGGTTGCGAGCGCGACGCGCTCGGGATCCGGCGTTCCCGGCGTCGGCGCCGATTCATGGAAGGACTCGTGCCATTCGGTGGCGTGAGACGACGGGGCGGCGTGACAGCCGCCGGCGAACGCCGCGAGAAGCGTGATTGCCAGCATTGAGAACCTCCCAAGCGACGCAGGCGTCACTCGCCCGTATCGCATCCCCCTAGAAATAGTGGACTTTCGGTGACGTGTCGACCTGAATTGGTGGTGTGCATAACTTATTTGTGGAGAGTCGTGAGTTCAGCGCATCGAGGTAGGAAAGCGGCAGGGTCGTGGACAGGCCAGGTTCGTAAGTTTGGTGGCGGGGGTGGGTTTGTAGCGGTTGGAAGGGGTTGTCAGCCGGGGCAATGTGGGCGGGATGCGGGGTTCCGAGGGACCTCATGAAGCGGGAGGGTTGTGGGGCCGATGAGAGTTTGAGGACTCGGAGTCGTGCGCGCTTGGCCCTATGCAGGGTGAGCGCGCGTGAGCCGGACCGTCCGGAGGGAAGCCGCGTGGACCTACACACGATTCTGAAGATGGCGTACGAGGCCGATGCGTCGGACATTCACCTTGTCGCGGGGCATCCTCCGGTGATGCGTGTGCACCAGGTGATCACGCCGATGAAGCTGCCTGCGATCACGCCGGACGACGCGGAGCAGATGCTGGACCAGATGACGCAGCCGGAGTCGCGGGCGACCTTCAACAAGCAGAAGGACTCGGACTTCTCGTACGAGGTGCCGAAGCTGGCTCGCTACCGCGTGAACGCGCACAGGCAGCGCGGCACGATCGGCATCGCGATGCGAATGATCAAGACAAAGGTCCCGCCCCTGGCGGCCCTTTCGCTGCCGGAGGTGATCGCGCGTCTGACGTACCTGCCGCGAGGGCTGGTGCTGGTGACGGGTGACACGGGCTCGGGCAAGTCGACGACGCTTGCGGCGATGATCCAGGCGATGAACGAGCGGTACCGCAAGCACATCATCACGCTTGAGGACCCGGTCGAGTACACCTTCCAGAGCGACAAGTGCCTGATCGAGCAGCGTGAGCTGAACCACGACATGCCGACGTTCGCATCGGGCCTGAAGCACGCGCTGCGTCAGGACCCGGACATCGTGCTGGTCGGCGAAATGCGCGACCTAGAGACCACTGCTCTGGCGATCTCCGCGGCGGAGACGGGCCACCTGGTGCTCTCGACGCTGCACACGGTGAACGCATCGCAGACGGTGGAACGAATCATTGATATGTACCCGGGCGGACAGCAGAACCAGATCCGCTCGATGCTGGCGAACACACTCCAGGCGGTGATCAGCCAGACACTGTTCAGCCGCATCGACAAGCCGGGCATGATCCCGGCGGTTGAGACGCTGCTGTGCACGCCGGCGGTGCGGAACCTGATCCGCGAGGCGCGGACGTTCGAGATTCCGAACGTGATCGAGACGAGCCGCTCGATCGGCATGTGTTCTCTGGACACGTCGATTGCGGAGTTGTACTTCAACGGGTTCATCAGCCGCGAGGACGCGATCGCGCAGTCGGCGTATCCAGACAAGCTGGAGCGTCAGTTGGTCGCATGAGCGTTGACAGAGTGACAGAGTGACAGAGTGAGAAAGTAACGCATTTGCAGGGAAAGAGGGCGCGTGATGAGGTGATGGACGCGACAACGAGGTGGTGCGGGGCGTTGAAGGCAGTTCCCGCTCCGACACTGCGTCACTCAGTCACTTCGTCACTTCTCCCGCCACTCCCCGAGGCATCCATGGGCAACTATCGGTACCAGATCAGGAACGCGTCGGGTCAGGTTCAGGCGGGCGTGCTCGCGTCGGACTCGGCGGCGAGTGCGGCCGCTCTCCTGCGGAACCAGGGGTGCCACATCCTGTCGCTGACCGCGGTCGGCGCCGAGGAGACGGGGAGCGGCCTGGTCGCGAAGTTCAAGCAGTTGAACGGCGGCAAGCCCAATCAGAAGCACGTGCTGGACTTCACCACGCAGCTCGCGGTCATGATCCGAGCGGGCATCAACCTGCGCGCCGCGCTGGACGGCATTGCCGACCAGACAACCCACATCGGATTCAAGCGTGTCATCACCCAGTTGAAGAACGATGTCGAGGGCGGCAAGCAGTTCAGCGATGCGATCGCGCGCCACCCGAAGCTGTTCGGTCCGCTCTACGTGAACATGGTGAAGGCGTCGGAGATGGCGGGCTCGTTCAGCCAGATGCTGGACCGCATCGCGGGATACATCGGGCAGCAGATCGAGACGCGCAAGATGGTGGTCGGCGCATCGATCTACCCCGGCATCATCGGCGGCATGGCGACGACGGTGACGGTCTTCCTGCTGACGTTCGTGCTTCCCAAGTTCTATGGGATCTTCGAGGGCAAGGAAGAGGTCCTGCCCTGGGCCACGGTCTTCCTCATGAACCTCTCCAAGGGGATCGTGGCGTACTGGCCCTACATCCTCGGCGCGCTCATCGGCCTGGTGGTCCTCGGGTTCGTGTTTCTGCGGACAGAGATCGGGCGCTTCTGGCTGGATCGGACGAAGCTGACGGTGCCGGTGGTGAAGGGGATGTTCCGGTCGCTGTACATCAGCCGCTCGCTGCAGACGATGGGCCAGCTGATCAACGCGGGCGTTCCCATGCTGGACACGCTGGCGATCACCGGCGACATCGCGGGCAACATGATGTACAAGGGCATGTGGCGCCGCGTTCACACGAGCGTGAAGCAGGGTAAGAAGATCACGGCGCCGCTGCAGAAGGACGCTCTCCTGCCCAAGGCGGTCGTGCAGATGCTGGCGGCGGGCGAGGAGTCCGGTAAGCTCGGCGAGGTGCTCGACGAGATCTCGGTCTATTACGCCAAGCAGTTGAAGGACCAGATCAAGACCGTCACCTCACTTATCGAGCCCGTCATGATCCTTGTGATGGGTGCAGTCGTCGGCTTCATCGCGATGGCCATCATCCTCCCCATCTTCAAGATGAGCCAGATCGTCAAGTGACCGAAGAAGGCTCTGCGGGTGCGATCTCGGCGCAGGTCCGGGAACGAAGGAGTGAGCATGGACCTTCCGTTGGGCAACCGGGTAAGGACCGGCAGCGGTCGGGCAAGGCGAGCGGAGAGCCGCTCCGGAACGGGAGCGGGCTTCACGCTCATCGAAACCGCGATGGCGACCGTCATCATTGGCGTGGGCGTCGTGGCGATGGTGGACGCACAGGAGGCGTTCACGCGGAGCACGCTCTGGTCCAGCCACGCGACAACCGGAACATTCCTTGCCAACGAGATCCGCGAGATGGCGCGGCACATGTCGCGCCACGACCCCGTGACCGGCCTGTGGCTCGAGGGCGAGACGCTCAACGGCTGGGGGCCCGAGTCCGGTGAGGTCTCCGTCGACGGGTTCGACGACCTGGACGACCTTGACGGACTGGTGTTCGGCGAGGGCGGAGACTTCGCGGGCCCGATCAACGCCTATGGCGAGGTCATCCCGGAGATCGGGATCGACGGCCAGCCCGTGCTTGATGAGGAGGGCAACGCCGCTCCCATGTTCGGATGGACACAGGAGATTCTCGTCGAGAAGGTCTCACCGTTTGACTACGCGACCACGCTCGTGGGGGGCTTCTTTGAAGCGCCTTCGGGAGACTGGGCGGGGCGAGCGGTGGACGGATACCCGCTGCGGGTGACGGTGATCGTGCGGTACCAGTCCGCGATCGCGATGGAGCCGATCGAGGTCGCACGCGTCTCCTGGGTGACGCCGGAGTGAGCGGTCCGCGTCAGGGATGCGGTCGCGATGCGGCAAGGGGCGAGGCAGAGTTCAGGGGTGACAGGATGCAACGCATGAGTCGTCAACGTCGTCGGGCACTTGGTCGGCTTCGGGCTGCGCGGGTCCGGAAGGACCGGCGCGCCGTTGCGTCCGTGCTGGCGATGATGCTGCTGGTGCTCTTTGGCTCGCTGGTGACGGCGATGGCCATCTCAAGCAAGGGAAACATCCGAACCGCGGACACGCAGTTGCACGTGATGCGGGCCCTGGGAGCCGCGGAGACCGGGCTGGCCGTCGCGGAGCAGCGACTGATGGAGGCCGCCTCGCGCTTCGTAGTCTCGCGCGGCGCGATTGATGCGGAGGCTGGCTGGGATCTCTGGACCGGCGACCTTGGATCTCTGGGCACGGTCGAGATCCTGGATCCGCCCAGCGGATTCGTCGAGGTCGCCGAGCCCGACGGACTGGCCGAAGCGGTCGCGAGCAGGCACGCGGCGGATGTCGGCATCGTCGTGCTGGATGGGCTGGAGGCCCCGGTCATCGGCTCGGCCGCTGCGGGCGCGGACCTTGGGGTGTATCGCGAGGATTACTGGGTCTACACACCGCTGGTGGGGCTTGAGAGCCGTCCGGAGGGCGAGAATCCCGTGTCGTTCCAGATCGTGTACGCGCCCCTGCAGGACGGTGCGACCATCCGCGCGATCGTGACGGGATACGACTTTGACAACAGCAGGCAGGGGCGTCCGGTGACGCGGACGATCAGCCGCGACTTCACGATGGCCAAGCGGATCGAGCACGCGATCGTGAGCAACAGCCGCATCATGATCGGCCGGAACGTGCACATTGAGGGTGATCTTGGTGCGCGGTTCACGGGTGTGGAGCACGAGAACGGCCATCCGATCGTGACCCGGTCGGACTTCTACGGCCTGGCCTCCGGACTCGATACGAAGCTCGAGGCGTTCTACGCGGGGGTGGCGCAGTACGACGTGGACGGCGACAACCGTCTGCGCGTCGGGCACCCCACCGAAGGCATGGGCGTTCCGGAAGATGAAGATGCCGACGGGGACACCGAGCCCGATGGAAGCTACCTGGACGCAACGGGCGACGGATACATCGACGAGTTCGACATCTTCATCCGGCACTTTGACTCGGACGGCGATGGGCGCGTGACGCTGTCCTCAGCGCTGACCGTCGGGACGCCGGCCGAAGGATCAGAGCCTGAGTTCGTCGGGCCGAGCGGCGAGCCGATCAACGACGACCTGGGTCTGCTGATCGACATGTCCAACCCTGACCGGAACAAGAACGGCGTCTATGGGTTTGTGGACGAGAACGGCAACGGCGTGTGGGACCCGGACTTTGAGGCGCTCCTCGACTTTGACGCGGTGCGCACGGTGTATCGCGATCAGGTGCTGGGCTACCGGGACGGCTTCATCGACAAGCTCGACCGGTACACGAAGATCAAGGGACGCATGGCGTTCAAGGTCAGCTCCGATGCGTGGACCGCGAACCAGGGGAGCTGGAAGAATCATCTTGAGGGCAGCGTGAACGCGGGCGATCGCTCGCCCGTTCAGTTCTCCATGAGCGACACGGAGCTGCCCGGAATCACGACCTCAAGCTTCACGGACACCGAGTCGGCGCTGCGCTCGGCGGCGAATGGCGAGTCCTTCGCGCAGCAGGTGGCCGACAACCTTGGCGTGTCGGTCGATGCGCTCCCGTCGTACACAGAGTCCGGTGCTTCGGGCACGCCCCGGTATTACCGCGTCGACCCCGATGCGGACGGGGACGGGCGTCCGGACAACTGGGCGTCGGCTCACTTTGAGCAGGTCCCCTTCAACAGCCCCTCCTACAGCGACTGGTACTACCGCCCGGTGTACGAGAACATGATCTTCAAGGATGTGGTGATCCCCAAGGGGACCAATGCCCTCTTCAGGAACTGCACATTCGCCGGCGTGACGTACGTGAGAACGCACACGTCCAACACGCACACCAACTGGACGCTGTACGGCAAGATGGTGATGGACAACGCCTCGGGCCGTCCCAAGCCGGACCGGGCGCGATCGATCTATGGCGACGACGAGGACGAGGAGGACGGCGAGGATGCCCCGGACATGCTGCCCGGCTCGGCGATTCCGCCCAACCAGTGGGTGCTGCTGGCCGACGAGCCGCTGGACAAGGCCGACTTGTTGCAGAGCCAGGTCGGCACCGTGAGCGCGTCGAGTTACGAGCAGCTTCCTGATCCCCTCGTGATCGACGGCAAGCGCGTGACGGACACGCGCGAGCACTCCAACAACCTGCGCTTCCATGACTGCACGTTCGTCGGCTCGATCGTGAGCGACACGCCCGGTGAGTACACGCAGGTGCGGAACAAGCTCCAGTTCACCGGGGCGACTCGGTTCCTGACGCAGCATCCGGAGTATCCGGACGACGCGCAGTACAACCCCGAAGTCTCGGATCTCGGCGAGATCGTCAAGAGCAGCATGATGCTGCCGAACTACTCGGTGGACATCGGCAACTTCAACAGCCCGCCCACCCAGAACGTGCAGTTGCAGGGCGCGGTGATCGCGGGCGTGCTCGACGTCCGTGGAACGGCCACCATCGACGGTGCGCTGGTGTTGACCTTCGCGCCGACGCTCGGTGAGGGGCCGATGGTGGACTCGCTCGGCAACCCGGTGGGCAATCCGGCCGGCTTCAACGCCACGCTCGGTTACTTCGGCCCCGACGACGGCGACAGCGAGTCGCTGGATCCGGCGACGCTGCCGGAGCACGACGGCGTCAAGATCGTCGGCTGGGACCTTGATGGCGACGGTATCGCGGACCTAGGGCCGACGGACACGCCGACCGAGGAGGAGATCGAGAATGGTGCGGCGCCGGTTCCCTTCCACGGGCTCGGGCGTGTGCAGCTTCGGTTCGATCCTGACATGACGCTGCCGGACGGGATCATGCTCCCGATGCAGTTCAGGCCGAGCATCGGCACCTATCGGGAGGGCAAGCGATGAGACCGACCACGCACCGCCGGTCACGGGCCGGATTCAGTCTCGTCGAGATGCTGGTTGCGCTGACGATCTCCGCGACGCTGCTGGCAGCGACCTTCTCCGCGCTTGACGCTTCATTCAAGAGCTACAAACGCACGACGGAGTCCGCATCGACGCACGTGGTGACCCGGATCGTGATGCACCGCATCATGACGATGATCCGCACCGGCGAGGCGGGGACGTTCGGCCCCTTCCCCGACAACCCCATCGAGCTACCCGAGATCACAACCAACAACATCGAGTTCACCGTGAACGGCCGCGATGAGGGCGAGCAGCAGATTGTAAGACTCGAGCGCCGCGACGTGGCGGAGGGCTCGGAGGACGGCCCCTATGAACTCTGGCTCGTGCTCACGACGCTGGTGGATGGGGTGGCGACGGACTCGCAGGAGCGCCCGCTCCTGGTCGGCGTCGTGGATGCCGTCTTCACGCTTGAGTACGACGTGGGACCAACCCTGTTGCGAGCGACCGTGGACCTGACCGTGCTGCCGAACGACCTCCAGGATGCCGCGATCGGCGCGAACCTTGACACGCCCTCGATTCGCATGGTGGCCAGCGCCAGCCCGAGGAACGAGTGAGCAGTGACACAGTGACACAGTGACACAGTGACACAGGAAGAGCATGACGGCTCCGTCACTCCGTCACTTTCGCGATCAGAGTTCGGCGAGGGTTGCGGGCAGTTGAGCGGCGAGTTCCGAAGCGAGCATGCCGCTGCTCGCCCTGTTTTTCTCCGCCCAGCGTTCGGCGGCGCGAGCGTGAGCAAAAACGGCCAGCCGCACCGCATCGAGCAGCGAGAGGCCCGCGGCAGAGCGACCCGGCACGGGGGCGAGCCGGACGTGCTGCGCGATCAGACCCGCAATCACACCGGACAGCACGTCGCCCGTGCCGCCCGTGGCAAGCGCGGGGTGGCCGGCGGGACAGATCCAGGTGTCGAGCCCGTTGGTGACCACCGTGCCCGCGCCCTTCAGAACAATGATCACGCCGAGCTTCTGGGCCATCTGCTCCGCGGCGGCAGGACGAGAAGCGTCCGAGGTCGGATCCGCGGAGACGCGGAGCGCGGCGGCCAGCCGACGGAACTCGCCGGGGTGCGGCGTCAGAACAGCCGGTGCGCGCAGGTCCAGGTGAAGGTCTGGTACTGTGGCCAGAGCGTTGAGTGCATCGGCGTCGACGACGACCGGAACATCCTGCTGCTGGAGTGTGCGCAGCGTGAGGTTCGCTGCCGCGGGGTCTCTGCCCATGCCGGGCCCGATGACCAGACAGTCGGAGCCCTCCGCCGCGGTGTCGATCACGGCGCAGCAGTCGGAGGGAATGAGCCGTCCGAGATCCGTGGTCGGCAGGATGGTGCACGTGGCCGAGGGGCAGACCGTGAGCGCGGCGCCGGCGATGGCGCGGGGAACGATGAGATTCACCAGGCCCGCGCCGGCTCGGAGCGCACCCAGGGCCGCGAGCGCGGGCGCGCCGGCCATGACTCGGTCAGCCGTGGCGCACCCGCCGATGACGGCGACCGTGCCAAAGGTGCCCTTGTGTCCCTTGGGGTCGCGTGACGGGAGCTTGGCGAGCGTGTAGGAGTTGGACATGGCGAGGAGTTCAGTCCGCGGATTCTATCTTGATCTGGAGCGAGCCCATGAGCGGGATGATGGCCTGAAACGCCTCAATGGTCTCTGAGTCCGCGAAGGTGGCGAGGGAGCAGGCGATATGCGTGGCGTCGAAGGCGTGCGTGTCGTCGATCGCCGCGTCAAGGTCGATCCAGGTGGGCGTGCCGTTGATCTCGAGAAGCGCCTGTGTCCACATGTGATAGCCGAAGATGCCGGATTCCCCGAGGAACTCATCGACGTAGACCAGACCGGTGACGCCGCGCGAGGGGATTCCGTCGGCCCGGAGCATGGCGGCAAGAAGGACGGCGTGCTCGGAGCAGTCGCCGGCGCGTGAGCGAGCGGTCTCGGAAGCGGATGCGAAGCCGACATCAAGCGACTTGCGGTTGAGGTATGACCGGACAAAGCGTCGGATGGCTTCGGCCCGTTTGGCCTTGTCCGGGCCGATGTCCTGCGTCGCGCTGGCGACAAGCTCACGGATGAGCGCGTCGTCGCTCTTGCACATGAGCGTGCTCTGCGTGAACTGCGGGTTAGTCAGGTCCGACTCGGGTGCCGGAGCCGGCGCGCCCATGTCGATTACCAGGCGTGAAGTCTTTGCATCGATGATCTCAACGCGTTGCGACGCCGCAGATGGGAGCGTGGGCATGGCGCCCGAAGAGACCGACAGGAGCATCGAGGCCTTCTCGACTGTCCGCGGCTTCTTGATGGGACGATCGGGCTTGATGAGCGAGCGGGCCATGACCTCCGCGCCGCCCTCGACCTCGGAAAGTGCGGACTTCTCATCGGAGATGACCGAGTCGATCCGCATGCCGGCCATCTCTGTCTGGGTCCGGACAGGAACGCCCTCCAGATCGAACTCCTCAATCATCTCCACGCCGGGCATGTACGAGGTTGTGGCCCGCGCCAGTCGCGTCTGGATCGTGCGCCCGTCAACCACCTCGGTGTCGTCTTGAAAGTCGAAGAGGGTCAGCGTGATCGGCACGAGGCCGGCCGAGGGATCCAAACTGCGGACCACGATCTCCGAGGCGCCGGCCTTCATGCGCTGACTCACGTACCGCTCGGCGGCCGCGGGGGGCAGCCAGGGCTCCGCGGGCGCGTCAATGGTTTCTGTGGCGGTGGCGCCGCTCTGCACGCGCGTGATCTCGAGTGTCTCTCCCTTGAACTCGACCATCGTCTTCGTGGGGAGCGCGCCGATGCGTTGTTCCGATGAGGTCCATATGGGCTTGCCGTCCAGAGTCTCCACAAACGTTGACTCCATCACGATCTTCATCTCCACGGGGCCACGCTTGATCGAGAGCGTCGTGCGACTGTCCGTCGTGATGCGATCCTCCGCGACGGTGACCGCCTGGCGGCTGTAGCCGGAGCGGACCCCATCGATCCAGAGGGTGTACCAGAACTCTCGGGGTTCCACCTCCGTCCGCGAATCGGGCCGCTGGGCCGCCGGCGCGATCGCCGTCTGGCCGAGCACGGGCGCGGGCGTGACCAGAAAGGCCAACGCGAGCGCCGGAGCGCCGAGCAGCGACCAAAGGCGAGAACGCGAGAGAGTGGCGCTGCTTACGGGAACGACGAGCATCAGTGATCTCCTGGGTCGGCGAGATTGTACGGAATCTCGCGCGACCGCTTCGGGGCTATCGTGTTGCTCGCTCGCTCAATGAACTGGGCCGAGGCGGGAGGGGCGAGTGTGACGACGGACCCGCATGATTGACACCCACTGCCATCTAACCTTTCCGGAGTTCGAGGGGCGCGTGCCCGAGGTTCTTGATCGCGCCCGGACACACGGGGTAGAGGGGGCGATCACCATCTCGACGTCCACCGTGAACGCTCCGGAATGCCTCGCGATCGCCCGAGCCCACGCGAACGTGTGGTGCACGGCGGGGGTGCATCCTTTATACAGCGACGATCCGGGGGCGTTGCCTCACACCTGGGGGCGGCTTCGTGACGTGGGTCGGGATCCAAAGTGCGTTGCATGGGGTGAACTCGGTCTGGATCGGCACTACAGCGAGCCGGCGTTCGCGGTGCAGGTGGCGGTGCTGGAGGAGCAACTGGCTCACCTGGTGCGATGGAAGGGCGAGGGGATTCAGAAGCCGGTGGTGGTGCACTGCCGCGAGGCGTTCGACGATCTGATCCCCATTTTGAAGGGCAGCGGGCTGGACACGACACGCATGGTGTTCCACTGCTTCACGGGCGGCCCGGCGGAGATGCGCAAGGTGCTTGAGATCGGCGCGTGGGCGAGCTTCACGGGTGTCGCGACATACCGGAACGCGGCGGAGGTGCGCGACGCGGCCAGGCTCGTGCCGCGCGACCGCATCATGGTGGAGACCGATGCGCCCTACCTCTCTCCCGAGCCCAAGCGGGGCGTAAGACCCTGCGAGCCGTGGATGGCCTCGATCACGGCCCGCGCTCTGGCCGAGACGCGCGGTGAGCCGTGGGACGACTTTCACGAATCGATCAACCTGAACACGTCTCGGTTCTTCGGCCTGCCCCTGGCCTGTATGGACGCTCGGAACCCGTCAGGAGCAGACGCATGAACGGGCCGATGCTGACACTGGGATCCTGGATCCACGACTTCGGGCCGATCGCCGTGCAGATCGGGCCCCTGGCGGTCCGGTGGTACGGACTGTCGTACGTGCTTGGGTTTATCGCGGGCTGGTACCTGCTGACGCGGCTGGCCAAGCGCGGACTGATCGCGATCCCGCCCGAGCGTGTCGGCGATGCCGCGATGTACTGGGTGCTCGGCGTGGTTCTCGGCGGGCGACTGGGGTATGCGATTATGTACGACCCGGCCCTGTTCGTAACCTTCGGGAAGAGCTTCCCCTTCTGGGCCCTCCTGGAGATCAACAAGGGCGGAATGGCAAGTCACGGCGGGATCGTCGGCACGATCATCGCCGCGGCGATCATCGCACGCGGCTTCAAGGATGTCGATGGCAACCGCATTGGAAAGTGCCCCGGACCGCACATGATGGACACCATCGCCGCGGTCTGTCCGATTGGTCTCGGGCTTGGCCGGCTCGCAAACTTCATCAACGGTGAACTGCTCGGCAAGATCGTGACGATGCCGGGTGCCGGAAACGGCCCGTGGTGGGCCGTGAAGTTTCCGACCGAGGTCTTCGACGAGCACGCGCCCACACTGACGCAGGCACAGGAAGCGGAACTGCTCGCACTCGCCTCCCGGTACGCGTTGCCGAGCGACACGACCTTCGGCCAGCAGTATCAGCGCGTGCTCGACGTGCTGCACGCCGGTGGCGAACGGGCGGCTCAGCTCAAGCAGGAGCTCGGGCCGCTGCTCGCCGCGCGTCATCCGTCGCAGCTCTACCAGTTTGCGGCCGAGGGGCTGATGCTGGGTGCGGTGCTGTGGTGGATATGGAGGAAGCCGCGGAATCCGGGGGTGGTCGGCTGCTGGTTCCTGATCACCTATGGCGTCCTGCGCGTTGTCACGGAGTTCTGGCGTCTGCCGGACGGGCACTTGGTGGTGCAGCGGATCGCGGGGCTCAGCCGCGGGCAGTGGCTGAGCGTGGTCATGGTCATCGTGGGCGCGTCGCTGCTGCGGTACTACGCCACGCGTGACACGAAGAAGTGGGGCGGGTGGGCGGTGAAGAGGGCCAAGGCATGAACGTGCTCGTGACCGGCGGCGCCGGCTATATCGGGTCGCACGCCGTGCAGCGACTGCTCGCCGACGGGTACAACGTGGTCGTGGTGGACAACCTGTTTCGTGGCCACGTCGAGGCGGTGGAGCGGCTCCGGGCACGGGCAAAGGGCGGCGATCGGCTGCACTTTGAGAAACGCGACATCGCGGAGACCGACGCGATTGAGGCGATCGTGCGCGACCGGCGGATCGATACGATCATGCACTTCGCGGCGTGGACATACGTCGGTGAATCCGTGCAGAAGCCCCTCGACTATTACGCCAACAACACGGCGGGATCGCTGTCGCTGATCCGCGCTTGCGAGCGGAGCGCGACCCACGCGCACGGCGGCGTGACACGCTTTGTGCTGTCCTCGACGGCCGCGACCTACGGTGAGCCCCCGGCCGAGCGCGTCCCCATCCGCGAGGATTGCCCACAAGTGCCGATCAATCCGTACGGGGCATCGAAACTGATGGTGGAGCGGATGCTCACCGATGCGGTCGCCGCGGCGACCAAGGAGGGACGCGCGTTCGGGGCGGCGTGCCTGCGGTACTTCAACGTTGCGGGCTCGGATCAGACGGGCCTGATCGGCGAGGATCATGATCCCGAGACGCACCTGATCCCGATCGCGATCCAGGCGGCGATGGGCAAGCGGCCTGGCATGACAATCTTCGGTGAGGACTATCCGACTCCGGACGGCACGTGCGTTCGAGATTATGTGCACGTCGAGGACCTCGCGGATGCACACGTCACAGTGATGGCCAGGATGCAGCCCGGACGAACGGTGGCGTACAACCTCGGGATCGGACGCGGATACTCCGTGCGTGAAGTGATCGCGGCGGTCGAACGCGTGACGGGGAAGAAGATTCCCGTGACGGCCGGAGCGCGCCGAGCGGGCCATCCGCCTGTGCGGTACGCGGCCCCGACCACGAGCCGCGCACAACTGGGCTGGACCGCGTCGTGGACCGATCTGGAGAAGATCATCAAGACGGCCTGGGATTGGATGCGCAGGCATCCCGATGGGTACAGGACACGCGGGTGAATGGGGCAAGGGGCACGTCCGATGCATGTATCGAAACTGACTGTCTGGGCACGCGGGATTCTTGCGTGCAGCATCGCGGCCCTCGGCTGCGGACTCGGCGCGTCGGCGCACGCGCAGGATGTGGTGAGCGTCGGCGTGAGCACAGAGGCCTCGGCCGCATGGCGCGACCGGGCCATGTGGCCGCGCCGGCTTGGACGTGAGCCCCACGAGCCAATGCAGGGCATCGTCATCGAACTGCCCACGGGGCGCGCGACGCACGTGTGGCGAAGCATCTCGAGCCGCTCGGCCGCGGCCCTTGGATTATGGGATTCCATGGCTGATGGCATGTCGCTGCTCAAGGGCGCCGGCGTCGAGGATGCGGGACGTGATTTTACGGAGGTCGGACAGGGCGGCTTCGGATTCGTGCGCCAGGAGAAAGGCGAAGAAGAACGTCCAGAGGATCCGCCGTGCGCCGGCGCGATGATGTTCGTGACCGCGCGGGAAGAGCTTCTGCCCGGGGGAGGCGAGAGCCGGATCGGGCCCGTGACAGTGCTTGAGCGTACGTGGTTCTCGCTGTATGACCCAAAGCGCGGGCCGGCTCGCGGCGTTGCGGTCCTCATGCCCGGACTGTTCGGCACGCCCGAGGCTGTCTTCGATCAGGTCGTGCGCCACCTGCAGTCCAGACGCTGGGTTGTCGTCCGCATGATGGCGCAGCCGACGCGATACACAGAGCGTCTGGAGATCGACATCGACCCGGCAGACGTCGCACCGACGGCGCGGCTCGTCGCGTCCACGTTCGACGAGCGCGCCGCGGAATGTGCGTACGCCGTCGAAGCCGCTCTCGCGTGGGCGGAGGAGAAACGTCCAGAGATCGCCGGCACGACCCGCGTCATCATCGGCGGCAGCGGCGGCGCGATGTCGCTCCCACCGGTCGTGGCGAGGATGCCGGGCTCTTTTGATGCGGCGGTGCTGATCGCGGGCGGCGCCGACTACGCGACCATCGCCGCGACCAGCAACTATGAGGAATGGGTAGACTCGGTGCATCTGCGCTGGCAAGGGCGTCGGGGAACGGATGAGGAGATCCGTGCCTTCGGCGATGCGTATCTGAAAGAGACGAAGCTCGATGCCTACCACACGGCTGCGGCGCTTGAGGGCGTGTCCGTGCTGGTGGTGCAGGCGACGCGTGACAAGGCCGTGCCTGCTCCCCAGCAGGAACTGCTCTGGGAACGGCTCGGAAAGCCCGAGCGGCGTTTGCTCAACGTGGGCCATGAGACCTTGTTCATATCGCTTCCCCTTCGAATGAGTGGGATCATGGACTGGCTCGATCTGAAACTGGCGGTCGGCGAGTCCGAGCCACGCGAAGAAGAGGCGAAATCAGAGGAGGCCAAGGGGTCCTAAGGACGGTCGGCGAATAGAGTGAATGGACTCACGTGAACCTCTTTATCAGCCCATACCACCTTGCGACGCGCGAGCCACCGGCGATGGTGAGTCTGCTTGTGGCGCGCCGCGTGGTGACGCTGGTTCCCGCGCCGCCCGGTGCGACGAGCCGCGAGGATCTGGAGCGGGCCGCGCTTGTCGTGCCGCGGTATCGCGAGCTGATGGATCGCCTGTCATGGGCCAAGCCATTCTTTGAGGGCGCGGTCGCCGCTTCGCACGTCGGGGGTGAGGATGCCCTTGGGGACGTGCGCCGGATGTGGGGACGCATCGAGAGCGAGGACGACTGGACCCCGCTCAGGGCGTGGATGCGATGGTCGCTGGCGGAAGAGCCCGAGCCGCTGCTGGATGCGCTCTGCCTGGACATGCTCCGCGGGGGCCCGGACCCCGGGATCAGCGTGCCCGTGGCGGCGGGCGTGGACCAGTTTGCCGGCCGATTCGGCCTCATCGTCGCCCGCTCGCATCCAAAGTCACTCGCCCAGCGCGCCGAGGGCGCGTTCGCGCGAACGCTCGCAAGCTGGTCAATGCCCGCGTACATCCAGGCGGACGCGGCCCGTCTCTTGCACGCCCGGGATGTGCTCGCCGAGGAGCTGAACGCCCTTCGCGTGGCGGTCGAATGCGCCGCCGCCGGGCATGGAAGCGTGGCGGACGTGCGCGGCGCGGCACGTGCGTACGGTGAGAGGTTCGCGGAGCACGAGGCCGATCTCCTGGCAGACCTCGACGACGACGTCAGGCCGGTTGCCGGCGCGGTGTCGCTGTCGGTGGTGGCGATGCCCGCGGATGTCGCGCTGCGCTCAAGCGCGGACGCCGCGGCGGCGGTGGGGGGCGCGCGGGCTCGCAAGGCGCACAAGCCGGGAGACCTCGGCGGCGCGGCGCAAGGCTCCGGCGAGGTGCTGTCATTGGTTGTCAAGGTGATGGGGCGTGACGGAATGAAGAACGCCTCGGGCCGGGCGTCCGTTGGGCGATAATGCGGGCCCGGGGTCGAGATCAATGCAGAGGACGCGCGATGTCCGCGGCGTGCTCTTGGACTGAAGGAGCACGGTGATGGCCTCAGCATCCCACGGCGGGTCCGGGCGGAAACCCAATCGTCTTGCCGCGGAGAGCAGCCCGTACCTGCTCCAGCACGCGTTCAACCCGGTGGACTGGTGGCCTTGGTGCGCTGACGCGTTCGAGGAGGCCAGACGCCGCGACGTGCCGGTCTTCCTGAGCATCGGATACTCCACGTGCTACTGGTGCCACGTGATGGAGCGCGAGTCCTTCGAGGATGACGCGACCTCGCGCGTGATGAATGAGCGGTTTGTCTCGATCAAACTCGATCGCGAGGAACGGCCCGAGGTCGACGACATCTACATGGCCGCGACGCAGGTACTCACCGGGCACGGCGGCTGGCCGATGAGCGTCTTCCTTGAGCCCAGGTCCCTGCGGCCCTTCTGGGCCGGGACGTATTACCCGCCCCAGCCAAGGCACGGGCTGCCCTCGTTCAAGCAGGTGCTCGAGGGCATGTCCGATGCGTATCGCGACAGGCGTGCGGAGGTGATGGAACAAGCCGCGAAGCTCGGCGAGGCGGTGCAGGAACACCTCGGAGGGGCAGGCCAGACGGAGCGCCCGGTCGAGATCGGCATGGCTGAGGTCTCCGGCGCGGTCGGCGCGCTGCTCAAACTCTTTGACCGCACCGATGGCGGCTTCGGGCGGGCGCCCAAGTTTCCGCAGCCGGTCTATCTGGACCTCTTGCTGGATGCACGCCGCAGCGCGGGAGATGAGGCGACGCAGGCAGCGATCGACCACGCCCTCAAGTTCACACTCGATCGCATGGCCGCGGGCGGGATGCTCGATCAGATCGGCGGCGGCTTCCATCGCTACAGCGTCGATGCCCACTGGACCGTGCCCCACTTTGAGAAGATGCTCTACGACAACGCAATGCTGCTCGGCGTCTACTCGGATGCGGCCCGCATGTATGACGATGGCTCCTACGCGCGCGTGGTGGCCCGCACGATCGGGTATCTGCTGCGAGAGATGCGGCTTGAGGTCCCTGGCAGCGGTCCTTCGGGCGGGTTCGCGTTCGCGACAGCACAGGATGCCGAAGTGGACGGGCGCGAGGGGAAGAACTATGTGTGGACGCGTGAAGAGTTGGTGAGCGTGCTGAGCGAGGAGGACGGCGCGTTCGCGTGCCAGGTGTATGGTGTCGAGTCCGGCCCGAACTTCAAGGACCCGCATCATCCAGGAGAGCCGGCCGTCAGCGTGCTGCGCATGGAGGGCAGGCCGGAGCGTGTCGCGGCGGCAATGGGCATGGAAGTTGGAGCTTTTCTGTCGCGCCTGGATGCGGTGAATGAGAAACTGCTGGAAGCGCGGAGCGAGCGGAAGCAGCCGCACGTGGACGACAAGGTGATCGCGGGTTGGAACGGGCTGCTGATCGCGGGATTGGCCCGCGCCGGCGATGTGGATGCCCGGGCCCTCAACGCCGCGCGGCGTGCGGCGAACTTTCTCATCGAGCACATGATCGATGAGGACGCGACGCTCTACCGGATTGCAAAGATCGGTGCGAGTGAGGGGGCCAGTGGGGGAACAGGTGGCGGCGCAGATGGTGGGGGGGTGGGTGGGGGGGTGGGCGTGAAGCACGCCGCGCCGCTGGAGGATTACGCCTTCGTGATACACGGCATGACGACGCTCGCGATGAAGTCCGAGTCCGATCGGCACGTTGGTGTGACCGTGGCCCGTGCGCTCGCGGCTCGTGCCCGAGACCTTTTCTGGGATGAAGACGGCGGCGGGTTCTATGACACCATGCCCGAGGCACCCGACCTCTTCGTCCGGGCGCGATCGACGTACGACGGCGCCATTCCGTGCGGCACCAGCGTGATGATCCACGCGCTCATCGATCTCCACGAACTCACGGGCGAGCGTGCGTATCTCGAAGACGCGGTCGGCGCGCTGGCCGCGATCAGTCCGGCGGTCAAGGCGTCGCCGGTCTCGACGGCGAACTCGACGCGGGCTCTGCTTCGCCTGCTCGTCGGTGGAATGATCGAGGAATCGGACAGCGGGCCAGCATCCGGGACGGGCGCACCGTCCGCGAGCGCCGAAGCCGGTCTCCAGACACCGATCGAGGTCTACGCGGGCGTCGAGCGCGTGACGATGAAGAACGATGAGCCCGCGGAGCTTGTGGTGAAGGTGCGGGTGCTGCCCGGATACCACGTCATCTCGCCGCTGAGTCCGGTGTTCGCCTCGGGAAACGAGGCGCCGGCGCTCGTGCCGCTGCACGTCCACATCATCGGAGGCAGCGGTATTCGCGTCTACGCGGACTATCCGGAGGGAACGCCCCTCGCATCAGGAGCAGTGGAGGGGCTCTCCGGAGTCAACGGCATCGAAGGGGAGTTCGACATGCGACTCGCCATCGAGCGCGACCCGGATCAGCCGTGGAAGGGGAACCCCCTGATCGCCATCACATTCCAGGCCTGCACCGACACGGCCTGCGAACGGGCGCGGACACTGGAGTTGGATGTGGCGATCGACCGGGGTTGACGAGACAACAGAGCTTCCACCCGTCCTGCCTCTGCGCCACTCCGCGCTCTCTGTGAACTCCGTGGTCTCTTCGCATCATCCTGCGAACTTGGCGTCCGTCCACACCGCACCCTTGCGTGCGCTCTCGACGACGCGCTCGATGAAGTGCACGCCCCGAGCCCCATCGCGCACGGTCGGGAACTCCGTCGCCAGTCCTTCCGGCTTGGCGCCCGCCTTCTTCGCGGCGATCGCATCGATCGCGCCGCGATAGATGTTCGCGAACGCCTCGATGAACGCCTCCGGATGGCCGCCGGGCAGACGCGTCGCTCGCCCCGCCTCCGGCCCGACGCCCGGCCCCGAGCGCGTGAAGATCTGACGCACGCCATCGCGGGGCTGGAACAGAAGCGAGTTCGGCTCCTCCTGCCTCCACGAGATCATCCCCTCGGTGCCGTACACGCGGATGGAAAGGTTGTTCTCCTCACCGACGCACACCTGCGAACACGTGAGCGTCCCCTTCGCGCCGCCCTTGTAGCGGATCAGGATCGCCGCATCGTCATCGAGCTTGCGCCCGGGCACGAACGTCGTCAGGTCGGCGCACACCGACTCCATCTCCAATCCCGTAATCGTCGCGACGAGATTCTCCGCGTGCGTGCCGATGTCGCCCACCGCCCCCGCCGCGCCCGACCTCGCCGGATCCGTCCGCCAATCCGCCTGCTTCTGGCCGCTGGATTCGAGTGGCGTCGCCAGCCAACCCTGGTGGTACTCGACAAACACCTTGCGGATCGTGCCGAGCTTGCCTGCGCGCACCAGCGACGCGGCCTGCTTCACCATCGGGTAGCCCGAGTAGTTGTACGTGACGGCAAAGACCACGCCCGACTTCGCAACGGTCTGCACAAGCTCATTGGCCTGCGCCGACGTGTGCACGAGCGGCTTATCGCACACAACATTGATCCCCGCCGCGGTAAAGGCCCTCGCCACCTCAAAGTGCGTGTCATTGGGCGTCACGATCGACACGAAGTCGACGCGATCGCTCGCCGGCCGCTTGAGTTCGCCCTCCAGCATCTCTTTCCACGATCCATACGACCGATCCGGCGCAAGGCCGAGGTCCCTCGCCGAAGCCCTCGCCTTCTCCGGCGTCGATGAAAGCGCCCCCGCGACCAGCCGCGCCTTGTTGTCGAGGGAGACCGCCATGCGGTGGACCGCGCCGATGAACGCCCCTTGCCCGCCGCCGACCATGCCGTAGGTAAGTTGAGTTGTCATGTGTTCACTTCTTCTCAAACGCCTTATCAAACGCCAACCCGCTCGGCGAGAAATCCATCGCTCGGACAAACTCCACCGCTTCCGTCGCCCCGTGCACGCGATCCATGCCGCAGTCCTCCCACTCCACCGACAGTGGCCCCGTGTACTTGGCCCGGTTCAGAGCCCGCGTGATCTCCTCGAAGTCCACCTCGCCCCGTCCCGGCGACCTGAAGTCCCACCCGCGCCGGTGATCGCCGAACGACAGGTGCGACGCCAGGATCGATGTCTCACCATCCAGCGTCCGGATCGCATCCTTCACGTGCACGTGGTAGATCCGGTCTTGGAACGCATCGATGAACTTGACCGGATCAATCCCCTGCCACACCAGGTGCGACGGGTCGAAGTTGAATCCGAACGCCGCCCGTCCCTTCAATGCATCGATTGCCCGCCGCGCCGTGTGAATGTCGTACGCGATCTCGGTCGGGTGGACCTCCAGCCCGAACCGCACACCCGCGCGATCAAACTCGTCCAGAATCGGGTTCCACCGATCCGCGAAGTCCTTGAACCCCGCATCGATCTCCGACTGCCCGGTCGGCGGGAAAAAGTAGAGCTTGTGCCACACGGATGAGCCTGTGAAACCGTTCACGACCCTCACGCCCAGTTTCGCCGCCGCCTGCGCCGTCTTCTTCATCTCCTCCGCCGCCCGCTGGCGCACGCCCTCCGGCTTCCCATCCCCCCAAACCCTGGGCGGCAGGATCAGCTTGTGCCGCTCGTCGATCGGGTCGCACACGGCCTGCCCCACCAAGTGATTGCTGATCGCAAAGCACGTCAGACCGTGCTTCTTCAGGATGTCCCAGCGCGAGCGGCAGTACGCATCGCTCGAAACCGCCTGCTCCACATCAAAGTGGTCGCCCCAGCACGCAAGCTCCAGCCCGTCGTACCCCATCTCCGAGGCGAGGGCGGCCATCTCTTCCAGCTTGAGGTCGGCCCACTGGCCGGTGAACAGGGTAACGGGTCTTGGCATGGGGCGACTCCTTGGTCCGAAGGTGGGAGACCATGGTAGTGGAAGTCAGTCGGGGGCAGGAGCCCGCGTTGCGGGTCCGGATCCAGAGAAAGGTCGGCTTTACGGGGCGCGAAGAGGTCTTTACACTCGGACCCCACCCAAACCCCGGCGTTCCACGGGCCGCCCCGTGAACGCAGAGCGAGATCCATGCGATGAACATCCCACCGGCCCCCGGCTTCCCATCGACTCCAGCCCACAGCGCAATCGGTGCCCGCCTCTCGGTGATGATGTTCCTGGAGTTCTTCCTCTGGGGCGCGTGGTACGTCACGATGGGGCCGTACATGGCCTCGCAGGCGATCGATGCCAAGCTCATCGGCTGGGCCTACACCGTCGGCCCCATTGCCGCCATCATCTCGCCCTTCTTCCTCGGCATGATCGCAGACCGGTTCTTCGCCACGGAGCGCGTCCTTGCGGCGATGCACATCCTCGGCGGCGTGACCCTGTGTGCGGCGCCTGCTGCCGCGGGAGTCTCCCCGCTCGCCTTCATCGGCGTGGTCTTCCTGCACATGCTCTGCTTCATGCCGACCCTGGGCCTGACCAACACGCTCAGCTTTCACAACATGACCAACGCGCAGAAGCAGTTCCCCATGATCCGCGTCTGGGGCACCATCGGTTGGATCGCGGCAAACTGGGTCATCTCGCAGATGAAGTTCGATACCTCTCCCAACATGTTCTACGTCGCCGGCGCATCGGGCGTCCTGCTCGGCCTCTACTCGTTCTCTCTGCCGCACACGCCGCCCCCGGCCAAGGGCAAGGTGTTCTCGGCGCGTGATGCGCTCGGGCTGGACGCACTTGCTCTCCTCAAGACACGGTCGTTCGCCGTCTTCACGCTCTGCTCGTTCCTGATCTGCATCCCGCTCGCGGCGTACTACGCCTTCGCGGGTGAGTACGTCGGCGCCTCAGGATTCACGAAACTCGCGCAGACGATGTCCTTCGGCCAGATCTCCGAGATCGGCTTTATGCTCATCATGCCCCTCTTCTTCGCGCGGCTGGGAGTGAAGTGGATGCTCCTCGTCGGCATGGCGGCATGGGTCGCGAGGTACGGTCTCTTCTCGTTCGCAGCAGATGATCAGGTCAAGTGGATGGTGCTGACTGGCATCATCCTCCACGGCATCTGCTACGACTTCTTCTTCGTCACCGGGCAGATCTACGTCGACCAGAAGTCCACCCCCGCGATCCGCGGCCAGGCGCAGGGACTCTTGGTCCTCGTGACGCAGGGGCTCGGTCTCGGGCTCGGCGCTCAGATCATGGGACGCGTCGCCAGCGCGAACACGGACGCCACAGGCATTCGCGATTGGCACACCATCTGGATGATCCCCGCCGTCTTCGCGGCCGTGGTCATGGTCATCTTCTTCGTCCTCTTCAATGAGAAGAAGAAGCCGGACCTCACCGCATAAGCCGCTCAATCATCTCCCTTGCCGCTCCGATGTCCTCGACGCGCGTCTCCCCTCCCTCGCGCTCGATCACCAGATCGATCGTCCGCGCCCTCCCCGACGCGTCCTTCAGACGTCGCACCACCTCCACAAACGCCGCCCAGTCCACGGCGCCAGTCCCCCCACGTACCTCTTCGCCCCACGTCCCCGGCACCTTGGTCGGCTTGGCGTCCTTGATGTGCACCTGCCGGATCCACGGCGCAAGGGCCTTCATCGCCGCGATCGGCTCACCCTTCCCATAGAGGATCATGTTCGCCGGATCGAAGTTCACGCCCAGATCCCGCCGGTTAATCTCCTCGAGCACCTCGATCAGCGTTTGGGCCGTCTCCTGACCGGTCTCCAGCGCGACCTCCGCACCCACCGCCGCGAACGAGTCCACAACCGCGTTGATCCGGTCGATCAGCACGCGCCGCTCCGGGTTGCTCTTGGAACCCGGCAGGTATCCGGCGTGAAACGTGACCAGTTTCAGCCCCAGGCGCTTGGCAATCTCGGCGTTGGCCTTCGCCGCGAGCAGGTTGTCGGCCCATGTGGAATCCAGGCGCACGCCCCCCGTGTGCTCGATGGTCTGGAGCGAGGTGTAATCCTCGTTCTTGCACGCCATCATGCCCGAGACGATGGTGATGCCGGCTTTGGCGAGTGCGGCGACCGTTTCCTCAAGATCCCAGTTGGCGGCCTGTACCCCATCCGGCCCATGAATCTGGCCCCCTTGTCGCAGGGGGTCGAGCGCGAGCTGCACGCCCGAAACTCCGCACGAACGGGCGAGCGCGGCCAGCTCCGCGCCGGAGTTGGCCCGCAGGGACCACGAACACACTGCGACTCTGCCAATCATGCAAAGATTCTCCGAGCGAAAGGGCGCGGTGGATGGGGAAATACCATCGGCCGAATGCGCAGGATTCGGCCAAGCCACTTGCGGGGAACGGCCCGTCTTGTATGCTGGTGCTTTGGGCGAATCCTGACGGATTCCGCACCGGTCTATGCCGCATGGCGGGCCGCGAGGTGCGGAAGGGCCGCGAGGCGAGGATTCGGCATCGTTTGATCGAAGGAGCGACCATGCACGGTTCAACGAATCATCAGGGCGCGGGCAACTCCCGGCGCGATTTCCTTGTCAAGACTGCGGCTCTCGCCGGCGCGGGCGCACTGCTCGCCGGCGCGGCTCGAAAGCCCTCGGCCACCGGCCCGTCGGCCGCCATCAAGCCCGCCAAGCGAATCCCCGTCGCGGATGGACAACCCATCCGTCTGGGCGTCATCGGCGTGGGAGGCATGGGCACCGGCCACTGCGATGCCATCATCAAGCTCACCAAGGACGGACGCACCAACGTGCAGATCGTCGCTGTCTGCGATGTCTGCGACTCTCACATGGCCCGCGCCAAGAAGCTCTGCGAAGACAAGCAGCCGGGCGTCAAGGTTGACTCCTACCGCAAGCACGAGGAGCTGCTGGCCCGCGACGACATCCACGCGGTCCTGATCGCCAGCCCCGAGCACTGGCACGCGCAGCACGCGTTCGACGCGCTGGCCGCCGGCAAGGACGTGTACCTCGAGAAGCCGATGACGCTCCGTCTGGACGACGCCATCGCGCTCCGTGCGTACGCGCTGAAGAACCCCGACACGATCCTGCAGATCGGCACGCAGATGATGCAGTTGCCGCGCTATCACGAAGCCCGGAAGCTCATCCGCTCCGGCGAGATCGGCCACCCGACGCTCGCCCAGACCAGCTACTGCCGGTCCTCCAAGGACGGCGAGTGGAACTACTACGGCATCGATCCGAACTGGAAGCCCGGCGAGAACCTCGACTGGGACCGCTGGTGCGGGCCGCTCGGCTCCCGCGAGTGGGATCCGAAGGTCTACGCCCGCTGGCGCCGCTATCGCGACTACTCCACCGGCATCATCGGCGACCTGCTCGTCCACGTCATGACCCCGCTCCTGCTCGCCCTCGACTCGCCCTGGCCGACCCGCGTCGTCGCGTGCGGCTCGCACATCATCGACAAGGCGATGGAGAACCACGACCTCACCAACCTCACCATCACGCTCGAGAACGGCGCCCAGATGATCGTCGCCGGCTCCACCTGCAACGAGGTCGGACTCGAGACCATGATCCGCGGGTACAAGGCCAACCTCTACCTCGGCGGCGTGAACTGCCAGGTCCGCCCCGAGCGTCTCTTCGTCGACGAGATCGAAGAGCGGACCATCAACTGCGCCGACATCGGCAACGATCAGGATGTCCACCGCTGCGCATTCTTCGATTGCGTGCGCACGCGCAACGAGCCGCCGGCGGGCGTCGACCTCTCCACCAAGGTCATGGTCATCGTCGATCTTGCCACGCGCTCCATGTGGGAGGGCAAGGCGTTCACGTTCGATCCGAAGACGATGACGGCCTCGCCGGCGTAATGCAGACATGATCCACAGAGCGGCGTGCTTCGCGATGGGGACGCGCTTCGAGCTGGTGCTCGACGACGCGGATCCCTCGCGCCTCGGACCCATCGCGGAGCACGTCCTGGAGGAGATCACGCGCTGGCACGATCGCCTCTCGCTCTTCAAGCGGGATTCGTTCCTCTCGTACATCAACGCCCACGCGCCGCACACGCCCGTGCCCCTGGAGCCCGAGCTCTTTGACCTCTTTGAAATCTGCCTTGGAATCAATCGCGGCTCCGAAGGAGCGTTCGATCCCGCCGTCGCCCCGCTCATGTCCGCGCTCGGACTGCACAAGGACGCGATCGGCGCAAACCACACCGGTCTGGAACGCCAGGGCATGGCGGCCGTCGAGCTCGACCACGATCGTCGGACCATCCGGTTCGCTTCGCCCGGAGTTGTTCTGGACCTCGGGGCCGTCGCCAAGGGCTTCGCGCTCGACATGGCCGCGGCTCACCTGCGGGAGTTCGGCATCGAGCGAGCCCTCATCCACGGCGGCTCCAGCAGCATTGTCGCCATCGGATCGCCGCCCGAGGCCGACGGCTGGCGTATCGCGCTCGGGCCGGACACCGATGCGCCCGTCATCTCGCTCTGTGACGGCGCGCTCTCGTTCTCCGCGCCCCACGGACGCAAAGTGGAGACGCCCGACGGCGGCGCGCGGGCGACGCACATCCTCGATCCCAGAACCGGCGCGCCCGCGGGCGCCAGCGTCTTTGCCGCCGCGGTCGCCTCGGCCCTCACGGGCAACGCGGTTGATCCATGGCCCTCCACCCGATGCGAGGCGTGGTCGACAGCGCTCGTCGTGCTCGGCACGCGTCCGGAGTCGATGCCGGATACGCTCACGAGTGTGGTCGCGACCGGAGCCGCGCCCCCTCGCCAATGGTCGATCGTGGGGCCGCATCGTCCATACATTTCGTCTCCAACCCCACCAGCGCCCCCGGTTTCGCCCGGCCCGCGCTGCTAGGAGCCTTCCATGTCAGGAACCGAGATTCAGGGCGCTTCGCCCGCCGGAGCCCCGCTTGGCCGTCGTGAGTTCATGCTGACCACCGGAATCGCGGGCGCGGCCGCGCTCGCATTGACCCCCGAGTGGGCCTTCGCGGGCGCACTCGGCGCGGCGCCCATCAACGTGGCCGTCGTGGGCGCAGGACGCCACGCCCGTTCGATCCTTGATGAGCTGGCAAAGTTCGAGAACGTGAAGGTCACCGCGATCTGCGACATCGTCTCATCGCGCCTCGCGGCCGCGCTCCGGCGCGTCCAGGGCGCGACCGGATACGCCGATCACAAGGAGATGCTCGCCAAGGCCACCGACGTGACGGCGGTCTTCGTGGTGACCCCGACACACACGCACAAAGCGATCGCGCTGGACGCGATGGCCGCGGACAAGCACGTCTTCATTGAGGCTCCGCTCGCCCACACCATTGAGGACTGCGCGGAGATCGCCAGGGCGGCCCGTTCGTCAAGCAAGGTGGTGCACGTCGGTTTCTACGCGCGCTCGAATCCGATCTACAAGCTCGCCCGCACGTTCTTCCGCTCCGACTCGGTGCGCGACCTTGTGTGTATGCGGGCCCAGAGTAACCGCAAGAACGAGTGGCGAGTCCCAGTTTCCGACGCCAAGGACGAGAAGGCCCTGAACTGGCGCCTCGATCCCGAGGTCTCGATCGGGCTTCCGGGCGAGCTGGGCTCTCACCAGGTGGACGTCTTCAACTGGTATCTCGGCAAGTATCCCGTCTCGGTTTCGGGCACCGGCTCCATCCGGCTCCACAATGACGGCCGAACCATCCCCGACACGACGCACGCCACGTTCATGTTCGAGGATGGTGCGCGGCTCGACTGGTCAGCCACGCTCGCAAACTCCTACGAGGGGCAGTACGAGGTGCTCTACGGCACCAACGCCGCCATCAAGCTCGCTTGGACCGCCGCCTGGATGTTCAAGGAGGCCGATGCGCCGACGCAGGGGTGGGAGGTCTACGCCAATCGCCAGCGCTTCCACAACGATGAGGGCATCACGCTCATCGCCGATGCGACCAAGCTCGCCTCGCAGGGCAAGCTGAAGGAGGGTGTGGGCCTGCCCAATCCGCCTGTCTATTACGCCATCGGCGACTTTGTCGACGCCATCGCCAACGGCAAGCCATCGGTGGTCACCGCGGAAGAGGGATTCCGCGCCACCGCGATCGCGATCCTCGCCAATCAGGCCGTGATGAAGGGCGGCGTCGTCCCCATCGACATGGAAAGCTTCAAGGTCTGATCCGGCTCGCCGCCCAACGCCCCTCCGCATCGAAACAGGATCCACCGCGTGACACAGCTTCGGCACCTCCCTTTCATGGCTCGCTTCGGGCTCACGATGCTGATGCTCGTGGTCGTCGGCGGCCTGGGCGCGTCGGCAACGCACCTCCTCTGGCACCATGAGAATCGCGACGACCAGAAGGGCGTCTCCTACGACGATATCGCCGGTGCGTACCACGGCGTCAGCGCCGACGCCCCGCTCGTTCGTGCGATGGCCAGAAACCACCCCCCGGAACTCCCCGAGGCCTCGCGCAAGGTGCTCAACGACTGGCTCGCCTCGGGCAGGATCAGTGAGGATTACGACAACATCGACCTTGGTGACAACGCCCCAGACGCGATCATCGCCAACAACTGCGTCTCCTGCCACAGCCGGAACTCGGCCGACGCCGAGGCCCGCAAGATCCCGCTCGAGTTCTTCGACGACGTGAAGCGCCTGGCATTTGCCAGGAACATCCAGCCGACGGACATCAAGATCCTCGCCGCGTCCACCCACACCCACGCGCTCGCGCTCGGCACGCTCTCACTCGTCATGGGCGCCATGCTGCTCGTCTCCCGCTTCGGAAAGGGGCTCGGATCCCTGCTGATCGGCGTGTCCGGTCTGGCGCTCCTGGTTGACCTGGGTGCCTGGTGGCTGGCACGCGACAACGAACTCTGGGTGAAGGCAATCCTCATCGCCGGTCCGGCATACGCCGCAGCGACCGGGCTTTCCTGCCTCCTCGTGATCGCGGACCTCTGGCTGCCCCGCCGGAAGAGCGAACCCGCGAAATAATGCTGGTGTTCGTAAAAGATTTGGAATCGATGGCACGGATCTGAGGTACGCTATCACCTGTTCGGGTGTCTCCCGCGGAGGTGCATCATGCGTAGGTCGCTCGTCATCGCCTTGTGTGCGGCATCCGCCCTCGCGGCCAACGGAGACGTCCTTGAGATCGATACCTATCTCACCGGCGGATACAGCGCGGACGGAACCTACGGCAACTCAGTCCCGGGGCAGAACTACCGCGTCGGCCACTCGCCCGTAACCACCGTTGCAGAGCGCCGCAACTTCTTTCTCTTCGATCTCACCGCCTACGCACCCTTGCCGCCCGGCGCCATCGTCGGCGGCGCCCTCAAGGTGTATGTGCCGAAGTTCGCCCCCGGCATCACGCTCGATCCCGGCGATGGATACATCAGCCCAGACCCGTTTGAGGACTATGTGCTGACGGCAACACCGTTCACACCCGACGAGATCGCTGACCCCACAAACTCTGTGGCCGACGCGCTCGCGATATACGCGACGCTCGGCACCGGACCGATCGCGGGATCGCACTCGTTCCATCCCGGCGACAAGGGCATGGACATCCTGATCCCGCTCTCCGCTCCTGCACTCGCCGCGATCAACGCGTTCATGGGAAGCGAGAAGCTCGCGATAGGAGGGCGCCTCACAACGCTGGACTTCCTCCACCCAGACGAGCTCGTGTTTGGCTTCACGGACATGTCGGCGCCCCACATGATGGGGAAAGAGCCGACGTTGATCCTTGAGATCATTCCGGCCCCGGGTGCAAGCATCGCGATCACGGGTGGAGCCCTGCTCGCGTCGCGTCGGCGACGCTCGTAGTCCCGCTCACTTCTCCGTACCGATCAGCTCCAAGAGCGCCTTCGTCAGCTTGATGCCATCCTCTTCCGAGTGCTTGTCGCCCTCGTACTCGATGCCGACGTATCCCGTGTACCCAGCGTCGCAGACGATCTTCATCATCTTCCGGTAGTTCGTCCGCACCTCGTTGCCATTCTCATCAAACTCGTGGCTCTTGGCCGACACACCCTTGGCAAAGGGCATCAACTCCTCCACGCCTTTGTAGCGGTCGTACCACGCATCGGGCTCCGATGAGCGCGACCAGTCCAGGCAGAAGTTGCCAAAGTCCGGCAGCGTGCCGCAGCGCGGGTGATCGACCAACTTCATCACGCCCGCCAGCCACTCGCCGTTGCTGCTCAGCGAACCGTGGTTCTCCACGATTACATTCAGCCCGTACGGTTCCGCAAGATCAACCAGGGCCCGCAATCCCGCCGCCGCGTGCCTCATCCGCTCTTCCCACGGCGCATCGCCCGCCGCATTGACACGGATCGAGTGGCACCCGAGCGTCGCCGCCGCCTCCAGCCACTTGCGATGGTTCTCCACCGACTGCTTCCGCTTGGCCTCATCCGAGTTGGCCAACTCTCCCTCGCGGTCGCACATGATCAGCAGCGACCTCACGCCCTCGCCCTCGGCCCGCTTCTTCATCTCTGCCAGATACGCCGCGTCCTTCGCCTTGTCGAAGAAGAACGCATTCACATACTCCACGGCCTCGATGCCGTAGGTCTGCCGGGCGACCCTCGCAAAGTCCAGATTGTCCAGCTTCTTGTCAAAGAGAGCCCTGTGCAGCGACCACTGCGCCAGCGAGATCGGAAGCGGCCCCGCACGCCCGCCCCTCGCGTGCGCACGCCCAGGCGCGAGAAATCCCATCCCAGCCAGCCCGACGCCCGCCGCCCCGAGCGTCACAAGAGCTTCCCGGCGGCTGATGGTGCAACACTGCGAACGGCGATCTGGCTTCTGAGACATGAACGTGTGACTCCAAAGCGTGGGTGAGAGAACCAGAGCAAGCTTCCGGCTGGGATTCCGTATCATGCTACCGGCGTTCGGGTGCTCGTGGGAGCGGCCAGGTGCCTGTAAACTGAGGATCGCATGGCCGATTCCCGCACCAATCCCGACGCAGCACACTCGCCGGGCGCTGAACTGAACGCCTCCGGGCTCCCCTCTACACCCCCTCCGCCCATCAAACGCCACCCGCCGACCTCGCCCGGCCCCGTCGAGCGAACATACGAAGGGCGGGTCTGGCCCAACCTTGTCGGCATCGCCGTCGTCGTCCTCCAGGGGCTGGGGCTGATTGTCTCCGTGGCCTACGCGCTCTCGCTGCTGATCGACTACGAGAAGCTGTTCGGAAACTTCGCGCCCGCGCAGACCTTCGCCGCGACCGAACAGTGGAAGCCGCACCTGTTCGCTTCCTACGCAACCGCCGCCCTCTTGGCCGTGCTGGCGATCGTGGGTGGGTCGTTCGTCCTGCTCCGGCGCCGCATGGGCGTTCGACTGCTGATCACCTGGTCGGTGCTTCGTCTGCCGTACGCGGTCTGGGCCTCGTGGGTCAACGCGCTCGTGCAGAGAGACACGGCTTCGGCGATGGGCGGACTGACCGTCGGTCCGACTGCTCCGCCCAACATGCTGGGCATGATGTTCTGGATCACGCTCGGAATGGGTATGACCGTCTCGCTGGCGTTGCCGCTGTTCCTTCTGATCTGGTTCCACGTGCCGCGTATCCGCCGCCAAGTCCGCGTGTGGCACTGAGCTCTCACTGCCCGCCAAGAGGTAGATCGTGTTCTGCAAGACCTGCCAGTATCCCCTTTGGAACCTGAAGGAGCGCACCTGCCCCGAGTGCGGCACCGGCTTCGCGCCCTCGCACTTCCGCTTCACACCCAACTCGATCCAGTTCCTCTGCCCCCATTGCAGCCAGCAGTACTACGGCACCTCACAAACCGGACACCTGTTGCCGCCGAAGTTCGAATGCGTGAAATGCGCGCATCACATCGAGATGGACCAGATGGTCCTGATCCCCGCCGCGGGAATCGACGAACGCCGCACCCAGGCTCGCATCAACCCCTGGACGGATCGATTGACCCGTCCGAAGTTCCGCGACTGGCTGAAAACCACGTTGATGTCGATGGGTGCCCCGGCCGCTCTGATCCTCGCGACTGACCCCGGCGTGAAGCGCCGCCGCACGCTCGGGTACGCAAGTCTGACCGCGGCTCTCGCCAGCGCATTGAGCATCGTCATGCCCTTCCTGGTGCTCGCCCCGTTCCTCGTGCCGCTGGGAATCAATGCCCAGGGCGTGATGGCGATCGCGGTCTGGGTTCTGGGCGTGCTGCTCACCGGCCTGATGATGTACGTCTTCGTTCCGCTCTATGCGCTGGTCGCGCACGCGGTCCTGCGCGGCGGCAAGCCCCGGGCGGGGTTTCGCATGACCATGCACGCCGTCTCGCTCTCTTCCGGCGCGAACATCTTCTGGGGCGTTCCCATCTTCGGAATGATGGCCGGCTTTGTCGGCCTGATATGGTGGGGCATCTCACTCTCCGTGATGCTGCGCGTCGTCCACAAGGTCGGCAGGGTGCGGGCCACCATCGCCGGCATGCTCGTGCCGGCCATGATGTTTCTCCTCGCCATCGCGGGAATCGTGGCGCTCATGCTCTTCTCATTCACGATGGCCAGCACGGCGATGACGACGATGTCCGCAAGCGCCGCGACCGAACTCGCGAAGATCTCGCGAGCGACGCGCATGGCCTTTGTTGAGGACGGACGCGAGCGGCACGTGGGTGCGCTCATCCTGGAGGGTGACCTTCCCATCGCAGACGTGATCAGCGACACGTTCTCGCAGACCTCACAGGCTGTCGTCGGTGGCGTGGACCTGACTCCCGTCATGGTGTCCGGCACGGAGCAGGAGCGGGACACGCTTGCACAGTCCTTTGACGCGCTCCTCACACCGGATCTGATCGCATACCGCGTCGGCGACATCATCGTGATCCGCGATGTCCCCGATCCATCCCCGGACCCGGAGCTCTGGCGCGTGGCGGTCTCGCTCGAGCCGGCGGCAAACGCGGTCTGGTATTCGCAGACCACACAGGGTGGCCCGAATCCCTTCCTGCCCATGGGCATGGGCGGCCCCCAGAACACGTCGATCAATCCCGATGTGACGCAGCAGAACGTGATCCGCGCCGTCCACGGCCTGCCGCCCCTTCCCCCGCTGCACACCATCACCGACGCCGCGCCGTTCAGAGTGACCGATTCCGTCGCGCCCGCCTCGCCCGCCGCCCCCGAAAGCCCGCCGGAGATGCCCGAAACGCCCGACGGGCCCGGATAACAGCGCCGCCCGCCCGAACGGAATCCCTCACCCGCCATCAACACAGATGAAGCGTGCGCGAAGCGACCGCGAAACTCACGCGTCCCGCTTGACTCCCGCTCGCACGGATCAAAGACTCTTCCCGTGACCAAAGCCCTTCACCAGCTTCAGCATTGCATGAAGCCGCACGCCACGAGCGTGTGCCGGTGATGGTGCGGTCGCTCTGAGCAGCGGATAGACCCCACACGACGCCGGTTCCCAGCCGGCGTCGATCGCTTTCCAGCGATCCTCGACCGTCCGGGAGCCCCGACAAGGACCCCGGACCATGACGACGATCACCGCACGGACAACCCAGGACCGCGCCGCCGACCCCGACGGTCGCATCGTCGCCCCATCTGGCGCCGGAACGCTCCACCTCGCCATCCCCAAGGGACGCATGTACGACAGCATCGTCGCCCTCCTCGCCGAAGCGGGCATCCGGCTCTCCGCCTCCGCACGCGGCTATCGCCCCACCCTCTCTCTCCCCGGCGTCGAAGCCAAGATCCTGAAGCCCCAGAACATCATCGAGATGCTCGATGTCGGCTCACGCGATGTCGGCTTCGCCGGCGCCGACTGGGTCGCCGAACTCGACGCCAACGTCGTCGAAGTCCTCGACACCGGGCTCGACCGCGTGCGCGTCGTCGCCGCCGCTCCCCGCCAGATCCTCGAAAGCGGCACGCTCCCGCGGCGTTCCCTCGTCGTCGCATCGGAGATGGAGCGCCTGACCCGCCAGTGGATCACGTCGCGCAACCTCGACGCCACATTCGTCCGTTCCTACGGCGCGACCGAGGTCTTCCCGCCCGAAGACGCCGACTGCATCGTCGACATCGCCGCCTCCGGCGCGACGCTCGTCGCCAACGGGCTGGAAATCGTCGACGAACTCCTCACCTCCTCGACGCGCATGTACGCCAGCCGCGCCGCGATGGCCGACCCCTTCAAACGCGGCGCGATCGAGGATCTCGCGCTGCTCATCTCATCGGTGCTCGAAGCACGCAAACGCGTGATGCTCGAAGTGAACGTCCCGGCGGATCGACTCGACGCCGTCGTGGCGATCCTGCCGTGTATGCGACAACCAACGATCTCCCCGCTCCACGGTGGCGGGGGGAGCGGTGGGGGGAGCGGCTCCCAACCCCGCGCCTTCGCCGTCAAAGCCGCCGTCCCCCGCGAGAAACTCCCCAAGCTGATCCCCGCGATCAAGCAGGCCGGAGGCACCGACCTCGTGATCTCTCCCATCGCACAGGTTGTCCCTTAGGGACCGATCCATCACGCACCAACGCTCCACGTCCCGACATCGACCGTGCGAGCGCGACAAGAACGAAAGGGCCACACATGGCCTCCGCAACAGCAGATCGCTTCTCCAGCGCCAATGACCGCGAGACCTTCGAAGCGAACGGACTCGGCAGCACCGACGTCGCGCGCGGGCCGCGCCCCTCACCGCTGCTCCGCGCCCTCAAGCCCTACTCCAGTCCCTCGCAGCCCCGCCCCATCGACCTCAAGCTCGACGCCAACGAGGGCCCCGCGCCATCGAGCGTGCTCCTCGAGTGGCTGCAGACGCGCGGCTCCGAACTCCTCCGCCGGTATCCCTCCGCCTCCGCACTCGAATCACAGATCGCCGCCCGAAACGGCGTCGATCCCTCACGCGTCATCGTCACCGCCGGCGCCGATGACGCCCTCGAACGCATCGCCCGCGCCGTGCTCGCCCCGGGCCGCGAAGCAATCCTCACCACACCCACCTTCGAGATGCTCGCTCGCTACGCGAAGCTCGCCGGAGGCGAGGTCGTTGAGTCCCCGTGGCTCGACGAGCCCTTCGATGTCGACGCGATCGAGTCAAAGATCGGCCCCCGAACCGCCGCCATCTTCCTCGTCACGCCCAACAACCCGACCGGCCAGGTGATCTCCGCCGAAGCCATCCGCCGCCTCTCCGCATCCATCCCCGCGGGTCTCCTCGTCGTCGATCTCGCCTACACCGAGTATGCCGATGAAGACCTCACGGAGGTCGTCCTCTCACTCCCGAACGCGGTTGCCGTGCGCACGTTCTCCAAGGCATGGGGGCTTGCGGGCCTTCGCGTCGGCTACGCCATCGGGCCCGTCGAGGTCATCGGCTGGCTGCGAGCGGCTGGGCACCCCTACGCCGTCAGCGGCCCCTCCCTCGCCATCGCTTCATCGTGGTACGACGCCGGCCGCACCCGCGTCGATGCATCCGTGCGTCGCGTGCGCCTCGAACGACGCGAACTCGTCGCCCACCTTCAGGACCTGGGCTTCTCATCCATCGAGTCGCAGGCCAACTTCGTCCTGGCACGCTTCGACGACCCGCGTCTGAGCGCCCACCTCGTCGCGGACCTTTTTGCGTCACAGGGGATCGCCGTTCGGCGCTTCCCCGCCGGCGGCGTGCTCGAGTCCTACCTCCGCATCACGCTGCCCGGCGACGCGACCTCATTCAATCGCCTCTGCAAAGCCCTGACCACGGCGCTCCGCCCCCGAGCGATCCTCTTCGACATGGACGGCGTGCTCGCCGATGTCTCCGGCTCCTACCGGCAGGCGATCGTCCGCACCGCCGCATCCTTCGGCGTGAATCTCTCTGGCGCCGAGATCACACGGGCCAAGGACGCTGGCAACGCCAACAACGACTGGGTCCTGACCCAGCGCCTCCTCAAAGCCCGCGGCGTGGATGTCCCGCTCGAAGACGTCATCCGCGCGTTCGAGTCGTTCTATCATGGCGATCCCGATGATCCGGCCGCCGCTCCCGGCCTCTGGCGCACCGAAACCCTGCTCATCGACCGGTCTGAACTCGAATCGCTCGCAAAGCGGTACACGCTCGCCGTCGTCACCGGCCGCCCGCGCCGCGATGCCGAGCGCTTCCTCGCTCACTTCGGCATCGCCGACATCTTTGAGGTCGTCGTCACCATGGAGGATGCGCCGCCGAAGCCCGACCCAAGGCCGGTCTCCATCGCGCTCGAGCGTCTGGGCCTGCGCGCCGCATGGATGATCGGCGACACTCCCGACGACCTCGTCGCCGCCCGCCGCGCCGGCGTTGCCGGGCTCGGTGTGCTCGCCCCAGGCGATCGCTCCACGGAGGACCGTGCCTTCGAGGCCGGTCGCACACTCGTGAACGCGGGCGCTGCCCGTGTCCTCACATCCGTCACCGAACTCGCGGAGGTGCTCCCATGACGGCCACAGTCTCGACTTCCTCCCGTTCGCTCGAGACCGCAGGCAGCGCTCCCCGGCGCGCCCGCGTGGAACGCTCGACCCGTGAGACCTCCATCACCGTCGACCTCATCATCGACGGCTCCGGCCGCGCTTCGGTCAAGACCGGCATCGGCTTCCTCGATCACATGCTCGCCACGCTCGCGCTCTTCGCCCGCTTCGATCTCGACCTGACCGCGCAGGGCGACCTGCACATCGACGACCACCACACCTCCGAGGACTGCTTCATCGTTCTCGGCCAGGCGCTCGACAAGGCCCTGGGCGATCGCGCCGGGCTGGTCCGCTTCGCGCACGCCTACGCGCCCCTCGACGAGGCCCTCGCCCGCACCGTGGTCGACGTCGCCACGCGCATCACCGCCTCGATCGACCTCGGCCTCACGCGCCCTGCGATCGGCCAGTGGGCCAGCGAGAACATCACCCACGCCCTCACCACCCTCGCCGCATCGGCCCGCTTCACGCTCCACGTCGATGTCCTCAAGGGCGCCAACGACCACCACCGCGCCGAGGCCGCCTTCAAATCCCTCGGCCTCGCCCTCCGCGAAGCCGTGCGGATCGACATCGTCCCCTCATCCGCCGAAGTCTCCAACAGCACCAAGGGGGTGCTCTGATGGTCTCCAACATTGATGCCGTTGACTCGTACGGAAGCAACGCCGCAACCGCCCGAGGCGTCTACGTCGTCCGCACCGGCTCGGCCAACCTCGCCTCCGTCGCCGCCGCCCTCGAGCGCGTCGGCGCCACGCCGATCCTCACCTCCGATCCCGCCGACATCCTCCTCGCCGAGCGCCTCGTCCTCCCCGGTGTCGGCTCCTTCGGCGCGGCCATGAGCGAACTCACCCAGCGCGGCCTCGTCTCCGCCCTGCGCGAGCGCCTCTCCATCGGCCGCTCGACCCTCGGCATCTGCCTCGGCCTCCAGCTCCTCGCGCGTGGCTCCGAGGAATCTCCCGGCGTGACCGGCCTCTCGGTCATCGACGCCGTGGTGCGCAGACTCCCGACCGCCCCCGGACTCCGCGTCCCCCAGATGGGCTGGAACCTCACCGAGCCCCGCCACACCTGCCGCACGCTCGCCGGGGGCTACGCCTACTTCGCGAACTCCTACGCCCTCCCCGAGATCCCGAAGGGCTGGCGCGGCAGCACCTTCGCGCACGGCGAACTCAACCCCGTCGCCGCTATCGAACAGGGCGACGGCGACCGGCTCGTCGTCGCCACACAGTTCCACCCCGAACTCAGCGCCCGCTGGGGCCTCGACCTCATCCGCCGCTGGGTCATCGGACGCCCCTCCTTCGAATCGATCGAGCGCGGCGGCGTCGAGGATGCGGCGGAGCCGGTCCAACGAATGGCGACGAGTCCGATCGACGCGTCCGGAGTGGCCCGATGCTGACCACACGCGTGATCCCATGCCTTGATGTCCGCGACGGACGCATCGTCAAGGGCGTGCGCTTCCACTCCCTCCGCGACGCGGGCGATCCCGCCTCGCGCGCCGAGGCGTACGAGCAGGACGGCGCGGATGAACTCGTCATGCTCGACGTCAGCGCGACCACCGAGGGCCGCGCCACCGCCGTCCGCACCGTTCGGGAGATCCGGCGCGTCCTCTCCATCCCGCTCACCGTGGGTGGCGGCATCGCCTCGATCGACGACGCTGCCCGCCTGCTCGACGCCGGCGCGGACAAAGTGAGCGTCAACTCTGCCGCGGTCCGCGACCCGGATCTGATCTCGCGCCTCGCCGAGCGCTTCGGCCGCCAATGCACGGTCCTCGCCATCGACGCCGCACGTGCCGAATCGCGCCCCCAGAAGGGCCCGCAATACACAGTTCTCACACGATCCGGGACGCGCACGGAGTCTCTGGATGCGGTCGCCTGGGCCATCCATGGTCAGCAGCGGGGGGCCGGTGAGATCCTCCTGACCTCCTTCGATCGCGATGGGACCGGCGAGGGCTACGACCTTGAACTCCTGAACGCGATCGCCGGATCGGTCGAGATCCCCGTGATCGCCTCTGGTGGCGCACGAACCGCCGAGCACCTCGCCGCCGCGGTCGCCGCCGGCGCAGACGCCGTCCTCGCCGCCAGCATCTTTCACGATGGCGTGACCACGCCGAACGAAATCAAGCGCGAACTCGCCGCACTCGGCGTGCGTGTACGCCCCCAGGAAGCAGCGGAGGAGAGCATCGCATGATCATCCCCTCGATCGATCTCATGGGTGGCCAGACCGTGCAGCTCGTCCAGGGCAAACGCAAGGTCATCGACGCCGGTGATCCCACGCCCATCGCGCGTGACTTCGGTCTCGTCGGAGAGATCGCCGTCGTCGACCTCGACGCCGCCCTCGGCAAGGGCACCAACGAATCGCTCATCGAGCCGCTCCTCAACATCGCCGACTGCCGCGTCGGAGGCGGCATCCGCGACGCCCGAACCGCGATCCGCTGGCTCGATGCCGGCGCAACCCGCGTGGTTCTGGGCACACGCGCCGTTCCCGAAGTCCTCCGCGACCTCCCCCGCGAGCGCGTCATCGCCGCCCTCGACGCCCGCGACGGCGACGTGGTCACCCACGGCTGGACCGCCTCGACCGGCACGAAGATCGCCGACCGCATGCGCGACCTCTCCGACTTCGCGGGAGAGTTCCTCGTCACCTTCGTCGAAGTCGAAGGCACCATGCAGGGAACCAACATGGAGCGGGCTTCCGAACTCGGCGAACTCGCCCGCTCGCTCGGCTGCCGCCTCACCGTCGCAGGCGGCGTGAAGAGCGTCGAAGAAATCGCCGCCCTCGACCGCCTCGGCGTCGACACCCAGATCGGCATGGCCCTCTACACCGGCACGTTCACCGTCGCCGATGCCCTCCTCGCGATGCTCAGGACCGACCGGCCCGACGGCCTCATCCCCACCATCGTCGCCGACGAACGCGGCGCCGCCCTCGGACTCGCCTACTCATCACCCGAGTCCATCCGACTCGCCCTCGCCGAGCGCCGCGGCATCTACCACTCCCGCTCCCGCGCGGGAATCTGGCGCAAGGGCGAGTCCTCCGGCGCAACCCAGGAGCTCCTGCGCGTCGAGCTCGACTGCGACCGCGACACCCTCCGCTTCACCGTGAAGCAGGACGGCCCCGGCTTCTGCCACACCGGCACACGCACCTGCTTCGGTCCCGCCCGAGGCCTCGCCTCCCTCGAATCCCGCCTCACCACCATCGCTCACTCCATCAACCGATCTGTCGATCCCTCGAGCGCCTCTGCCATTGCCCATTCCCCATTGCCTATTGCCCCTTCTTCCATTGCCTCCTCTTACACCTCCCGACTCCTCCGCGACCCCTCACTCCTCCGCTCCAAGCTCATCGAAGAGGCCGGCGAACTCATGGACGCAACCGAACGCAACCACATTGCGAAGGAAGCCGCCGACGTCCTGTACTTCACGCTCGCGCGCCTCGCGGGCGCGGGCGTCCCGCTCGCCGAAGTCGAGCGCGAACTGGACCGCCGCGCCAGAAAAGTCACACGCCGTCCCGGCAACGCGAAGACATTCACTCCTTCAAGCCCCGCTGAGGCCATCCCATGACCGCCCCTCTCCTCAAACTCATCGCGCCCGCCGACATCCGCCTCGCCCGCAAGGACCCCCTCGACACCGATACGCTCGCCATCGCCTCACGCATCCTCGCCGACGTCCGCGACCGCGGCATGGCCGCCGTCATCGAGCACGCGATCCGCCTTGGCGACGTCAAGCAAGCCGACGAGATCATCGTGGAGCGCGCCCGCCTCACCGCCGCTCTCAGCCGCATCGACAACGCCGACCGACGCGTCCTTGAACGCGCCGCCGAGCGCATCCGGACCTTCGCCCTCGCCCAGCGCGCTTCGATCACGGATCTGAGCATCCCCTCGCCCACCGGCGGCACCATGGGCCACAAGATCGCGCCCGTCGAGCGCGCCGGCTGCTACGCCCCCGGGGGCCGCTATCCGCTCCCCTCCAGCGTCCTCATGACCGCCGTCACCGCCCGTGCCGCCGGCGTCCGCGAAGTCTGGCTCGCCTCACCCCGTCCCTCCGACGCAACCCTCGCCGCCGCCGCCATCGCCGGCGCCGACGGTGTCATCGCCGGCGGCGGAGCTCAGGCCATTGGCGCGTTCGCCTACGGCGCAGGGCCCATCCCGCGCTGCGACGCCATCGTCGGTCCCGGCAATCGCTTCGTGACCGCCGCGAAGCAGCTCGTCTCGGGCCGCGTCGCGATCGACATGCTCGCCGGTCCCAGCGAACTGCTCATCATCGCCGACCACAGCGCCGACCCCGCGACCATCGCCGCCGACCTGCTCGCCCAGGCCGAGCACGACCCCGATGCCATCGCCATGCTCGTGACCACCGACCCCTCGCTCCCCGCGCGCGTGAACGGCGAGCTCTCACGCCAGCTCGAAACCCTCACGACCGCCGCCACCGCGCGTGCATCGCTCGCCAACGGCTTCGCCTGCATCGTCGATTCCATCGACAACGCCATCGCCGCATCCGACGAGATCGCTCCCGAGCACCTCGAAGTCCTCACACGCGACGCCGCCACCCTTGCAAATCGCTTCAACAACTACGGCGCGATCTTCATCGGCTCCGCCGCCGCCGAAGTTTTCGGCGACTACGGCATCGGCCCGAACCACACGCTCCCCACCGGCGGCACGGCCCGCTCGTTCGCGGGATTGTCCGTCTTCACCTTCCTCAAGGCCCGCACCTTCCTCGCCTCCGGTCCCGCCTGCCCCGATCCCACCCTCACCCGCGACGTCGCCCGCTTCGCCCGAATCGAAGGCCTCGAAGCCCACGCGCGAGCCGCCGAGGCACGCGACGATTCCACTCAACGCTTCGCAACAAGCCCCTTGGCGAACGCCACCAGCTCTCCCATCGACATCGCGTGATGCGCCTTGGCCGACGGCGGCACAAGCCCGCGGCTGCGCCCGCCGATCACCAGTCCGATGTCCTTTGATGCAAGGTGCTCGCCCAGTCGCGCGATCTCCTGCACCGTCGCGCTCGGAATGTCGTCGCGGCTCAGACTCAGCCACACCAGCGCGGGCGACAGGTCGTCCGCCGCCGCTCGGAGCGCGTTGATCGGCAGATTCGGACCAAGGTTGCTCGCCCGCATGCCCGCTGATTCCAGCACGATCCCCGCAGCCAGCGACGGAATGACATACGGATCACCCGCTGGCGAAGCCCCGATCGCGAGCGGCGCGCCGGCCGGCGCAGGGCTCACAAGCCCGCGAAGGTGATTGAGCGCGCTCACCATGATGTCGCTCGCACGATGCTCCAAGTAGATCCCGGAGTCCGCGTGCATCCACAACTCCCCGACGCGATGCATCGCCTCACGCACCGGCCCGTCGCAGATCTCGACCGTCGAACGCCCGGAGAGATACAGCGAAATGATCAGCCCGCGCACGTGACGCTCATGGCCCTCGCGAAGCAGATCGAACAGCCGCAGGCCCTCAAGCCCGGGCGGCGTCGGCGACTCGCGCACCGTCTCCACATCCGGCACCCCCAGAAGCCCCGGGTCCAGAAGCGAGAGGTTGGAATCCCGGATCAGGCGGATCGCCTCCGACCGTGGAATGCGCCGGTGGCCGCCGGGGGTCTTGGCCGCCGCGACCATCCCCGAATCCACCCAGCGCTTCATCGTCGACTCGCTCAGTCCGACCGCCGCCGCCAGTTCCTTCGGCGAAAAAGTCGGCTCAAGCTCTCCCAGCGATGGACGATTTTCCCACTGCACCGGCATGACGCCACGGGACGGCATCTTCATGACGAATCTCCACGTGCACCCAGAATAGGCGCACATGTCGCTTCGATGCGCCCCCTTCGGACGATTCGCTCCTGAACGATTTTGTCACGAATCCGCTCAGGACACGCACGTCCTATGCAGCGCAAAACGATCATCGGAAGCTCACACGCCCCCGATCGTCACCCGCGTCGGCGTGCCGGACTGGCCTCCGGCGATCTTGTCGCGCGCGATCTTCTCCCATCCGCTCCCCAGCTCCCCGATCGGGTCGGGCGGCACGATGTCCACCTTCTTCTCACCCAGCTTCGCCTCGCCCCGCAGCACCCGCCCCTGAAACGCCAGGCACTCGGCCAGCAGCCGCTCCAGAATCTCCGGCTCCGGCACGTTCGCGACCTTCTCCCCCTGCACATAGATGATGCCGCGCCGATCGCCCGCAAAGACCGCGACGTCCGCGCCCTCCGCCTCGCCCGGCCCGTTCACGATGCATCCCATGACCGCGACCTTCATCGGCACCGTGACCTGCGCCGCGAGCTGCTTGCGGACATCCTGCACAAGCGTAAAGAGGTCCACCTGAATCCTGCCGCACGTGGGGCACGCGATCAGGTCCACACCCACGCGCTCGCGCAGCGACAAGGACCACAAGAGTTCCAGCCCGTCCTCGACCTCGTAGATCGGGTCGTTGGCGTAAGAGATGCGGATCGTGTCGCCGATGCCGCGCGTGAGCAGCCCCGAGAGGGCCGCGATCGATCGGATGCACCCCGTCTCCTTCGGCCCCGCGTGCGTCACACCCAGGTGCAGCGGATGATCAAACCGCTTGCTGATCTCGCTGTAGGCATCGATCACGAGTGCGGCATCCATCGACTTGGCCGAGATCGAGATGTCGTAGAAATCCTGCTCGTAGAAGATGTCGAGGTACTCCTCGAGCTTCGCGATCATGATCGCCAGCAGATACCCGTGCTTGTGCTCGCTGAAGACCGCGCCCAGTTCCTTCTGGCGCTTCTGCTTGTCCTTGCGCTCGATGATCGACCCCTCGTTCACGCCCACGCGGATCGGAAGGTTCTTGGCCTTGCAGGCCTGGATGACGTCGATCACCTGCTTGCGGTCGCTGATGTTGCCGGGGTTCAGCCGGATCTTGTGGACGCCCGCCTCCACCGCTTCCAGAGCACGCTGGAAGTGGAAGTGGACATCCGCCACGATCGGCACGCTCACCGCCGGCAGGATCTCCTTGAGCGCATCGGTGTCCTTCTTCTCCGGCACCGCCACGCGCACGATGTCCGCCCCCGCCGTCGTCAGTTTCTGGATCTCCGCGATGCACTTCTCCACGTCGTGCGTGTACCCGGCCGTCATGGTCTGGACGGAGACCGGCGCGGGGGTCGTCGGGCTGCCGGCACGGTCGGGAACCCCGCCGCCGATCTTGATGATGCCGACGCGGTCGTCACCGACGGAAATCTGTCTGGTTGGGCGGCGGGTAAACATGCGGGGAATGGTAGAGCTACGGCGTTGGCTCCGGAGCGGTTCACCACGGAGTAAGCAGCCCGACCGTGAGGAGGGCGTTCCTGATCAGACACGCGACGAAGGCATCTCAACGCGGAGGGCCGCGGAGGAAGGCAAGAGCAGTTCACCACGGAGCAAACAGCCCGACCGTGAGGGAGGGCGTGCATGATCGGACGCGCCACCAAGTTGCTGCCTCGGCTATCCGCAGCCGCCACACCCGCCGCATCCTCCGCACCCGCCGCCACAGCCCGCGGTAGAGCCGCCCCCCGCCTTCCCGCCGACGAAGGTCAAGAGGAAAAGAAAGCCAGTCGCCAGCGCCGACAGAAACGCCGGAAGGGGCTTGAGCACGAGCCCGAGCCGCTGCGGCAGATAAAAGATGTACGACGCGCACACCAGGAACACGACAAGCATGAGGAAGCGAAACGCCAGCTTGGGCCCGACGCGGCGCTTGCCGATCCAGACGCCGTGCAGGTACACGCGTCGATAGTGGGGGGCGCGCTTGAACCTCACCTTGGGCGGCGGCCACACCTCGGGATCGGGCACGACGTCGAACACGCGTTCATAGGAGGCGAGCGTCTGTGTGTACCAGTCCTCGAACTTCTTGCCCTCGGCTTCGCCGCCCTGGGTCGGGCCATGATGGATGGGACTGCCGATGATCGAGCCGCAGAGCGCGTCCCAGTACGAGCGCGTGTACGCGAGGTGGAGATGCCACGCCTGATCCACTTCGTCAGAGGGCGTGACGGGATGTCCCGCCTCGACCAGCAGGAAGAGGAACCGCTTGTACTCAAAGACCACGCGGGCAGCGAACTCGTCGGTCCAGCCGTTGTCGCGCGCGAGCCGCCGCTCGAACGTGAGCTCGCTGTCGGTCCTGCCGATGGTGAATGACTCGATCTGTCTCCACAGATTCCGCGGGCGATCGTCCATGCACCCTCCACAGCGATGCGAATCCTATGGACCTGTGCCGGATGAGAGGACGATGTGGTGCGAGGCCTCGGGGCCTGGCCTGGTCAGACGAGCTGAAGTTCTCGTGGAACGGGGGTGGGGGGGTCGGTTGAGTCCGCCTCGGCGGAGTTCGCATCGTCCTTGAGGGACGATGCGAGGGATAGGTGTGGTAGGACGCCAGCGGGGTGAACCCGCTGGCTGGGGAGGGAAGAGGCGGACGCAAACGCAGGCTCGTACGAAAGGTTGTTCGCACTGGTTGGCCCCCCCACAGCGCAACCAGTGGCATGGCTGTCCGAGTTCGAAGAGGTCCGCTCACTCACGCTCGCGGCTCTATGAGCAGTTGGCGTGTTGCTGTTCGCACTGGCGGGTAAACAGCCAGTGGCATGATTCTTCGCACTGGCTGACTCGGAACATGCCTGCTCTTCGAGCGGGCGTGCCACCCGGGGGGACGCTGTACGAGAAGCGTCTCTGGCACGGCGGAGGTCGGCTTCGTTGACGGGGACGATGCGGGCGAACTGGAGGAGGAGCCACGCGGCTTTGCG
>CAZPPG010000003.1:0-122924 GCA_964588385.1 uncultured Phycisphaeraceae bacterium
GACCTGGCGAGCTGCGCGACCTCCAGCGCGATCGCCTGCATGGCCACGCGATCCTCGGGATCGCGGAGGTCGATGAAGGGGCGGACGTGCAGCACGCCGACGGAGGCGTGGGCCCAGAACGCGGCCTTGGTTCCGTGAGAGGCCACAATGCGGCGGAACTCCTTCACGAACTCTCCCAGACGCTCGGGAGGCACGGCGTTGTCTTCGACGAACGTCACCGGCTTGCGCGCGCCGGGTACGCCGTGGAGCAGGGGCTCGCCCGCCTTGCGCAGCTTCCACGCAGCGAGCATCGGCCCCGGTTCGGTGTAGGTCCTCATGGACGCCTGTCCAAACCGCTTTCGCAGGGCCTCGAACCGGTCGGCCAGTTCTGCCTTGGCCCCCTCGTCGGTGCCGTCACCGTCGGCAAAGTACTCAACATAGAGGACCGCGCGCAGCTTGCCCTCGACCGGCTGGGGCATCAGTTCGACGTAGCGGGCGTACTCGGCATTAGCGAGGGCCAGGTCGATCACCGTGTCATCGAGAAGTTCGACCGCGCTCGGGCTCGTTGACAGGATCGGCAGCACGGCCTCGATCGCGGCGTCGACCGAGTCGAAGGCGATCGTGGTCAGACCCTTGGCGCGCGGGATCGGGTGCAGTTTCAGTCGCGCGCCCAGCGTCATGGCGAGCGTGCCCTCGCTGCCGCAGAGCAAGTGGGCCAGATTCAGGGAGAGCGGATCGCCCGCGCTGCGTTCCAACTGATCGAGCATCAGGTCGAGCGCGTACCCGGCGTTTCTCCGGATGGTCCGCGGGAATCGAGCGCGGATCTCGGTCGAGTGCGCCGTGACGATCGAGGCCACGCGCCGGCAGAGGTCGGCCACGGCGGGATCGTGGCGGGCCGCGCCCTCGTAGAGCGTGACCTGCTGCCCTGTCCCCAGCAGGGCCGTCACGCCGAGGAGATTCTCAGAGGTGCGTCCGTACCTGACGGACCGCGCGCCCGCGGCGTTGTTGCCGATGCAGCCACCGATGTTGGCGTGCTTGCTGGTGGCCGGGTCGGGAGCGAAAAAGAGGCCGTGTCTCTGGAGCACCGCGTTCAGGTCGTCGACCGACATGCCGGGCTCCACATCGCACGTCCTGGCTTCGACGCTCAGATCCAGCATGCGTCGACAGTTGGGCGAGAGATCGATCACAACGGCGCGATTGGTGCACTGCCCGGCAAGGCTGGTGCCCGCACCACGGGGGAGGATCGGGACGCCCCGCTTGAGACAGAACGACGCGGCCCGCGCGGCGTCGGCGACATCGGCAGGGATGACGACGCCCAGCGGCTCGACCTGGTACAGGGAGGCGTCCGTGGCGTAGAGCATGCGGTCGTGCAGGCCGAATCGCACCTCCCCGGCGATGGTGTTGGCCAGATCGCGGGCGAGCGTGTTCAACTCGTGGCGCTCGTCCAGTTTCTTTCCCGGCGTGTGGCCGAGCACCGGCAACTGCATGGATAGCCCTCTCCGTGGATCTGCTGACTATACGAACATCGGCTCTGTCACCGCGACGCAACAGGGCATCTTCCCGATGGGGAATGGCCGCACGAGGGCCGCCCGCCCGGTTAGAGTGTGCTGCATCAGCTCGACGCACCCGCACATAGGGAGCCCTCCATGCTCGCGTTCCCCCGGCGATCCGACGTTCTGTTCCGAACCCCGCGCCATCTGCTCGCCATTGCGGCACTTGTTGCGCTCGGGCGCGGGCCCGTGGCGTTCGCGTGGGAGCGAGAGGAGAAGCCGCTCCCGATCAGCAGCATCACGCTGTACCGATCGGGCGTGGGCTATTTCGAGCGGGAGGGACGTGTTCAGGGGAACTCGACGGTTCAACTGCGGTTCGCAACGGAGCAGGTGAATGACATCCTGAAGTCGATGGTGGTGCTTGACCTTGGCGGCGGGTGCGTTGGTTCGGTGCGGTACGGATCGCAGGAGCCGCTGGAGCGTCGGTTGGCGAGCTTCGCCATCGACGTCTCGGAATCGGCTTCGATCGAGGACCTGCTGGGCCAGATGCGGGGCGCGGTCGTCAGGCTGACCACGGCGGAGGGAACTGTCGAGGGGACGGTCGTCGGCGTCGAAACCAGAACCCAGCAGGTCGACAAGGTGGCCACGCGGCTCCCCTACGTGAACCTGCTCACGGCGAAGGGACTGCGATCCGTCGGGCTCTTTGATGCTTCAAACCTTGAGATCGTGGATCCCGTGCTCGCGGCGGAACTCTCCAAGGCGCTGACGGCCCTGGCGGAGCATCGCGCGGACAACACGAAAGCCGTGGACATGTCATTCAACGGCACCGGCGATCGCGACATCTTTGTGGCGTACATCCACGAGATGCCTGTCTGGAAGACCTCGTATCGGCTCGTGCTCCCTGAACCGGGGAACTCGTCGAAACCGACGATCCAGGGGTGGGCGATCGTTGAGAACAACACCGACGAGGATTGGCAGAACGTGGGGCTTTCGCTGGTCGCGGGCCAGCCGGTGAGTTTCACCATGGACCTCTACCAGCCGCTGTATGTCGAGCGACCGGAGCTTCCGGTTCCGGTCGCGGCCGGGGTTGCGCCGCGCACCTACGAGGGGGGCATGGCGGGCGGGGGCGGCGGACAGTCGCCTTTCCAAGATAGAGGTGCCTCAAGGGCGGATTTCGACAAGTCTCCGGAGTTCGACATGAACGCGATGCAGACCGCGCCCGGGCGACCCTTGGCCTCTCTCACGGGGAACGATGGCAGGCGGCGGGCCAGCGTAGAGGCGATGTCCAAGGTCGGGCTCAGCGCGGCGGCCTCCGGCACGGAGTCCGGCGAGGTGTTTCTGTACCGGCTGGATACGCCCGTCACGATCGAGCGCAGGCAGTCAGCGATGCTGCCGATCCTCGGCTCCGCGGTGGATGGGGAGCGTGTGTCGATCTACACCGTGTCCGACGGCGGGAAGCACCCGATGCTCGGCGTCTCGCTGGTGAACAGCACGAGTCTGCAGTTCATGCCGGGTCCGATCTCCGTGTTTGATGGGTCGGCATACGCCGGCGACGCCACGATCTCCCACGTGGGCTCGGGCGAGAAGCGGCTCCTCTCCTTCGCGGTTGACCTGGAAGTTGACGCCTCGACCGCCAACGCCTCGTCCACGGAGATCCGCCGGGTCAGCATCGTGAACGGCCTGATCGTGCAGTCATATGAGCGGGAGGAGCGGGCCACGCACACCTTCACGAACAAAGATCGTGAGCGGGCACGCGTGGTGGTCGTCGAGCATCCGAGGAACGACTCCTGGACGCTCGTCACGCCAGAGAAGCCGGATGAGACCACCGATTCGTTGTACCGGTTCCGATTGAACGTCGAGCCCGGAAAGTCCGAGAGCGTGACAGTGGTCCAGCGCAGGACGGATCGCCAGCAGATGGAGATCACGGCGATCGACCATGAGACGCTGCTCCGCTATCAGAAGGACGGCAAGGTCTCTCAACTGGTGCTCGACGCCTTCACGGAGGCGGCACGCCTGAGCGATCAGGTTGCGCTCGCGGCCAAGCGATACGACGATGCGGCCCGCGCGATCGCGGAGATCGCTCCCGATCAGGAACGGATCAGACAGAACATGTCGGGGATCGACCGGAACAGCCAGCTCTATGCCCGGTACGTGCAGAAGCTCAATGAGCAGGAGACCCTGCTTGAATCGCTGCGCGCGGAGCAGAACGCGGCCAAGGCGGAGCGCGATCGGGCGCAGGCGGCGTACGACAGCTTTGTCCGCTCGCTGAACATCGAGTGAGGGCGTGTCGCGTGAGACGCGTCCGGTCGATCGACCCGCGTCCTCACCGCTCTGGCCTCATCGGTCCGGTTCAGCCGCTCCGGAGAGCGGCACCGCCAAGCGGCTCTCAGTCGTAGAAAGGAACGATGCGGACCCGCGGCTCATCGCCGCTGACGGGTTCAACGGTGACGTTGTAGAACGGATTGACGTAGCTGTTTGTTCCGATGTAAGCGTTGGCTTCGATGCCAGCGCCGGTCTCGTTGCTTTGCTTCTCGTTCTTGAAGATGTTGTCCTTGTAGGTGACGGCGGTTGACGCGCTTCCGTCGACGTACTCGAACTGATCCGGATCGGGCTTGGTAAGGAAGGTGACGGAGCCGTCGCAGATGCCCGCCGCGCCGTCCCACTGCTTGGCGCCGCCGTGGATGCGGAGCGTGTTGGAGCGGTTGCTGGCGGGATCGTCGTAGAGCACCCATGCGCCGGGCGTTCCGTTGTACTTGGGGCCGCGGTTGGCGAAGAGCACGCTGTCGCCGTCGGTGTCGAGTCGCCACTCATCGGCGCGCTGACCGAAGGGGGGAATGACGCCGAAGGAAAGATTGGCGTTGGTGCCGCGGCGGCCCAGACCGATGCCGGTCGCGCTGCCGTCAATCTCTTCGGTGTTGCCCGCGAATCCGGGATCCCAGAGGGCGTCCGCCGGGACCTCGGCCTTGTCGGAGGCGCCCATCTGGTACCCCTCGGCCTTGGCGATTCTGGGGTTGGTCTCGGCAGCGGAGACGGCCTGCTCGACCTTGAAGAGGTTGTTGAAGATGAGCACGGAGACGATGTTTCCGGCGTTGTCCTTCTCACGAGGATGAGCCGCGGACATGGTGGTGTCGCTGCGGTCCAAGCGGCTGGGGACCGGGTATGCGCCGTCGTGGCTGCCGGCCCAGACGTGGAGGGCCTGCACGAAGGAGCGTGCGGCGGTCGTGTCCTGAAGCTGGCGCGCGGATTGGCGGGACTTGCCCAGCGCGGGAATCAGGATGCCAATGAGGATCGCGATGATCGCGATGACCACCAGAAGCTCGATCAGCGTGAATCCGGATCGAACGCGCATCGTTGCTGCTCCTTCCCATCTTCTGGCCGGGCTCTGGCCCGGTCCAAGCCCCGCCCTCCGACTTCACTCCGACCCGCGACGGCGAGTCGACCAGATGCTATTCGCACCGAGTGGCCCGGATGATCCGAGGCTCACGGGGTGCGTCGGTCGCATCCAAACAAGCGTGGCCGGACGATTCCTCGCCCGGCCACGATCAGACTTGGTCGAACCACTCAGCTATCCGAGTGGATCAGTCGTAGAAGGGGTCAATGTCGCGATTGACGCCGCTGACGGTCGCCGAGCGGTACGAACGGAGGTAGACGTTCGTGTTGTCGGCAGCGCTGCTGATGATCTTGGAGCTGGTCGAATCGGTGGCCGTGCGGTCCGTGTCCTTCTCGTTCATGAACAGGTTGTCGTTCTGGGTACGAGTGGCGACGGGCAGGGCGCTGAAGATGAAGGTGACGGAGTCCGGATCAGGACGCGTCTCGAAGTTGACGTGGTTGTCGTTGAAGCCGATGTTGCCCTCCCACTTCACGCGGCTGCCGTGGATGAGCAGCGTGTTGGAGTTGGTGCCCAGGGGGGTCTTGTAGGTGCTGTCGGGCGTGGTCTTGGAGGTGTCCTTGAGCTTCCAGCCGACGGTGGAGTCGAGCTCGAACTGCGCGCCACGGTTGCCGAGGGAGGCCTCGGTGGCGACGAAGGTGTTGCCCCACTTGCTCTTGCGGCGGCCGAAGGGAGGCGTGTGAGCGTAAGAGAAGCCGGCGGAGAGGCCGGGGGCGTCACCGGTGATGCCGCTGTCGCCGGGGACGGCGCGGAAGGCCGGATCCCAGAGAGCGAGCGACTTGTCGGAGGCCTTGGCGGCTTCGGGTGAGTCGAACTTGTAGCCCTCGAAGACCTTGATGTCACCGTTCACTTCCGCCGGGCTGACGAGCAGCTCGGGGGCGATGAAGGAGTTGTAGAGGAGGACGGAGAAGATGTGACGGGTGATGTTCTTCTGCTCTTCCTTGCCGGCGCCGGGGTCGGCCACGGTGTTGTGGGCCTTGTCGAGGCGGCTGGGGTATGGGTACTCGTCCTGGTTGTTCTGGGCCCAGATCACCATGCCCTGCATGATGCCACGCACCTGCGTGGAGTCCTTGAGCTGGTTGGCCGCCTGGCGGGCCTTGCCGAGGGCGGGCAGGAGGATGCCGATGAGCAGCGCGATAATCGCGATGACCACCAGCAACTCGATGAGGGTGAATGCACGACGCTTCATGATGACTGCACTCCGTATAACGAATGCACCTAGGGCACGCGCCGGGAACACCCCGGACGCGGGTAAATCCTTGGAAGTTTCTGGGATGAGGGGCCTCAATGTCACGCGAGAGCACAACGTCCAAGCGTGTGAGAAGGCGACGGGTCTGAACCGGAGCCGCGCGTCACACTCGATCTGACCCGGGGGCCGCATGCACGACAACTGTCGCCATTGCAGAGACCTCAAGGGGTCGATCACGGGATGTCGGCTGCGTTCTGGCCCGTGCTTGTATCACGGGGGCGGTCAAACGACCGCGAATGAGGGCATGAATCGGTACGGCACCGGAGCCACTCGCAAGCCAGCCGCCGGGATTCGGTCCCCGACGACCCATATAACCTACTACGTTCCTTTCGTATGTCAAGGGGGGAGGTTCCAGAGTTGTGCCGTCCTCGGCACTTTCGGGGTGTTCTCCCGCTCGGCGAACCCGACCTTGACCGACGATCGGAGCGTCCATTTCGCGACGTTGGAGCCCTCGATCCGCAGTTCACCCTTCAGGGAGCCCCCCGTTGAGCACGCCAGATGCGCACCGCACCCAAACGACCACCGAAACGCCGGAGCAGCGGCTCGCCGCACTCGGGATCACACTTCCGGCGGCGCCAAAGCCCGTGGCGGCGTACGTGCCGTTTGTGAAGACAGGGAACCTGATCTTTGTCGCGGGGCAGATTCCGATGCGGGAGGGCAAGCTGACCCACCAGGGACGCGTGGGCGTCGAGGTGTCCGCCGAAGAGGGCGTGGCCTGTGCGAGGCAGTGTGCGATCAACGGGCTGGCGGTGATTCGCGATGCGCTGGGGTCGCTGGATCACGTGGCTCGGGTGGTGAAGCTGGGAGTCTTTGTGGCGTGCGACGCCGGATTCCATGAACAGCCGCGGATCGCCAATGGAGCGAGCCAGTTGATGCTGGACGTGTTCGGGGAGGCGGGGCGGCACGCCCGCGCGGCCGTGGGCACGAACGACCTGCCGCTCGGTGCGCCTGTCGAGGTGGAGTTCATCTTTGAGGCCAAGCCGTGAGTGGGCGGCGTCGGCAATGACGCCGAGGGTGGGCACGCCGGGATTCGGGGCGATCAGGGCTGATCCGGCTCGTAGCGCATCTGGAGATTCGTGTCGCCCCAGATGCGGACGCGCAGCTTGGCGGGCTCCAACGGGCTGAGGTTGGCCAGCACCGCGGCTTCCGTGGGCTGGAAGCGGTGCGATGCGCTGTCGCCGGGGTGCAGACGGGCAATAACGGTCGCGCCCGAGCCGCGGGTGGCGGAGATCAGGACCTCGGTGTCTCCCTGATTCTCGACGTCGCAATAGAAGGACGAGGGCTGCCCGCCGCCGAGATAGAAGCGCTGGGCCCCCGGAATGGCGAGGCCCGAGACCAGGTCGGCGCGGCGGATGGGAGGCAGGCCCCCGACGACGCGGGTGCCCTTGCGCTTGGGAGCGTCGGGGGCCGTGGCGGATTCGGAGGCGATCGGATCGGACGTCGCGCCCGGCTCAGTGGCAGCAGTCGCCGATGCGTCTTCCGCGGTTCTGGATTCGACGGCCGGTTGCGGACGCGGCACATCACTCTGGCGACAACCGGCGACAAGCAAGGTCACGATCAGGCCTGCCGCGAGAGGTGTGCGCTGCACGTGCAGAATCGACCGTCGGGCTGCTGGCATGGACATCGGATCACTCCCACGACACCTTCGGTGGTCGCCCACCGGAGCATCTCACACCTTGACCCTGGACTTTGACTTGGCGGATGTTCCGGCGGCCGCCACGGCCCCAATGTCACGCCGGTAGTGCATGCCATCGAAGCGAACTCGTTCGCACGCGCTGTAGGCACGGATTCGGGCTTCGGAGAGGGAAGAGCCCAGGGCGTTGATGCCGATGACGCGCCCGCCATTCGTGACGATCGAGGCGCCATCGGGCTTTGTGCCGGCGTGGATGACCGTGACGCCCTCGACCTCCGCTGCTTCATCAAGACCGGTGATGGGTTCGCCGGTGCGCGGCTTGACGGGATAGCCGCGGCTGGCGATCACCACGCAGCAGGCGTGCTGCTCCGACCAGCGGACATCGGCATCGGCCAGACGGCCCTCGCACGTGGCGAGCATGAGTTCCAGAAGGTCGCTTTCAAGCCGGGCCATGAGGGGCTGGCACTCCGGATCGCCGAATCGGCAGTTGAACTCGAGCACCTTCGGGCCGCCGTGCGTGAGCATCAGTCCGGCGTAGATGACGCCCTTGTACTCGATGCCCTCGCGACGCATGATGTCGAGGATGGGGACGAGGACATCGCGTTCGACCTTTGCCATCATGGATTCGTCGAGCGCGTCTGAGGGGCAGTAGGCGCCCATGCCGCCGGTGTTCGGGCCTTCGTCGGCGTCGTTGAGTCGCTTGTGATCCTGGCATGGCGGGAGGACGAGGATGGAGCGGCCGTCGGTGATGGCGAGGACGCTGACCTCCCGGCCTTTGAGTTTCTCCTCCACGAGGACGGACGCGCCAGCGTCGCCGAAGATCCGCTTCCGCATGATCTGGTCGATGGCGTCGACGGCGTCGGCAAGCGTTGAGGGGACAACCACGCCCTTGCCCGCCGCGAGGCCGCAGGCCTTGATCACGGGGAGATTCGGGAGTTCCATGCGATACAGCTTTGCGATGGAGACGGCGAGTTCGCGAAGGTTCTGCTCGTTCGGCACGGCGGGCGTGTTGCGACCGAGAGACTTGGAGGGCATGGAGAGGATGTCGCGGAGGAGCGTCATGTCCGCCGCGGTGTAGGTGGTCCGGTCGAGGGCGGCGTCGCCGATACGGCGCAGGGCATCGATCGCCTTGCGGAGCAGCGGCGCACGCTCGATGCGGACGTGGAGGTCACGCAACTGGAGAAACCGGTCGTCCGACAGACACATGGCCTCCACTGCGGATGTTGCGGCGTCGGCATCGGTGAAGGCGCGGGACTCCGCGGAGGGAACGGCGGCGGCGCGCATCATCTCCTTGGCGTATGCCTTGTCAGCCTCGAGCCGCGCGCCGGCGGCGGTCGGGCCGAAGACCATACGCGTCGGGGAGGACAGCTTGTCGGCGAAGCCCTCGGCCAGCGGCTGCTCGGGGCCGATGACGACGAGCCCAATCTCGTGCTTGTCGCAGAACTGGACGAGGCGGTAGATCTCTTTGGCGTTGACAGGGACATCAATCGGATCGCCCACGGCGTGCAGCCCGGCGTTGGCGTCCTGCTGCACGAACAGTTTGCCGAGTCGCGGCGACTGCTTGAGCTTGAGCGCGAGCGCGTGCTCGCGTCCGCCCGTGCCGATCAGCACGACGTTGACCTTCGACGACCCGCCAAATCCTGTCGCGTTCCGCATCGGGCATGGTATGCGGGCGACATTCCTGGAAGGCCGCTTCACGCGGAGCGATGGGTGGGCGCAACGCCATATGCCGGACGGCTTCCATTCAGCCCCGGATGTCGGGACGGTTGTTCGGCGTTGTGATCGCGAACGCGGCGATCCAGCCCTGCGGCACTGGGAGCTGGGCCGTTTGTGTGTCAGCCATCGCCTCAACGGTCGTGGGATCGGTGGCGAATCCGGTGCCGCGAGCCTTCAGGATTGCTTCCTTACGCGTCCAGCACTCAAAGAAACGCTCGGCCCCGCCACCTTTCTGGCTCCACGCGTCCAGTTCGGTCGGGGTCATGAAGACGCGAGCAGCCTCGACGGTCGCGTGGAGTGTGTTCACGTGAGCGATGTCCACACCGATCGGGCCCGAGGGGCTCCACGCGACCAACGCGTATCGACCCGCGCTTGATGTGGAGAGTGAGAGCGTCCGGAGAGAGGGCGGCGCGACACTGCTCGGGCGGCCAAGCCGGTCGCTGGCGATGTCGATGTCCGCGGCATCGACTCCTTCGACTTTTGCGAGGAGAGCGCGACGCAGCCATCGCCGCCTGATGAAGGAACCTGCAGCGGTCGGGGCGAGGAATCTCGAGGCCCGCGATCGGTCTTCCGCACTCAATGAGGACAGGAGCGATGCGGGGGAATCCAGGGCTTCCAGGTCTGAGAGGAAGACCCTGGCGCGAGAGTCAAGTCCGCGAAAATGGGAATGATCGACCTCGCGAACGCCTCGTGGGTAGAGGCTCATGTCGGAACGCCGACCGGAGCCCGACGGGCCGGCGCCTCTGCTTTCGTCGGCTCGGACGAGCGACCTTCGTTGCAGGAGGGCGGACACGAGGCGGCAAGCACCTTGTCGACGGCGGCCCCGACTGCGTCGATTGTTCGGGCTCCGAAGAAGTTGGCGTGGTCACAGGCGACCGACACGATGTCGAGGCCCCCGATCGCGACGTGCTCCCAGCCGTGCGCTCCCATGTCCTTGAACAGCGCTTCCTGAATCTCGGCACGAATCAGCGTGGTCGGTCCGGCCCACGCGCGCGGTTGATAGGCGAAGTAGGCCTTTACGTTCGCGGTGCGCGTTCCCAGACGACGGACAAACGGGGGTTGAGGGATACCCAGACGCTGGCAGAGCGCGTGGGTCCTGGGCTGGATGACGCCTCGGTAGATCTTCCGAACGAAGAACGCCGGACCATTGCGGAGTTGCCAGCTCAGACGCTCGGGCAGGGACTTCCGTGCGTGATGCTCGGCGACGGCGCGCGGAATGCGCGTGTCCAGTAGGACGAGACGCTCGACGCGGTGGCCGCGCTGAGCAAGGCGGTGCGCGATCTCGAGCGCGACCATGCCTCCGAGGGAGTAGCCCCCGATGACGTAGGGTCCCGATGGTTGGACGTCGCGGATGGCACGCTCGTAGATGGCGGCCATCTCTTCAACGGTTGCGTAGGGCCTTTCGACGCCGTCCATGCCGCGTGCCTGAAGGCCGTAGATCGGCTGGTCGTCCGAGGTCACGGCGCGGAGCCGTTGCAGGAAGAGGACGTCGCCGTCCATGCCGTGAACGCAGAAGAAGGGCTGACGAGAGCCCGTGGCTCTCACGGGCACGAGCGCGGAGCGGTGCGTGTCGCCCGAATCGCTGTCGATGACGGCCGCGAGCTCACGAGCGCTCGGCGCTGACATAAGGGTGGCAAGCGGAAGCTTCGCTTTCAAATGCCCTTCGATCTTCGCAAAGAGCTTTACAGCCAGGAGGGAGTGTCCACCGACGTCAAAGAAGCTGTCATCCGGTCCGACGGTGTCGCGAGCGAGGACCTGCTGGAACAAAGCGAGCACTCGGGCGCAGGTCGTGCCGGGTTCCGGCAGTTCGCCTCGGGCGCCCGACGCCTTTGATGGATCGGGCAGGGCCGCGCGATCAATCTTTCCGTTCGGGGTTCGGGGCAGAGCCTGCAGCACGACGAACTCGCTCGGCACCATGAAGGGCGGGAGCTTGGCTTGGATGTAGCGGCGAAGGTCCGCACTGTCGAGGGCGGCGTTTCTTGGCGCCGCATACGCGATGAGACGATTGTCGTTCCCCTGTCGACGGGCGACCACGACGCATTCTCCGACTTCGGGGTGTGTCCCGATCGCCTGCTCGACATCGCCCAGTTCGATACGAAAGCCGCGCACCTTGACCTGGAAGTCCGCACGCCCCATGTACTCGACCGCGCCGTCCTGCCCGCGACGGGCGAGGTCGCCGGTTCGAAAGAGGCGCGGGACCGACAGGAGCGGGAATGGGTTGGGAACAAAGCGCTCAGCCGTGAGATCCGGGCGTCCGTGATAGCCGTCCGCGAGCGGATCACCTCCGACGTAGATCTGTCCGGGCGAGCCGGGCGGCGAGATCTGCATGTCGTGGTCCAGCAGGAGAACGACCGCATTGTCGATGGGCTTGCCGAGCGGGATGCGCCCGAGAATGACATCCTCACGGGTTACGGAGTGAGCCAGAACGTCCGCGGCAACCTCGGACGAGCCGTAGAGATTCACCAGCTCGATCTTTGGGGCGGCGTCGAGGAGTCGCGCCGCCAAGTTCGCGGCGAGCGCCTCACCGCTTGACACAATGATGCGTAGTGAGGGCACTCGCTTGGAGAGATCGGAGGCGTGATCCAGGATCGCTTCAAGGAGTGCGGGAACGACCACAAGACGAGAGATCCTGTTGAGGGCCAGGTGCTCCACAAGTGTTCGCGGATCTTTGACGATCTCCTGCGGGATGACCACGGTCTCGACGCCGGCCAGCATGGGGCCGAAGACCTCCCAGACATGGTCGACGAAGTTGATCGTGGTGCACCAGCAGGTTCGCTCTCCCGGCTGGAAGGGGCGCGTGCGATACATCCACTCGAATCGATTGATCGCGCCGCAGTGTGTGCCGCGGACTCCCTTGGGCTTTCCGGTGGAGCCGGAGGTGTAGATGATGTAAGCGGCATCGCCGGACGTGACAGGCACATCGGTCCACTCATGCGGAGGCGTCCCAGGAGCGTGATCGATGCGGAGGATCTGGTGCGTCGTCGCGTCACCGCCGCGCACTACGGACTGGCCGAACGCTGAGGCCACGACGATCGGCGGCCTTGCATCTTCAAGGATCTGAGCCAGTCTCGCTTTGGGATATGTGGGGTCAAGCGGCACGTACGAGGCGCCGGCGCGCACCACACCCAGGAGGGCCACAGGCAGATCGAGCGACACTTCGACGCACACACCAACCGGCACGCCGTGCTTCACACCAGCCGCTTTCAGATCGGCGGCGAGCGCGGCTGATCGGGCGTCCAGTTCGGCGTAGGTCAGAGCGGTTCCGTTGAATCTGTACGCGACGGCATCGGGCGACCGTTCCACACGGTCACGAAAGACCGAAGTGAGCGTCGCTTCGCGATCTCGCGGCCGGGAGGCACGAAGGGTGTCGGCCATGGCGGCCGACTGTTGATCGGGCGTGAGAACGGGCACACGACGGACAAGCCGCGAGGAGTCTGCCGCCAGTTCGCGAAGCGCTGTGGCAAACTGATCCAGAATGTCGCGAACGCGAGCGGGCGCGAATGCCGCGGCGTCGAACCTGGCCTCGATCTCCAGGTCTCGCCAGGGCATAACCATGAACTGCAATGGCACAACGGCCCACCCATAGGACTTCGGCTGTTCGATCGTGAGAGCGGCAGAGCCGTCGCGACGGGCGTCGTCCAGCGGGTAGTTTGCAAGGATGACAAGCGAGTCGAAGAGTCCATCACGCCCGGACATGCCGCATGCTTCCTGGACGGCTCGCAGGCGGGTCTGCTCGAAGGGCGCCGACGCCCGCACGCAGGACTGGATCGACTGCAGGTACTCCGCGACGGTTGTATCCGACTTGTACCGAGCACGAATCGGGAGGGCGTTCATGACCAGCCCCACCACTGCGTCCACATCGGGAACGTCTACGGGCCTTGCGGAGACCGTCATTCCGAACACAGGCTCTGGAGTCATGGCGTGTCGCGCCATGACCAGGCCCCAGGCGCCAAGAATGAGCGTGCCGATCGTGAGACGCATCGAGCGGGCCGCGCCCTTCAGCGATTCGTACGCGTCGCCCGTGACTCGAACGCTCTCCGTGGTCAGCTCAACGGCGCGGCCCGCGGCCTCCTGGTCGCTCCTTCGGAACGGGAGGGGTGTCAATGTGTCGTAGCCGGCGAGTGATTCGGCAAAGTGAGTCCTGGCCCTGCTGTTCCAGGCGGGATCCGCTTCCTTTGCTGCGACCCAGGCGACGACGTCACGGAGCTTCCTCGCCGGCGGCAGGTCATCGGGAACGCCGCGGATCAGGGCCGCGTAGAGCTTGTCAACATCTCCAAGGATGATCGAGACAGACCACGCATCGACGAGGATGTGGTGGAACGTCCAGATGACCCTGTGAAGATCCGGAGCAAGTCGCACCAGCGTAAAGCGAAGGAGGGGCGGCTTCGCGACGTCGAAAGGCCGGCGTCGATCGGCGAGCAGGAACGCGTCCAGCCGCTCGCCGGCTTGCTCGGCCTTCAGCACTGACCAATCCTCTTCGGACCACGGAACCTCGACCTCGCGTGCGATTGCCTGGAGCGGACGCTCTCCCTCGGGCCAGGCGAACCTCGCCCGAAGGGCCTGGTGGCGGTGAATGACGCGCTTCCACGCTTCACGATACGCGCTGGTGTCAAGCGGACCGCGGATCAGAAAGGTGAACTGCTCGAGGTTCGCCGCACCGCCCGCTCCATAGAGCGCATCGAAGAGCATCGCCTCCTGCATGGGTGTGGCGGGGTAGATGTCCTCAATATTGCGCAGCTGCGGTCGTTCTGCCATGCGGAACCCTCACGTGGCGAGCATTCTACATGATGGGTGTGAGTGCGATCACTGCGCGTCCGTCGTCTCGAAGAGAGCGGAGAGCTTTGCGAGGCCGGCATCCGTGAGGCCCGCGAGCGGGAACGCGCCCGAACCTGTACCAGCCCCGGGCTCCGTCGCCGAGAGCTTGACGAGCGCGGCACGGTACGCTTCGGCGAGCGAGGCAACTGTCTCCGGTCTGAAGATGTTCGTGCTGTAGGTCCAGTCCACGACCATCCTGTGGCCCACGACCATGACGTCGACCTCGATGTCGTAGTGGCGCGGGCTGGCGGGATCACGCGTCGGGCCGCAGCGCGTGCGAGCGACACCCAGACTCCACCCCGGCTCCAATGCCTGATCGAACTGGCCGAGGTAGTTGAACGAGATTGGAGCGTTCTCGGAGGGTGCCAGCGCCGGGTCCGCGCCCTCCATCCAGCGGAGCAGCCCGTACCCGAGGCCGCGAGCGGGGATCGAGCGCAGGTGGTCGCGCACCGGCTCCACGGCGCCGACCGCGTCGAGCGAGCCGACGTCGAGCGTCGCGGGGAAGAGCGTGGTGAACCAGCCGACCGTGCGTGAGACGTCGATGTCCTCCACGCCGATCTGCTCGCGACCATGTCCCATCATGTCGATCCGCATCCGTGTCGCGCCCGTGGCGTCGCGCAGCGTCACACCGAGTGCCGCGAGCAGGATGTCGTTCATCTGGGCACGATGCGCGGACGGCGCGTCGTAGAGCAACGCGCGAGTCAGTGACTCGTCGAGGTGCAGCGTGTGCACCCGAGACGATGATTCCACGTTCGCGCCCTGCGCGTCTCGCTTCACCCGCGCAACAGGAGCCGCGGACTCCGCGGTCCACCACGCACGCTCCGCCTGCACCTCCGGAGATCGGGCGTGCTTTCCGAGCAGCGACGCCCAGGATGCAAAGGACATCGTCTTGAGAGGCAGCGCGACGGGCTGATTCTTCGAGGCCTGGCCGTGGGCCGTGATGAGGTCCTCGACAATGATGCGCCACGAGAGCCCATCAAGCACGAGGTGGTGCGCGACCATCAGAAGCCGCGCCGCGGAGGTGTCCCTTGCCTTGAAGAGGACCGCGCCGAACACGGGTCCTTTCGCAAGGTCGAGCGAGCCCTGAACCTTGCCACCCTCGCGTTGGATGAGCTCGTCCGTCTCCGCCGTGCCGAAACGATCGACCATGATCACGGGGAGCGCGATGCCAGCCTCAGCGGCCGGGACGTGGGAAGAGTTCCATGTCCCGCCCGCGCCCCGCGAGAATCGCAGTCGCAGCGCATCATGATGTGCCACGATCGCCTGGAGAGCCCTCTCGATCGATCCGGCGTGGACATCAGAGGGTGTCTCGAGCATGATCGCAGCGTTCCACTGATCCGGGCGGACAAGCGGCTGCTCGAGCAGCCACTTCTGGATCGGGATGAGCGCGGCATCGCCCGTGACGGGACCCTGGTCGATCTTGGCCGCGGCGGAGAGCTTCACGTGGGGCGAGAGCTGCACGATCGTCGGGTGATCGAAGATCTGGTTCGGCGTGATGAGGATGTTGTGCTTCCTCGCCTTCGCGCAGATCTGGATGCTGAGGATGGAATCTCCGCCGATCTCGAAGAAGTTGTCGGTGGCGTTGACGGTGGGCAGACGCAGCACCTCGGCCCAGATCATCGCCAGCGTCTTCTCGACGTCCGTCGAGGGGCGGTCCTCCGGACGGTTCAACGATTCATCAGACCCACGCGCGGGCGCGGGGAGGGCCCGGCGGTCCAGCTTGCCGTTGCTGGTCACCGGCAGATGGTCCAGGAACACGAACGCCGTCGGCACCATGTACTCCGGAAGGTGCTTGCCAAGGCCCGTCTTCAGCTCCGCGGCCTTGAGATCGTTCGTGGAGCCGTTGCCGACCACGTACGCGACGAGTCGCTTGGTGCCGGGGACGTCTTCCCGTGCCAGCACCACCGCGTCCTTCACCCCCGGCTGCTTGCTCAGCACCTGCTCGATCTCGCCAAGCTCGATCCGGAAGCCCCGGATCTTCACCTGGTCGTCGATACGCCCCAGGTACTCGATCGACCCGTCAGGCAGCCACCGACCCAGATCGCCCGTCTTGTACATCCGGCCATTGGGTTGATTGTGCGGGTCCTTCACGAACCGCTCGGCCGTCAGCTCAGGGCGTGAGACGTACCCCATGCCCACCTGCACGCCCCCGATGTACAGCTCGCCCGGCACGCCCACGGGCAGGGGACGCAGCTCCTGATCAAGGACGTACATCCGCGTGTTGGCGATCGGCTTCCCGATCGGCACGATCGGCTGGTTGGGCTTGCACTCCCAGCTCGTCACGTCAACCGCCGCCTCGGTCGGGCCGTAGAGGTTCGCCAGCTTCGCGTGCGGGATCCGCGTGAAGAAGCGGTCCACAAGATCCGTCGGCAACGCCTCGCCCGAGCAGACCACGCGGCGCAGGGACTCGCACGACTCCAGGCCTCGCTCTTCCAGGAACACACGCAGCATCGACGGCACGAAGTGCATCGTCGTCACGCGTTCACGCTTGATCAGGTCCACCAGGTACGCGCTGTCACGGTGGCCCTCGGGCTTGGCCACCACGATCGACGCGCCCGTGATCAGGGGCCAGAAGAACTCCCACACCGACACATCGAAGCTGTACGGCGTCTTCTGCATCACCCGGTCGCGGCCGTCAAGCTGGTACGCCTCCTGCATCCAGAAGAGGCGGTTCACGATCCCCTTGTGCGCGTTCATCGCGCCCTTGGGACGCCCCGTCGAGCCGGAGGTGAAGATCACGTAGGCCGGGTCATCCTCCGTCCCCACCAGCTCCAAGGGCTCCGAGGGCGTGATGGATCCATCATCCAGACGGACCACCTGCACGCCACCGGGCACGCTGTTGAACGCAGCCCCCGCACGCGAGAGCTCATCACCTCGCGTCAGCACCACCGGCATCTTCGCGTCCTGGCACATCCCCACAAGCCGGTCGGCCGGATACCCAGGATCCAAGGGCACGTACGCCCCGCCGCTGTAGCTCACACCAACCAACGCCGCCACCAGCTCCACGCTCCGGTCGACGCATACACCAACCAAGGTCCCCGGCTTCACGCCCAAGGACCTCAGCCTCTTCGCGATCCCCCACGCCATCCCATCCAGCTCCGCATAGCTCACCACGCGCCCCTCGAACACCAGAGCGGGAGCAGAGGGCGTCTTTTTCGCCTGGCGAGCAATGAGCGACGCGAGCGTCTGCCCCTTCTCGTATGACTTCTCGGTGGTGTTAAAGGCGGTCGTGACCTGCTGACGCTCGTTCTCGGGGACCATCGAGTCCGTCGAGGCAAGGTTGTCGGGCGACGAAGCGATCGATCGCATCGCGTTCTGGTAGTACTTGCCGATCTGCTTGACCTGATCGGCGGTCATGTGCTTCGTGTTGTAGTTGAGAACCACGTCTAGACGATCGTCAAACGCGTCAACACGGAAGTTGGCGACGAACGCGTAGTGGAACGGATCGGTGAAGTCCACATGGATGAGCTCGAAGCCCTGCTTGCCCTTCAGCTTGTCGTAGATGTGAAACTTCGTGTAGTTGAAGCCCGTCTCGAACATGTTGTCCTGGCCGGCACGCCCGAGGTCACGCAGCAGCTGGGCGCCGATGTAGCGCCGGTGAGGCAGAGCGCGGAGCTCCGACTCGTACGCGTCCTTCGCGATCTGGGCCCACGTACGCCCGATGCCAAGTTCCAAGCGATACGGCATGGTGTTGAGGTGGTTACCGAGGCAACGGTCGCCACTCGGCTCCTCGATGCGGCCGTTCATCACCAGACCCGTCACGATGTCCGTCTGCTTGGCGAGCATGCCGAGCACACGCATGTGGGTGGCGAGGTAGAACGCCTTGACGGGCATGCCCAGCCGCCGGGCGTGCTCCTCGACCTGCCGGTTGATCTCGTGGGGGATCGGCACGATCACGTCGAGGTTGCGCGGCACGCGCACGTCGCGTCCAACGCCGGGGAGGCGAGGAATCGGCGTGAAGGGCGCGTCGGCCAGGAGGTTTGTCCAGAACTCGCGTGCGGCAGGGTCCGTGATCGTCGACCGCTCGAGCGTCACAAAGTCGCGGTATGTGATCGGATTCGGAGCGTCCGCCGTGTCCTCGCCACCATTGAGCATGGTCACGTAGCGATCGAAGATCTCCGTCATCATGTTGGAGGTCGACCAGCCGTCGAGGATCGCGTCGTGGAATGTGATACCGAACTGGAAGGTCTCGTCCGATCGCTTGTGCACCGTGTAGGTCAGGAGCGGCGGCTTCCGCCAGTCGAACACGTACTCCGCCTCATCGTCGATCCACTTGGCGAGGATTTCCTTCTGACGCGCGGCCGGCGCGCCCGTGATGTCGTGATACTGGATGACCGTCCGGGCTTCCTTGTGCACCAACTGCATCGGCTCGCTGAACGAGCCGAGGTCGAAGCTGGTCCGCAGGATCGGATGGCGTGAGACGACGCGATCGACCGCACGCTGGAGTAGCGTCATGTCGAGCTTCGCCTTGACGTGGATGCTCATCGCGACCTGATAGAGATACGACCCGATGGCGCGTTCGCTGTGGAAGACCATGCCCCCCTGGAGCGCCGACAGCGGGTACGCATCGACGATGTTCTCCGGCAGGCGAGCGCGGTCGGCCGCGCTGATCAGAGAGAACGGCTCCGTGCGGAAGCCGCTGGCCTTGACGGGTGTCCCGATCTGGGCGGCGAGCGTGCGGATCGTCGGCGTCCGGAAGAGGTCGTGGATCGCGAACGTGAGGCCGGCATCCTGCGCTTTGGCGACGATGCGAAGACCGAGGATGGAATCTCCGCCGATCTCGAAGAAGTTGTCGGTGGCGTTGACGGTGGGCAGACGCAGCACCTCGGCCCAGATCATCGCCAGCGTCTTCTCGACGTCCGTCGAGGGGCGGTCCTCCGGACGGTTCAACGATTCATCAGACCCACGCGCGGGCGCGGGGAGGGCCCGGCGGTCCAGCTTGCCGTTGCTGGTCACCGGCAGATGGTCCAGGAACACGAACGCCGTCGGCACCATGTACTCCGGAAGGTGCTTGCCAAGGCCCGTCTTCAGCTCCGCGGCCTTGAGATCGTTCGTGGAGCCGTTGCCGACCACGTACGCGACGAGTCGCTTGGTGCCGGGGACGTCTTCCCGTGCCAGCACCACCGCGTCCTTCACCCCCGGCTGCTTGCTCAGCACCTGCTCGATCTCGCCAAGCTCGATCCGGAAGCCCCGGATCTTCACCTGGTCGTCGATACGCCCCAGGTACTCGATCGACCCGTCAGGCAGCCACCGACCCAGATCGCCCGTCTTGTACATCCGGCCATTGGGTTGATTGTGCGGGTCCTTCACGAACCGCTCGGCCGTCAGCTCAGGGCGTGAGACGTACCCCATGCCCACCTGCACGCCCCCGATGTACAGCTCGCCCGGCACGCCCACGGGCAGGGGACGCAGCTCCTGATCAAGGACGTACATCCGCGTGTTGGCGATCGGCTTCCCGATCGGCACGATCGGCTGGTTGGGCTTGCACTCCCAGCTCGTCACGTCAACCGCCGCCTCGGTCGGGCCGTAGAGGTTCGCCAGCTTCGCGTGCGGGATCCGCGTGAAGAAGCGGTCCACAAGATCCGTCGGCAACGCCTCGCCCGAGCAGACCACGCGGCGCAGGGACTCGCACGACTCCAGGCCTCGCTCTTCCAGGAACACACGCAGCATCGACGGCACGAAGTGCATCGTCGTCACGCGTTCACGCTTGATCAGGTCCACCAGGTACGCGCTGTCACGGTGGCCCTCGGGCTTGGCCACCACGATCGACGCGCCCGTGATCAGGGGCCAGAAGAACTCCCACACCGACACATCGAAGCTGTACGGCGTCTTCTGCATCACCCGGTCGCGGCCGTCAAGCTGGTACGCCTCCTGCATCCAGAAGAGGCGGTTCACGATCCCCTTGTGCGCGTTCATCGCGCCCTTGGGACGCCCCGTCGAGCCGGAGGTGAAGATCACGTAGGCCGGGTCATCCTCCGTCCCCACCAGCTCCAAGGGCTCCGAGGGCGTGATGGATCCATCATCCAGACGGACCACCTGCACGCCACCGGGCACGCTGTTGAACGCAGCCCCCGCACGCGAGAGCTCATCACCTCGCGTCAGCACCACCGGCATCTTCGCGTCCTGGCACATCCCCACAAGCCGGTCGGCCGGATACCCAGGATCCAAGGGCACGTACGCCCCGCCGCTGTAGCTCACACCAACCAACGCCGCCACCAGCTCCACGCTCCGGTCGACGCATACACCAACCAAGGTCCCCGGCTTCACGCCCAAGGACCTCAGCCTCTTCGCGATCCCCCACGCCATCCCATCCAGCTCCGCATAGCTCACCACGCGCCCCTCGAACACCAGAGCGGGAGCAGAGGGATGCTGCTTCGCGCGGCGACGGATCAGATCGCCGAGACGAAGGCCCGTCTCATACGGCGTCTTGGTTGCATTGAAAGTCTCAAGAACGCGCGTCCGTTCGTGCGCAGGCGTGAAGTCAAGGCCGGCAATCGTCTTCGCACCGGTGTCGGCAGACTTGAGGAGCACATGGAACTGTTCGGCAATTGCCCGCGAGGTCTCTTCGCTCACAATCTCGCGGCGGAACACGAGAGACACCTTCCCGGATACGTCTGCCCGCAGCGTGATCGCGGCGCGCGGGGCCGCGCCGCTTGTCGGCCCCAACTCCATGGCGGCGTGCCACATCGCGCCCAGCTTCAGTTCTGCCACGTTGCGAAGCGTCGGGAACCGGATCGCGACGTCCTTCGCGAACGAGCCCATCCGCTCCGCGTCCGCGATCGAGACGCGGACCCGATCGGCGAAGGCCGACACGGTGTCCGCCGGCTCGCACTCGATCTTGATCGGCACATGGGAGTCAAAGAGCGCGGCAGCCGCCGACCCCGCTGGAACCTGGCCGGGCGTGTGGAGCAAGAGATCGAACGAGGCCGCCCTGGATACGCGAGCCATGTACGCGCAGAAGAGGGCGGCTGCGGAGGACGCGTCACGCGAGCCGATATCGATCGAAAGGACACCGGACTCGCCGGTCGCTTTGCCCGTGATCAAGGGCATCACGATCGGGCTTAGTGCGCCGAGGCGCGCGACCCACTTCTTCTCGTGCTTATGAGCCGCGGCGTCGATCTTGACCATCTCGGCCAGCGTGGGCGCAGGCGGCGACATCAGCGTGCGAGCAACGGCGAAGCGAGCATCGGTCAGGTTCGCGGGCGAGCCGTCCAGTTCCTTCAATCCGAGCAGTCGCACGTCGCGCGAGCCGTCCGCCGCGGCCATCCGCAGCCAGTCCGGCCCCGCGTTGATGATCGTTCCGGGGAGAGCGTGCGGTCCTGTCTCGGCGAGCGCGATGCTCGACGCGATGATGAAGCGATCGCCCGTCCAGATCCGCGTCGCACAGAGCGGATTCTCGTAGACGCCGAAATCCAGGGCGCGGCCGAGGTTCTCCAGCGACTGGGCGGGCGTGTTGGGATCGATGATTCCCGCATTCGCCGGACGCTTGTGGCGTCCGAAGAAGGTGCGCGCAGACTCGGACTGGGGCTTGCGGGTCGTCGTGCCCCGCTCGAGTTGGCCGAGCAGCGTGCGGAACGCGCGCTGAGCCGCGGCGTAGCACTTGGCGTTCAGCGTGAGCGCGTTGTCATCGGGCGCGATCCCGAAGTGCTCCTGCACCAGGATGTCGCCGAAGTCGACGCGATCGGACATCGCGTGCCAGGTGATCGCGTGCTCCTTCTCACCGGCCATCAGCGCCCACGATGTCGCGTGGATGCCCGCGTAGCGCGGCAGCGGCGCATCGTGGTAGTTGATCGCCATCGCACGCGGGAGCGTGAGGGCGGAAGGCGGCAGCACCTCGTCGTTGACGATGCTGAAGAGCAGGTCAACCTGCTGAACCCGCACCGCGGCCTCCAGTTCGGCCCAGGTTGCGACGTGGGGCAGCTTGTTCGATGCGGCCCAGGACGCGACCTTCGGATCTGGCGAGGCCACGCAGAGGATCGCGTGGCCCCGCGAGCGCAGTTCTTCCACGGACTGCACGAGCAGGCTGCCCGTGCCGATGACGACGCACCGGAACGACGTTGTCGGGTTCAAGGGATTCCCCTCGGCAAAGATCTCTGACGTTGGACTGACGTGCGCGCAGCGACCGGCGCGCCACCGGCAGGCGCGCGCCGACAGCGATCACCGGTTGTCGTAGGTGATGACCTCTTCGATGGTGTTGTCCGGACGCATCAACGCGACCTTCGGCTTGTGAGCCCGGAACTCGTCCTCGGAGGCGAATGCATAATGCATGATGATGACGGTGTGGCCCTCACCAGCCAGCCGTGCGGCGGCTCCGTTGATGATGATCTGCTTTGAGCCCCGCTCGCCGCGGAACACATACGTCTCAAATCGCTCGCCGTTGTCGCAGTTCGCGATGACGACGGCATCGTTTGGACGCAGGCCGATCGCGTCGAGAATATCGGCATCGATCGTGATCGACCCGACGTAATCCAGACGGGCTGACGTCACGCGCGCACGATGGATCTTTGAATGCAGAATCTTACGAAGCATTTTTCTCCAACCTCCAGTACCGAACACCCGCTCCACGCGACGCCAAGACCTCCCTGGCTCGCTTCATGAGAGTATCTCACGGGAAGCAACCGCTCACGGAACACATTCACGGCATTAGACTGCCCCCTCGGAGAGTCTAGTGCCTCTCGCACGCGCAGCAGGCGCTTCGGACACGTCGAAATCCAAACAAATCACATGCTGAACCGAATCCTGACGATCCGGCAGGGTCCGAAAACGTCGGCGTGCCCGCGCTGACGGGCACGCCGAGGGTTGCTGGTGGCCAGGTGCGATCAGGCGCATCCCTCGCCGAAGATCTGCATGAAGTCCAGGAAGTCCAGGATGTCAACGAATGAGTCGGTTGCCAGGTCGGGATCCCCGAACGTGCCGCATGGCATCGGCTGGTTGGTGCAGGCGGCGAAGTCATCAAGGAAGTCGAGAAAGTCAAGGATGTCCGAGATTCCATCGTCGTTGTAGTCGGCCCGGCAACGGAGCGCGACGAAGTTGCCGTTGTCATCAAGATTGATCCAGCCGACATTCTCTCCCCACGCGTACCCCCGGAAGCGCCGCGTGGCTGGATCCAGGCGAGCGTGCTTGTTCATCGCTCCGAGTTCCGCATACGTGCTGAAGTTGACCCATCCGATGTTCTCACCCCAGGCAAACCCCGAGAGCGTTCCGTCCGTCGCCATGTTCACACCGTGGTCGGCGCCAGAGCTGTTGCCGTACTGTGTGCCGCCCGAGGCTTCGGGGGTTCCATCGCCGAGCGAGATCCAGCCGACATTCTCCGACCAGATCCAGCCGGACAGGAAGCCTTCATTCACGCGAACGCCATGAGGGCCGGCGTCGCGCCAGTTCATCCAGCCGATGTTCTCGCCCCAGGACCACTTGCGCTCTCCATCGATTCGATCCTGAGCGAGAGCGGGCATGCAGCCCGCAACAAGTCCGAGTGCCGCGAGCGTGGTCCGGCGGTGACGATTCAGGTGAGCGTGCATCATGGTTGGTGCCTTCCTTGCGAGTGGTGTGTTGAATCCCCTCACCTACTCACGCAGCTGCTGCACCCGACCCTTGACTCGGGCGCAAACATTTCGCGGACGCCGCGGTTATCATTCCGTCCGCTCTCGCGTCCCAACCCCGGTGGGTTCGCGGGTGGACACGGATTCAAAGGAACGCCCGTCATGGACGCAGCCAACGTCACCATTGTCCTGCAACGCATTGCGGATGGAGATCGAGAAGCGGCCGAACAGCTTCTTCCATTTGTGTATGACGAGCTTCGACGCATGGCAAATGCCGCCATGGGCGCCCAGAGCAAGGCCCACACGCTGCAGCCCACGGCGCTCGTCCACGAGGCCTACGTGCGGCTGATCCGGCCGCAGGAAGGGTACGAGAACCGGTCGCATTTCATGGCTGTGGCATCGATGGCGATGCGTCAGATTCTGACGGACCACGCAAGGCGAAAGCGCGCGGCCCGACGCGGTGGGGATATGGGCAAAGTCTCCGCCGACAGTATCCAGCTTGAAGGACCGAGCTCAAGTCAAGTCGACGTTGTCGCGCTCGACGACGCCTTGACAAAGCTCGCGGAGTTGGATCCACGCCGCCACCGGGTCGTCGAACTGCGGTTCTTCGGTGGACTCGGGGTCGAAGACGTGGCGGCTCTGATGGACGTCTCCAAGAGCACTGTGGAAGCGGATTGGAGAGCAGCCCGGGCATGGCTCGCGGCGGAACTCGCGGAGAAGGGCTGAAGGAGCGTTGTTGGCAGATGCAGATCTCGTCCAGGCGGATCCATGCGATGTCAGCCGCTGGTTCCGGCCTCCGCTCCGTTGATCATGGCATCGCTGACAAGCCGCATGACCTGACGCCACTCGTTTCGGACAATGGGATCCAGAAGGCCGCCCGTCGTCTCGTCCATCGCTTCCATAAACGTGTCAATGACCAGGTCATAGTGCTCGGCACGAGCCCCATAGTTCGCGTGCCGCTTGCCAAGATCGCGCAGATACGCGCGTTGAGCTGATGGATCTGAAAGGAAGTGGACAATCGTCTCCAGGGACGCAATGAGCTTCTGCTGCTGCACTTGCAGCGGCTGGGTGAACATCCCGCGAAGCTCGGGCTTCTTCTCGAATAGCCGCCGATAAAAGGCTGCAGCGAGGTCATTCGCCGTCGGTCGCAGGGATGCAAAGGAATCGCTCAAACGGCCGATGAGCGCGCGGTCAATCACGATTCCCGGGAGCGCGGGATCGGAACCCTGCCTGAACAAGGGGTGTAGACTCACCGGGGCCATCTTGGACGCTCCTGTCCTCTGTTTGAGTTCCTTGTAGAGACGCTTTCGGGTACAAAGGGCCTTGGACGAATCCGCTGGAACCGGAAGAATATTTTAGGTCACGTGGGAGCAGGAACCGGAGCGAGAGTGGATGCAGCGGGGAGAGTACCAATCAGCCATCGCACTGTTCGAACGGGCATCGTCCCTCCCACCCTCGGAGCAGGGTGGGTTTCTGGCGGCGTGCGGAGCTCCGGAAGCCATCATCAAACGCGTTCAGGCCATGCTTCAAGCCGATGCATCGGATAATGAGAGCAGCCAGGGGGGCGGCCTCGGTCTGGTGGCACAGCTCGTTCGCGAGGACTCGGCGGAGTTTGCGACGGGCTCGCAGCTCCCCGAGTTGAGAGGGCACTACCGGATCATTCAACTCATTGGCGAGGGCGGATCGGGTGCGGTGTACGAGGCCGAACAGACCTCCCCCCGTCGGTCAGTGGCCCTGAAAGCGCTCCGCCCCGGCCGAACGTCCCAACGCGCTCTTCGGCGTCTTGAGTTTGAAGCCCACGTGCTCGCTCGGCTGCAGCATCCGGCAATTGCCCAGGTCTATGAGGCGGGCGTGGCCGATGCGGAGCACCCCGATCAGGCCTTCATCGCGATGGAGCTCGTGCGAGGCGTGACGCTCACGGCCCATGCGCGCCTCCGCGCCATGTCGCGTATCGAACGGATGAACCTGTTTCTCGCGGTGTGCGCGGGCGTGGCCCATGCCCATCAGCGAGGCGTCATCCACCGAGACCTGAAGCCCGCGAACATTCTGGTCGACGAACGCGGGAGCCCACGGATCCTGGACTTCGGCGTGGCCCGGGTGACGGGCGAGAGCATGGGTGTTGATGCCTCCATGACGCAGCAGGGCCAGATCGTCGGAACGCTTCAGTACATGAGCCCGGAGCAGGCTTGGGGAGACCCGAGTTCGATCGACACCAGAAGCGACGTGTACTCGCTCGGAGCGATACTCTTCGAGCTCCTCACCGATCGTGTTCCGCTTGACCTGGACGGCCTGCCGCTCCCCGCGGCCCTCGACAAGGTTCGAAACGAACGCCCTCCGCTGGCGGGCGACCTTCGGCCCGAACTTCGCGGCGATGTTGAGACGATCATCGCGCGTGCGATGGACCCGGATCGAGAGCGCCGGTATGCATCGGTCATCGCGCTCGCGGACGATATTCGCAGCCATCTTGATGGGCGGCCGATCGAGGCTCGGCGCGACAGTATCGGTTATGTGATGACTCGCGTTGCGGCGCGGCACAAGAAAAGTCTGACGGTCGCCACGCTCGGACTGCTGGCATTGATCGCTTTCGGCGTCATGTCGTCGCTGCAGTCGCGGGAGAACGCCCGTCTGGCCGAGTCCGAGTCGCTTGCTCACAAGGATGCCCGGGTCGCGCTCGAAGAGCGAACCAGAGAGAAGGAGCGGGCGGACTCCACCGCCGAGTCGCTGCGCCGCAGTCTCAGTCTCAGCAACATCGCCGTCGCCCATGGGGCGGTCTTCGCGGGCGATCGGCGCGGGGTGCGTCGCGCTCTTGATGCTTGCCCTGAGGACCTGCGAGGCTGGGAGTGGTCTTACCTCCGCCGGTTTATCGAACGCTCCGTCACAGATGTCTCGGTCTTTCCGCACGGTCCCCTCTCCCTGGACACAGTCGGGGCCGGGTCTCAGGTGGTGGTGTCGCACGGCGACGCCGGGCTCGCGTCGATCGATGCAAGCAGCGGCGTTGTCATAGAGCGGGCGCCCCACGAGGGATATGTCGTTCTGGTTGCAGGCGCACCGGACGGCACCGTGGCAAGCTGTGACATTCAGGGACGTGTCAGGGTGAAGCAGTCGGTCGGCGGCTCCGTGATCGCATCGATTCTGACCGGCGTGGGGCATCCGCGCGGCCTGCTCCTGAGCGACGACGCCACTCGATTTACGGTGATCGGCCAGACCGGCATCATCGAAGACTGGTCGCTGCCCGGTGGAGAGAGAATGGCGCAATGGAAGGTGCCCTACGACGGCACGACCATCGCGTTCTCGACGGCGAGATCCAGCGATCGCCTGTATCTTGCCGGGACATACGGGGTCGCGCGACTCGATCGAAAGAGCGAAGCGTTTGAACTGTTGCTCACGTCCGAATCGTCGATCCTGAGTGTCGATGTGGATCAGCAGGAACGCTTCCTCGCCATCGGCGACGACGTCCGTGCCGTCCACGTGTATGACCTTCAGGACATGCGCTCGGTGTTTCTCTATCGCGGACACGGCAGCCGCGTGATTGCCGTCCGCCTGTCGCCCGATGGGTCGCATCTGGCGACAGGCAGCGGCGATTCGACGGTGCGATTCTTCAATATCTCCACCGGGGACGAGATCGAGCGTTTCCTCGCGCACGAGGCCACAGTGACCGGCCTGGTATTTCTCGGTCCGGACCGGCTGGTCTCCGCCGGTCGAGATGGAGTGGTCAGGTCGTGGTCGCTCTCGACCAATGCGCGCGCGATCTCGGCCCGATGGAAGCGTGCCGATGTCGCGGACCTTCTGTCCACGCGAGATGGGCTCTTCATCGCGGGAGCAGACCCCGCATTCGCACGGTTCGACCCCGAGAGCGGTCACACGCTCTGGTCGGACAACTCCTCTGCGTACGGGCTGCGTGTGTTCGAGTCCGAGGGCGTTGTGGTCGGACTCGCGATGGATGGCCTCGTCACCGCGTGGAAGTCCGACGAACGCATCTGGTCAATCGATGTCGGAGAACTGCTCCGGGGCGGTGCGCTTCGAGACCAGCGGGTTTCGATCAGCGTCGATCGAAGACTTGTGACAGTCGATCTCCATTCCGGAAGCATCGTTGAGACGATTGATTTCGGGGAGGAGACACCAATCGGAATCGCGGTCGGAGAGACGTGGCGGCTTGTCACGTGCCTCAGTGGACGGCTGTGCGTGGTGCGAGACGGCAGGATCACGCAGATCATGGATGCCCATCACGACATCGCGTGGTCCGCCGCGACGAATCCGGACGGAACGCTCGTGGCCACCAGCGGCGAGGACGGGGTGATCCGGCTCTGGCATCCGCACGATTGGAGTTCTGCGGGCACAATGGGAGGCGACCAGCTCGCGATCCTCGGCCTCGAGTTCTCACCGGATGGCTCTCGCCTGGCGACGGCCGGCTTTGACACATCGGTCCGGATCTGGAACGTGGCCGAGCGTGCGGAAGTCCTCAGACTCTCGGGGCACGTCTGGGCGGTTCAGGCCGTTTCATTCGACCCTGATTCCGGCAGTCTTTACTCCGGGGCATCCGATGGCGTCATTCGGCGCTGGAGAGTGCAGGATCGCTGGTCTTGGCACAGCCGACGCGCGCACGAGAGTCCTCCCCCGTCTCCCATCAATCCGCCCCCGGCAGAGTCGACGGGCGGGCTATGATGACGCATTGCGGGCGTAACTCAGTGGTAGAGTGTCAGCCTTCCAAGCTGAACGTCGAGGGTTCGAATCCCTTCGCCCGCTTTCCCGCGCCAAGCCGCACGCTGCCGTCTTTCCCCGCAGAATCGCGGGGTTTTTCATTGGTGGCTCGCTGTGTGTGGTCGGCGTCGTAAACGCGCGTCGCCGCGATCGCCACATCGGCACCGGATACCCTGCGCCCATATATGTGCGGACGCTTCACCAATCGCTATTCGTGGAAGCAGCTCCACCGGCTGCTCTCGCTGACAACGCCGGTGCCAGAGTCTGACTTCGTGGCACGATTCAACATAGCCCCGACTCAGAATGCGCTTGTTGTCCGCCAGGATACAAGGGGCAACCGGGCAGCCGACCAGTTGCGTTGGGGTCTCGTGCCATTCTGGGCGGATGACCCCGCAATCGGGAATCGCCTCATCAACGCCCGGAGCGAAGAGGCCGCAACCAAGCCGTCCTTCCGAGCGGCATTCAAGAAACGTCGTTGCCTTATCCCGGTGTCCGACTTCTACGAGTGGCAGGCAATCCCCGGCGAGAAGCGCAAGCAGCCGTGGGCGTTCCGGGTCGCGGGCGCACCGCTCTTTGCGTTTGCGGGACTCTGGGAGCGATGGGACAAGGCCGACGTACCGTTGGATACGTTCACAATCCTGACTGGCGCACCCAACGCTCTTGTCGCGCCAATCCACAACCGGATGCCCGTGATCGTGCGGCCGAGTCTCTACGACCTGTGGCTCGATCCGGCCCATGAGACGCCTTTGGACCTGGCTCCGGTCTTTGAGCCGTTTCCAGCCGACGAGATGGAAGCGCATCGGGTCGGAACCAGGGTGAACTCGCCCGCGAATGACGACCCAACGTGCATCCAACCCATTGATCCATAAACACATACAAGAAATATTCGCTTTTTATTTGCATTTCGTTTGGCATATATATAACATGTACCGATCATGAGCCGATCGGACGCCATCGCGATTCTTCGGGACCGACTTGACGCGCTCGCCTCGCCGCCCACCACACATGCTCTCTCGCCTCTACCGACGTTCGCGTTGCCATTGGTGTCCGGGGCCGTTCATGAATGGCTCGGAATCGAGGGCGACCGGGAATGGATTGCGCCAGTCGCGGCACTGGTTGATCTCGCGCGCCGAGTGATTGCCCATGCAGAGGCAGGGGCCGTGTTGTGGATCGGTGCGCGCGCATGGCCGCACGCACACGCGCTGGTCGCGCGTGACTGCTCAGGGCAGAATCACGCATTGCTTGAGCGATCGATCTTCGTGAATCCCGCTGATGCCGCAGGACGACTCTGGGCGATCGACGCGGCACTCCGCTCATCCGCTGTGGCCGCCGTGATTGGGGATGGGACGGGGTTCGATATGAGCGCATCGCGCCGGCTCCAACTCGCGGCTGAATCGTCGGGGCGGCTGGCGGTCCTGACCCGTCCCGCAACAGAACTGAAAGCACTCTCGGCGGCCACAACCCGCTGGCTTGTGCGCCGGCGAGCCTCGCCTCCCTCTCCGCGTGGCGTATGCGATGTTCCCCGACCACGATGGACCGTTGAGCTTGTGCGCTACAAGGGAGTGCACCCAGGCAACATGTGTGACGACCGACGCGCTTGGACCGTGGAATGGAGCCGTGATGCGTGCGCTCTCGTTGTTCCTGCCGAGTTGGAAGACGGATCTCGCGAGCCGGCGGCTCCGCCGATCCCCTGTGGACGCTTCATCGGATGATCGATCACGTCCGAGGGCGGTACAAACGCCGCGAGCGATTGTTCTCGCGGACAGGGTGGCACAGCGACAGGTCGTCGCGGCGTGCTGCCCGAAGGCATGTGCGGCGGGCGTGCGGGCGGGAATGACTCTGGCACACGCACGTGCGTTGCTGCCGCCGTCCGGCACACACATTGAGGATCACGACCCACGCCGGGACCATGCCGCCCTCCGGAAACTTGCGGCGTGGGCGCACCGATTTTCTCCGCTCGTTGCGCCCGATCCGCCGGATGGGCTTCTCCTGGATATTTCGGGGTGTGAACGGGCGTTCCGGGGGGAGAGGAGGCACGTGCGGCAACTGCTCTCTGGGGTTGATCGGCTCGGCATCACGGCGCAGGCGGCGGTGGCCCCAACGTACGGCGCGGCGTGGGCGCTGGCTCGCTACTCTGAGCATCGCAATCCAATCATCTCACGGAGTGATTTGCGCGAGGCGATTGCGTCTCTCCCTGTTGAGGGACTTCGGATTGCGCCGGTCGTGGCGCTGGCACTCGACGAACTTGGTATCGAGACGATCGGTCAAGTCATAGATCTTCCTCGTGCGTCCCTCCCATCGCGTTTCGGCGACGAACTCTTGCACCGGCTCGGCCAGGCAACTGGCGATGTGATGGAGCTGATCGAGCATGTGCGGCCTGTTCCTATGCCGCGTGCCGAGCGTGCTTTCGATGGAGCGACGACACGGATCGAGGCGATCGAGGCTGGCGTTCGTGGCTTGCTGGACGATCTCGCGGGTCAGCTTGTCGAACGACAAGCGGGCGCACGCGCTCTGGTGATCGAGCTCGGTCGTATGGATTCGGTACCCGTGCGCATAACTGTTCAGCTCAGCCGTCCCTGCGCAGACGCTCGACACCTCTGGACACTCGCGAGACCGCGGCTGGAGCGGGCCAGTCTCGGCTACGGCGTCGAACGGCTGGCGGTCGCCGCGCCACACATCGGCCGGATACGCCACCGACAAGCCGAACAGTGGCGCCATGATGCGAAGGACGACGCGTCCGATTCTCCCGAGATGGCCGCATTGGTCGACGTGCTTTCCAATCGGCTCGGCACCGAGAACGTGATGCGGGTGGAGGTGCGGCCGACGCACCAGCCGGAACGCGTGTTCGGGTACGTCCCAGCGATCGAGGGAATGCCTGCAATGCGGGACTGCCCGGGCGCGTTGACCACGAGTGACCGCCCGACGCTTCTTTTGTCACAGCCCGAAGCCGCGAGCGTGCTGGCGATGGTTCCGGACCTCCCTCCCTCACGAGTGGGATGGCGCGGGCGTGAGCACGTCATCATCGCGGGATTCGGTCCCGAACGCGTGGAGGCAGAGTGGTGGCGCACGCAGGATTCTGCTCGCGACTACTACAGGGTGGAGGATGCAGGCGGTCTCTGGCTGTGGTTGTACCGCGAGGTTGAAACAGCCAAGTGGTTCGTACACGGGGTCTGGGCATAGGTGTGGCATGCCTGAGCAACCCTTTGCAAAGCACGTGCAGCATCCGTGGGAGCGAGCCAAAGGCACGCCATCGGTGGCATCCGATCCAACCCATGCTCGAATGGGGCTCTGCACCCCCTACGCCGAGCTCGCTGTCACCACGAACTACTCATTTCTCACCGGGGCAAGCCATCCTGAAGAGATCGTCCAGACCGCCGCGCTGCTCGGCTACCGGGCAGTCGCGGTCACCGATGACTGCTCGCTCGGCGGCATTGTGCGCGCACACGTGACCGCGAAGGAATGTGGCATCCAACTGGTCGTTGGGGCAAGTCTCCGCTTGACGAATCCCGAAGCAGCCGGCGCGCGCCTGCTGGTGTATCCGACCGCCCGCGATTCTTACGCACGGCTCTGCCGATTGCTCACGCTCGGCAAGCGGCTCGCCCCAAAGGGCGACTGCCAGCTCACTCTGCATGACATGGTCCAGCACGCCGACGGACTCGTGTGTGTCGCTCTCCTCCCCGACACCATCGGCTCTGCCCTTATCGACGTACTGTGCGGACTGCGGCACGTCTTCAAGGACGACCGATTCTCCATCGGAGCGGCCCGCGCGTTCGGATGCAGCGACCAGGAACGGCTCCGCACGATTCACGATCTCTGCGCTCACATCCGTGCTCCTATGGTGGCGACCAATGACGTGCTGTACCACGTCGCTGAGCGCCGACCGCTCCAGGATGTGCTCACGTGCATCAGGAATAGGTGCACGCTGGATCAAGCTGGCCTGCGCCTCGTCGCGAATGCCGAGCGGCACATGAAGCCGCCCGACGAGATGGCTCGCCTCTTTGCGCGATATCCGGCAGCGATCCGACGCAGCGTGGACATCGCTGATCGGTGCGCGACCTTCTCACTCGACCAACTCCGCTACGAGTATCCCGATGAAGTCGTTCCGCCCGGAGCGACCCCTATCGGACATCTCACGACGCTGACGTGGCAGGGCGCGAGCGAACGGTATCCCCATGGCGTTCCCGCCAAGGTGCAGCGACAGATTCGGCACGAACTCGGGCTCATCGACGAACTCACCTTTGCACCCTATTTCCTGACCGTTCACGACCTTGTCCGCTTCGCTCGCGGCAAGGGGATTCTCTGCCAGGGCCGGGGCGCGGCCGCGAACTCCGCAGTGTGCTACTGCCTGGGCGTTACCAGCGTTGACCCCGACCGCATCAATGTCCTCTTCGAGAGGTTCATCAGCAAGGAGCGTAACGAGCCGCCCGATATCGATATCGACTTTGAACATGAACGCCGCGAGGAAGTGATCCAGTACCTCTACGCGAAATACGGCCGCGATCGTGCCGCTCTCACCGCCGAGGTGATCACATACCGGGGACGGAGCGCGGTGCGTGAAGTCGGGAAGGCCCTTGGGCTCTCTCTCGACTGCGTCGACGGGCTGGCGCGAGATATGGACTGGTGGGACTCGGGCGTGATCGATCCGAAGGCGATGCGGTCGCGCGGCTTTAACCCCGCCGATCCAACTGTGCGACACCTTGCCTCCCTCACAAGTGACATTCTCGGCTTTCCACGCCACCGCTCGCAGCACGTGGGTGGCTTCGTCATCAGCCGAGGGCCGCTCTCGGAGATCGTGCCGATTGAGAACGCGGCGATGGACGATCGAACCGTGGTGGAATGGGACAAAGACGACCTCGACGCGATGGGCTTGCTCAAAGTGGACGTGCTGGGACTCGGGATGCTCACGTGCATCCGCAAGAGTTTCGAACTGGTGGAGAAGCACCATGCACGTCCCCTGACGCTGGCAACTGTCCCAGCCGAAGACCCGGCCGTTTACGCCATGCTCTGCGAGGCGAACTCAGTGGGCGTCTTCCAGGTCGAGAGCCGCGCCCAGATGTCCATGCTCCCGCGTCTGCGGCCGCAGTGCTTCTATGACCTTGTGATTGAGGTGACGATTGTTCGTCCAGGCCCCATTCAGGGCAAGATGGTTCACCCGTATCTGCGCCGTCGCAACGGGGAGGAGGCCGTTGCGTACCCGACCGAGGACATCCGGCAGGTGCTGAGCCGCACGCTGGGTGTGCCGCTGTTCCAGGAGCAGGCGATGGCTCTGGCAATCGTGGCGGCGGGGTTCACACCAGGAGAGGCGGATCAGCTCCGCCGCGCCATGGCCGCCTGGAAACGCAAGGGCGATCTCATCTACCGCTTCGGGACCAAGATCGTGGCCGGCATGACCGCGCGGGGATATCCCCGTGAGTTTGCCGACCGATGCTTTGAGCAGATCAAGGGATTCAGCGAGTACGGCTTTCCCGAGAGCCACGCTGCGTCGTTCGCCTTGCTTGTCTATGTCTCATCGTGGCTGAAGCGTCACCATCCTGCAGCGTTCGCGGCCGCTCTCATCAACAGCCAGCCGATGGGCTTTTACGCACCGGCCCAACTGATCCGGGACGCACGCGAGCACGGGGTACAGATTCGACCGGTTGACGTGCATGCGAGCCAGTGGGATTGCACGCTGGAACCCACCGACAGCCCCGAACATCCCGCGATCCGTCTCGGGATGCGGATGGTCAGCGGGCTACGCGAGATGGATGCGCAAGCGATCGTCTCGGCTGTACAGAAGCATGGCCGACTTCCCGACCTCCAGACCCTTCACGCTCGGAGCGGTGTCCACGCCGCGCCGCTCCGCAGACTCGCCCTTGCGGATGCGTTCGCGTCGATGGGCCTGGATCGACAGCGTGCGCTCTGGGAAGTACGCGCGATCAACGACAACGGGCTGCCTTTGTTTGAGCAGGAGTCCCTCGCCACACATCAGCAGGATGCCCTTGCCGTATCGCGGCCATACGAACCCGGCGGTTTGCATCCCGCTCTCCCCCCTTTCACCGAAGCGAAGGAGGTCACCCATGACTATGGCGCGGTCGGCCTGTCACTCCGCCAGCACCCCGTCGCGTTCATCCGCAGCAGACTGGACAAACAGGGAGCGATCCAGGCCGCATCGCTCCGCGACCCCGTCATCACTCCCACCGGTTCGGACGTGTCGGTTGCCGGGATGGTGCTGGTCCGTCAGCGACCCGGCACCGCAAGCGGCGTGGTGTTCATCACGCTGGAAGATGAAACAGGGGTCGCCAATCTCATCGTGAGGCCGAAGGTCTATGAGCGGTTCCGACGCGTCGCCCGCCATAGCTCCACTCTGCTCGCCACGGGAAAGGTGGAGCGTCAGGGAGTCGTGGTTCACGTGCTGGTCAGCGCTCTTGCGAACGTGCCAAATCCACTCGCGCCGGTCGCGAGCCGCTCCCGAGACTTTCATTGATCCGACCGACCAGCACCCATGCCGAGCCGTACGAAGGATCTGGGCTCGAATCACCGGAGCACGGCTTCATCGCCATGCAAACGTGCTCTCCGACAGGCAGCCCGCAGTTGGCCCGACCTCCAGCGGCGACGGCACTCACCTTGCGTGCTGAAACGGCTGTTCCCGTGAGACGAGAAAGTCCTCAGAACTCGACAAGCCCCCGTCTGCGTGAACGGCGGTCTCTTCCCTTCCCGCAACCGACGGCCCCCTACGCTGCGACGCGACTTCATTCGCGCCGCGCGGGGCCCACTGAAAGGACACGCGAATACCGAACTCGCTCTCCAGCAAGCCCGCCTTTCGCTCAGCGCCCCACAGCTCGGTCGTCGGACGTTCAGATGACGAGGCGCCAATCACAATCTCACGCGCCTGTGACGCCGAACTCTTCTCGTCAATCACAATGTCCTTCACGATCTGGCTATGCGCCCGATCAAGACCATCGGCGACGCGGAGCATGGCAGAGAGCCCGGCGACAACCCGTCGGTCGGCCGGCGACAACTCTTTGAACGCTGGGTGTCGTTTCGTTGGGAGGGCGCGACGGTGGTAACGGGCGATGTTCGCAACAATCGCGATCTGTCGGGGCGTGAAGCCATCAATCTCGCTGTTTGCGATCAGACGCATGCTGTGCTTGTGGTGTTTGGCATAGTTCACCAGATAACCGATGTCGTGCATCACCGCAGCCGCCTCGAGCAGCATCCGGCACTCGGCCGACCCGATCTCCGCAGGGAGGAGCTTCATCCGGCGCAACTGATCGAATAGTCGCAAGGAAAGCATCGCAACATGCTCCGAGTGCTGCGTCTCGTAACGGCATGCCTCGGCGAAGCGTCGAACGGCGGACATCGGCCTGGATCCCGCCGGAGAGACCCTGCTGCGATCTCGCTCAGCGATCATCGCCAGGAGCACGCCGTCCCGCACACCGCGGTCGTACACCCGCAATGTGTTCACGCCAAGATGCTTTAGGACCCCCTCGGCGATCGCCGCTCCCGCGACGATGATGTCAGCTCGCTCCGGGCTGAGGCGGGGCAGCCGCATTCTCTCCCTCAAAGACATGGAACCGAGTCGGTCAAGAAGGTGCCGCACTTCGGATCGCCGGAGTTCGCTGCCGCAGCTCTCTCGCGATGGGCAGCCCATCTCCGACGCCAGCGCCGCCAGCGCGGTGAACGTGCCGCCGGTGCCGACGACGAGCGATGGGGCAAAGGGCAACTCGGGCAGAGCGCGAGCCAGAGACTGTCGTACATACCGACGCATCTGCTTGACGGCCTGTTCATTCTCTTGGGAGGAGCACATCTCCGACAGACGCACCGCGCCGATTCGGATCGAGCACAGATGCTCTACTGCTCCGCGCGCGGAGAGGACCACCTCCGTGCTGCCTCCGCCGATGTCCACGACGGCGGTCGGCGTCTGGGTGATGTCGAATCCGGCCGCGACACTTCGATGCGCTGCTCTTGCCTCGTCTTCACCGTCAAGCACATCCAACGCCACCCCCGCGTCCTCGCGCACCAGAGACAGAAACTCGCGTTGATTGGTCGCGTCTCGAACGGCGGAAGTGCCGATCACGCGGAGTCGCGAGACGCCGTACCCCTGCGAGATGCCGCGCATCCTCGCGATCGTCTCGGCGGTCCGCAGCATGGCCTGCGCAGACAACGCCCCGGTCGAGACCAGACCTTGGCCGAGGCGTGTGCACTCACGCTCGTCATCGATCACTTTGTACGTTCCATCGCTCAGAACTTCGGCGACGAGCAGGCGAACGCTGTTGCTGCCGACATCGATCACTGCAAGCCGATCCTCGCGGGTGGGCACCATGGCGGTGGCGTTCAAGGATGCATCCGCCGAGTTTGGCGTCGGATCGACCGCCGACTCTGATGCCCACGCATCAATCTCCATCACCAGCCGAGCAAGATACCCCGCACGAACCCGCTCGAGAATCGCGGCGTGGCTCGACGCTTGAACACCCGACATCCAATCGCCAAACCTCACGAGGGCATTCCGGGGAACCGCCCCCAATCGCTCCGACGAGCGGCTCAAAAGGTCGAGAACGCTCGTGGCGTCTGCAAGAGCCCCGAAGCACTCTTGTTCGGCGGCAAGACCCGAGGTGGCGCGCTCGAGCAGATGCGCCGGAAGGCACGGTGCCGCAATGTCGAGCAGATAGCGCAGCTGCCTGAGCTCGACGCGTAGCGTGTGAAGCTCTTCCACCTCGTGGAGCGTGCCTCGAAGCGTCGTCAGAACTGAATGGGTGCGCTGCCGCACCGCCTCGACGGCCGCATCGCTGAAGAGCCGCTGACCGCCATCCGGCGGAGCACTCTCGTCGACCACCAAGTCAATCGATGCCCTGAGTCGCTCGATCCGGCCACGACGCAACTGCTTGCGTAGACGCTCAGCTCGCTCCAATCTGACCGATCGGATCGACGACTCAAGTTCCGCCGCTCCTTGCTCGATCTCGATGGATGACGCGTTCAATAGAGATCGCATCACGTCCCACGCGCGAACGTGCCCGGCCGCCTTCCGAATGTCGTTCACGAGGCCGTCCAGGCGTTCTCTGGGTCGCTGCGCGAAGCAAGGAGCAAAGAGCTCACTCGCCGCCTCATATCGGCGGCAGGCGATCCGTAACGCATGGATACGCTCTCTGCCGAACTTGCCCTTCGCGACCTGCCCGCTTGCGTCAATGAGAGCCGATCCGAGCGCTTGCATCTGCACCGACGCCGCGACCTCTTGAGGGAACGCGGCACCGATAGCGGATCGAGTTGGCTTGGGCCTTTGGGGCATGCGCGCTCAACCGAACGATGCTGCCTGATGATACCTCACCTCCCAAAGAACCTGGCGGCCCGCGGCGGATCTTCATGGTTTGTACGGCTCTTGCGAGGTTTATGGGAGCATGACTGGAACTCGTCGCCAACCGGTGCGAAGATAGTGGCGTGGGATGAGGGGGGCGCGGCTGAGGCAGGAGCCCGGCCCGAGAGCCTCATGGGGTTCGATGGAGATCAACTTGATGAGCCGCATTGGCCGACCGGAGCGCCGTTGGCGTTCGTGGATTCCGCCCCTGCTGGCGGCGATGCTCTGTATGGCGTCGGCGCCGGGTCAAGGGTCACAGTCGCCTCAGTTGGGGCCTTTCCCCGCGATCTCCAGGCCGTCGGACTACCGCGAGCTCGCTGTTGCCGTGCGTGGTCGAGTTGATCGTGTCCATGTCGCCCCCGGAGACGTCGTGAGTGTGGGAGACGAACTGCTCACCCTGGAAGATGCCGTCCAGAAGCGCACGATCGACCTGGCAAAGCTCGCAGCTGACGACGACTCAAATGTTCGGAACTCGACGCTCCTCCTCAATCACTGGACCGAAGAAGTGCGTCTGACACTGGAGTCGAAAGATCAAGGCGGTGCAAGCGAGAACGAGCTGCGCGATGCCAGGCTAAAGCTTGGCCAGTCGGAGATCGCTCTGGAGTCCGCGAAGCTGCAACTCGCTCAGGCGGGTGTTGAGCTTGAGCGCGAGTTGGCACGTCTCGACGAGATGCGGGTCGTCTCGCCGATTGCGGGCACGGTGCTGGACGTACACAAACGCAAGGGTGAGACAGCGGACGAGCAGACGAAGGTCATCACGGTCATCTCGACGGATCCCCTCTGGCTCGAGGTGAATGTTCCCACCAGGAGCGCGATGCAACTGCGAGTCGGGGACGCCGCCACCGTCCATTGGCAGGATCTGGAGGAGGGCGCTGAGATGTCGGGTCGGGTGATTTTCATCTCACCGGCCGGACACGCCGGGGCACGCCAGATCCAAGTCCGAGTCGAGGTTGCAAACGCTCGCGGGCTCCCCAGCGGGCTTCACGGAGATATCTGGTTCCAACCCGGCCCCGGCACGCCGTCCCCGGCTGGATCGTGAGACAGCGATGTCTACTGTTCATCCCACTCCCGCGAGCGGCCTCGGAGCGACGCAATCGCGCGGAGCACGCGCACCCGCTCCGAGAACTCCGTGCGCACGCACACCGAAACACATCGAATCACCGTACCACACTCTGAGGAAAGGAATTACCCATGGCAGAAGGCAGCCCCGACCAGTCGCGTCAGATCCAGTTGCGGATCGACGAGTCGAAGATGAGCACCACCTACGCGAACACCATCCGCACATCCACAACCGCGGACGAGGTGGTGATGGACTTCGGCATGAATCTTCCCATGCAGACCGGAGAGGGTCAGCAGACGATCATGTTCAACGTCGGCAGCCGCGTGATCATGAACTGGGCCGGCGCGAAGCGCCTGGCGATCAGCCTCGGCCAGGTTGTGCGCCAATACGAGGACCGGAACGGTCAGATTCAGCTCGGCCCCGCCGGGCGGCCGGACGGAGACGGACCCAAGCTCTCCCAGTGATCCGAGCCGAGGTCGGACCGCAAGTCACCTGCCTGACAGGAGAACCCGCGCATGGGCGCTGAGACACCTGTTGGCGAGCACGAGCGGAGCCGCGCGGACACGCCTCCGATGGACGCGTCCGATGCGGCTCCGCTTGCGTCGTTTCTCGATTCACTCCTGAAGCGTCAGATCGCGCTCGGGGACGCCGACGCGGGCGTTATCTGGCTCTATCCCACATCCACACGCCAGGCGGGGCCGATCGCGATCCACCAGGATCCGGAGCGCCCCCTGACGCGCACATGGCTTCGAACCGTCCTTCAAGGGACGGAGCGGGTGGCAGAGTCGCTCCGAACACCGCGTGATGACGGGCGTCCGACAGTCCGCATCGAGCCGGTGAGACTGGACGCCGAAGACGCGGTGTACGGCTCGACGTCCGGGCACCTTCTCGTGATCGTTCCCCTGCTCGCCGCGGGCACTGTCGAGGGCCTGTGCGCACTGCTGATCGCGGGCAACGACCGAAGAGCCGCCTCGGAGGCAGCGCTTCGGGCCTCTCTCATCGCATCCGGATTCGAGACGTATCTCTGGCGCGAGAACGCGTTGAAGGAGGCCGAAGCGCGAGCTCGACTCCGCGAAACGCTTGAGCTCCTCGACGCCTCCATCCAAGGACGATCGGTCGGCGCTATCGGCACCATTCTCTGCCACGAGCTCCGGCGCCGATTCGGATGCACGCGTGTCTCCATCGGACTCGTCCGGGGCGACGCTGTGCGACTGGTGGGAATGAGCGGCGTCGACGCGGTAGACCGCAAGGCGCCCGCCGCAGAACCCCTGGAAGCCGCGATGGAGGAGTGCGCCGCTCAGGACACGGAGCTCGTGTATCCCCAGCCCCCTGAGGCAGAACAGCATGCCTCGACGCGCCGAGTTGTTCGCGATCACGAGCGGCTCTCGCTCAAAGCTGGCCCCTCGGCAATCGTGAGTCTTCCCTTACGCATTGAGGGCGATCTGGTGGGCGTGCTCCTGCTTGAGCGCACGCCCGACAATCCGTTTCCGGCTGGAGCCATCTCGCTCCTGCGCCTGCTCGCAGAGTTTGTCGGCCCATGCGTGTGGACGCGCCGGCTCGCCGATCGAGGGATCCTGGCGGTCACCCGCGATCGCATCATCGATCTGGGCCACGCGATTGTCGGACCCCGGCACACAGGCGCAAAGCTCGTCGGGCTCATCGTTCTCCTCGCGTTCATCGGCCTCGCTGCCATCCCTATTCCCGATCGGGTTCGGGCGAGCGCTGAAGTACGGGCTGTCACGGCCCGCACAATCCCCCCGCCGTTCACGGGCTATCTCGCGGAGTCACTCGTGAGACCCGGAGACACCATCGTCGAGGGAGCGGTCATCGGAAGGATGGACACGAGCGAGTTGACCCTTCAACTCGAGCAGGAACTCGGCCATCGAGAGACCCTCGCAGCAGAGCGTGACAATGCGCACTCGACGGGTGACCTCGCGGCCTGGCGCCGAGCCGGGAAGGGCGTCGAGGAAAGCGACGCCAAGATCTCCCTGCTCAAGAGCTACCTCGCGCGAGCCGAGATCCGTTCGCCGCTGACGGGCCAGATCAGCCGTGGCGACCTCCAGGAGTTCGTCGGCGCTCGCGTGGAGCCGACGACCGCGCTGTTTGAAGTCGTCACCGCAGAACGGCTCGTGTTGATTGAAGTTGACGAACGCGATGTTCGACGCGTCGCTGTCGGGCAGGAGGGCTGGCTGGTCACGACGGCCTCTCCGGGAACCAGGGTGCCGATCCGCATCGCGCGAATCAACCCTTCCGCCGAGCCGACCCAGGGCGCAAACGTGTTCATGGCCGAGGCCGAGGTCACCTCCGGCGACGCATTCCTTCAGCCCGGCATGAGGGGACACGTCCGCCTGAAGGACGGCTTGACGACCACCCTGGCAGCCCTCACGCGGCCGATCATCGACGAGATCCGCCTCAGATTGTGGTGGTGACCGACCATGTTCCAACGTGAGATCACACCGACCTTCGCCGACACGTGGTATCGCGTGGCGGAGGGTCGTCCGCGTCTGAGCCCACATGTGCACATCGTTCGCCAGCGATTCGGCAGGGGTGTGGCCTACATTCTCGAAGAGCCGGCTGGTGGGACGTACCATCGGATGTCGGAGGCTGCGTATCGATTCGCAGGACTCCTCGACGGACACCGCACCGTCGACGAGGCGTGGGAGGCCTGCGCTGCCCAGATGGGCGACGAAGCGCCGACACAGAAAGAGTGCATCGACCTGATCGCCCAGCTCGATTCCTCGGGATTGATCGTCGGCGATACCCCGATCTGGTCCGACACCCTCGAGCATCGCCAGAGCAGGGAGCTCGGCGCCAGACGTCGAAAGCGATTCGGGAACGGATTGTTCGCGTGCATTCCGCTCATCAATCCGGATCGCTGGCTCGGGCAGACGCTCCATCTCTATCACTGGCTGTTCACGTGGAGAGGCGCCGCGCTCTCGGCGATGCTGCTGATCATCGCGGCGTGGTCCCTCATCTCAAACTTTGATCGCTTTGCAAAGGAACTGAGTCTCCAGTCACTGCTGGATCCAACGAACCTTGCGCTTCTCGCGGCGATCTTTCTGGTGCTCAGAGCCGTGCACGAACTCGGACACGCGATGGCGTGCAAGGCGATGGGCGGCAGGTGCACCGAGATCGGGATCATGCTCATCGCGATCATCCTGCCGCTCCCCTACTGCGACGCGACAAGTTCCTGGCGGTTTCCGGAGACATGGCGTCGCGTGCTCGTCGCGGCCGGAGGCGTCTTCTTCGAGTCTTTCTTCGCACTGTCTGCGGCGATCCTCTGGGCACGTTCGGAACCCGGCATCTTCAGCTCGATGTGCTACAACGTGATGATCGTCTCCGGTGTCTCCACGCTGGTGTTCAATCTGAATCCGCTCCTTCGATACGACGGGTACTACATCCTGAGCGATATTGCCGGCGTTCCGAACATGGCGCAGCGAGCGACGGAGATGTGGCGGTTTCTCGTCGTGCGATTCGTGTTCGGCGTGCGGGCCATGAAGCCACCCTCCGTCGTCGATCGACCAGAAGCGGCCTTTATCACCTGCTTCGCGCTCCTGTCCCTGCCCTACCGCATCATGGTGGCCTTTGCAATCTGCCTCGCGGTCTCGGCGAGATACTCCTCACTCGGACTCGTGCTTGGCGCCGTGATGGCGATCATCATGCTCGTCTGGCCGGTGCTGAAGGGCATCGCGTTTCTCCTCTGGTCGCCTTCATTGGTCGGACGCAGGCCGCGAGCCGTGGGGATTGTCGCTGCCTTGCTTGCGACCATCATCGTCGGATTCGGCATGGTTCCCGTGCGAGATCGGATCTACGCCGCCGGGTGGATTCGGCCGGAGGTGAACGCCGTCGTACGCCCTGCCGAGTCTGGCTTTGTGTCGGAGGTCCTGGTACAAATCGGCGAGAATGTCCGCGCCGGCCAGCCGCTCCTTCGATTCGAGAACGCCGAGATCACACAGGGATACACCATCGCCCAAACTCAGTACGCGCGGGCCTTGGTGGATCGGGACGACGCCGCCACGAAGTCGCCGGTCGAGTACCGTTCGGCTGATGCCCAGGTTCACGTCGCTGCCGGAGCCCTTGAGAAAGCCAGAAAACAAGCCGACTCGCTCGTCCTCGTCGCACCGGCAGACGGCAGAATCATCGCCAGCGGTGCGAGTGGAACCGACTGGGCGAACCTGCTGGGCGGCTACGTGACCAAGGGGACGCTTCTGGGACACGTGGTCTCATTGGACCGTCTCCAGATTCGAACTCTCGTTGACGACCGAGAGTTCGGGCACACATTCGCCGGCGACCGTGCGATTCAGGCGTCCATTCGCGTTCGAGGCATGGCGTCACACGTTGTACCCGCGAAGATCCTGAGAATCGCCCCCGCAGGCAGCAAAGACATTCAGAATCCGGCCGTCGCATCGGTCGCCGGTGGAGACATCCCCGCGACACAAGAGGGAGAGAGCCGCTTCGCCGCGCTCACGCCGCACTTCGAAGTTGACCTCCTCCCTGACAGGCTTCCCGAGGGAGCAACAGCGGGACAGCGCGTACGCGTCCGGCTCGCGGCCGGAGAGTCACCTTTGGCAGTGCAATGGGCTCGGCGTTTCTCGCAGTTCTGGATGAACAGGTTCGGCGGCTGATGAATCACGCGACGCAGATCCAGATGCCGGAGGGGGAGCGTCGGCTCTGGCCGTGGCTGTCGCACCCGGTCCGGCGCGATCCGCCTCCGAAGGGTATCGACGCCGTCGGCGAGCGCGTGCGAGGCGCGGTCGCGCGCCGAAACGCCGGCACGCAGCTCCGGGCTCGGGCAGAGCGGGTTTCACAGGCCGCGCGTGATCTACGGTCACACTCGGATGCGGCTCTGGCCTCACTCATCGAAGAACGTAGGGATCGGCTGTGCGGGTCACGCAGATCCCCCCAGGCGATCGACGCAGCCGCCCAAACCATCGTCGAGTGCATTCGGCGCCGCCTGGGCCTCACGCTTCACGTTGAACAGGTGATGGGCGGCCTTGCCATGGCGGAGGGAACCGCCGTCGAGATGGCCACCGGCGAAGGGAAAACCCTCACCGGCATCCTTCCAACTGCGTTGCTCGCGTGGAACGGCCGCGGGGTACATGTTGCGACCGTGAACGATTATCTGGCCAGACGCGACGCAGAGATCACGGGCACCGTCTACGACATGCTCGGCCTGGATGTTGGCGTCATCCAGGATGGATCAAGCGAGACCGATCGCCGCGAGGCCTACGCACGCTCGATCACCTACGTCGCTGACAAACAGTTGATCTTCGACTTCCTCCGCGACCGTCTCAAGGCCCCAAGCGATCCGCGCATGGTGGGCCATTTGCTCGAACTCATCGATGGCCAGAACGCCAGGCTCGCCGCCTGGAGCGGAGCAGTCGTCCAACGCGGCCACCACGCCTGTATCGTGGACGAGGCGGACAGCATCCTCATCGATGAAGCGATCACGCCGGCCGTGATCGCGAGCGAGACGCAGGATGTCCGGGCCTCTCGTCAGGCGATCTACGACACCGCCACGAGTGTTTCGCGGTCACTCACGGAGAACGAGCACTACATCCTCGATCGGCGGCTCAAGAAGGTGGTGATCAAGGCGGAGGGCCGGGAACTCCTGGAACGCCTGAGCAGCGAACTCCCCGAGTTCTGGCGCGGCCCGAGGCGTCGAGAGGAACTCGTTGTCCAGGCGATCTCCGCCCGCGAGCTCTTCCGCCGAGACGATGACTATGTGATCGTCGACGGAAAGGTGCAGATCGTTGACGCCTCAACGGGTCGCATCCTCCCCGGTCGTCAATGGCAACTCGGGCTTCATCAAGCCGTGGAAGCGAAGGAAGGAGTTGAGGTCACCGAGCCTCGTCGCACCACATCACGCGTTTCGTACCAGGGTTACTTCAGGCGGTACGGACATCTCTGCGGCATGAGCGGCACGATGTGGGAGGTGCGGCACGAACTCTGGCGGGCCTATCACCTTCCTGTTGTGAGAATCCCCACCCACCGCCCCATCGCACGCCGCCACCTGCCCGATCGCGTGTTCACGACCGAGTCCCAGAAGTTGGCGGCCGTGGTTGATCGGGTGGTGGAGTTGCGAGAGGGGGGCCAGCCCGTGCTCGTTGGCACGCGGGCAGTGGGAACCTCGGAGCGATTGGCATCGATGCTCGCTGAGAGGGATGTACCCTGCCGCGTGCTCAATGCCACCCGTGAAGCCGAAGAGGCGAGCATCGTGGCGGATGCGGGGGTCGCTGGGGCGGTCACCGTCTCGACCAACATGGCGGGACGGGGCACCGACATCGGCCTTGACGCTCGTGCCCGATCCTCCGGCGGCCTGGCCGTCATCGCCACGGAGCGACACGATGAGCGACGCGTGGACCGCCAGCTCTTTGGAAGATCGGGCCGGCAGGGTGATCCGGGTCTGGCGCAGGCATTTGTGTCCCTGGAAGACGCCCTCGTCGTGCGTCACGGCCTCGGAATACTGGCCGGACTGGTCCGTGTTCTTCCAGCCGGATTGCGGCGCCCCGTCGCTGCCCTTCTCTGGTGGCAGGCGCAAACCAGCGCGGGAAGCCGAGCGACGACGCTCCGGGCGGAACTGATGCGGTCAGATGCGAACATGGAGATGTCGCTCAAGGGCCAGAGCCGCTGAGGGATCACCCTCTGCCTCTGTCGACCCGTTCTCCAGATTCGGCGTCCCGCCTGACGGAAGCCGGTAACAATGGCATCAGAGATCAGGGAAGGCCGCCGCGTGGAGCGGCGCCGATCTCTGAGCTGGCTGGCAGGAGGCCCCGAGGCATGGCGAACACGGTCGATCTCACCCCCCAGATCGAGGCGCATGCCGCCACGATCAAGGCGTTGACGGACAGCATCGCTCAGGTCGTGGTCGGCCAACGCTCGATGGTCGAGCGTCTCTTCATCGGCCTGCTCTGCAACGGCCACGTGCTTCTTGAGGGCGTGCCCGGGCTGGCCAAAACGCTGACGGTCAGCACGCTCGCGAGCGCAATCCACGCAAAGTTCAGCCGTATTCAGTTCACGCCCGACCTGCTTCCGGCGGACCTGGTCGGCACGCTGATCTATAACCCACGGGACGCGACCTTTACGCCTCGCAAGGGCCCGGTCTTCGCCAACATCATTCTGGCCGACGAGATCAACCGCGCCCCCGCGAAGGTCCAGAGCGCGCTCCTGGAGGCGATGCAGGAGCGACACGTCACAATCGGCGAAACGACCTATCCGCTTCCCGACCCGTTTCTCGTGCTCGCGACGCAGAACCCGATCGAGCAAGAGGGCACCTACGCCCTTCCCGAAGCGCAGATCGATCGCTTCATGCTGAAGCTCCGAGTCGACTACCCGACCCGGGAGGATGAACGAAAGATCGTGGACCGCATGGCCTCGAGCGCGCCAAAGACCCGGGTCGAAGCCACCATCACGACCGACCAGATCGCCGGTGCACGACGCCTCGTCGATCAGATACACGTCGACGATCGTGTGAAGGACTACATTGTCAGCGTCGTACACGCCTCCAGACGCCCGAAGGAGTTCGGCCTGGACATCGGCCGCCTCATCTCATTCGGCGGCTCGCCACGAGCTTCCATCGCGCTCACGATGGCGTCCCGTGCGCACGCATTCCTTCAGGGGCGTCCGTATGCCACGCCAGCCGATGTGAAGTCGATCGGCATGGACGTGCTGCGCCATCGAGTTATCGCCAGTTACGAGGCCCAGGCCGAGGACGTCACTTCAGAGCAGATCGTTCAGCGGATCTTCGACCATGTTCCGCTCCCATAAACACGCCATCGATAACGCCGAGCCCGCCCCGCTCGCCGCCGATCTGGCGAGAGAGGTCCGCCGTCTGCACATTCTCACGCGTCGTCGTGTGAGCGACCTGTTCGCCGGCGAGTATCACTCCGCGTTCAAGGGACACGGGATCGAGTTCGCCGAGGTGCGCGAGTACGAGCCGGGAGACGACGTTCGCTCGATCGACTGGAACGTCACCGCCCGCACCGGCAAGACATTCATCAAGCGATTTGTCGAGGAACGCCAGCTCACGATCATCGTCGCTGTCGATCTGTCCCGTTCCGGGGCGTTCGGAACTCGGGGCCGCACCAAGCGTCGGCTCGAGATCGAGACCGCCTCCGTGCTTGCGATGGCCGCGACCCAGAATCAGGACCGGATCGGTCTGCTGCTCTTCACGGACCGAGTGGAGAAGTTCGTGCCGCCGCGAAAGGGCACCCCCCACTGTCAGCGACTGATCCGAGACCTGCTCGCGTTCCGTCCTGAGGGTGCCGGCACGGATCTCTCCCCAGCCATCGACCACCTCTCACACACGCTCAAGCGACGCTCTGTGATCTTTCTGGTCTCAGACTTTGATTCGCCGCCCTTCGCGCGACAACTCTCCGTGCTGGCGCGAAGGCACGACGTCGTTGCGGTCACGGTGAACGATCCCACAGAATCCGCGCTTCCCGCCGTCGGGCTCATCGACGTGCTGGACCCGGAGACGCGCCAGACCCGTACGCTCGATCTCAGCGGGCGCGGCGCGCGAGCGTACACCGCCCTGCGCGAGAGGGAGCGAAAGGATCGCGACGCAGTGCTGGCCGCTTCTGGCGCTGACCGCATCACGCTCTCAACGGATCGCCCGTTCGTTCCCGAACTCGCCGCGTATTTCCGACGAAGAGAGAAGCGGCGATGAGCATCCATGGCACCCCCTCAATGCGGCCTCAGGCACCCGGGCTCAGCGCGGTCCCGCTTGCGGTCGCGTTCGTTGCCTGCACGTCGCTCGGCTGCGAGCGGACACCTCCGCCCCCCCCCGCGACGCCCGAACCGGCGGCGACCCGGATCGCTGCGGGCGAAGGGATCCAGATGACGGTCACCCTCGACCGGGAGCGGGTTCTGACGAGCGAACTGATCACCCTCCGGGCGCACGCGACGTTCCGACCGGGTCTGGTCCTCTCGCCCCCCGAGTTGTCCGGGCAGCAGGAACTGGCCATCAGCGACACCATCCGAACGCCGCCGCGTCGACGGACCGACGGCGCGGTTGAACAGTCTTGGGTAGTTTCGCTTGAGCCGGATCTGCCGGGAACGGCCCTGGCTCCCGCCGTCAAGCTCACGGTTCGGGACATTCGCACCGGCTCGCTCTCCTATATCACCACTGAACCGATCCCAGTCGAGGTCGCCTCGGTTCTGGAGGCAAGCGACCCCATTGAAGTCACGGAGCTTCGCGCGATTCCCTCTCCTCCTCCCAAGGGGGAAACGATCTGGGACACGATGCAAGCCCTGATTGGAGGGGCGAGCTTCGCCGCGCTCTTCCTGATCGGTCTCGGCGTGGTCGCGATCGTGGCGATCACGCGCCGGCTGCGTCCTTCACCCATCACACAATCACGGCGAAGGATCAACGCACTCATCGAATCCGTCGACACCATGTCCGATCACGAACGGCTTTCCTCCCTGGGCGAGGCCTCTCGCCTGCTCCGCTCCGCCATCGCAGACCGGGCCTCCGTTCCGGCGCTCGCGCTGACCGACCACGAGCTTCTCGTGCAATGCCCACATCTGAAGGACGTCGGTGAGCTGGACAGCCTGCTCCCCGAGATCGAAACAGCCCTGTGCTCCGGGCTCACACCCGACTCCGCCGCAACCCGCTCGCTGCTCGTTCGATCCGAGCGAGCCCTTGATGAGCTCTCGACCTTTGTGCCCACTCGTTATCTCGATCAAGAGGGGGTGTCGGCGTGAGCTTTCGATATGAGTCCCCCGTGGCGCTGGCTCTCGTGGCCGTCGCCGTTGCGCTGGTCGCCCTCCGCTTCTTCTCCGTGCCGCCACCGCTTGTTCTTCCCGGCGCGCCGAGACTTCGCGGCCTGTCGTCGGTCCGCACCCGGCTGCGGTGGCTGCCTCTGGCGATCCGCGTCGGCGCGATGTCGCTGCTAGCCTTTGCGATCGCGCGTCCGCAGACGCTGACCGGCAAGATCGAGACGGCCAAGGAGGGTGTGGCGATCCAGATCGTGATCGATCGGTCCGCAAGCATGGGAGCGCCGATGAACTTTGAGGGGCGCTCGCTTGAGCGTCTTGAGGTCGTGAAGCGCGTGCTGAAGGACTTCCTGCTCGGTGATGGGAAACAGCTCAAGGGCCGCGCCGACGATCTCGTCGGCCTCATCGTCTTCTCTGGATACGCCGACACACTCGCGCCCCTGGTCCACAGCCACCAGATCGTCGTCGATCTCGCCAACCAGACCCAGCTCGCTCCGCCCGCGTTGCCCGAAGGAGGCACAGCAATCGGCGACGCGCTCGCGCTCGCCGCAGCACGGCTGAAGTCGGCCGAAGAGCAGATTCAGAAGCTCAGCGACGCCAACCAGTCTCCGGAGTTCAAGATCAAGAGCAAGATCATCGTGCTCCTCACCGACGGAGAGCACAATCGGGGGGACATCCTTCCCGACGAAGCGGCCCAGCTTGCCGCCGAATGGGGCATCAAGATCTACTCGATCGGCATCGGAGGCACCGGCGGCGTCGTGTTCATCCGCGGGCTCGAAGGGCAACGCATTCCCATCCGCGATCACGTCGACGAACGCACGCTCATCGCGATCTCCAGCCGGACGGGCGGAAGGTACTGGAACGCCCGAAACGCCGAGTCGCTGCGTGAGATCTACGAAGAAATAGACAGACTCGAGAAAGTCTCGGTCACGTCCCAGCGTCGAACCGTGTTTGAAGAGAAGTTTCCCCCGCTCGCCCACGCGTCCCTCTGGTTGCTCGGTCTGGAGCTGCTGCTCTCGACGCTCATTCTCAGGAGGCTGCCATGACATCCTTTGGCGCCCCTGACCAGCTTGAACTTCTCTGGATCGTCCTCGTCGTCATCGCACTGGTGCAATGGGCGGCGTGGCGCCGAAGGGTCGCTCTTCGACGCATCGGGGACCCTTCTCTGCTCAAACGCCTCTCTCCATCCGGCTTGAGACGTCGTCGAGTGGCCTCGGCCGTCCTGCTCGCATCGGCCATCGCCTGCATCGCCGTCGGTCTCGCGCGGCCGCGAGGCAGCTCGATCGACCAGGAAACCACGGCCTCTGGGCGGGACATCGTGTTTGTCGTAGACGTGTCGCGCAGCATGCTGGCAACCGACGTGGCGCCGAATCGCCTTGAGCGCTGCAAGGTCTGGATCAAGGACATGCTCGCCACGCTCGAGAACGATCGGGTTGCCCTGGTCGCGTTCGCCGGCGGGGCATCGGTCAAGTGCCCCCTCACGCTCGACCGCGCGTTCTTCCTTATGCAGTTGGAGGATCTCTCGCCTCGCTCCGTGCCCCGCGGCGGATCCATGATCGGCGACGCGATCCGAAAGACCGTGAACGAGGTGTACGCGGAGCAATCCTCCCGGCACAAGGACATCATGCTCTTCACGGACGGCGAGGATCAGGAGAGCTTCCCCGTACAAGCCGCGGAAGTCGCCGCGCTGCGCAGCATCCGCATCATCACCATCGGACTGGGAAGCGAGACCGCGGGCGCGCCCGTTCCCGCCGACCGCGAGAGGCCAAGCCCCGAATACGTCACGCATGGTGGCCAGCGCGTCGTCTCGCGGCTCATGCCCAAGGCGCTCGCGGACATCGCGGCGGCCTCCGCGGGAGGCATCTTTCTCAACGTCGGCACCGGCAACATCAGTCTGGACCGCGTGTACGCCGATCTGACCGCAAACGCACCCCGGGAAGAGATCGTCGCGGACAAAGCAAAGGTGTATGAGGAGCTCTTTCAGGCCCCACTCCTTCTCGCGTTCATCCTGCTCGCAGTGGAGGTGCTCATCCGTGACCGCTGACCCCAAGGCCATCGCGGCTCTTCTCGTTCTGTGCATCTGCCGCCCGTCGGGCGGTGCATTCGCCGAGCCGCCGTCTCTCTCCGACATTCGCGCCGCCGTGCGCACCGCGAACCGCGCGTTCGAGCGTCAGGACTTCGAGGAGGCAGCGCACGCGTACGCGTCGCTTCCTCCTACTCCCGACCGACCGGCGGAGGTCTGCTACAACGAGGGCCTTACGTTCGCCGCGCTCGGCGACGTGGAACGCGCCCGGCTCGCCTTCCGAATGGCGGATCTCAATGCACAGACGACCTCCATGCGCGCCGACGCTCGCTTCAATCTCGCTCGCCTCGCATACGACGGCGCGATCGGCCTTTCGGAGAAAGAACCGGACAAGGCGATGCAGGGCCTGCGCGAGGCCGCTCGAATCTACCGGTCCGTGCTGGAAGTGCGACCTGATGACGGGGAAGCCGCCAAGAACGTCGAACGCAGCCGTCTCGCGATACGCGCGATCCAGGAGCGTCTGAAACAGGAAGCCGAACAGCAGCGGCGACGTGCCGAGCAGCTTCGCCAGATGGCCGAAGAACTCGAAGACCTTGCCGAACGCCAGCAGAGCGCGTCTCAACAAAGCCAGGCGGCAGACGAACAGATGCAGGAAGACAGTTCCATCGGCGCCGAGTCCTCCAGGCAGTCCCGAGAGAATCAGGAAGGGCTGTCTGAAGAGACCCAACAGATGCTTCAGGAGCTTCTGAACCAGCTAGGCCAGGCGCCGGAGGACACGCCCGGCCAGACCGAGATGTCCGAGGCGATGAGCGAGATCGAAGAGGCGATGGAGAATCAAGCGGGTGCCCAGCGGGACCTGCAGCAGGCCCAGCCCGGCCAGGCGGCTCCAAAGCAGGAGCAGGCAGCTCAGGATCTGGCCGAAGCCGCAGAGCGGCTCGCCGAAGCCGCACGCCAGCAATCCGGCGATGGCCAGTCGCAGGAACGGGGACGTGGGGAGGGCCAGAACCGTCCCGATGAGCCCCAGCCCGGCCAGACCGGCGAGGAAGATGCCGAAGGCGAGAACAAACAACCAGAGCAGCAGGCCCAGCAGGAAAGGCCGGCGCGGCCGCGTGAGGTCGATCGCCTCGGCGAACAGGATGGCGACCCGATCGCCAGACGATACCTGGAGAAAGAGATCCGCGATCGTGTCAACCGCGTCCGGCGCGGCCCGCCCCTTCCGACGGACAAGGACTGGTGATCGACATGCGCAGCCACACCCTCTTCGGTCTGCTCTTCCTGTGGATCGCGACATCCGCGACCTCGCCGGGCGCGCGTGCACAGAATGTGCAGTTTGATGTCCAGCCTGCGGAACATTCCGTCTACGTGGGCATGCCCTTCATTGTCGTCGCCAAGGTCGAGCGCGCCAACGACGGAATCGACTCCGATCCACCCGTGTTCGACGCGACTGACGACTTTGAGATCGAGGGGCCCGATGTTTCGCGTGGCTCGTTCTCCTCGAGCACGCTCGTCAACGGGGTGCTCACCCGCGAGGTGAAGCATCAGGCCGTGTATCAGTACACATTCACGGCGTTGAACGATGGCACGCTGATGATCCCCTCCGCCACCATCATCATCGACGGCCAGCGCCACCGCAGCAACCCGGAACAGATCCTCGCCAGTCGAGCGCCCGCGGCCGATTTCGCAACCCTCACGCTTTCCCCCGGCAAGGTCACGGCCTTTGTCGGGCAGGCAGTGCCCATCGAGCTCCGTTTCGAGAGCTCGCGATCTCCCTCCAGAGTCACGCTCACCGCAGATCACCTGCCCAACGGGGTGATCGCAACCCCAGGCCCCCGAAAGCCGCTTCCGGGGGATGACGCCCCGCCGCTGCGGATCTTCGGCGCTGAAGGCAATGCATTCAAGGATCTGGGCCACCCCGGACTGGCCTTCACGGAGCCGCTCATCCTCATCCCGGAAAGGGCGGGGGAGTTCGACGTTGGCCCCGTCGCGTTCATGGTTGACTTCAACACACGCCCGCCCCAGCGAAACATCGTGCAGGCGGATCCTCTGCGTCTCTCGGTAAGACCTCTCCCGACCAATGGCCAGCCTCCCCAGTTCAACGGCATTGTCGGGCCCTGCACGATAGAAGCGATGATCTCCAATGCCACTGCGCGCGTGGGTGACCCGCTCACGCTGACGATTAGAATGACGGCCGATCTCCCCCCCGACCGTGTACCGGCCCCGCTCATCGATCTGCAGGCAAACGTTGCCGAGAAGTTCCACCTCGCTTCGGAGGGGTGGATCGATGCCGGCATCAACGGATCATCTCGAATCTACAGCATGACCATCCGGCCGCGGGAAGCCGGAATCACCGAACTCCCACCCATCCACGTGCACTGGTTCGACCCCCTCACCGAAGAGTACCGGATCTCATCCAGCCGATCGCTCCCGATGAAGGTGGAGTCCTCGCGGGAGGTCACAGCCGCGGACGCCATCGGCCGCACCAGAACGACAACACCAAAGGAATCGCTGACAGACTCAGCGGCCCGCGTCCGCGCCAACCGCACAAGCGCAGGTCGTCTCGTGAACTTCGCGCCCGACGTCTCACACGCATGGTCTTCAGCGTGGCGCCCGATCGTGCTGCTCGTGCCTCCGTGCGTCTGGACGATCGTCGCCAGTGGGGCAGCGTTACTCAGGCGAAGAGATCCATCGCGGGTGCGCAGAGATCGATTGGTGCGTAGATCGCTCGCGTTTGCACGTCGCGCACGGCAAGACCCTTCGCGAGCGGGCCTGGCGGCTCGCTCATTCGTCGCCGCGCACGCAGGAATGTCTCCGGACGCGGTGACGAGCGCGGATGCACTGCAGCTCCGCCTGGACCCTGCCGATCCCGATGCGGGGGTGTTGCTCGCCGCGCTGCACGCCACTGAGGCCTCCGACTACCACGGGCAACCGCCCCCCCACGCCTCGTCGGACCTGCGCGGATCGCTCCGGAGACTCAACCGGATTCTCGCCGCAGGCACAGGGAGCACCCGATGACAAGGCCCCTCGCTCTCATGGTCACGGTGATGCTCTTTGCGTTTGGTGCGCACGCTTCCGATCGCGATCTGGCGCAACAACTGCTCGACACTGCCGACGCGCGATTCAAAGCCGCGCTCATCGAGAAAGAGAATGCCAGCGCCATGGCGCCCGAGAGCTTTCTCGACGCCGCGCGGACCTATGAGTCGATCGCGGACATGGGGTTCGACAATCCCGATCTCTGGCTCGACGCCGGCAATGCGTATCTTCTCGGCGGCGACATCGGCCGGGCCGTGCTCGCCTTTCGCCGGGCGGACCTGCTCCGTCCGTATGACCGCAACGTACGGTCCGGTTTGGCGGACGCTCGCGAGCGTGTCCAGATCTCCGTGTCCCAGTCGAGCGCGTCGCGGGCGACACAGTTCGCGACCTACTGGCGGAGGTTTATTCCCGTCCCCTTCATGATCGGTGGCTTCGTCTTCCTGTATCTCGGAGCATGGACAGTCGCCATCATCAACGGCTTCCGTCCGGCGCTGGTTCCTCGCGCTGTGGGCCTGGGCCTTGCCCTCGCGGCGGGCCTCATCGCGACGCTGGTGCTCGTTGAGCACCGGACCAACGACGGCGACCGCTCCGGCGTCGTCGTCGCCGATGGGATCACGGCGCGGAATGGTCCGAGCGCAAGCGTCTATGAGCCGACATTCACAACTCCTCTGCGGCCGGGTGTTGAACTCCGCATTCTGGAGAGTCGCGACGGCTGGCACAAGGTGCGTCTTGCCGACGGACGCGAGACGTGGCTCCCGCAGCACTCGATCGAGCGTGTGAAGCCGCGAAGCGTTGCATCCGGGCCGGGCGTGCCCTAGCACAGCGCTCGCCCACGCCATGATCAGATCGCCAGATCTGACACGTTCTGCAGGCGCCAGTCGTCGACCTGCAACAGCGGCTCCCAGAAGATCCGGATCAGGTCGTCGCTCGCACCGCGCCCGAAGATGTTGATTGATCCGTCCTGAAGCACCTGGGCCCGGAGCGCGCCTTCTGGCCTCTCGATCTGCGCCGATTCACCCTCCGTGAGCTCTTGAACCCGCCATGTGTTGTCGGTATTCGGAACCCACCAGTACAGCGCGACCTCTCCGTCGTCCTTGATGCCGGCGATGTTGAGCCCGCCGTTCGGCGTCGGAAAGGCGACGATCGACTCACCCTGAAGCGTCGGACCGGAAACAATCGTCGTCAGATTCGAAGTGGCCCAGAAACCTGCAAACCTCGGGATCCACCACGTGGTCACGATCTGGCCCGAGCCGTTGATCCCCACGATGTTGATCCCGCTCCACGCCGTCTGATAGACCGTCAAGCCGCCCGAGAAAGGCGGCGCCGCGGTGATATTGCTCAGGTTCGACAGCACCCAGTAGCCGCCGGTCTTCGCGCTGTTCCAGATAACCTCGATCTGGCCGCTCGCGTTCAGCCCCGCGACATTCTGGCCATTCCACGGGGTGACGTACGCCACGAGGGGCCCAACGAACGTTGGCATCTCCTTCCCCAATGGCCGCAGGAACTCATCCGCGACATCATTGAACGCGTACGTGTAGTTGCCGCCCGCGACTGCGCCCGTCTGGCGGTACATGAGAAGGTCGCCGTCGGCCGCCAGACCCGCAATCGTCACAAGCCGAGCCGCATCGGTCGACACGAACTGGGTCAGCCCCGAGAGAATCACCTGCGAGCCGTCAATCTCTTCCGTCAGGTTCCGAACTGTCCACGCTCCGGATGCGGCTCGCGTGTACAGGTACACGCCAACACTGGTCGTCGTCGCGACGTACAGCTTTCCATCCTTGGGATCGGTGTAGCTGAGGATCCCTGTTCCCGGCTGTGTCTGCGGGTCGCTTCCCCCGGCAGCCGCAATCAGATCGACCTGTCGCCACACGCCGTCGGTCCGCAGGATGTACACCAGCGGCTTCCCCGTGCCCACCTGCAAAATCGCATCGCTGCCCAACGTCAGGTCAGTCACGGCGGTCACCGGCGTCGCTCGAGTCGCGATACCCGCCACGCGGCTCCCCACACCCTGCTGGCTGATCATCGCAAACGGCGTCAGCGTCGAACCATTCTGGGAGACCGCAAACTCCACCTGTGCGGGAGACCCCATCAGTCGCAGGCGCAGGGTGCTCCCCGAGAGCGTCCAGGTTGCCGCGATGCCATGGCTCAGGTCACCGGCATCGTAATCCGCGAGTCCGTACACCGTGGCGGTGCCGTCTCCACGAAGGTCCAGGTACTGGGCGCCGATGCCGGTCGTTCCCGTTCCAAACAACTGTTGCGCCGCCTCGCTCGCCGCCCCCACGCCAAATCTGTACCCGCCCGCGACCTCCGCAACGGTGACCGTGGTGTCCGCTTTCACCGCGACCCCGATGAACAGGTCACCATCCGACTCCCGCATATCCGCCGTCAGCATGACGGAGCCGTCCGCGCTGATATAGACGCTCTCGCCGCGGCTCGTCTCAAACAAGCCCGCAGAACCGACTGACGTGATCTCCGTCGTCCTGGCGATCGGCGCGGTTCCGATGCCTGTCGCAAACCACAGCATGAAGTTGCCGGAGACCGACAGCGTTCCGTTAAGCACCGTTGCGGCACCCGTCGACGGATTCCATTGGAACACCGTCCAGATCCAGTTGCCCTCAAGGGCCGCGACGGTTGCGCTCGCGGGCCGCTCGATCATGTATGAGAGCTGGCCGGCACCGGGGGTCGAGTCTACACCGGCATGCCACCCCGCCGGATACCCGCGCGAGGACCAGAAGTTCGCGCCCAGCTCGATATCTCTTCCCTCGGCGCCCAGACTCGGACGAAGAAACAGCGAGCCCAGGTCACGCTGCTCGACCCACTCCCTCGCCAGCGGCGTGCCCGTCGACCGACCCGATGCGCCCGACACGAAGATCTGCCCGGAAGCAAGCCCGCTCGGCGTCGCGGTCCCCTCGATGATGTACGCGTCCACCGTCGAACTCACCCGGTCAAAGCCGATCCCCGCGAAGCCCGCGAGCAAGCGACGAGGCTCCAGTGCATCCACCCAAAGTTCACGCGTCCCGTCCACGGAACCACCCCTTAGCCGACCCTGCTCCATGACACACTCCCAGCGCCCTGCGCACCCTAGCGGAACGTCGAAAGCTCCCACGAGTTGCACCCATTCGCCGAACCCGGCATTCCGATGTCGGAAGTGGTGCGGCCTTCGCCGCATGCCGGACATCCTCCGGCCGCTCGGGACCCCGTACAACATGATACCAGATCCCGGGGGCGAAGCCGCACCCTCCACACCCAAGAGAACGCCGGAAAGAGGCATCCGGATCCACCACCAGGCCCGAAAACAGGTGAAGGAACGGCAAGACCCGCGTTCCTCTCGCAATCCGAACGCGTTCGAACGGATCCCACGGCCAAACAGCATCCAACTTGACTCGCGGGCCGAACCTGTACATGGTTAGAGGCAGGGGGATGAGGGAAGGGCCGCCGCCACGGTCGCCCACGGGATGGGGAACTCGACAAGAGATTCCCACGTAGTCCCAGATACCTGTCCGGAGGAATCCATGTATCGCAATCCGAACCACAGTGGTCGGTCGGTCGCGTCGATTGAGGTCCGGTGCGCAGGCCACGCCAGCGCCGAGCGCCTTGAGTGCCGCCAGGTCTTGGCCGCCCCCTTTGCCTTTGACGCGAACCACACGATTGTCGAACTGCAGACAACGCTGGGGTCAATCCGGATCGAACTCTTTGACGATCTCGCTCCCGGCACGGTCCAGAACTTCCTGACGCTCGTTCAGAACGACCGCTACGACGGGTCGTTCTTCCACCGGCACGCGCCGAACTTTGTCATTCAGGGCGGGGGCTTTACATACGACGCGGAAGACGGCCTGGGCGACGTTCAGCACAACGGCCAGATCGCAAACGAGTTCGGTCGATCAAATCTTGAACGAACCGTCGCGATGGCCAAGCTTGGAGGCAATCCCGACTCGGCCACCAGCCAGTTCTTCTTCAGTCTCGCCAATAACTCCGGCAATCTCGACAACCAGAACGGCGGCTTCACCGTCTTCGGCCAGGTGTACGACGATGAATCATGGGCCGTCGTGCAGGCGATCGCAGGTCTCGAGATCGTCAACTTCGGGGGTGCATTCGACACCACGCCGGTGACCGATTCCTTCGACCCGGAAGCGGGCGCAGTGGATGCGTCTTGGTTCGTCTACATCAATGACGCCGTCGTCATCCACACGCCCGACGGCGTCCTTACGTCGCTTCTGAATGCCGTTCCGAACGTGTCCGCCGGTCCCGGCGGCAGCGCCATTGTCGCCGTCCTCAACGAGTTCGGCCAGACCACCCTCTATCAGAAGCTCAGCGGCGGCACCCAATGGACCGCGGTCGACCCCGATCGCGACCAGACGCTCCCCACCCCCTCACACAACCTCGTCACCTGGCGCGATCCCAAGGACAATCGCTTTTACGCCGCCGTGCCGACCTCGGGCGGCATGCTCCTCTACACCAACACCGCCGCCGGCGTCTGGACCACCCGCAACCTCACCACAGAGATCTCCGGGGCCGGCATCATCGCTTCGGAGATCACCCAGTGGAAGACCACCGCAAACCGCAACAACGTCTTTCGCCTGACGGGCATCATGGCCAACGGCGACGTGGTCCAGTATGAGCAGACCGTCACGGTCCTCACCAGCGGTTACCGCTGGAACTTCAAGAACCTCTCCGACGATCTCCGCCTGATCAACGCCGTGACGCCCGACTTCCAGGGTCGACTCATTGCCTACAGCACCGCATGGGACGCGTGGCACATCGCCGGCCTCGATTCCGCGGGCCAGATCCAGACCATCTGGCGCGGCCCACGCATGAGCCAGTGGGTGCTCTCGAATCTCTCCACCATCACCGGCGCGCCAACCCTTTCCGGCGGCCTCTCGGTTTACCTCACCTCATGGCAGGGCATCAACCTCGCCGGAGTGGACTCCGCGGGCAACCTTCAGGTCACGTGGTGGATCCCTCGCTTCGCGGGGACCTGGGTCGTTTCCGGCCTGAGCAGCGGGATCGGCGCTCCCCCCGTGTTCGGAAGCTCAATCACGTCTTTCAACACGCCGGCCGGCGGCCTGAACATCGCCGCGAGAACGACGGACAACGACGTGGTCGTTTTCTGGTGGGTCCCCGGGGCGCCCGGCAACAAGTGGCGTGTTCAGAACGTCACGGAAATCGTCGAGGCCTCCACAACGCCGCTGGCCCTCAGCGGCGAACTCAGCGCGACCGCCAGTGGCGACGGCATCACCAGCATCGTCGGGCGCGGACCGGATGGCAAGGTGGTCCGCTTCTACGGCACCGTCACCGCCCAGACCTGGCTGATGGAAGACCTCTCGGACTTGGCCACCGTCATCTGACGGTTCAGTTGGACGAGCGAGTCAGCGATCCCTCCGACCCATCCGGGCGTTCCGCGGGCTTGGTGTCTCTCAGTTCCATGATGAAGTCGTACATCATGCGCCTGTAAAAATCACCGAACAGTCCGTGCCTGTATCCGGGCATGACCATCACGCGGAACTGCTTCTTCGCCTTCTGGAGCGCATCGATCAGACGGATCGCGTTCTGCATGTGGACGTTGTCGTCCATCGTGCCATGCGCTATCAGCAGCTTCCCCTTCAGATCCTTGGCCGCTCCGATGACGCTGGTAGCCTTGTATCCCTCCGGATTCTCCTGGGGCGTAAGCATGTACCGCTCGGTGTAGATCGTGTCGTAGAGCGACCAGTCGGTCACGGGCGCTCCGGAGATGCCGGCCGCGAAGAGGTCTGAGTGCGTCATGCAGTACGCCGTCAGATAGCCGCCGAACGAATGCCCGTGCATGCCGATGCGTGAGGCATCCACGTAGGGTCGCGACCTGATCCATTCGATCGCTGCTTTGACGTCCGCAAGCTCACGCACGCCCATCTGCTTGTAGGTCGTCCACGCCGATCTCGCGCCCTTGCCGCTGGCGCTGTAGGGGTCCGCTCTGAACAGAATGAACCCCTCATTCGCAAGCACATGCTCCCAAAGGAGCGAACTCCACGCGTCCCTCACCGTGGGCGCGTGCGGGCCGCCGTAGGTCTGAAACCACACCGGATAGGAGTTTTCCGGGTCAAAGTCCGGCGGAAACAGCAAGCTGCCTTCGAGCACGTACGGATCTTCTCCCTCACGCTCCACCGGAACTTGCACAAGTTCATACGTACCCCGGCGGTACTTCGCCAGATCCCGCACCGGGTTCGTGTCGAGCATCCGCACAAGCCCGCCATCCGATGATCGCAGCGCGACCTTGGGCGTCGTTGCCGATGTCGACCAGGTATCAATGAAGTACGAACCCTTCGGGCTCATCGAGACGCTGTGATGACCCGGCTCAAGCGTCAGACGCTCCATCCCGGTCCCGTCCAGCTTCACGCGATACAGGTTCTCTGCGATGTGCGAGTCCGCCGTGCCCGTTACGTACAACCAGCCGTTCTCCTCGTCAACCAGCGCGATGGAGCGGACCTCCCACTCACCCTCCGTGACAGGCGTGAGGGCCTTGCCCTCTTTATCTGCCTTGTACACGTGCTTCCAACCCGTCCGCTCACTCAACCAAAGGAACGAGCCATCCTTCAAGAACTTCGGCTCCCCCATCCATTCAACCCACGCCTCCGTGGTCTCCCGCCAGAGCACCTCCGGCTTTCCCGCACCGTTGCCGCACGCTGTGACATCCATCCACGTCTGTGATCGATCCTGCACACACACCATCAGGCGGCCGCCCCCGTGCAGCCACGCCACCCCCGGAACAATGAACTGGCCGGTCACATACGAGGAGAGATCGACCCATCGCGGCTCGCTCCCGGCAACCGTGACGATGCCGACGCGAACGTCCGGATTCGGCTCCCCCACTCGCGGGTAACGCGTTCTCTCCACGTTCTGCGGCTCGGGATTGTCGTCCACGATCACGTACTCAGGAACCCGCGTGCTGTCCGTCTCAAGAAACGCGATCCGCGTGGAGTCGGGGCTCCACCAGTACGCCTGCCAGTTGCGGTTGAAGAGCTCCTCGAAGTACACCCATCCCGCTCGCCCGCACTCAATCAGTCCGCTGCCTGTTGTGGTGAGCTGCCGCTCCGTCTGCGTCTGAACATCCACGACCCAGAGGTTCTTCTCCTTCACATACGCCACAAAGCGTCCATCCGGGCTGAAGGTGGCGAGTTCCTCGGGTTGTGGCGAACTGGTCAGACGCACAGCGACCGAGCCGTCCATCTTGCAGTAGTAAAGGTCATTCTCATGCTCCACAAAGAACGCGTCCCGCGACTCGGTGAAGCGCCTCCCCCCGCTCGTCGCCAATCGCTCCGCCGTACGCTTGTCAAGAACCGGAATCTTCTCTAGCGCCTGCGCCATCACTGTGTCTTCGGCGTGCAGTTCCATGCGCCCGGTGGCCGCGTGCACCCGCCACGTCTTCCCATCCTTCCGCTGCAGGAAGTGCTCACCATCCTCTCGCCAGCTCAGGCCCCCCACGGGAGTTCCGGCCAGATCCGGGGCCGGTCGCTTCTCATAAACCGCTTCGTACGTGAGTGCCAGGTCGGACTTTGCGTCTTCGGGCAGATCCGGAGCCGCGACGGTGAGTACCGGCGTCACCGCCGGCACCCGTAGCACGGGGTATTCCGTCCCTTCGTCAAGCTCTCCCACAAGTCCCCACGTTGCGAGACCATCCTCCGCCATCGGCTCGAGAAGATACGAAGCCAGTGTTCCGAGCGGCTGTGCGGTTCTCACTCGCCACCACCCCGCGGGCACGCGCTGCATGCCCTCCACCGGGGACGCCTCCACGGTCAGCAGCGTGCGCCCCTGGAACGGGCGATCGGCTCGCGAAACACGATCCAGGCGCTGCGACACGACATCAAGCTCGATGTCTTCCCTGATTTCTTCCACGCGAATGCCATGTCGCTGCAGTCGTTGGACAAGTTCCGTCATCTCGGGGGGGATCATGTACGCCGCGGGGCGCTTGATCGTCAGCGTCGGCTCCCACCGATCCACGCGCGTGACCTGATAGTCCTTGATCGTGTCGGTTCGCTGCGCACGGCCGTCCCTCTGCTCTTCCACGTATCCGAAGACCGTGACGGCCTCATCAAAGGGAAGCGCCTGCGCCCGGAGCGCAAGCTCACCTCCGGAATCCCCGGCTTTCGACACGCGTTCGTCGGCCTTGGCGATCAACTCGCGAATCCGCTTGGCGTTCTCGGCCGTGAAGCCAAGCACTTCCGCGCAGAACGCCTGCGTGCACAGCACCCGGTCCTTGAATGGTGCGTAGACATACGCCTCCGACAGGATCGCGATCCGGTTGCGCAAACCCACGTATCCCTCGCCGTAGCGAGGCAGCGCAGGATACGACCTCCACTCCGTGTGATCCTTCTCAAAGTCGCCGTACCAGAACGTCTCGTAGCCCGTCTTGGCCTTCACGCCCTCGTCAACAGCCGGCAGAAAGATCTCCGCGGCGAAGGCCCTGAGCTCGGCGTCAACCGCCGGGTGCCGCGGCGACGAGTACGTCAGCGTGTACCTGTGGAAAGACCCGTTCGTCGTGTGACAGTCCACCACCACCGCCGGATCCCAGTCGTTGAAGACGCGCACCAGAGCCCTCGTCTCGGGCGCATCCATCTTCACGTAGTCGCGATTCAGGTCCAATCCCGCAGCGTTCTCCCGAACGCCCACCCCGCCGGAGGGACCGGTCTGGTGCGCCCGGTTCTTGGCGTCGATCCGCTCGTTCCCATCCGGGTTGTAGTTCGGGAGTACCAGAACAACCAGCCCTTCCAGCACCCCTGCACTCTCCGCCAGCACCAGGTCTCGCGCCAGCATCAGCAGCGCCTCTTTCCCTTCCACCTCCCCGGCGTGGATATTGCCCATCAGCAGCACGACGGGCCGCTCCGTCGCACGAGCCGCCGCCGCATCCGCCAGCGGCTTGTCCGAAAGCACCAGCATCGGAATGTCCCGCCCCTCAATCGTCTGCCCGATTGTGGCGTATGTCGCTCGATCCGAGCGTGCATCAAGCGCTTTCAGAATCCGGACCACGTCATCATGACGAGTGGTCCGCTCGAAGCCGCTCAGCTCAGCCTCGGTCTGGAGTTCAGGCGGAGTACCGCTCTGGCCTTCCTGTGCGCTCGCGAGCCCGGCAAGAATGAAGAGAGCAACAACGGCGATCAATCGATGCATCGGCAGTATCTCCGGCCGCACGCCTTTCAGGCGTCGCGCGTAGAGGATACCGACATCCGGCGAAGACGTTGAGCCCTCCGGCGGTCCTCAAGGTCGAAGGAGAGGCCGCCCATCTTCCTTCACGACCACGCCCCCTTTCATCACAAACTGCACATCCTGAAGTGCTCGAACGTCATCGAGCGGGTTTCCCCGCGTCGCGATCAGGTCCCCCGCCATGCCGGGCCGGATCGCCCCAACCATCTCTCGGAGGCCGCACAAGTCCGCGGCGTTCAGCGTCGCACTCACGATGGCGTCGCTTGCCGACATGCCCGCCTCCGTCATGTACTCGAACTCTCTGGCATTGATGCCGTGGGCACAGACCCCGGCGTCCGTGCCGAAGGCGATCTTGACGCCACCCCGGTAAGCCCTGCCGAATGCCTCTTGAATCACCGGGCCGACGGTCCGGGCCTTCGCCGCGACAGCGGAGGAGTAGTACCCCGGAACGGCGGCGTTGGCTTCCACGGTCTTGCCCGCAATAATTGTCGGCACCAAATAGGTGCCCCGCTCCTTCATCAGCTCAATGGCCTCATCATCGAGGAACGTGCCGTGCTCGATTGAATCCACTCCCGCCCGCACAGCGGCCTTGATGCCCCGAACCCCGTGAGCGTGCGACGCGACCCGCTTCCCCAGCAGGTGCGCAGTCTCCACGATCGCAGCCAGTTCGTCCTCAAAAAGCTGCTGCTCGGTTCCCGCGCCGATGTTGGAAAGAACGCCGCCGGTCGCCGTCAACTTGATGCAGTCCGCGCCGCGCTTCACCTGGTGCCGAACAGCCCGGCGGCAGGCATCCTCGCCGTCGATCACGCCGCTTGACGGGGTCGGGATGGGCAGCAAGTCGTCACGGAAGCCGTTTGTGTCGTCGCCGTGTCCGCCAGTCGGCGTGATGGCCTCGCCTGAAGACAAAACCCTGGGGCCGTGCACACGCCCCGCCCCGATCGCGTCTCGAACTGCGAACACCGCATCTCCGCCCGAACCCACATCCCGGACAGTCGTGAACCCGGCCATCAACGCTTTGTGCGCATTCTCAAGGGCGCGTAAGGTGCGGTCGGCATCGGACTCTTCGAGCGCCCGCATCCGAACGTCGGCCGTAAACTCCATCGAAAGGTGGACGTGACAGTCAATCAGTCCCGGAAGCACGAAGCAGTCCGACAAGTCGACAACTTGGGCATCTTGGGGGATCTGCGTCGAGGCATCCCCCACACGTTCGATCGCACCGTTGCGGACGAGAACGACGGCGCCGTCGATCGGGCTCTGGCCAGGCTCGGCCAAAAGCTTGCCGCATCGGACCGCGACCACTTGTGCGGCAACCGGTGCGGCCGTGCCCAGGATCAACAAGCACGCCACCATCCCCGCGAACCCCACGACCCGTGTCAACTTCATAGCTGCTTTCCCTTCGGTTCAAAGCGCCCAGAATAGCAACGACAACCGCGTACGGCAGGCGATGAATAAACGTCCAACATCCGCGTCCCGGAATCACAACTTCCTGCCGTAAAGAACGTTGCGTTCGGAATGCCGACCCGCTATCTTGAGCGATGCGTTTGTCGCCCGTGTTGGGCGGCGTTCTGTTCGCACCTCTGGAGAGAGTGACATGAAGAAGAATCTGTTCGCCGCGACGGTCCTCGTCGCAGTCGCCGGGCTCGCGTCCGCTGACACGTTCAACGACAACGTCGGCAACCACCTCGCTGGCGGCGACCTCCACGATTTTTTCGCGAGCCAGGGCTTCAACCACCTGGACATCGTCTCGGTCTCTGTCTCCAACGACGCGAGCGATCTCTTCTTTGACATCCACCTGAATGCCGACATTGATGCGACCAGTTGGGGCAACTACATGGTCGGCCTGAACACAGGCGCAGGCACCGCAACCGACAACCCGTGGGGCCCGCGCCCGATCAACTGGAACACGACAATCAGCCACTGGATCGGCACCTGGGCCAACGATGGCGGCTCGTCCACCAATGGTCAGGTCTGGTCGCACGACGGCGTGAGCTGGAGCCAGATCTCTGGCCTTTCAGGCACCGATAACTCGGCGCACAGCACAGGCCATCAGCGTTTCTCGGTTTCGCTGGCCACTCTCGGTCTCAGCGTCGGCGACGTCGTTCTGTTCGACGTCGTGACCTCCGGAGGCGGCGGCGGCGACCCCGGTGTCGACCACCTCTCTCGCGCTGACTACTCCACAGATAACTGGGGTTCCGGATCCGCTTCCGGCAACTTCCTTGCGTACACCATCGTGCCGGCTCCCGGCGCGATGGCGCTCGTCGGCCTCGGCGGCCTAGCCATGGGTCGTCGTCGCCGCTGATATCCCCGCTCGATCACGCACCAGTCTGACACGATCATGTGAAACGCTCTCGGGACCGCCCGGGAGCGTTCTTTATTTCATGAGCCCTTGAAACGCTGCATCCCGAGGAACGCCGCCGGTAGTGCCGTGCATCCGTGCATAGCCAGATCCGCCATGATCTCCCCGACCACAGGCGCAAACTTGAACCCGTGCCCGCTGAAGCCACACGCGATCGATACATTCGCATGCTCCGGGTGGAAGTCGAGGATGAAGTGCGAGTCCGGGCTCATCGTGTACATGCACGTCGCCATCGACAATGTCGGACCGTCTCCGCTGGGCAGAAATCGCCGAAGCCCGTCGCGGAAGTTCTCTTCATCCTGAAGGGTGGCGCCCTCACGATCCAGCGTTTCGGGGTCGGCCGTCGGACCCGGCACGTGCCGCGCTATCTTCAGCCCCGGCCTCGACTCGGCCATTGGGAACCCGTAGAAGATCGAGCGGCTCTCGTCCTCGATCGCCCAGCATGGAAACCGCTCTTTCGTGAACAGCGCGGGCTCGCGAGGCCAGACCCATCCAAGAATCTGCCTGGTCACGCGGAGTTCAACGCCAAGCTCGGCGACAATGCCCGACGTCCACGCGCCACAACAGAACACCACGCGTGCGGCGTGATACGTCCCTCGCTCGGTGGACACTCTCACGCCAGCAGCGCTCGCCTCCCAACCGAGCGTCCGCTCGCACGCATGGATCTCGGCGCCGTGCCGGATCGCCTCGGTCGCCATGAGCGCAACCGCATGTTCTGGCACGATGTACCCCGCGTCCGGCTCGAACATCGCCACGTAAGACGGAGGCAAATCGAACTGAGGGAACTCCGCCCGAATCTGCTCGCGCGAAAGTGCCCGGTGCTCGAGCCCGTGCGTCCTCGCTGCCGCCAGCGAGCACGACACCGTCTCACTCGTCGGCAGTCCCGCATAGAGCCCACCGGTCCTCACGAATGGACGCAGCCTCGAGACCTCGTTCAACTCATGCCACAACGCCAGCGAGCGCTTCAGCAACGGCACATAATCCGGATGCTCAAAGTACGCCAGCCGGAACATCCGGGAATGACCGTGGTGCGCGCCCATGTCATGCGGCACGCTGAACCTCTCCAGGCCCAGCACGCGAACGCCTCGCCGAGCCAGATGCCAGCACGTCGCGGCGCCCATCGTCCCGACACCGACCACAATCACATCAAACGACTTGGACATCCTCCGAGTCTACACCCTTGGGCACTCCACGATCCAGCACCCGTGAGAGGCGCGCGTACCCGACGCCCACAAGAAGCATGAGCAGTCCGATGCCGACGAAGGCTCCCACTCTCCAGGCTGGAGCGACGTGCGCAAAGTCAACGAGCACGAGCTTGGCGCCCGCAATGTAGAGCAATCCCAATCCGACATGGCGAACCGGGGCGATCCGCCGACCGAATCCGATTGCAATCGCACCCGTGCCGAACACCCCCCACCAGATGGAGACCGCCGCGGCCCGCGCGTGCACATCACCCGAAATCACACCAGCGACCCGAGCCGCCTCGTAGCTTGTGGCAGTCAGAACCACCAAAGCGGCCACGGCCGTACAGGCAACTGTGAGGTCTATCCGTCCCTCTTTCCGCGGCTTGCCGCCCCTCGATGCGACCCTCGCTCCCAACATCTGCACGCCTCCCACAGTAAGACCCAACCAAAGCCCCTCATGCATCAACGGTAAAGCCGCGGTCGCGAACCAGCGATCGCCCAAGTACGCCGACGACCAAGGAACACACGCCGCGAGTCCTCCCAGCAATGCAATCCACGCCGCACGGCGCCTGCCGAGCACTTGACCTGCGCACGCCCACGCGGCCCCAAGGACAATCCATCCCCAAGCAAGCGAGTCCGGCCTGGCATCCTCATGGAGCAGTGAAGCAAACGTCAGAGCGGGTCCTATCGCAAGCCCCACGCGCTCAAACGGTCGAACAGGCTCGTCGTCCACCCACCCCATCAGCTTGGATCCCACGATCCAAGCGCCACTCGCCAGCCACATGCACCACATCCATTCCGTCAACACCAGACCGAGAAAGCCTCGCCCACCGTCCATCATGTCGCCAGACAGAGGCTCGTAGAGCACCAGCGCCACGGTCGCGAGGCACATCGACACCAATCCGTACACGCCGAGCGAGCGGCGTCGGACCAATCTGGCGGCCAACGCGCTCGCCACTCCCAAGAACACCCACGTCAGAATGAGCGCCGGCCCCGAGAACGCGACACCGATCGCCAGGAGGACGAGCCCTCCCGCCTGCGCGAACAGCCCGACCGACAAGCCTCTACGCGGCGTGCCGCCAGCCATTCTCGAGCTCCCTGACACACAACTGCCCAGTGCCCCAGCGCTGACACACGCGATCGCCATCACCGCCGGAGCCGTCCAGTCCCATGCGGCAAACGACTCGGAGAGAATGGAAAGGCCTAGCAGAGACGTCCACGCCGTCACAACAAAGCTCGCGGCATCGACCACTGATTGAGGCATACCGCGGTTGGTGACTGACGTCCGGACGGAAGTCCTCATCAGGTCCCATTGAACGACGAACCACACCGCTGCAAGGAACACGCAAGGTCCGGCTGTCCCTTCTCCCGCGACCGACTCGATCCATGCGATCCCGAGCAGCCCTGTGCCACTCCAGCCCACCCATCGCGCCAGCGAGAATCGGCCTGGGCCGCGCCTCGCGATCACAATCGAGGAGACCAACACCGCCAGCAGATAGCCGGGCAGAAGATACGGTCGAGGCACATCGGGCCACAGCAGCACCGGCGTCAGATAGGCGCACGCGAAGCCGACCATTCCGACAGAGACCAGGCGCGAGCCCAGTGCGATGACGACCCCGACCGCGGAGACCGACGCGAGCAATGCAAACACCAGCCAGAGCGGGATGAGGTCGTAAAGCTCATACGCAGCGAACGCGGACGCGTACAGCGTTCCGATCCCCGCAGCCAGCGAGCCAGCGCCGGCGAAGGGATTGACCTTGCGACGAAGAATCTCCCCCGCCGCGAGCAGCATCGCTCCAAACACGGCGCCGATGATGCACCGAGCCTCAGGCGGGAAGCTGAGCCACTTCTGGTCGTACGCGAGCTTTACAAAGAGGCCGACACCCGCCACGACGATCAGCGCACCCACCCACGCGATCACGCGCTCACCGAGCAGTCTCTCCAAACTAAGACCCGGCTCGCGCAACTTGCCCGGCCGCGCGCTGCGCGCGGGGGCGTTCCCTCGCGCGACCACCGCAGCGCCAGCCGCTGTCGGACGGACTTCCTCTTCGATCGTGGGCTCTCTCGGATCCGGAACAGGCGGGTGTACAGGTCTGTCCTTCCGGACAACCCGCATGATTCCCAGCCGATTCTCGATCCGAGCGAGCCGGGCTTCGATCTCCCCCAAGCGCTGATCGAGCGGCTTCGACGATTCACCCGCGGGGTCCATAGGCACGACCTCCATCGCCATGTTAGCGATTACTAGGTCTTCGTGCCACTCGATTTCGCGCGTGCGCCGGAATCCCGGCAACTGCGGCGGATCAGTAGTTTGGTGTGGGCGCCCGGAAGTCTTCCAGCCGGATCGAGCGGAAGTAGGCGATCGTCTTCCCAAGCCCTTCGGCCAGCGGGATTCGCGGCTCCCAGCCCAGTTTCGCCTTCGCGAGCGAAATGTCCGGCTGACGCTGCCGCGGATCGTCCGCAGGCAGCGGTTTGAAGACGAGCCTCGACTTCGAGCCGGTCAGTTCGATGACCTTCTCCGCCAGTTGTCGCACGGTGAACTCGTGAGGATTGCCGATGTTCACGGGTCCCACAAACTCATTGGGCCCGTTCATCATCCGGATCATCGCCTCGATCAGGTCGTCCACATAGCAGAACGAGCGTGACTGCCCTCCGTCGCCGAAGAGCGTGATGTCCTCACCCGCGAGCGCCTGCCGAATGAAGTTGGAGACCACACGTCCGTCAAACGGATGCATCCGAGGCCCGTAGGTGTTGAAGATGCGCACGACGCGGATGTTCACGCGATTGGCACGATGGTAATCAAAGAAGAGCGTCTCGGCCGCTCGCTTCCCTTCGTCGTAGCACGCACGCGGCCCGATGGGGTTCACGTTTCCGCGGTAGCTCTCCGGCTGCGGATGAACGTCGGGATCGCCGTACACCTCGCTGGTGGACGCCTGCAGCACCTTCGCGCGGCACCGCTTGGCCATCCCGAGCACATTGATCGCGCCCATCACCGACGTCTTCATCGTCTTGATCGGATTGTACTGATAGTGCCCCGGCGCCGCCGGACACGCCAAGTTGTAGATCTCGTCCACCTCAAGCCAGAGCGGGTGCGTGACGTCGTGACGCATCAGTTCAAAGTTCTTGCGCGCCAGCAGATGCTCAACATTGGACTTCTGGCTCGTGAAGAAGTTGTCGATGCAGATCACGTCGTGGCCCTGCTCGACCAGCCGCTCGCACAGATGCGACCCGAGAAACCCCGCGCCGCCAGTGACCAGGATGCGTTTAAGACTCAAGATCGATTACTCCCGCGCCAGCGTCGACGCACACTTCTTCCCTTCAGCCTCGGCACGACGTCGCGCCGAGCATCGTCGCGTAGGACTCAATACCCGCGAGCGGGTCGATGGAGGGCACAAACCCCAGGCCCGCCGCGGTCTCCGACATGTCCGCGCACGTGTAGTCCTGATAGAACGCCCTCACGCTCGGCGGCATCTCAAAGTACTCCACCGGTCGATCGTGCTCCGCGAGGCCCAGCCCCACGCGGACGCGCGCCGCCACATCATTGAAAGTCGATGCCCGCCCCGACCCCACGTTGTAGACGCCCGGAGAAGGACGCTTTTTCTCGCCAAGCCCCGCGCCCGCGAGCGTGCACCCAACCACGTCGTCCACGTGCACCTGATCTCGTGACTGCGTGCCGTCGGTGAAGAGTCGCGGCCGTTGACCACTGCGGATCTGCGTGAACAACTGGTATGCCATCGACGCCATTTTCCCCTTCCGGGACTCTCCGGGGCCGAACACGTTGAAGTACCGGAGCCCAACAACCCATGGCGACTGCCCCGTTTCCTCCCGATGCCTGGCAGCCGCCGCGTGGTGGTCACATTCCATCAGCCACTTGCTGAACCCATACACGTTGTTCGGTCGCCCCGCCATCTTGAGCTTGAAGGGCTGCCGATTGTCAGCCGCTCCAGGTGATCCGTAGGTCGCCGCGCTCGACGCGTACACAAGGCGCGTCGCGGATTGCAGGCACGCCCCGAGGATCGGCCTGAAGGACTCGGTGTTCTGCTCGATCATCCGTCGCTCATCGGCAACCGTGGTGTCCGTGATCGCGGCAAGATGAAAGACTGCTAGGGGCGCGGCCTCTTCGAGCAGCGACTCCCAATCAATCTCGTCGCACGAGGACGCCAGCACCTCGCCGTCAAATGGCGTCAGACCTCGCCGCTCATACGCCTCGACGATGTTGGCAAATGACCCCGACGAGAAATCGTCGATCACGATGATCCGAGCGCCCTGCTCGCGAGCAACCAGGGCGGCGACGAGATTTGAGCCGATGAAGCCCGCCCCTCCCGTGACGACATAACAGTGTTCATGGCCCATGTTCGATCCTATCGCTCGCTCGGCGGGCAATCTCATCAGCTCGGCTGGGGCGGGATCAGGATTGTCTGCCCCGGCCGGATCGATCGCTCGTCTTTCAGGCGATCGCGATTCGCGTCCAGGATCAGCTTCCAGTGAGCCGTGCTGCCGTAGTGGCGCTTTGAGATCCCGGCCAGCGTGTCGCCGGCCTTCACGACATACTCGTGCCCCTTAACTGCCACGGACGCCAAGGGGGTCTGCCGCACGTCCCGCCCCTGGATATTCGTCGGATCCAGAGGAATCTGGATCACCTGCCCCGCTCTGAGGCGCGCCGGATCCAGAAGCGGGTTGGCCCGAGAGATCGCGGGCGCCAGGTCTCGCGCACCCAGCTCACGCTGAGCGATCTGCTCAATCGTGTCGCCGCGCCGCACCGTGTAAGGCCGGAATCGTGGAGCGATGACACCATCGACGAGCCGAGGAGGCGCTTCGGGAACGCCCGCGGGCTCGGGCGGCCTTTGAGACGTGGGTTCCGCCTGCGACACCGGAGGAGGTGAATCCGTCGCCCGGCTCGATTCCGGCGACGTGGAGACGGAGCCCACACGGGCCTCCGCCGCCTCAGAGTCGAACGCGATCGCCCTGCCTGTCGGCTGCCACCACCAGTAAACCGCAATCCACACGACAACGAGGATGCCGAATCCGATCGAAGCACGCCTGATCGCGTCCATGCCGATGCCTCATGGTGCCGGGGTCGTTGAGATCGCCCTCATCGCCTTCTCAGACCTCTTCGACCAGACGATCGGTGCTCCGACAGCGATCGAGGAATAGGTGCCGACCATCACGCCCACCAGCATCGTGAACGCGAAGGCCCGGACGCCCGGCCCTCCGAACGCATACAGCACGACAATGGCCATCAGCGTCGTGCCCGACGTGATCACCGTGCGGCTGATCGTCTGGTTGATGGCGTCGTTGATCGCGCTCCGGCTCGCGAACGACACCTTGCCGCGATTCTCGCGGATTCGGTCCATGATGATGATCGTATCGTTCAGCGAGTATCCGATGATCGTCAGCAACGCCGCGATGAGATTGAGGTCGATCTTGAACGGCATGATGCCGATCGCCTGAAGCGCCGGCTGGAGGGAGGGAATATCCCAAAGCACCTCCGCGAGCGCAACGAAGCCGACGCATGTCAGCACGTCGTGGAAGAGGCACGCGATTGCCGCGCCGGAGTACAAGGCGGAGCCGAAGCGGACCCAGATATAAATGCCGATCAGGAGAATGCTCAGCAGAATCGACGCGACAGCCTTCGCCTTGAAGCTCTCAGCAACCGCCGGACTAAAGCTCCGTACCTCCGCGAGCGTTGTGGGCGTCGAGAGGGCCTCGGTCGTCAGACGCCACTCGCGCGCCGCGACGGTGGCCCACCACTGGTCCTCGTTGTCGAACGTGCTGGTGCCGGGGTCATGGACCAGAATGACAACTCCCGTTGCGGCCTCCGGGGTGCCGGACAGAACCAGGATCTCTCGCCGGCGGGAAGTGGTATCCGAGAAGTCGGCCTGGCTGCGCATCGACTCCAATCGCTCCTCAATGTCCGCGATGGGCTGAGCGGGACTCAGGCCGTCCAGCACGATCGCGACGCCGCCGAGGTAGCGGGTGACATCATCAAGAAGTTGCGGCCGATCGATGTTGTCTCCCAGCCGGGGCTGGAGCACCTGATAGACCGGGGCTTCTCGCACGTTCGTTGCGTCATCGCGCTCGAACGAGAGCGCGGGGCGCACGTCGAGCACATCCTGGAACGCGTTGGTCAGCGATTCGATCACCGCGTTCTGATCGGTAACCGTTGTGCGCACGATGAATGTGCTTGAGGTGACGCCGTCGTCCAGTGCATTGATCGGCAGCACTTCAGCCGAACGGATCTGCGCGAGAGAACTGCTCTCCGTGGACTGCGCGGCGATGGCATGGACTCGCTCTTCGACCTCGCGACGCGTCATCGTGTGGCGCGCGCCGGTCTGCTCGTCGAGTTGGCCCAGGTGCAGCGTGACCTGCACGCCGCCTCGGAACTCGGTGTCCAGCATCTTCTCACCGCGAATCGCGATCATCACGACGCCAAGCCCCATGTACAGAATCGAAATCAGGATGAAAGCACCGCGAAGTCGGATCCAGTCGATCTTGGGGCTGAGCAGCCGTCCGATCGGCTTGATGGCCATCGGCAGCATCGTGGTCCCGCGCCATCCGCCGTAGGTGACGGCCGCATCAAAGATCGTGCGCGTGATCAGGAGCGCGGAGAAGAGCGTCGCGACGACGCCGATTCCCAGCGTGATCGCGAAGCCCTTGATCTCAGGCGTGCCGGTATAGGCCAGAACAATACAGACGATGAGGTTGGTGATATTGCCATCGAAAATCGAGCTGAAGGCCTTGGCATGACCGAGCTTCACCGCCACGCGAAGGTCCTCTCCGCGCTGCAACTCCTCCCGAATTCGCTCAAAGATAAGGACGTTCGCGTCCACCGCCATGCCGAACGTGAGGATGACGCCCGCAATACCCGGGAGCGTGAACGCGGCACGATTCAGCGCCATGGCGCCGACCACCAGCACCGCCGTGCACAGAAGACCGATCACGGCGATGCCGCCGCAGTAGAAGTAGTAAACCACCATGAAGCCCGCGATCGCGACCAGGCAGATCTTGCCCGCGTTCAGGCCCTGCCGGAGGTTGTCCGCTCCGAGCTCAGGCCCGAGCGTGTTCTCGCTGATCGGCTCCGGCGAGAGACGGGCCGTGAGCGAGCCGGCGGTGAGCACACGCACGATGTACGTGATCTCCGCCTGGGAGAAGTCTCCCATGATGATGCCGGTTCGCGAGATCGCGTTGTTCAGGTTCGGAGCGGTGTAGATCTCATCGTCCAGCAGAACCGCCATCATGTCGCCGACGTGGTCACGCGTCAGCTCGCCAAGTCGGACCGCGCCCCGCGCGTCCATCACAAAGCTGATCGCGGGCTTTCCGATCTCGTCCTGGCTGGGGTACGCGCTGGCCACGCCCCACGGCCCGTCCTCCTGCGTCAGGCGCGTCGCCCGTGTGTTCCAGCACAGGACATAGATCTCGCCGTCATACGCCTCGGCGACCATCCCCCGACGTGATGCGAAGTACCCGGCGGGATCCGCCTCCAGCGCCCGCTGCTCCGGGATGTCCCGGTACCAGTTCTCGAGTTGATTGATCTTGTACCAACCCGCGTCCGGCGCCTTGGCATTCCGAGGCCCGATGCGACGCAGGTCGTCCCGCAACGACTGCTCCGAAGGATGCTCGCCCACATCGCACACGATGCGGAATGACAGCACGCCCGCGCCGCGCAACAGACGCTTCAGGTCGCTCGAATCGTCAAGCGTCTTCCGCTCGGACTCAAGCGCCGAGTACGCCGCCAGGACCTCGTCAAGCTGCGCCGTCGCCTCCGGGTGACTCTCGCGCACCCGATCAAGAGCACGCTCGCGCGGGCTGGGAAGCGTGACATAGCTTCCGTCATCTCCCTGGAGCGTGCGGCTCCGATTGCTCAGCGCGAGCGCGTTTCGAATGTCCTCCGCCGAAAGGTTCGCCCGTACCACTTCGTCTCGCGCCGCCTCATACGCACGCTCGGCGACCGCCACCGCCGCCGCCAGAGCATCAAGCTCCGATTCCGGCCGCCCCTCCTGCTCCGCCGCTCGCAGACTCTCGCGTGCGCTGCCGGTCGCTTCAAACGCGCTCGCCGCCCCGCGCAGACGCGTGACCTGGCCGGCATCGCCGCCCGAGGCTCGCTCGATCTCCGCGCTCCGCTCCGGTTCGCTCAATCGCGCGATGCGGTCCACTTCCCCGCCCGTCAAAGACCTCGAACGAATCAGGTCGAGCTTGGCTTCGAACGCCGCCGACAGGGCCTTGGCCTTGTCACTCGGCAACGGCATGGTGACCTCGATGCGGTCGCGCCCTTGCGCGGTCATCGAGATCTCCATCATGCCATTCGGATCGACCCGGTTCTTGAGCACCTCAATCGTGCGATTCAGAACGTCGCGGGCGTTATCCCCGGGGCGGATCTGCACGGCGTACACGAGGCTCACGCCACCCCGCAGGTCCTTGCCTAGACGCAGGTTCTGCTCGACGGGGAAGATCGCGGAGATCGCGATCGCGAGGATGGCAATCGAAAAAATCGCGTTGCGAAGGATGTGACGCATGGAGACCGCTCAAATGGCTCGGTCGGAGGCCCGACAGGCCCCACAAAACCGGGCAGAAAGGATAGCCTGCCGGCGATCGAACGCCCGGCGGCGATAGAGATCCGTTTGGTCAGGTGTTTGCGCCGGATGTTTCCCGCTGAAAGGCGTTGGGCTTCTCCTCAACAGCGCGGTCGGTGCCGGTCGACGGCTGTAGCACCCCGGTTATCGCCGACTTGGCGAAGCGGATCCGAACGTTTGAGTTCTCATCCACCCGCAAAACGATCTCGTCATTGCGGATCTCGGCGATGTTCCCGATGATGCCGCCGATCGTCTGCACCTTGTCGTTCTTCTTGAGCGAGGACAGAAGTTGCTCCCGACGCTTCTTGTCCTTTCGCCCGGTGAAAACGGTCATGAGCACCATCATGACCAGCATCAGCACGATCAAGGGCATCATCATGGAGCCCGGACCCGCGGGGGCAGCTCCCGTGCGAGGCGCGACCGGCTGCTGCTCGCCCGTCGCGGGGCCGGTCCCCGACCAACCCGGGCCGGCCGGAGCGTCCTGCATCGCGAGGGTCAAAGACGATTGGCCGAGATCGGGCCATGAGATCGGGATCAAATCGGACATGTGGGGTGACCTTTCCGGCGGACCGACCGGCCCGCGCCGCGAATGTTAGGGGGGCTTCACTTCTCACCAAGCGTCGCGACCGGCCATCGAGCGAAAAACTCCGGCCAAGTCCCACCCCGGATGGTCGCACGCAGGTCCGACATCAACCGCTGGAAATGGCGGAGGTTGTGGATGCTCACCAGCGTCGGGCCGAGCATCTCGCCCGCCATGAACAGGTGGCGGATATACGCCCGCGAGAACGCGCCGGCTCCCCCCCCGGTGCGCGCGGGCAGGGGCCATCCATGTGACCCCGGGTCGCACGCGTAGCAATCGCACCCTTCCTCGATCGGACCATCATCCTCCGCGAATCGCTGGTTCCGCAGGCGCATCTGCCCGGCACGCGTAAACGCGTTCGCGTTCCTGCCGTTCCGCGTCGGCAGCACGCAATCGAACATGTCAATTCCGGCCCGCACGGCCTCCGTGATGTCGCGCTCGTACCCCACGCCCATCAGATATCGAGGCTTCTGTTCCGGCAGCAGCGGAGCCGTATGCCGGACGACCGAGGCAATCTGGTCGCCGGACTCCCCCACCGCCACGCCGCCGATCGCATATCCGGGGAGATCAACCTGACAGATCCGCTCGGCCGACCATGTGCGGCGCTCAAGATCGGTCCCGCCTTGCACAATCCCGAACAGGGCCTGCGCGTCCGAGCGCTCGTGCGCTCGCTTGCATCGCTCCAGCCAGCGGACTGTCCGTTCATTGGCGACATCCAGCCGCGCAACGTGGTCGTACGCCCTCTTTCCGACCTTCCGGAGCGCCCGCTCATCTCGAGCCGTCGCCTGGCGCAGCCGCTCCTGCCCGGGCTCCTCCACCGTCGGATCGATCGACGGAGGGCAGTCATCAAACGCCATGATGATGTCGGCGCCGAGCGCGTTCTGGATCTGGATCGCCCGCTCGGGTGTCAGCCGGACCTCCGCCCCGTCGACAATCGACTTGAACGTCACCCCGTCGTCGTCGACCTTGTTCATCGACGCCAGCGAGTACGCCTGATACCCGCCCGAATCCGTCAGGATCGGCGCATCCCACCCCATGAAACGGTGCACGCCCCCGCGACGCCGCACAAGCTCGGCGCCGGGGCGCAGCATCAGGTGGTACGTGTTGTTCAGCAGAATCTGGGCCCCGGTCTCGGCAACCTGCTGCGGCAGAACGCCCTTCACGGATCCTCGGGTACCGACCGGCATGAACGCAGGCGTGTCAAACGATCCATGTGGCGTCTGCACACGCCCCACACGAGCCCGCGTGCTCTCGCACCGCGCGAGAATCTCAAACCCGAGTGCACCCCCGCTCACGCCTCGCCCCCGCGCTGTCGCCTCGTGGCCTCACGAAGCATGCGCCGCTCCGCGTCCGAGAGACTGTCGGCGCCGGTCTGGCTCACCTTCGCGAGAATGCGATCCACCTCGCGGTCGTCGGGGCCCGACTCACGCGGAGTCGCTCGACGCTCGCTGGGGCGCCGCGAGTCCGTGAACACATCAAAGAAATCCCGAAGCAGATGGGAATGACGGATGAAGTAGAACCCCGCGATCGCACCACCGACATGCGCCGCATCCCCGCCCGCGTTTGAGCCCCCGGACAGCAGGTTCACCAACGCAAACAGCACGTATCCGTACGCGAACCATGGCAGCGGGATCCCGATCGGAATGAACAGGAACTGCACGCTCTCCTTCGGCTCGATGTAGGCACACGCGACAATCACACCGAATACGCCGGCCGACGCCCCGACCAGCGGCATCGTCGTCTCGTGAAACAGCAGGCCCGGCACACGGAACGGCAGCACATTTCCCAGCAGGTTCAAGGCGAGGTACATCAAGCCGCCGAAGATCCCGCACACGAGGTAGAACGCGGCGTACTTCTTGAACCCGAGGTTTCTTTCGACCGTTCCGCCGAAGAAGTACAACCCGAGCATGTTCAGCAGGAGGTGCGTGAGGTTGGCGTGGAGAAACTGGAACGTGACTAAACGCCACACCTCGACCCGCTGAAATCCCTGATACGTCGAGAAGTGACCGAACGCTGTGAGCGGGTCCATCTGCTGATACCGAGCGAAACCGACCTGCTCCCCCGTGGTCTGATTGACGATCACCCGAAGAAAGGACGCGTTTGCCGGGATGGGCGTATTCGGCGTGATGGGCTGACCGCCCGTGGTGAACTTCTGGTCCACAATCGCCAACTGGTCTCCCTTGGAGACCTCAACGTTGAAGACTTTGTCCACAAGAACATCAACACCCTTTCCCGACAACATGATGCCCGCGAAGAAAACCACCACGTTGATGATGATCAACCACGCATTGAAAGAGAGCAGACGCAGTGACCCGCCGCCAAGGAGCAGCCTCCCCGCGCTCGACCCGCGCGGTCGTCTGGGGTTCCTCGCGTAGTCCCGGTCGCTGATGCCCATGAGCCGCCTTGCCTCCACACGGCCCGTACCGTCCCGGGCTGCTTGCCGATTGTTCCCCATCGCCGCCCGTCGCGAGACGCGTCAACCCGACGCCTCCTCGGGGCAGCCCCGAATCGGCGTTCCCCGTCGTTGGAGAGCAAAACGCCGGACCTTCTCCGCGATCCGCTCTACCTCGTGACGTCGGACCTTGAGGCCTGCTCCAGCGTCTGACGCTCCTTCTTGGTCAAACTCCCCATGCCTTCTCTCGAAATCTTCTCGAGGATCTGGTCAACCTCCCGCTGGATCCGCGCCCGTGCCTCCCGCTCAGCCGCCTGCTTCTTGGCCGCCTTCTCGAACGCCGTCCGTTCCCGTCGATCCGACGCCGAAGCCATCCCGGCCATCGCAAAACCGCCCGCATCCCCCATAAACGCCAATCGCTTGCGTTCAATCCAACACGTCATGCCGCCGAAAAGGGCGATCGCCATGAGCGTGGTCTGTGAGCCCACCATTCCAAGTACGAACAGCACACCCGCGCCGACCAATCCCACCCGCGTCGCGATGTCCATCGACCTCTCGAATCCCATCCGCTTCCAGAGCAGACACTGCAGGATCCGCCCACCATCCAGCGGAAACACCGGGCAGAGCACGTTGAACGCGAGCAGAATCAGGTTCGTGTAGTACGCCAGCCAGAGCCCGACAATGCCCCACTTGCCGATCGCCCCCAGAGGCACGCTCGGCGTGAACGGATTGAAAATCACGCTCTCCCACCCCTGCCCCAATGCCAGCAGCGCCCCGCCCAGAACGGGCAGCAGCGCCACATTCACCATTGGCCCGCCTACAGCCGTCACAAGGTGCGCCTGCCAAGAACCCGGCGGGCGGCACATTGCCAATCCGCCAAGCGGCCACATCAAGATCTCATCCGCTTCGCCCTTCACCCAGCGACACGCAAAGCAGTGCCCGAACTCGTGCAGCAGAACGATCACAAACAGCAATCCCATTCCCAGCGCCCTGTAACCGACGCCCATCGTGCTGCTCGATGCGGACCAGATCAACTGCGTAATCACCAGAACAATGAACAGAACGTGGATCTTCACCCGGATGCGGAACGCGGTAAACAGCGGCACCGCCCACGAGAACGGATTCTCACCATCACCGAACACCCGGCGCAGCCACGCCCCGCCCTTGGAGCGCCCGGAGTCGCGATAGTCTCGGTCCTGCCACCCCATATCAATCGCCTTACAGCATCCCCTTGCGAGACGCCAACAGCAGCGCAAGTATCGACTTTCCGTCGGCAAGATCGCCGCTCTCGACCATCGCCAAAGCCCGACTGACCGGGACGTGCTCAACGGTCATCCACTCATCTGCTTCCGGCCGCGCTCCAACGTGCGCCAAACCGAACGCCGCATACGCCCACATCACCTCATCCGTCATTCCCGGCGTCGTGTAGAACCTCGCCAGCGGCACAAGGTGCTGTGCGCGATACCCCGTCTCTTCGACCAACTCGCGGTGCGCCGTCACCTCGACGGGCTCATCGCGCTCAACGGTGCCCGCCGGCAGTTCCCAGATCACCTTGCCCTGCTCACCGAGCAGCGGCCGGTAGTTCCGGATCATCACGACAACACGCCCCTCGGCGGTGTCCATGATCGGCAGAATCACAACCGCCCCGGGGTGCCTCACACCCGCGACGTCATACGCCTTGCCATCGCGCTCGACACTGACCGAGTCAAACGAGAACTTCCGTGTCGCGTGCAGCGTCCTGCGCGAGACGACGCGCGCCGGCGACCCGTCCATGCGTGCCGTGTGGTCCATTGCCCGATTGTACCGGCCGCGGCACGCCGGGTGACACCCACCAAGCCCGCCGCACCCATCAGCCCCGACGCCAGGCCGAGGCCCCGTAAACCGCCTGGTCTCCCAGGGTCTCCGCGATTCGGATCAGTTGGTTGTACTTTGCGTTCCGGTCGGATCGGCAGGGCGCGCCCGTTTTGATCTGCCCGCAGTTGGTCGCCACACAGATGTCCGCGATCGTCGAGTCTTCCGTCTCACCAGAGCGATGGCTGAGAACCGCCGCGTACCCGTTCCGCATCGCCAGATTCACCGCGGCAAACGTCTCGCTCAGCGTTCCGATCTGGTTGACCTTCACCAGGATCGCGTTCGCGCAACCCTCCTTGAGTCCTCGCTCCAGGAACTTCGGATTCGTCACAAAGAGGTCGTCACCCACGAGCTGGGTGGTCTTGCCCAGCCGCTCCGTGATCTTCTTCCATCCGCTCCAGTCGTTCTCCGCAAGCCCGTCCTCAATGGACCGGATCGGATACTTCTTGCACCAGCCGGCCCAGAGGTCGATCATCTGGTCGCTGGTGAGCACCTCCTGCGTGCTCTTGAAGAGCTTGTACCCCTGCTTGCCATCTTTCGCCGCCTCGTTCCAGCACTCGCTGGCCGCCGGATCAAGCGCGACAAAGATCTGCTCGCCCCAGGTGTACCCGGCCTTGCCCACCGCCTCCTCAATGATCTTGAGCGCATCCTCGTTGCTCTTCAGGTTCGGCGCAAACCCGCCTTCATCGCCCACTGCCGTCGAAAGCCCGCGGCTGTGCAGCACCTTTTTGAGCGAGTGATAGATCTCCACGCCCGCCCGGAGGCCGTCCGCGAACGTGTCAAACCCCCATGGCTGAACCATGAACTCCTGGAAGTCCACGGTGTTGTCGGCGTGCTTGCCCCCGTTCAGAATGTTCAGCATCGGAACCGGAAGCGTTCTCGCGCCCGTGCCCCCCAGATACCTGAAGAGCGGCAGATCCGAAGCGTCGGCCGCCGCCCGCGCGCATGCCATCGACACGCCGAGCATGGCGTTGGCTCCGAGCTCCGACTTGTTGGGCGTTCCGTCCATCTCAATCATGAGGGCGTCGATGCCCTCCTGATCGCGGACATCCAGCCCCTCGATCGTCTCGGCGATCCTGTCATTCACGTTGTCGACCGCCTTCAGGACGCCCTTCCCGAGATAGGCCTTCGCATCCCCGTCGCGAAGCTCGACGGCCTCGTTCTCGCCGGTGGAAGCACCGGAGGGGACCGCCGCTCGACCCACCGCGCCCCCGGAGAGGGCCACCTCCACCTCGACCGTGGGATTGCCGCGAGAGTCCAGAATCTGGCGTGCATGAACGAACTCGATATCAAAGGACATGGGTATCTCCGGCTGGTCGGGCGTATTCGCCGATGACAAGGGTGGCCACCAGGCCAAAGACTAGGAACCTCACGACCGGCTCGGCGCGCCCCACCCGGGATCGGTCGGGTAAGATGCACGGAACGAGCCCCGACACCCATGCCGACCTCACCCGACGGATTCACGACTCGCATCGACGGCCTCCGCCATGATCTGGTGGCACAGGCCCGGCGCGTCCAGACGCTCATCGAGAACGCGTTTGACGCGTTCTTCGCGAAAGACAACGCCAAGGCCGCTTCGGTGCTTCTGCTCGACGACGAGATCGATCGGGTTGATGTCGATCTTGAACGAGCCTCCGTCTCACTACTCTCCGACGCCACGCGCGAGGGAGCCCATCTCGACCAGATCCAGCTCCGGCACGTCCTCACGATCGTCAAGGTCAACAACGAGTTGGAACGAATCGCAGATGTCGGCGTCGCCATCGCCGAGGCCGTCTCTCGCCTTCCCTCGACGATGCCCACCTGTCCGCCCACGCTCCGCGTCATGACCAACAGCGTCGTCGGCATCGTGCGCGATGTCGGCCTCGCCGTCGATCGCACCGACGCTCGACTTGCCAAGGTCGTCCTCCAGAGCGAGGACGCCGTTACCGCGTTCAAGGCGGCCCTGCTCCGCAACGCGGAGGAGCAAATCGCATCCGGCAAAATGAACGTGGACTTCGCCTTCATCGTCCACGAACTGGCCACCCGCTGCGAGGACATCGCGGATCACAGCACCAACATCGCTGAACAGATCCTCTACCTCGCCACCGGCACGATCATGCGCCACATGGAAGGACACTGGGTCGAGATCCCTCCCGGCGGACGCTGAACGTCCCGAATCGCCCCAAGACGCTCTTTCTCGATAACCCGGTCGCAGTTACGCCTTCGGCGCCTTGTAGAACGGCATCGCCACAACCTTGCCCTCAAGCACGCCGCGGCCGGTATCCACTTGAACGGCGCCGCCCGCCGCCGCGACTCCCGCTTCGACAAACGCCATGGCGATCGGCTTGCCCAGCGTCGGGCTCAGACACGCGCTCGTCACGCTCCCCACACTCGTGCTCGAAACGAGCACCGCATTCCCCTGCCGGGCCGTCCGCTTCCCTTCAATCTCGATACCCACAAGTTTCGTCTTCGGCCCGCCGGCATCCCTGGTCCTTTTCAGCGCGTCCTGGCCGACAAACGGCAGTCCCCCCTCTTCCTTGTCCTTGTCCATCGCGATCGCAAAGTCGACGCCGCACGAGAGCGCATTGATCTCCTCGCCCAACTCATGCCCGTACAACGGCATCGCCGCTTCGAGGCGGAGCGTGTCACGCGCCCCCAGACCCGCCGGCTTCACCCGCGCCTCCGCTTCCTTCATGTTCACGTCTTTCAGCAGAAGCTTCATCGCCATGCCGACCATCCCCGCCGGCAGAATCACCTCAACCCCGTCCTCGCCCGTGTACCCCGTGCGACTCACGATCAGCTTCGCGATCACCAGGTTCTTCACAGCAAATCGGTACCGCTTCAGCGACGGAACCTCGGAACTCACACGCGCGATCAGCTCCATCACCTTCGGACCCTGAAGTGCAACCATGGCGGTTGACATCGTGTCGTCCGAAACCTTCGCCATGAGATTGTCGGCCGTACGGACCTGCTCGACGTGACCAACGATCTTCTCGCGGTTCGCCCCGTTGACCACCACAAGAAAGTCGTCTTCTTCCACGCGCATCACGATCACGTCGTCTCGCACGCCGCCGCTCTCGTTGCACATGAGCGAGTACCGGCACTGGCCCGTCGCCATGTCACCAATCCGGCGCGTGCAGAGCCGCTCGAGAAGCCGGCGCGCGTGCCGCCCAGTGAACCGCAGCCGTCCCATGTGCGACACGTCAAACAGGCCGCCCGAGTGACGCACCTGATGGTGCTCCTCGTGGATGCCCGAGTAGTACATGGGCATCTCCCAGCCCGCGAAATCGACCATCTTTCCGCCGTGGTCCACATGAAAGTCGTACAAGGGTGTGCGCTGCAAGTCGGGCTCCTCATGTCGTGCGGCCGGTTCGGCGCACGCCTTCTGTCGGCCCACACGCTACACCCGCCGATCCCGTCCCGCCACTGCCGCCCTCGTTCGACGACCCAGGAACCTGCAACGACGGACGCAGACCCGCCTCCCAGTCGCAGTTGTCAATCAACCGCACCGAGCCCACACGCGCCGCGACGAGAGCCCGGGCGGGCACGGAGCCGACCCGCGTCCCCGGCGCCAGCGGCCTGAGCGTCTCCGCATGTCGGACCACCGCGTATTCAACGCTCACGCCCGCACCGACGAGCGTCGCCGCCATCCGAGCCTCGGCCGCATCCGCCGTCGGCTCGGAGCTTGCAAGCGCCAGGGCCACTGAAAGTGTCGCCGCAGCCTGTCGTTCGGCCGCGGCCAAGAACCGATTCCGGCTGCTCATCGCCAGCCCGTCGGCTTCTCGAACCGTGGCAGCCGGCACAATCTCCACGTCCAGCCGCTCCCGGTGGGTCATGGCGCGAATCACCTGCAACTGCTGCCAGTCCTTCTCACCAAAGACTGCCGCCGATGGACGCATCAGCTCAAAGAACCGCTTGACCACCTGGCAGACGCCGGCAAAGTGCCCCGGCCTGAATGCGTCCTCAAGGCCCGGCACGGTCGCTACAGGCGGCAGGTCAGGAACGGCGATGTTCCTCCCGGGCGGATACACCTCGCTCGCCTCCGGCGCAAACACACCCGCCGCACCGTGGGCATCACAGAGCAAGACATCCTGATCGAGCGTTCTCGGATATCGCTCCAGATCCGCTCGATCGTTAAACTGCGTCGGATTGACAAAGATCCATGCGATGCACCCTGACCGGATCCCGCGCTCGCGCGCGAGCCGGGCTCCCTGGGCCACCAGCCGTGCATGCCCCGCATGCAGCGCGCCCATCGTCGGCACGATCACCGGCCCGGCGCCGGCCCGCCAACCGTCGCCTGCCAGCCATGCTTCCAGTTCAGTCTGAGTTCCAAAGACGCGCATGACGTCCAACAGTCCGGGGCCCACTCCCCCGGAGTCAAGCTCGCGCGCGTGTCCAGCAAAAGAATCCTACCGCCCCCCACCCAGCCGCCGGACGATCGCGTCGAGCCAGTCCCGGATCGGCCTCTCCTCCGGAACCTCCAGAAGCTCAAGCTCCACGCGGCACAGCCCATCGCCCTCGTACTCGCACGCCAGAACGCGCCCGAAGAGCGGCACAGGCGATGAGTCAATCAGGTGAACCGCCACCACCACATGCCGCCCCGGGTAGCACATCCGGCGCGACATGAACGCCAGCCCAGAACGATTCAGTTCGCGCCCTCGGGCTCCCCACGTTGAGACCGGACGTCCCCGATCGTCAAGCTCCGCGACGTCCAACTCCGCCTCAAAGCGATGACCCTTGCTGGTCTTGGAACCCGAAGCCGAAGGACGCTTCGCGGAAGCATCGCGGCTCGGTGCGGTCACCGAGTCCGCCGCAGCCGGAGGGGGCGCGACCCATGGCGACACCGGCCCGTCGTCGTCAAGGAAACTCACGCTCGGCTTCGTGTCCGGACCGTTCATCGTTCAGGCACTCCCTGCCTCTACATCGGCCAGTCCACGGGCCCAGTACGGGGTTCGCCCCGCCCAACGCGCACGCCGCCATCCCTACACTGCGCAGGCATGACCAACCGCGCGGCATCCGATGTTACAGGACCCTCCAGCCCGCGGGTCCACCTTCTGATCCCCACCCATACAACGCGTCATCTCGACACCTGCCTCGCCTCGCTCGTGACCCAGACCGATCCTCCCGACACGGTTACCGTCACGTGCGATGGAGACGCTCCAGAGATTCGAGCCCTTCTAGACGTGACATGGCCACAGGTTGCCTCCTCCTTCCAAGGCTCGCGCCGACCAGTCCCCACCCTCTCCCACATTGCACGGCCTCATCAGGGCGAAGCCCGCTTGAACCAGGTCCGCAACAATGGATTGCGGGCGATACTGGAAGCCGGAGGCCAGTCCGAAGACCTAGTGGTCACGATCGACGGCGACATGATCCTCGCTCCCTGTGCGATCGCTGCGCACCGCGCACTCCGCCGAGAGGGCTACGACGTCATCGTCCCCTTCCGCATCAACCTGGCAGAGAGCCGCACGCTCGCCATCGCTGCTGGCCTGTTCTTCGATCCTGAGCGTGCCGTCGACTCAATACCCCTCGTTGAGGCGGCCCAGATGGCGGCTCTCGAACGTCGCGACCGCCGATACCGGCGCCAGCTCTGGCAGCGTCGCGCGTTGCCATGGCTCTCCAAGTCGCATAAGCCCAAGCTCCTTGGCGGGCATCACGCGGTTCGACTCGGGGTGCTCCAGCAGGTCAACGGCTACGACGAGCAGTACACCGGCTACGGCTACGACGACGACGATCTCTCCCGGCGACTGCATCAACTGGGAGGGCTGCGTTGGGCCGTCGCTGTCGCCACCATCCCCGCCTTTCATCTCTGGCATTCCACCCGCGCGCCGACTCGTCCCACGGACGCTCCCGGCTTCGCACGCTTCAATCGGTTCGATCTCCCGGTCCGAGCCGCGCGCGGGATCGCTGATCCGATGGAGCAGCCGACGGCCGTCGGTAGACGCGTCGAATCTCTCTTGCCTCTCCCCTCTGCCTCCTGAGCAACGCACACGCAATCACGCGGAACTGATGCGCGCCCGCCCCGGCGATCAGGTCCGTCAGACGCAGCCCCTCCATGCTCGCGATCGACAGAGGTGGTCGAGCATAAAGGTCGCCCCCACAACATGGGCACGTGTACGTCGACCACCAGCGCCGGCGCTGCAGCCCCCAGCCGCGGTCGCCACACATCACGCACATCGCTCGCGTGTGTCGCCGCCAGAATTCCTTTGCTCTCTCCACGGCTGCTCAATCTACCGCGCCCGGAAGCGACTTGAAAGACGACCGTACTGCGAACCGCGAGGTTCTTGGCACTGCCGTACCCTCCGGCAACGATGCGAGACGCCCTCATCTGGTCAACCCGCCTTGAAGCCCTCGCCCGCCCCGTTTTGGCGGACATGCCCCAGGATCCCAGCGCGGCTGCCGATCGACGGTGCGATTACGCCGCTGCCTTCTGCGATGAATGCAACGTTCGCCGTCCCACCGATCTTCCCCTGCTTGCCCACCTTCTCGGGATCGACCCCGACTTACCGAGGCGGCAGGTACAGCGGACTGACGCCGGTTCGCCCGCGTGGACCGCCCTACTCGATCCGACCAGCAAGGAACTCCGGCACTACCTGAGCACAACCGGCCCGCTCGTTCCTGAACGCAGGGACGAGGGCATCGAAACATGGACCGAAACCGAGCTTTCCGAGCTCCACGCCCTGGGAGCGATCGCGATCCTGCGCAAAGACGCCTTGATCGCCGACCGTTGCCGTTCCGCCATCGAATGGCATCTGGCCGAGCTTCAACCCGATAACGGCACCAACCGCCCCTGGGCTGTGCACGCCTTCGCATGGTTCGCCGACCAGCTTCCCGATGCGATCTTCCACGCACGCACGCTGGTCCACAACGCGTGCGTGGAACGAGGCCGACCAGAAAGGCGCTCCGCCCTCATCCTGATGCACAGCTCGATGATCCTCAGACTCGCCGCGTCCGGAGAGGCCTGACTCGCTGCGGCCTCAGGTACGCTGCAGCGAAGCCGCGGCATTTCGAGACCACTTGGCGATCTCCGGGAAGCCCATGAGCCGCTTGCGGGCATCCGCGTCGATACCATGCTTCCGCAGGATCGCCGCTGCCGCCAATCCCATGAAGAGCGGTTGCGGCGTCAGCGGCCTGCTCGTCAGTTCCGGGTGATACTGCGCGCCGATGAAGTACGGGTGAATATTCTGCTCTTGCCCGGGGGCCGTCGCGGTGCCGGGCTGGGCGAGTTCCATGATTTGCATGATCGGCTGCGTCGGATGACGACCCGAGAAGATCATCCCGTGCGCTTCGAGCCGCTCAATGTACCGCGGCTCAACCTCATACCGGTGCCGGAAACGCTCGCGGACACTGGTCTTCCCACCGAAAAGGAACGAAGCGAGCGTCCCCGGCAGAACCTGGACATCCTGAGCACCGAGGCGCATGGTCCCCCCGAGCCCCTCGATCTTCTTCTGATCCGGCAACTCGCTGATGACCGCGCTGTCGCTCGACGGATCAAACTCCGTGCTTGTCGCGTCCTTGATCCCCAGCACGTTCCGCGTGTACTCGATCACCGCAACCTGGAATCCAAGACAGATCCCCAGGTATGGAATCAGGTTCTCGCGACAGTGCCGCACACACGCGATCTTTCCCTCGACCCCGCGCGCCCCGAATCCGCCCGGCACGATCACGCCGTCCAGCCCCGCAAGCTGCGCCGCGACGTTCGCAGGAGACAACTCGGTCGTCTCGATCCACCTCTGCTCAATATCACACTTCAAGTGTGCGGTGCAGTGCTCAAGCGCCTTGTCAATCGACGCGTACGCATCCCGCAGCGCGGCGTACTTCCCCGTGATGCCGATCGTGACCTTGCGCTCGTGAGCCGCCGTCAGCGTCTGCGTGAACGCGGTCCAGCGGGCCCGCGAACGATCCTCCTGCACTACATCGACCCGGTCATGCATCTCCAGAATCGACAGGATCTCGCGATCCAGTCCGTCCGCCCGCATCTCCTCGGGGATCGTGTAGATGCTCGGACGATCGTGCATCGAGAACACACGTCGCATCGGCACGTTCGAGAACATCGCGATCTTCTCACGCACCGTGTGCGAAACCTCGTTCGTCGCTCGGCACGCGATCATCTGCGGCTGGATTCCCGCCTCCATCAGCCGCTTGATGCCAAGCTGCGCCGCCTTGCTCTTCTGCTCGCCCAGGGCCTTGGGTTCGATCACATAGGTCAGCGCGACAAAGCACGTCGAGCCCGGCCCCTCCTCGAACGCAAGCTCACGCAGCGCCTCGATGTAGAAGCCGTTCTCGTAATCGCCGACCGTGCCCCCGACCTCGACGAGCACCACGTCCGCCGGCTTCCGCCCGTCGCCGCGCATCGCCAGCTCTCGCAGCTTCCGCTTCACCTCGCCGGTCACGTGCGGAATCATCTGAACATCACGCCCCAGATACACGCCCTGACGCTCGCGATCCAGAATCTCCGAGTAGATCTGTCCGGAGGTCGTGAAGTTCCACTTGGACAGGTTCTGGTCGAGCATTCGCTCGTACGTGCCCAGGTCCATGTCGCACTCCGTGCCGTCATCAAGCACGAAGACCTCGCCGTGCCGATACGGATTGAGCGTCCCTGAATCAATATTCAGGTACCCCTCCATCTTGATCGGCGCGACTGTCAGCCCCTTGTCCTTCAGCATCTTGGCGACGCTGGAGGCAAAGATCCCCTTGCCCAGCCCGCTCATCACCGTGCCGAGCACAACGACGTACCGATGCCGACCGCGCTGATACCCGTCCGGGATCGGCGAATACAACTCAGTTGAAGTCGTCGTCTCGGCAACGGAAGAGAGCAAGTCCCCCTTCCCGGAGGCAACGCTTCCTTGACGCGCTGCGCCCCAGCCCTTCTCCGCAGCGGGTTCGGATCGGCCCGAATGCCCCTGGCCCCCGCCCTGACGCTGGCCGCCCTGACCTTGGGAGGAAGTGTTCATCCGCTCTCGTCCGGTTGGCATGGGATATCGTAACAAAGCCGCGAGATTCGTCCAGTCCTCACGACGGATCCGCGTCACCTTTCGCCCACCACCGCCTCACGAACGCCTCGTACTGCTCCGGCGTGTCGATCCCATGGTGGTGACTCTCCCGCACCGCGACACCGATTCGATACCCGTGCTCCAGCACTCGGAGCTGCTCAAGCTTCTCCGTGCGCTCAAGCGGCGTTTCCGCCAGATCGGCGTACGTCCGGAGAAATCCGACCCGGTAGGCGTATAGCCCCACGTGCTTGAGCGGCCTGGCGACACCTTCAAACCGGTCACCCGGGGGCTGCAGGTGTCCATCCCTGTCAAAGGGCACGAGTGCCCGCGAGAAGTACAGCGCAAGCCCCGTACACCCCACCACCGCCTTGACGATGTTCGGGTTGGACGGATCCTCCCCAGGGCTGAATGGCGAGGCGACTGTCCCTACTTCCGCGCCCGTTCGCTCCAGCGCCTCTGCCGCCGCTTCAATCGCTCCCGGATCAATCTCCGGTTCGTCACCCTGCACGTTGATCACCAGCGCGTCATCGCCCAACCCGAGGCGCCAAGACGCTTCGGCCAGGCGGCTGGTCCCGTTCGGATGCTCCCCCGTTATGACTGCTTCAACGTTGTATGACCGGATGACGTCGGCGACCTGTTCGCTGTCTGTCGCGACCACCACCCGCTCCACCCCCGACGCCTTGGCGGCCTGCGACGCGACATGCCAGATCAGGGGGCGCCCCGTCTGCGACGCCAATACCTTGCCCGGAAACCTGGTCGACCCCATCCGTGCCGGAATCAACGCAACTGCACCAGAAGCCATGTCCTGCTCCCCAGCCGTCTGACCGAGCTTCACCAAACGTCAGAGCTTGCCGCCCAGCTCACCTACCAGCGCCTTGAGCTGCTCGCGCCGAACACGAACGTCCTTGTAACTGATCTGCTGGATCGCGATCGTGGAAGCCAATCGGAATCCCTCGATTGCCGCCTCGGTGTCGCGTTCCTTCCCCGCCTTCTCCTGCAGCGCGATCACCAGCCCGTACCGAAGCTCCAGAAGCACGTTGGGGGAACCCATCTCGCCATGAACCTCGATAGCCCGCCGATAGGTCTGGATGGCCTCATCAAGCCACTCGATCTTCAGGAAGCACTCAGCCAGCATGCCGAGCACCTGGCCCCGCAGTTTCGGATCACCCTGCGCCTCCTGAAAGAGCGCGATCGCTTCCTCGTACTGCCCCGACTCAAAGTGCCGCTTTCCAAGCTCAAACTTCAGCCCAAGGTCCGTCGGATACGACGCGACCCGCAGTTTGAACTCCTCAATCTCCATCTTGAGGTACTGCGCCGATGCCTGCTTGGCCTTCTCGGCCGCCTCGGCATTCTCCGGCTCAAGCTCCGCAGCCTCCCTGTGCTTGCGAAGCGCTCGCGAGGCCCGGCGTAGGCGGATCTCGCCCATCTCCTGACGGAAACGGAACTGCTTGGTCTCTTCAAACGCCTTGCTGAGGACGCGGAATGCCGTCTCCTCATCCTCAGGGCGGCCACGCTCACGCAGCCGCTTCACATACGTTGCCACGTTCGTCAGGTCGCCCGGCGAAGCCGTGTACGCCTCTTCCGCCATCGACACAAGCCGATCGATCGTCTCCTCTGTTTTGACGATCCGGTCCGCTTCTTCCAGGTGCCGCTGCTTGTCCAGGTCCCGCACGTTGGCGCGGAAGCCCCCCGCCTTCCCAGCCTGATCAAAACCGCCCTTGGCCATCGTCGACTGCGCGGACATGTTCCGTACCCGTCCGGACAACTCTCCGTCGCTGGGATCGATCTTCAAGGCCGCGTCGCCCGCCTCCGCCGCCTTGTCGTACGCCCCGACCTTCGCAAACGCCTCCAAGAGACGCGTGAAGTTGTCCTTGCGGGGCTTCGCCTCCCCGCGGCTCGCGACCAGAGCCCGCTCTCCGATCCAGAACGTTGTCTCGGCAAGATTCAGGGCCGCAGCGCCCTCGGTCGCCTTCACGGCCAGCGAGCCGTCGCGAATCTTGACCGACCATGCCAGCAGCGCCAGCAGAAACTTCTCCACTGGAGTCTTGCCGTCGAAGATTCTGGCCGTCTCCTTGCTCAACTTGCCGCCCGACTTCTCAACATGCTGCATCGCCGAGGTGATGTACCCCTCCAGCGCGGACATGCTCCCGGGGTCGAACTTCATGCCGCGCAGCCAGTTCTGCATCGCGTACTCGTACGCCCCCGTCTGGTGCGCCGTCTTGGCGTGCTCGAAGAACCGCTGCGCCTTCTCGGGCTCAGGGTCCATTCCGGAGCTTGCCGCTGGCGGCGCGCTCGAAGGCGGCTTGGCCGCACCACCCGATGCCGCAGGCGTCGTGTCGTCCTTTTTCTTGCCGAACAAGCCCATGCTGAACGTCCAACCGGCTCCTGAGGGCCAAACGAGAACTTCCGCACCCGGAAACAGTCACGCAGAGGGCCGACCGCCGGGGCGGGGATTGTACAACGTTTCCCTACCGCCGGATGGACGCCCCGCAGGCTTCATACGATTCGCCAATGCCCGTTGATCCAGCCTCCCTCTCCATCGTCCATTACCCCGCCGATGTGCTCCGGAAACGAGCGGTCGCGGTGCCTGCCGTGACCGCCGAGGTCCGCGAAGTCGCGCTGCGCATGATCGCACTGATGCACGAGGCCGAAGGGATCGGCCTGGCCGCCCCGCAGGTCGGCCTGCCCTGGCGGCTCTTTGTCGCCCACGTCCCCGAGGACCCCGAAGACGATCGCTCGATCTCGTCCGATCCCGTCACGGCCACCGCCGCCCCCACTGTCTACATAAACCCTGTCCTCTCAGACCCACAGGGCATCGTGGAGCCCTACGACGAGGGATGCCTCTCCCTTCCCAACATCACGGGTGAAGTCCTCAGACCGCCTCAGATCACCGTCACGGCGCTCGATCTGGAAGGGAAGCCATTCACCACGCGTGGCGCCGGCCTGCTCGCCCGCTGCTGGCAGCACGAGACCGACCACCTCGACGGCGTGCTCATCCTCGACCGCATGTCACAGCTCTCGCGCCTCCGATCACGCCGGGCAATCAAGGAACTCGAACGCGCCGCCACATGACGCCCCGTCATGGCGCCTGTTGCCGCAACAGCTTTGTGTCGCTTCTTCCGCGCAGACGCAGGTCCAGCATCGACAGCGCGCTCGTCACCGACCACTGTCGCACCGTCTCGCGCTCACCTCTCATCAGAAACCGGCGGCACTCCACCTCCGCAGCGCCTCCGACTCCACGCGACGCCAGACCGATCCAGACCGTCCCCACCGGCTTTTCGGGCGTTCCACCGCCGGGGCCCGCCACGCCCGTGATCGCCAGACAATGGTCGGCGCCCGACCGCTCCAAGCCGCCAACAGCCATCGCTCTGGCGACCTCCTCGCTCACCGCGCCATGCCGCTCCAGCACATCGCGCCCGACGCCAACCAGCCAGCCCTTCATGTCGTTGCTGTAGGTCACCCACCCGCCGAGATACACGTCCGAAGATCCCGCGAGCGCGGTCAGTGCTCCCCCAAGCATCCCACCCGTGCAACTCTCCACCGTCGCCACACGCTGCCCCGCTTGCCGCAGCCGATCGATCACGACTTCGACCAGCGGCCTGCCCCCCTCCGCGAACACAACATCCCCGACCAAGCGCTCGACGTCCGCAGCCGTCTCCGACATGAGCCGCTCGACCCGCTCCACGCGCTCCGACCCCTCATACCGAACCCGCACGCTCACCAGACCACCCGAGGCCGTCGTACCAACGAGCGGATTGCGATCTCGCGACATGAGCCCGCCCAGCCGCTGCGCAATCTCTGACTCACCAACCCCCATCGTCTGAAACACCCTCGTGCGAATGACCCGTCCCTCAGGCGGCGAAACCCGCGACCGCACATACGCGTCAAACATCGGCCGCATCTCGCTCGGGGGCCCCGGCAGGCAAAACACCGCCGCCCCCAGCGCCGAAACATGCACGCCCGGCGCGGTCCCGTTCGCGTTCGGAATGTGCACGCCGGATCGCGGCCGCAACGCCTGGACCCGGTTCTGGCGCGGCATCTCCCGATTCGCTCTCGCAAACCACGCCTCGATCGTACGAAGAGAATCAACGTCCTCTTCCAGCGGCTCATTCAGCACGTCCGCCAACGCCTCACGCGTGAGGTCATCCGCCGTCGGCCCCAACCCTCCGGAAACGACCACCGTCGCGCAGGACTCGCAAAGCCGGCGCAGAGTGTCGCCGAGCCATTCACGATCATCCGGTACCGTCACGTGCTCGACGACCGTCAGCCCGATCTCGGTCAGCCGCTCGCTCAGCCACTTGGAGTTTGTGTCCAGCGATTGCCCGATTGCCAGTTCATCGCCGATCGACACAATCGCAGCCCGCTCGTTCCTGCTCGCCATTCCCAAGCGTACACGTGCGATCGCATGCTCAGAAACCCCTCAAGACCTGAAACCGCTCGTCGAATCGCCGATCGTCATCACCGCCATGGAGTCCACGACCTTCGGCACACCCAGGGGCTTCCCCGCCAGCAGGATCACCGCGTCCCCCGGCTTCACCCACCCGCGTGCCAGCAGATCCTTCTCCAACGCCGTCGCCCAGTCCCCCAACCGACCCGACGGCGGCGGCTTCGATTCGACGGCCGTCACCCCTCGCAACAGGCCCATCCGCCGCGTCGACCGAGCGTTCGACGAGTATGCCACGATCGGAATCCGGAAACCCGTCTGCGAGAGGTATCGCGCCGTCCCGCCGCTCTCCGACCAGCACACGATCGCCGCAGCGCCCACGTCCCGCGCCAGATACCACGCCCCGTGCGCAAGCGCCGCCGTCCGGTATCGCTGCTCGATCATCCGCGTGGGTGGCTTGGCCCCTTGAGCCTCGCTCGTGACCTCTTCCTCTGCCGATTCGATGATCCGCCGCATCGTCTCCAGCACAAGCATCGGGTGCTTTCCAACCGCCGTCTCTCCCGAGAGCATCACCGCGTCGGCCCCATCGAAAATCGCGTTTGCCACGTCGCTCGCCTCCGCACGCGTCGGCGAGGCGTTCTCCGTCATCGTCTCCAGCATCTGCGTCGCCACGATGCAAGGCTTTCCCCACTGGTGGCATGCCGCCAGGATCCGATGCTGAACCACCGGCACCTTCGCGATGTCCATCTCAACGCCAAGATCGCCGCGCGCCACCATCACCGCGTCCGATGCCTGCACGATCGAATCAAGGTTCGCCACCGCCTGCGGCTTCTCAATCTTCGAGATCACCGGGATCATCGAGCCCAGTCCGGACAGGTCCACGTCGTGCCGGATCGAGCACATTCCCGAAAGCCGTTCCTTCAGTTCTCTTACCTCGCTTGCCTCCCGCACAAACGAGAGCGCCAGAAAGTCGAGCCCGTTCTCGACCGCCCATTCCACGCACGTCCAGTCACGCGCCGTGATCGCCGGCGCCTTCACGTCGCTTTCCGGCAGATTGATCCCCTTCCCGCTCGTCACCACCCCCCCCACGATCACGCGACTCCGCAGTTCCCCCTTCCTGACATCCGCCTCCACCGCCAGCATCCGGATCGCGCCATCATTGATCAGCACGCGCTGACCCGGAGCGACCTCGCCGATCATCTGCGGATACGTGGTCGGGAGCACCACAACGCCCTTCTCGACGCACGCCTCGGACAACCCGGCCCGAACCACCACATCCTGCCCCGGTTCAAGCCGAATCCCCGGCGGAGCCACCTTGCCCACTCGGATCTTCGGACCCTGCAAATCCCCCATCACCGCCGTCGGTCGACCCAGCCGGTGGGCGACATTCCGCACGGTCTGCAGCCGCGTGGCGTGTGCCGCAAACTCCCCATGCGAGAAGTTCAGCCGAAAGACGGTAACGCCGCTCAGGATGAGCTTCGAAACGACCTCGGGCGACTCGCTCGCCGGTCCCAGGGTCGCCACGATTCTCGTGGCGATCGGCCTGGACTCCGTCCCCCTGCGCACTTCCAAGCCGTCCATTGTCGATTCCCTTCGCGCTTGCGCACTCGATTCCGTCAGTTCTTCCGAGAGAGTTCAACCACCCGCGTGTAGTTCTCGACGAACTGTCTGCGATATGAGAGCTCCGACCTCGACAGCCAGTCCGGATTGTTGGGGTCGCGCCAGCTCTCGCGAATCGCCCGGTAGTTCTCGGGAGTAAACGCAAGCTCAGATCCGTCCGGCATCGGATGCACCGGCAGTGCGTAGAACAGCCGCTCCATCTCCGCCAGCGTCGCGCTCGCCCCCTCACCCCGCGCCCGGACGCGCGACATCGCCGCCCACGCCGCCCGCTGCTCGGTGCCGCTGTCGATCCCGAACGCACCCATCAGCACCGGAATCGCCGTGCGCCACCCCTGGCTCTTCACAGTGGACGCCGCGTCAAACGGCTCCACCCGGTCTACGAACGCGCCCAGGTACTTCTCGTACATGACCCGACGCACCGGCATCCGCCGCAGCTCATACTCCTTCGGCCCCATTGGCTCACCGTCCCACCCGGTCGGATTCTGCTTCCCCGCCTCCGTACCCGTCGCGTGGAACTGCCACAGAGACTGCGCCTCCTCCGTCAGGCAGAACTCGATGAACCGGCGCGCAAGCTCCGGTTCCGGGCCGCCCCTCAGGATCGAAGCAGGATCCGCGTCGATGTACACAGCCCCAACGGGGTCGCTGAATCCCACGCGGCTCGTCTCCGCCGTCTCCCCCGGACGCATCACCGCCTGCGCCTGTGACCGTCCATAAAAATCAATCGCGAGCCCCGCTGCCGCCTCGCCCTGCGCCACATCAATCGGCGGCTTGGTCGACATGTTCGTGAAAGAGCGCGCGTTCGCCGACATCCCCATCAGCACCCGCCACCCCTTCTCCCAGCCGTAATAGTTCAGAATCGCGTCCAGCGATGTCGTGATACTCCCCGACTGTCTCGGATCAGACAACGCAATCCAGCCCGCAAGTCTCGGATCACAAAGGTCCTCGAAGCTCCTGGGCTCCGGCACGCCCAGACGCCCCAGCACCTCGCGGTTGTACACGATCCCAAAGCTCGAGAGCGCGGTCCCGATCCAGAACTGCTCGGGGTCATACAGAAACCCCGAACCAATCACGTTCTCACCGAACCACGCGTCCAACCGTGCGGCCTCAAATCCGGCCGGCTCGGACATCGGAATCGTCGCCTGCTCACCGCCGATCCGGACCTTCACCCCCGCCCTCAGCCGGCCGTGGTCGTAGCTCCCGCCTCCGAACATCACGTCGAAGTCGATCGCGCCTCGCTCGACCGTCACATCGCCGCCCTCACCCACCGCCACCCGACCCGCCCGCGCCGCCGCAGCGTACTGCGCTTCGAGGATCTTCAGGATCTCGCTCGTACCCCCCGGCCGCCTCGTCTCAATACGAGCACGCTGCCCATACTTCTCCGTGTGCCACGCATCGAACAGTCGATCGAACTCGGTCATGATCTGCTGAACATGAGGTGTCACCACGATCAGCCGTGCGGCATTCTCCCGATCATCCGGCGCATCCTTCGATGCAAAGCGGATCGCCAGCGGCGTGCCGACAATCCCCAGGAATGCGACAATAACGAGAATCCGTGCGAGCATAGTTGGAGAAGTCTAGTGACGCCGGCCTCCCGGGATCGGAACCACCCGCCCCGGACACCCACGATTTCACTCCCCAAACACGCATCAAGGGCCCCTCATGCCGCACTCCTCTCGCCCAGTCGCCATCATCACCGGAGCCGGATCAGGGATCGGGCTCGCCACCGCCCGCATGCTCGCCGCCGAAGAATGGACGATCGTGCTTGCGGGCCGCCGTGAAGCCCAACTCCGCGCCGCCCTCCAGACGCTCCCCTCCCACCAGCATCACTGCGTTGCCACCGATGTCGGCGATCCCCTCGCATGCGCATCGCTCATCCGCCACGTCGCCGACGCGTGCGGCCGCCTCGACGCGCTCATCAACAACGCGGGATTCGCCCCGCTCGTTCCGCTCGCGAAGCACACGCCCGAGCTCGTCCGCGAAACCTTTGAGATCAACGCCCTCGGGCCCGCGAACCTGATCCTCGCAGCCTGGCCTCTGATGCTCTCGCAAAGGGCCGGACGCATCGTCAACGTATCGTCCATCGCCACGGTGGATCCGTTCCCCGGCTTCTTCGCATATGCCGCCGCGAAGGCATCCGTCGAACTTATGGTCAAGTCAGTTGCAAAGGAAGGCGGCTCCGCCGGAATCAAGGCCTTTGCGGTCGCGCCGGGCGCTGTTGAAACCGCCATGCTCCGGTCGATCATCTCCGAGAAAGTGGTTCCCGTCTCAAAGACGCTCTCGCCGGATATGGTCGCACGCGTCATCTCCGACTGCGCCCTCGGCAGGCGCGACGCGGACAACGGCCGGACCATTCTCGTCCCCAGCCCGTGATCCCCCGATCCTCGCATTCTGAGCCAAGTTTCATTATCGGCTCAGACGCTCTCAGGAACTGACCTGCACACTTTGCAGTGGCGCTGCAACACCGCGCGCCATCACTGTAAAGGGCGCCAGTTATGAACAAGCTTGTGCGAGGCGGCATCGCTGGATTCGCGGCCTGGAAATGGGGCGGCGGCATCTTCGGCACCATCATCCTGTTCCTCATCGTCTTCTACCTCTTGGGCTACCTCTGAGTCACACCTCCTAATGCTGCCACCGGCCTACCCGAATGAGGGGCGATTCATCCCTCGATCATGCCCGCTCCATTCCCCACGACAAGACTGTGAGTCATGATCCAGATCAACCCAAGCCAAGAGCAGTCAGAGTGCACGTCAGAGCCCATCGATATGTGGTGCTGGTTACGACTCCTCGGATGGCGTTCGCCGCTGTTTCCGGACGCCGACGAGGCCGAGACACCTGACAAGGGAGCCGCAACCCCCGACACAACGCAGCCAACAGGCCAGGAAGTCTGCCGCGCAGGATGCCCCGAACTCCCGAAGGATCCTTCTACCACCGCTGAGCTCTCAACTGATGACGAGCGGGCGCTGGGGTGGGCCATCGTCAACGATCGCTGCACCCGAGCCAAGGAGTTGCTCTTCTTCGCTGGGCTCAGCACGCTCGCTCGCGCTGTCGATGCCTACGAGGGCAGAGGCCTCGCAACCGCTGAGCTGATCGAACACGGCGCCCGTGGACTCCGCAATGCCGTCGAGGACTTCGACCCGGCCACGGGTGTGCGGTTCAGCACGATCGCTACATGGTGGATCAAGCAGAGCTTCAAGGAAGCCATGATGGAGCGGCGTCGAGCGCTCGCGACAACCTGACCAACGCCCCTGCTCGCTCCTACGACAGTCCAATCCGCCCTTCGAGGTACAGCACGCAGTACCCACCGATCCGCACCCGATCGCCCCTTACCTCACAGAACAGCTCCCCACCGCGCTTCGACACCTGATGTCCCGAGACCGCGCTCTTCCCCAGCCGCTTCGCCCAATAAGGCGCCAGCGTGCAATGTGCCGAACCCGTCACGGGATCTTCAGGAATCCCAACCCGCGGCGCGAACACGCGGCTCACAAAGTCATGACCCGCTCCCGGCGCGGTGGCGATCACACACACGCCGTCGATCCCCGCAAGTCGAACCATATCGGGAGCAAGCCCGTGAACATCTCGCTTGTTCTCAAACACGGCCATCACGTCGCGGCTCTTAAACACCTCCACAGGCGACCGCCCCAGCGCCGCCACCAGTTCATCACTCACCGCAATCGGTTCGCCCGGCCTTGAGGGAAAGTCCAGAATCGTCTGCTCGCCCACTCGTTCGACCGGCAAGGGCCCGCTCTTGCTATCAAACACGATGCGTCCGGCGCGTTCCCCGACGCAGTGCCACAGCACGTGAGCCGCGGCCAGCGTCGCGTGCCCGCACAGCTCCACCTCAACCGCCGGCGTGAACCAGCGGATGTGGTGCCTCGCCTCATCGCCATCCGACCCACCCGCACGCACCACAAATGCGGTCTCCGACAGGTTCGCTTCGCTCGCGATCTGCTGCAGCCGCTCATCCGGAAGCCAGCTCTCCAGCAAGACCACCGCCGCCGGATTCCCGTGGAACGCACGCCGCGTGAACGAGTCTACCTGATAGAACGGCAAATGCATCCGTCGCACCTCCGTGCCCCGCCCCATCCACCAATCTCAACGGAAACGCATCATCCGTTCCACGTGCTCTTGACGTACAGCTCCTTCAACTGATCGTCCGTCACCTTGCTCGGCGCCTTGGTCATCAGGTCCTGACCGGTCTGCGTCTTCGGGAATGCGATCACCTCGCGGATGTTGTCCGTGCCCACGAAGTTCATGATCAGGCGATCCAGCCCGAACGCGATGCCCCCGTGCGGTGGCGCACCGAACTGCAGCGCTTCCAGCAGGAAGCTGAACTTCTCCTTCGCGGACTCCGGTGTCAGCCCCAGCAACTGGAAGACCTTGCTCTGGGCCTTCTGGTCGTGGATTCGCACCGATCCGCCCGCGATCTCCTGCCCGTTGAGCACGATGTCATACCCAGCGGACACGATCTGCGCAATTGTGTCCTCATCGTCCACGTCCGCGTTGACGAACGCCTCGAGCTGGTCATCCCGCGGGCTCGTGAACGGATGGTGCATCGCCACCCAGCGGTTCGTCTCCTTGTCGCGCTCGAACATCGGGAAATCGACAACCCAGAGGAAGTTCCACGGGCCACCCTCGGCGCCCGGCTTGGGCACGAGCCCCATGTCCCGGGCCACCTTCTGTCGCAGCTCACCAAGCGACTTGGTCGCCACGCTGTAAAGGTCGGACACAAACAGCACGGTGTCCCCGGGCTGCAATCCGAGCGCCCCCGTGAGCTCCTCGCGCACCGGTTCCAGAAACTTCGCCACGCCCGTCTCGAACACGCCGTGCGCGTTCACCTTCACCACCGCGACCCCGCCCGCGCCGAACCCACGCACAAACTCGTTGTAGCCGTCGGTCATCTTGCGCGTCAGCTTCTCCGCCCCGCCCGGCACGCGAATCGCCTTCACCACGCCGCGATGCGAGCTGTACTGCGGGCGATCCTGTCCCTTCGCCAGGACATCCTTGAAAAAGCCGACCTCCGTCTTCGCCGCGATCGCGGAAATGTCCGCGATCTCCAGCCCGTAACGCGTGTCAGGCCGGTCGATGCCGAACCGCTCCATCGCCTCGCGATACGTCATCCGCTGCATCGGCGCCACATCAACCCCCGCGATCTCCTTCCACAGGCGCCTGACGAAACCCTCCATCATCTCCATGACGTGCTCACGTCGCACGAACGACATCTCAAGATCGATCTGCGTGAACTCCGCCTGCCGGTCCGCGCGAGGATCCTCATCCCGAAAGCACCGGCAGATCTGCATGTACCGATCGCACCCTGCGACCATCAGGATCTGCTTGAACAACTGCGGGCTCTGTGGCAGCGCATACCACGAGCCCGGAATGTGCCGGTTCGGCACAAGGAACTCCCGCGCCCCCTCGGGCGTGCTCTTGTAGAGAATCGGCGTCTCCACTTCCAGGAATCCGTTCTCATCGAAGTACCGACGCGTCGTCTGGTACACGCGGTGCCGAACGCCCAGGATCTGCTGCGCCCGCGGCCGGCGCAGATCGATGTACCGATGCGTCAGCCGCAACTCCTCGTTGGCCATCTTTCCGCCCGAAGGCCCGTCGTCGGGCAGAATCGGCGGATTGGCGGTCTTGTTGAGGACCTCGAGCTTCTCAACGACAATCTCGACCTTGCCGGTCGCCAGCTTCGGGTTCTCGCCCCCCACGCGCACCCGCACCTTCCCCTCGATCGCAACCACGTCCTCGTTGCGAAGGTGGTCCGCCGTCTCCAAGACGTCCTTGGGCAGGTCCTCACCGTCAAACACAACCTGCGTCAATCCGTACCGATCGCGCAGGTCGATGAACACCAGCCCGGTGCCGTGCCCCCGGTATCCATTGACCCAGCCGTTCAATCGAACGGTCTGGCCGACGTGGGAATCGCGAAGCTCGCCGCAGGTGTGGGTTCGCCGGAGCATGTGGTTCTCGATCGCCTTTCGTGGACGCGCCGACTTTGCCTCGCCCCCTCGCGCACAATCGCGACGGCGAGCGCCTCACAAGCCGGCAAACGGCTCGAAGTGTAGCGCATGCCCCAGTTTCGGCACCGGCTCATGCCGCCACATCCGCTAACGGAGAGGCCACTTCTTCCGCACGACCAGATCAAGCCAGGATCCGGCCATCAGCGACGTCACGATGGCGAGCATCACCAGCGACGAATAGAACGTCTTGCTCACGATCCCGGCCTCAAACGCCACCGACGCCAGCACGATCCCCGGGCCGCCTCGAGCGTTCATCGCGACGGCCAGGTTCCACGCCCCCATGCTCGTCTCGCCGGCCGCCTTGGCGCCCAGAAAGACGCTCGACGCCTTCACCAGACACGCCACCGCCAGGAACCCCACAAAGAACAGCGGATCAAACTCGGTCCGAAGATTCAGGTTCAACCCGACGATCGTGAAGTAGATCGGTACAAAGAACGCAAAAGAGAACGACTTGATCGAGTCTCTGGCGATCGCGTGCGCGGGCGGCGACGACTTTCCGACAGCCAGGCCCGCCGCGAACGCCCCCAGCATCGGGGCCACGCCCAGGTACACACCCGCAATCGTCGCCAGGAACATGAACACCAGCATGTTCGCCACCGGGCTTCCCCGGTGCAGCGGATTCAGCCGCCGGAACATCCTGCTCGTGAACAGCTTCGCGCCCAGCGTGATCATCACCCCGAAGAACAGGATCGACGCCGCGACGTGGTACGTGTGCATCTGCCACGTGTCCGCCTGCAGGCCGAGCACTTCCGCAAGGCCGCCGGCCCCGGTGCCGGGATCCACGACCACGACCATCGCGATCGCGACTGACAGGATCACATACAGGATCACGTCTTCGATGATCGCGGACGACAGCACAATGCTCGCGAAAGGCGTCTGAATGATCCCGAGGTCCGTCAGGATCCTCGATATCACGGGGATGCTCGTGACCGCGACCGCGATCCCGAACACCAGCGCAAACGACGCATGATGCTGCTTCACCCCGATCAGATCAGTCGTATCAATCATCCTCAGGAGCAGCAGCCCGGCGATCATCGGCAGCACCGTGCCCGCCAGCGTGATCGCAACCGCCGTCCGCCGATCCTCGCGCTGGAAGGCAGTCCGCATCTCCGCGCCCGAGCAGAACATCAGCAGCAGCAGCCCCAACTGGTAGAACGCCCCCATCACCACCCGCGTCGGCCCCTCCTTCGGAAAGATGCTCTCCTGAAGCCCGGGATCAATCCATCCGAGAATCGTCGGACCCAGCAGAAGCCCCGCCAGGATCTCACCGATCACGGGCGGCTGGCGAAATCTTCGAAAGATCCATCCGAACACGTGTCCGAACGACACCAGAAGCCCGATCGCGATCAGTAGGTGAACCAGATTCTCTGTCGTGAAGACCATCGAGCCCCGCTCCTTGGCGTCTGCGAACCAGCCCGGCATTCCGGCGAACAGGCCATCCTTGCCATCGCCCCCTCGCTCGCCGCCCACTTCTGATCGTCACTTCGGCTCGCGACCCGTGACTCGGCGGATCGAAGCGTCCAACTCCTCGTCCGTGAAGAAGTGTCTCGCATAGCGAGACTCCCGGATCCGCTCAACGTGTTCCCGCGGGATCTCCACGCCCTGCTTGAGCGCCTTGTAGCTCGCCCCGTACGCCGACTTCTCTCCGGGCATCCCCGCCGCCTCCGTGCGAGCCCGCTTCACCGGAACCACATCAACCATGCGGAACTCAGGGCGTCCCAGGAACTCCCCGACCACAGCGCTCTTCTCCGCGTCCTTCAGCTCCGTCCGCACCACCAGCGCATCGCACGAGTCGTGAGAGAACCTGCCGAAGCCCCTCGCCTTGTCGAACGGGTGCGCGTACACGTCCAGCCCGAGCTGGCTCTTGTACGGCCCGTCGAACCACTCCAGTTGCCGCATGTACTCACGCTTCCCCAGAAACTCCTCCACAAACGGCCGGGTCAGGTCCCCGATCGACGCCTCGCCCTGCGCCGACGCAAGCACCGCCCTGTCGTGCGAAGCTCTGGCGAACATCGACAGCATGTGGTCAAAGGGGTTCCGCACCAGCGAAATAACCCGGTGCGGACGCGAATGCCCAAGCACCTTTCGCGCCGCCCAGATCGCCGTGCGCGACATGCGCCCGTCCACCATCGCCGCCGGCTCGACGTAGTGCGTCGCGACCGCCAACTCCCCGCACGCCAGCAGCGACTGGTAGAGCGAGACGCTCGCGGTCCGCTCCATCGAGTAAACGATCGACGGCACCTTCCGCCTTATGTAGAAGTCGGAGTAGAGCCGACCCAGCCGACCTATCGCACCCATACGCCTCCCCTTCTCTCGCGCCGAACGCTCCGGCGCGGACAGCTACTCAACCAGAACCCGCTCACCCGCGCTCCGCATGTCCAGCAGCAGACTCGCGATGTCCTCACGCATGCACCACGGGGGAATCGGCTCGCCTCGCAGCAGGCACTCGCGGATCACGCCACCCGATATCGCCTTGTACCCGTTCAGAGATTCCGACTCAACCGTCTCGTGCGCCGACTCCGAGTAATGAACCGGATCGAAGAAGATCGGCGTAATCCCGATGTCCCCGAGCTGCTCAAAGAACTCGCGATTGTCGCCCTGAGCCCCGGGAACCCCCGGATGGTCCCGGCCAAGCACGAAGTGCGTGCACCCGAAGTTCTTGCGGCACAGCGCGGCAAACACATCCTCCCTCGCCCCGCAGTAACGCGAGTACGTGCTGAACGCCGCCAAGAGCGCGTTCGGCACACGCGCCGATATCAGCCGCTCGTACGCCCTGATGATCGCCTCGGACGTGAACGCCCCCGAAGGATTCGGCCCGATCACCGGGTGGATCAGGATGCCGTCCGCGTTGCTCCGCTCGCACGCGTGCAGAATGACGTGCTCGTGCCCCCGGTGCGGCACGTTCCGCGTGTGGAACGCCACGATCTTGTTCCACCCCTTGATGTCGAACAGCATCCTGGTCTGCCGAGGCGTCAACTGGTAGGGCGACCGCGCCACGCTCGCCGCCGCCAGGAACTCGATCCCGCCCCCGAGCGCCGTCATCCCCTTCCCCATGAACCTCGCCACACCCGGCTGCTTTCGATCCGACGTCCCGAACCAGCGCTTCGCGACGCTCTCAAGATCGAGCTCGAACTTCTCCTCGATGTGCATCACCGCCATAGACTCGCCCGTGCGCTCGTCCACCAGCCGCACCGACTGCCCAGGCTGGAAAGCCGCAAACTCCTGGCTTCTCCCTTGCAGCAGGATCGGCATCGTCCACACCTGCCCGCCCGGCAGGCGGCAGTTGTTGAGCACGCCCTCAAGCTCATCCCGCGTCATGAACCCGCGCAGCGGCGAGTACACGCCGTGCGCGATCTGCTCGATATCCATCGCGGTCTCGGCATCAACCTCGATCGCCGGGTACTTTGCCGCTCGCTCTGCGCTCGTCCGGACCGGACCTCTCGCGGCCGTGTGGGCGGCCTCCGCCGCGGACTGACCGTGCAGCGACGGCAGAAGCACCGATGTCCCCTCCAAGAGGTCCTCGATGCGGTACCCGTCCAATGAACGCCGGAAGCGCTCGATCAGCCCGAGCACGATGTCCACGGTGCCCACAGGATGGCTGCCGATAGCCGTCTCCGCCGCGAGCACAAGCCCGCTCGCGCCGTCGAGCATCGTGTTCACCGCGTCGTTCAGCTCCGCACGCGTCGGCTTGCGGTTGATGATCATCGATTCCATCAGGTTCGTGGCGACGTTCACCGGAACCTTCGCGATATTCGCCTTCCGGATGATCGCCTTCTGCAGGAACGGCAGATTCTCCAGAGGCACCTCGCGTGACAGGTCGCCGCGGTCGATCAGGATCTGGTCCGTCTCCGCGAGAATCCCGTCCAGATTCAGGACGCCGCGCTTGCTCTCGATCTTGGAGATAATCGTCGCGTCCGGCCCCACCATCCCGCGCAGCAGCTTCACGTCCTCCGCGCAGTTCGCAAACGACAGCGCGTAGTGCGTGATTCCGGTCTTGAGACCGATCTTGATCGCTTCAATATCCTTCTCAGACAGCGGCGGCAAGTCCGGCGCGGGCTCCACCACGACGGCCTTGTTCGAGCCGACCTTCCCGCCGTTCAGCACGATCGTGTTGACGCCGTCTTCGCCCACCCCCAGCACGAGAAGCATCACACCGTCAAAGTCCACGCCAACCAGAGAGTTCGGCTTCAGACTCGCAAACACGCTCGGCGGCGTCAGTGTGAACCGGTTCCCGTTCCCCATCACCGGCTTGTCCGTCAGGATCACCTGCTGGCGGTCCTGCACGACAGTCCCGGGCTCCATCGTCCCGTTGCGAACCTGCGCCCCCTCCGTGTCGAGGCACACCGGCACATCCGAGAACGACTGAATCAGCTTGATCGTCGGCTCAACCTTCTCCAGGGGCGTGTGCGACAGGTTGATCCTGAACAGATCAACCCCGCGCGCCTCAAGCCGCTCAATCGTCGACTTGTTGAGCGAGGCGGGTCCCAACGTGCAGAGCACACGGATGATGCGATCCGAACCAGGCATGAATCTTCACTCCATCTTGACACGGCGGTCGGATATTCATCGACCATCGATCGCCGTATCTCGACTCCAGGACCGCGACCGGGCGGTCGCAGAGGGCCCTCTGCGAAGATCATGCTAAGGCGAAAATCGCTTCCCCGCGTTCCAAACCGCGAACTGATCCGCGAATCCGCGAAATGTCATCGGTCTGGCCCAGGCGCAGACCGCACCGGACACAGCAGCCCGTGCTGCATGGGACCGAACAAATCAACAAGATTGCGATTCCGATCAAAGCACGAACATGGCGGCCTCAGAGCGTCGACCGCCCTCAGACCTCCACAACCATCGCCACTGCGTTCCCGCCGCCAAGGCACAGCGCCGCGACACCCCGCTTTTTACCCGTGCGATGCAACTGGTGGATCAGCGTCGTCAGCACCCGCGCGCCCGAGCCGCCGATGGGGTGCCCAAGGGCGATACCGCCGCCACAGATATTGAGCTTCGACTCGTCGATCTTCAACTCCTTGACGTTGCACAGAACCTGCGCCGCAAACGCCTCATTGATCTCGAAGAGATCAATGTCGGACATGTTCAACCCCGCGCGATCCACCGCACCCCTGATACCACCGATAGGCGCCGCGAAAATATCCTTCGGGTCAACCCCGTGCGTGTGGTACGACAGGATCTTCGCCAGCGGCTTGAGCCCCATCTCCTCCGCCGCTATCGCCGAACAGACCGCAATCGCCGCCGCCCCGTCAGAGATCTGCGACGCATTCCCCGCCGTCACCGTGCCGTCCTTCGTGAACACCGCTCGCAGCTTCGCCAGCCCGTCCGCCGTCGACTCCGCGCGAATGCCCTCATCCGCGCTCACCCCGGGCGACTTCTTGTCCATGCACTGCTCGCCCGTCAATGCAACGATCTCGCTCTTGAACCACCCTTCCTTCGTCGCGGCCGCCGCACGCTGATGGCTCTGGGCGCTGAAGCGATCCTGCTCCTCACGCGTGATCCCGTACTTCTGCGCGATGTGGTCCGCGGCGTTCCCCATCGCCCACCCCTCGAACGCGCAGGTCAGGCCGTCAAACTGCATGTGATCCTTCATCTCCGCGTTGCCGAACTTCACGCCCTCGCGCACGTGCGCCAGATGCGGAGCAGCCGTCATGTTCTCGAAGCCGCCCGCGATCACCACACTGTTATCGCCAGCCTTGATCGACTGTGCCGCGAGCATCACGGCCTGCAGGCCCGAGCCGCACACCTTGTTGATCGTCTGAGCACTGATCGAAGTCGGCAGACCCGACTTCACCGCCGCCTGCCGCGCCGGGCTCTGCCCCAGCCCCGCCTGGAGCACATTGCCCATGATGACCTCGTCCACCCGCCCCTTCAAGGCGGGAACCGCCTCGAAGACCGCCTTGATCGCGTACGAGCCCAGCACCGGCGAGGGGACCTTCGAGAGACCGCCGAAGAACTTGCCGATCGGGGTGCGCTTCGCGGCGACGATCACAGGCTGCATGGACATGACTATTCTCCGATCGGTTGGAATCGAATCCGGCTCTTCCATCAAATCAAGGGCCACCAGAGCCCCCGGCTCGTCGTACTCTAGGCCTTCGCGCACCATCCATGAACACGCCGCATCCGCTCCAATCCGCGACGCCGCCGATGCCGCAAAGAGGCCCGAACTCGCCCACGGATTCCCCCGCTCCGCCCCCTTCGCCCAGATCATGGCGACGCGCTGCGGACCTCCCACGCCCCCTCCTCGCGATCGAGTACCTGCTCTTTTACTTCGCCGGACCGCTCGCGTACTTCTACCTCGTCTCCGAGCCCGGCCTCCTCTTCCCAGCGCTCTGGGCCTTCTGCTTCTACACCCTCGCCATCCTTCTGTTGGACCCGTCGTTCGACCGACGCACGCTCTGGAAGTTCAGGGCTATGCGCGACGACCTCCCGCGGCTCCTCGCCACGTTCGCCATCCTGGGCACGCTCCTCACGATCGCCGTCGCCATCTACGACTCGCGCGTGGGCGGCCCCTCGATTCTCTTCTCCATGCCGCGCGAACGCCCCACGCTGTGGCTCATCATCATGATCTTCTACCCCCTCGTGAGCGTCTATCCGCAGGAGGTCGTCTGGCGCACATTCGTCTTCCACCGCTACGCCCGGCTCTTTCCCGCCCGTGCCCCCATGATCGCTGCCAGCGCCATCGCCTTCGGACACGCCCACATCGTCTTTCACAACTGGCTCGCCGTCGCGCTCTGCATCGTCGGAGGCGTTCTCTTCGCGCGCACGTTCGATCGCTCTCGCTCCACGCTCGCCGCATGGATCGATCACGCGCTCTACGGCTGCCTGGTCTTCACGATTGGAATCGGCAGGTTCTTCTATTCGGGCGCGGTCCACACCTGATCACCGCCCCGCCCGTGCCGCCGCCACCAGCCTCCGAAACAGCTCAAGCCCGAGGGCAGGATCCTCAGTCCGCTCCGGATGCCACTGCACACCCAGAACGAACGGCCGCGCCGGGTCCGTGATCGCCTCGATCACGCCGTCCTCGCTCAATCCGACAACTCGCATCGACCCGGGATCCGTCACCGCCTGCCGATGCCGACTCCGCACCAGGCCTCGCGTGATGCGCGTGCCGCCTCCCTCGCTCTCCTCCGACGTCGGCATCACCTCGTGCGTGCCATCCCAATGCCGGTCCGCATCGGTGCGCGTCTCCGGCATGTACTGGTCCATCGTCCCTCCGGCGTGCAGGGCCAGCATCTGCATCCCAAGGCACACTCCCAGGATCGGCATCTCCGGTCGCTCACGACTCAGCCGCTCGATCAACTCGCTTTCAAAGGCCTGCCGCAATGGATGGAGCGGCGTCGCCTTCGGATGCGTCAGCCCGCCAAACGGCTCCATCCGCGGGTCGTCCCCGCCCGTCAGGACCAACGCATCCATCCGCTCCGAGTACGACCCCGCCAGTTCGACCAGCGGAGCAAGCAGCATCGGCACGCCCCCCGCTGCGGCCACCGCCCTCGCATACGCCACCGTCACCATGCTTGTCTCTCGCCCGTTCCGGTCAATCACGTCTGTCGAGATCCCGACAACGGGTGCCCGCCACCCACCCCGCGCCACGCTCTGACTTCCGCCCATAGCTTCCACCCTTCTCGTCGGCCGCGCCCCGCCACCCAGCAATCGTTGGCCCTCCCGCGCTCGCCAGCACATCTCCCGACCGGCGGCTCTTCCTCGGGTACACTCCGCGCATGACCAATCGAGCCGCGATCACATGGCTCATCCTCGCGGCGATCTTCGCGTCAATCGCGCTCGCCGTCAATCGGTTCGCCAAGCGGGACGCCGACGCGCCCGCTTCGTCCGCTCGTCTCATCGATTCGCCGCTCGACAAGGTCGCATCGGTCATCGTTCGACCTACCGGCCAGCCTCCCATCACGTTCACCGCAGTTCCCTCCACGGGAACTTGGCTCGCCGCCAAGGACGGCGTCGCTCCATGGCCCGTGGAACCAGGCCGCATCTCCGCACTCCTTCGCGTCCTTGCCGGCACCATCGGATCGCCTGTCACTGACCAGACACCCTCCGACGCCTCAACCGCCCTCGAACTCATCGGCCCCGATTCCACAGCAAATCTCGTGATTCGCGCTGACACCCAGTCACTCGGCGGCCGGACCCTTGTGGAAGTTCTTGAGGCCGGCACGCGTCGCATTCTCCTGATCGACGACGCGCTCCGCCGCGCAATCACGGGCTCCGGCCCGATGTCCTGGCGCGACCGACGCGTCTTCCCGGATCTTCCCTCCGACCCGACTCGGATCACCATCCGCATGCCCGCGCACACCATCGAGCTCGCTCGCATCGGAAACCGCTGGGGGCTGCGCTCGCCCATCGTTGCCCGCGCCGATGCCGACGCCGTTGGCGCCATCGTCCGCGCCCTCCAGGCCATGGACGCGACACGCTTCATCGACACCCTCCCCGCCAATGGTCCCGCATTCCCGGAAACCTCACAGGTCGCAATCGTGATCGAGACGGCTTCCGTCGATCCCGGAAACGCCGAACGCTCGCTCGACCGATGGACACTCGACCTTGGAGGCGTCTCTCCACAGGGCGGCGCATTCGTCGCGCGCGCCGCCCGAACGCCGAGCGCCGACCCCGCCCCGGAACGCCCCGCCTTTGGCCCCGTTCTCATCGAACTTGGAGACGACCGGCTCGCGATGATCCCAGCCGTCCTTGACGCCTATCTCGCTCGCACCATCCTGGATGTTCCCGCGCCGGATGTCGGCGCCATCACGCTCTCGCTCACCGACGCCAGGCGCGTCCGCTATCAGCGCACCCCCAACGGCTGGTCGCTCGCGTCCGACGCCTCAATGCCTCCCGCCCCTGTTCCCGATCGCGATCGCCAGCAGATCGACGCGCTCGTCGCGTGCCTGGCCGACGCCCGCGCCGATCGAACCACGCTCCTGGAGACCGAGGACGCGCTCCCAGGCGGCTTGGCACTCTCCATCGAGGGCCTCTCCGGACAGCCGCTGGAGACCTGCTCACTCTTTCTGGATGAAGCCGGCGACCGCCCCCAACTCATCCTCCGCGTCGGTCAGGTCGTCCGCGCCTACTTCGTCGGGCCCGAACTCGCGGCGTGGATCAACGCCCGATCGCTCGAACTGCCCTGACCCCGCGCCCGATCCGGCCCAGTTCAGAACTGGCTCGTCCGGAACCTGCGGCTCAATCTCGCCCGGAGCCAGATCGCCGCCAGGTTCAACGTCACAATGATCAAGATCAGCAGCAGCGTGGTCGTGAACACCATCGGCTTGGCCGCTTCGCTGTTCTGGCTCTGGAATCCCAGGTCATAGATGTGAAATCCCAGGTGCATGAAGCTCCGCTCCGGATGAATGAACGGAGCCACCCCGTCAATCGGCAGCTCCGGCGCCAGCTTCACCGCTCCGACGAGCATCAGCGGGGCCACCTCGCCCGCGCCCCGCGCCATCGCCAGGATCGCCCCCGTCATGATCCCGGGTGTCGCCCGAGGCAGCACGATACGCCAGATCGTCTGCCACTTGCTCGCGCCGCACCCATACGACCCCTCGCGCATTGATCGCGGCACCGCCGCTAGCGCCTCCTCGGTTGCCACGATCACCACCGGCAGCGTCAGCAACGCGAGCGTCGCCGACGCCCACATCACGCCGCCGGTGCCGAAGGTCGGGCTGGGCAGGCGCTCCTGGAAAAACAGCCCGTCGATGCCGCCGCCCACGAAGTAGCAGAAGAAGCCAAGACCAAACACGCCGAACACGATGCTCGGCACACCCGCAAGATTGTTCACCGCGATCCGAACCGCGCTGATCACCAGCCCGCCGCGCGCATACTCACGCATGTAAAGCGCCGCCAGAATCCCGAACGGCACCACCACGATCGTCATCAGCAGCGTCATCGACACCGTGCCGAAGATCGCCGGGAACACCCCGCCCTCACTGTTGGCCTCACGCGGCTCATCCGCAAGAAACTCCCGCCAACGCGACGCATACAAGCCGATCTTGCCCCCGACCGATAGACCATTCGCCGGATACGCACGAACGATCTCCGAAAGCGGAAACGACTTCTCCTGACCGTCCGCCGTCCGCAGCACGATCGCGTACCTTGTGTCTTCGGTGCGAATGGCCTCGATCTCCCGCTCAATCGCCGCGAACTCGTCGGCAAGCGACGCCGTCACCGCACGCTCCGTGACCACCGCCGCCTCGTGCTCGGAGGAACCCGCGCCAAACCTCATCTCCGCGCGGCGCACGTCAAGCCGCGCCTTCTCCAGCTTCCGGTTCAGCCCGCCGATCTCGTGGCGCTCCATGTGTACGAGTTCGCGCCGCGCCGCGCGGCGTTCCCCGTGACGCGCCTCAAACTCACGCCACGCACCAGCGGCATCCGTCGTGGTCGTCTGACCGTCAATGACGAACCCAACCGGCTCCCCGTAGAACCGCCCCCACGACATCCGCTCGACAACGATCGCCCACTCCGGCCGCGACTCCTCCTTCACCTCGTACTGACTCACCCAAGTGAAGTGCGTGCCCGAGACATCAAAGTTGCCCGTGCGAACCAGCCGACGCCGAACCTCGCCCCCCGTCGCGTCCACCATCGCCCGCGCCGCGGGCGCACGCTCCGCGCCCATCGCTTCAATCTCATCCGGCCTGGGGCGATACGTCTCGTCCCGCGTCACCTCGCCCATGAACGCCCGACCGTCGTGCAGCGACAGCCGCACCACCGGTTCCGGCCAGAACGTTGTCGATCCCTTCCAGACGATCAGCGACACGAGCCCGATGATCATCGTGAGCGAGATCACAAACCCGCCGCCCGTCAGCCACACCATCATCTGGCCCTCGGCCAGAAGCGACAGTCCCTCGCGTCCCGCCCGTGAGGGCGCCGCGCTCCCCTTCGAACCGCCGCTCGCGTTCGTCGCCGTGCTCATAGCTGGAACGCCCTCTTCCTGAACCGTTGCCGGACCACCTCCGCAACCGTGTTCACCGCAAACGTCATCACGAAGAGCACCAGCGCCGCCAGAAACAGCATCCGGTAATGCGTGCTCCCCTGCACCGCTTCGGGCAACTCCACCGCGATGTTCGCCGACAGCGTGCGGAACCCGTTGAAGACATTCCACTCAAGAATCGAGGTGTTCCCCGCCGCCATCAGCACAATCATCGTCTCACCGACCGCGCGGCCGAACCCGATCATCGTCGCCGAGAACAACCCGCTCATCGCCGTCGGCACGATCACCCGCCACGCCGTCTGCCACGGCGTCGCCCCTGCGCCGAGCGAAGCCGCCCGCAGATGCTCAGGCACCGCGTTGAGCGCATCCTCAGCCACCGTATAGATGATCGGGATCACCGCGAAACCCATCACAAATCCAACGATCATCGCGTTCCGCTGCACGTACGTCCCGACCACCGATCCCCGCAAGTCCAGGCCCAGACTTCCGAGAGCCATCCCGAACAGCCCCGCGCTCGCGAGCCCGACCGCAACGATCACGATGAACACGCCCATGTCCATGGCCGCCACCATCCTCCGCGACGGTGCTCGCCCGGGACTCCGCGCCCACGCCTCAAGAATCCGGCTCTTGGCCAGAAGTCCGGCGCCGATGCACAGCGGCGACAGCAGCACCATCCACCCCGGCGCCGGCCCACCCTGCTCACCGGTGAGCCACGCCTTCAGGTCTCCGTCAAAGAGCGCCCGCTCCACCAGCGGCCCAACAAACGCCGCCGCGCCGACAGCCGACAACGCCATCACGATCATCACCAGCGGCCGACGCGATCCGAACCTGATCGCCATCGTTCGAGGCAGCATCTGCCACAGGCACGCACCGAACACCAGCGACGTCGGAATCAGCAGCAGCGCCGCCAGCGTCGCCGGCACCACGTGCTCAATGAATGGCGCAAAGATGATCGCCGCAAGAAAGCCCAGCACCACGCTCGGAAGACTCGCCATCATCTCGATCATCGGTTTCACGGTCGCCCGCGTCCGCCGCGGCATGAACTCGCTCGTGTAAATCGCCGCCAGGATCGCCACCGGCAATCCAAAGAGCATGCAGTACACCGTCGCCTTGATCGTGCCGAACACGAGGGGCACCATCCCGAACTTCTCTTCAAAGTCGTCCGTGCCGCTCGACGACTGCCAGATGTGCTCAGGCTCGTTGTACCCCTCGTACCACACCTTGCCCACCATCGACCTGGCCGAACTCTCCGGATGCTTCGCCTCGAACGGCCAGACCCGAAGCTCATCCCCCGACACCGCCAGGAGCGCATCGCTCTTGGGCGAAATTCCGACCGTTTCCTGTGCCGCCCCCTCCGTCTTCACCGTGGCCAGCAACTTCCCGTTCGTCGTGAAACGCACCTGCGTCGTCCCGCCCACGCTCGAGTACGTCACAATCCGCTTCCGCGCCGACGGGCCGATCGCCGCAATCGCCGTCCCATCGCCCTCGAACTTCCGCGTCGGACGAAGCCGCACGCCGTCAACCGTGCCCGCGTCCTCCGGCTTCGTGCGAAACCACATCGTCACCAGCCCCGCAGAGTCCCCCACCAGCAGCGACGATCGCCCCAGCAGAAACTCCGCCGCCGTCACCATAACCCCTTCCTCGGGCGTCAGGTCCAGCGTCTCCGCAATCGCCGGCTTGTTGATATCGCGAGTGTCCACCCGCAGCGCCACCCCGTCCGGCCACAGAAGGAACACGCAATCCCCGTTCCCTGTGATCAGCAGCCGCTCGGGCCTTCCCTTCCCCGGCGGCATCTCAATCGGCGTCTCCGCGCCGGAAAGCCGCGTCGTCTCCTCCCCCGTCATCAGGTTCGTGCGCTTCGTCACACTCTTGGTTAGGAGCGCCCCGCCCTCGGTGTACGCCGCAATCACGTACCCGCTCGATACATGCGCCTCATCGATCAGCAGGATCCCGCTCGAAGCCGCCCGCGTCGGTGCCTCAAGAACCACCTCAAACCGCTGCCCGCGCACCTGACCGTCCGCGACCGCCTCGTACACGCGATCGCCGATGCTCCGGCGCTCTCCCTGCTTCATCCCTCGGAGCGCATCGGGCACCGTCTCGTTTGACAGGATCTCCGACACAAACCGGAACCGCCCCTGTCGGATCGTCCCGTCCGGGTACCCGAACACCGCATCCGGACGCTCAAAGTCGATCGATGCCGCCGATGGAACTCCATCCGCGAACGGTTCCTGCCGGCCGATCTGCTCCCCCGTGTCCGGCCTCAGCAGCCGAACCGACCAGTCCTCGCCGAGCACCCAGGCGATCGACAGGTACTCATCAACGCGGACCGCACGCGGGTCCGCCCCCAGCCCCGGAACCGTGAACCGGCGCTCCGCGCCGACCGAGCTCCCCTTGAAAAGCGGGATCACAACCAGCGTCAGAAACACGCACACCAGCAGCACCGCCGCGATCACCATCAGGCCGCCCACGCTGATCACGACGCCCGCAAGGCGATCCACCAGAGGAACGCTCCAGTGTGTGCGCCGGCTCCGGGTCGGCGTCGAGTTGGCGTCGGCCATGGACAGCTCCATCTTCATGCAGCGGCAGAAAGAAACGGGCGGCCCAGCGAGAGCCGCCCGTTCTGTATCCTACATCAACTGATCCGCCGAAGCCGAGCCGCCGTCCCGCGGATCGGCTCGCTCACTTCAGCTTCTCGAGCTGCTGCTGCGCAAGCTTTGCCGTCAGCGGGTAGTAGCCGTCCTTGATCACGTCCGCCTGGCCCTCAGCGCTCAACACGTAGCGCAGGAACTCCCGACGCAGCTGGTCCATCTGCTCGCCCGGCTTCTTGTTGACGTACACATAAAGGAACCGGGCCAGCGGATACTCGCCCGAGTACGCATTCTCCGGCTTGGCCTCGACCGCCGGAGTAGAGGCGTCAGGAGAGAGAGGAACCGCACGCACATCAGCCGTGATGTACCCGATGCCGCTGTACCCGATCGCAAACTTGTCGCTCGCAACCGCCTGGACGACCGACGAAGAACCCGGCTGTTCCTTCACGGACGGCTTGTAGTCGCCCTTGAACAGCGCGTGCTCCTTGAAGTACCCGTACGTGCCCGATGCCGAGTTGCGGCCGTACATCGAGATGGGCTTGTTCGCCCACTCGCCGCTCAGCCCCAGATCGCCCCAGGTCACGATGTCCGTCGAGTTGCCGCCCTTGCGAGTGGACGAGAAGATCGCGTCCACCTGTTGCATGGACAACGACTTGATCGGATTGTCCTTGTGGACATACACCGCCAGCATGTCGATGCTCGTGCCGATCTCAGTGGGCTTGTAGCCGAACTTGGCCTCGAACTCATCGATCTCCGAGCTCTTCATCGCGCGGCTCATCGGACCAAACTGGGCCGTGCCCGCGATCAGCGCCGCAGGAGCCGTCGAAGAGCCCTTGCCCTCAATCTCCACGTTAACGTTCGGGTAGAACTTCTTGAACCCCTCAAGCCACAGGGCCATCTCGTTGTTCATCGTGTCAGAGCCGATGCTCTTGGCCGTACCCGACACGCCGTCAACCTTTGTATACTTGGGCAAGCCCGGGTCGAGCTTGACGCTCTGAGCACCGGCCATACCGGCCACAAGGCCCATCGCCGCGAAGAGACCGAACATCTTCCTCATGAGTCGCACTCCATAATCGCCATTGCGGACATTGCGGAAAGGTCGGCTCCGCCGGACGCTCCGACGATGCCAATGCACGAACGGAGAAATGTTAAGAAGAGCCGTCCGCCCGATGGTTAAGGTCGCGTCAAGAACGCGCGATGACCTCCACAAAGGAATGTCGCGCGCAGGCCTATGCAAGCCCAGTTCCGGGCCATCATCCCATCCAAAGCCACCCAATGCCCGACACCGCCAGACCAACCCCAACCAGCGCTTTCGTCCAATGCGCCACGCGATGGACCCTGCGTCCAACCCCATCATCCCCTGCAAACGCCCGTAAACGCTCCATCCGCTGCCCCAGCGTTCCGTGCAGAAAGTCGCGCCGGTTCACCGAGACCCTGTTCAGCGCCGCCACCCGACCGAGCGCACCGACCATCGCCGCACACGCCGCCAAACGCCCCATCCCCATCCGCTCCATCGTCTCCGCCGCGATGATGTCCGCCTGCGCCTCGAACCGGCGGCTCACCGCCCCGATCACCAAGCCGATCGCGACAAACACCCCAACTCCGAAACCGCCGCCCTCTCCCAACGCCGCACCGATCGCCTGAACCCCGAGCGAGGTCGTCATCGCCGCACCAGCCATCCATGGAATGTGCCATCGCTTGACGTGCGCCACCTCATGCGCCACCACCGCCGCCAGCATGGGCTCGTCCAGACCCGCCGCCAGTCTCTCGGAAATGAGGACGGCCCGCGTCCCCGGCACCATCCCCATGACCATCGCATTCGCCTGTCCCATGCTCGGTCGCCAGAGACGGACGGGGAGCGGACGCAGCCCGTGGCTCGCGCACACGCTCGCCACAAGCTCCACCAGCCGCCCAGATCGCACCCGCACCGTCGGGAGCACGCGCCCCACCATCACCGGCGCGCCCAGCGCAACAACGACCACCCCCGCCATCACGACGCCATTGCCAATCCCTGTCAGCTCAAGCGCTCCCGCCCCCTCGCCCGCAACAAACGTCCCCGGCCGGATTCCGTCAATCGCGACCAGCATCGTACCGACGCCCTCAATCCATGCCAGGAAAGCAAGCCCCGGCAGCAGCGTGCACAGAATCCCCTCACGAATCCTGAGCGTGATCCACGCGGGCAAAGCGTGCATCCCCGAAAGCTCGCCACCCTCATCAAGCTCTCGCACCAGAATCGCACCGCGCAGACGCCGCTCCAGCCCGTGCCCCTTCGTCGCAATCACCGCAGTTGATACAACCCACGGCACGCACGCCGCCAGCTCATCAAGCAGCACCCAGTCGCCCATCCACGCCCGCACCGTGTCAAGCCACCCCAGCCACGCGATCGCCGCCGCCGTTGAAAGCCCCGCGCACAACTGCTCGATCGCAAGCAGACGCGACGTCCGGGAGATCGTTCTCCAGCTTCCCGTCCGATCGATACGCCGCTGCCACATCCCGACAAGAGGCCACGTCGCCAGCGACGGCCCAACGATCAGCCCCATCGATACCCACGCCGCACCGCTCTCGCCCAGAACGCCCGGCAGCTCGGGCGCGCCCGGCTCCAGCCGCGACATGATCGCGAGCAGCACGAGAATGGGCGTCAGCATCATCATCTGGCTGCGGCGGCTTACCTCTTCAACTCGCCCAGATCCACAACGTACCCCCCGGGGAAATACGCATCAACGTTCAGCACGCTGTCATTGAGACTCGTGAGAACAATGCACGCCCGTCCAAGTCGGGCAGCGTAATCCAGATCCCCCTCGCTCGGCCCCGCGTACTCCCGATTCTGTGACTTCTGCACATGGAAGTGATAGTGCGCCAGCCCGCGATCGCTCGCGGAAATCAGATCGTCCGACGCCACGAACTTGCGATCACCCATCCGATTGCTCGGACGCGGCGGATACATCGTGACCAGGAACGCATCCGAACCGGAAGCGGAGATCATGCCTCCGTACTCCGTCGTTGTGTCCGAGCGATCCATCGTGATCTGCGAGTAAATGGCGTCCGTCAGCGCCCGCTCCTTCAATGCGTCATCCAGCACCAGCAGAACCAGCACGTCGCCCCAGCAGAGATTGCCCGCCTGCCGGTCGAGTTGCTCCGGCACCTGCTTCGTGTAATCCACACCGATCGCTCGCTCGTGGATCTCTCGCCCCTGCATCCGCGTCCGCATCTCGGAGAGCAACTCCTCGCGCGTCGCCCTCAACCACTCCGGCCGCTTGACCGAGGCCCACCGCACGTGCTCCAGATGCAGCAGCCGCAGGCCCTCCACCTGATCGTCGCGCAGCTCCGCGACGACCGGGCGAACCGCTGCCCACCACGCAGCATTCGACTTCTTCGCCGGATCACGCAGACTGTCCAGCCAGCGAAGCTCCTCCCCGTTCCGAGGCACGACCCGCATCTCCGCATAACAGATCCGGATGTCATTGAGCGTCCGATCGTCCGGCGGAAAGGCCACGGTCGATTGGGGCGAAACAAGCGACGCACGCAGCGAGCCGTCCGCATCAAGCCGCGCCAGGACGTCCCACGCCGCGGCCCGCGTCCGCAGATCCCACCGAAGCTTGTATGGTCCCGGATCGGTCTCGGGATCGACAAACACATCAAACGCAATCCGCGCAGGATCAACGCCAGGATGCAGCTTCTCGATCGCCAGTCGCTCCACCCGCGTCGCCTCCGGCTCCTCGGGCTGCACCGTCGCCCACTGCCGGATGATCGCAGGCGTCATGTCCGTCCAGCCCCGCGCCGCGCTCAGATTGCACAGGTATGCCACGATCGTCCGGTTCTGCTCGTTTGGAAGCAGCAGCTTCGCCATCGCGCGGCTGTCGGCAAGGCCCTCCGCATCCGTTTCGTTCATCAACTGGTCGATCACCGCAAGCCGCACCTGCCCCGGAACGTTCGAAGCCCACGCGATGTCCTTGAACGTCTTCCGGACCGCATCGCGCTCAAGCCCGCTGCCGCTCGCCGGATCACTCTCCGCCCACGCCTCAACCGCCGCCTCGGCACGACGCTGGGGCGAGAGCTTCGGATCACGCACCCGCGTCAGCGAGTCGTTCTCCATCGATGCCGAAGAGCAGCCGCCCAGCAGGCCGACGCCGCCGAGCAGAAACGCGAGAGCCACCACCGGCACTAAATGCACGCATCGCTTCATGATGGCGGAGTTTAGCATCGCGCCCGCCGGTCGCCGTCATGGCGCGCCCACCGCCCCGTCCTGAGCCGCTTCCTTCCCCCGCGCTCCCGCCAACGCCAACCCCACCGCCCCCCACGGAACCCCATGAAATCCCCGAAAGCACCCTCGCCCGCACCGACGGAGCCCTCACAATCCGTCCGGACGGTTGAAACCGACCGTCTGGACGGTACAGTTCGCCCCATGGAGCACGTCGGCCCCGTCAACCTGAGAGATCGCATGCTCGACGCCGCCGAAGCCGTGGTCGTGCGGCAGGGTATCGCGAACCTCACGCTCGAAGCCGTCGCCGCCGAGGCCCGCATGAGCAAGGGCGGCCTCCTCCACCACTTTCCGAACAAGGACAAGCTCGTTGAGGCCATGGTCATGCGCTGCGCCGACAACTGGCGCCAATGCGTCACCGAGGCCTACGAAAGCGCCCCCGCCGGTGCCGGCCGCATGGCCCGCGCCCTCCTCAGCCACCTGGAAGATCCCGAGTCCTGGACCGACCAGTGCCAGCGAAGCTCCTCCGCCGTCTTTGCCGCGCTCGCGCAGAACCCCGCACTCATCCAGCCCATGCGTGAGGTCTACGGAGAGATGCGCGGGCGACTTGCCAAGGACGGCCTCGCACCCGGCGTCGGCGAGACCGTCATCGCCGCCATGGACGGCCTGTGGCTCTACCGCGTCCTGGGGCTCACACAGGTCGATCGCAACCTGATGAACATGATCCGTCATGTCCTTCAACCGCTGCTGAACGCATCCGCCCCCGCCGGGCGCCCCCGCACCGCGCTCAAACCCGCCGCGCCCAAGGCCAAACCCGCCACGCGCCGCGACACGCCGGCGCCCGCGCTCGCATCCAAGACATCAACCACACGGAGACGGCAGAAATGAGAAGGGCTTGGGCGGTCATCGCTGGTGGACTCGTCGTGGCCGTGATCGGCGTTGTCGGCGCCGTCATGGTCACGAAGTCCCGACAGAACAAGGGCGATCAGCCGCCCCCATCGTCTTTCGAACCCTCAGAAGCGATCGAGATCGTCGAAGCGCGCGAGATCAACTGGCAGCCCATGGCCGACCTCATGGGAACCGTCTTCGCCATGCGGTCGGTCACGGTCCGCAACGAACTCCCCGGCGTCGTCACCCACGTCGGCTTCGACTCCGGCCAGATCGTCGAGGCCGGACAGATCGTCCTCCAGCAGGACGAGACCACCGACCGGGCCGATCTTGAAGCCGTCACCGCCGCCGTGCGCGTCGCCGAGGCAAGCGTCGAACAGGCAGATGCGGAGATCATGCTCGCCGAAGCAGAACTCAACCGCCTCACCAGCGTCCAGTCACGCGCCATCGCCGAAGTCGAGATCGACCGCGCACGCACCAGAGTTGATACCGCCCGTGCGACCCGCGGCCGCTGGGCCGCCGAGGTCGATCAGGCCCGCGCCCGTGTCGCACAGGTCCAAGCCCGACTCGCCAAGCTCACCATCCGCGCCCCGTTCCGCGCCCGCGCCGGCATGCGCACCGTGCAGGAGGGTCAGTTCCTCTCCGAGGGCGTCAACGTCGTCGACCTTCAGGAACTCACCGACACCATCTACCTCGACTTCGCTATCCCCCAGGAATACGCCTCCCGCGCAACCCCCGGCACCATGGTCTCCGTCACCGGCGACGCCCTCGGCCCCGACCCCGTCCTCATTAAGGTCGTCGCCGCCGACTCCACGGTCAACAACGAAACCCGCAACCTCCGCGTCCGTGCTCTGGTCGACAACCCCGGTAACAAGCTCGTCCCCGGCATGTTCGTGCAGGTCCGCGTGCCCATCGACGAGCCCCGCCCATACATCGTTGTGCCCAGCATGGCCATCCGCCGCGCCGCGTACGCCAACTCGGTCTTCGTCATCGCCGCGGACCCGAAAGGCACGCCCCGCGCCACACAGCGCATCGTCACCCTCGGCCCCACGATCGGCGAAGACATCATCGTCCTCGACGGCCTCAAAATCGGCGAACGCGTCGCCGCGGCCGGCTCCTTCAAGCTGCGCGACGGCGTCAAGGTCATCGAAGGCCCGCCGGCGTCACCCGAGAGCAACGTCGTCTCAGGCAGCCAGCCCGCCGCCTCGACCGGCGGCTGACGCCCGCCCCGCACACCCGCCCAGAACACCCATCAATCCACACACCCAACGCCGGCGCCGACGGGCCCGGGGAGCCGCAGGTGCGATCTTTCACCGACATCTTCATCAAGAAGCCCGTCCTCGCCCTTGTCATCAACCTGCTGATCCTCGCGATCGGATGGCGCTCCATCGACGCGCTCTCCGTGCGGCAATACCCGCGCCTCGAATCCAGCGCCATCCTCATCACGACCGTCTACGTCGGCGCGAGCGCCGAAACAGTTCGCGGCTTCATCACCACGCCCATTGAACAGGTCGTCTCCGCGATCGACGGCATCGATTACATCGAGAGCTCAAGCCGCTCCGGCGTCAGCGTCGTCACCGTCCGGCTCCGTCTGAACCATAACAGCAACGACGCCCTCGCCGAGATCAGCGCCCGGCTCAATCAGGTACGCAGCCGGCTCCCCGCCGGCGCCGAAGCCCCTGCCGTCGACATTCAACGCACCGACAAGCCATATGCCACTTTCTACATCAGTTTCACCAGCGAGCAGCTCGACCTCGTCCAGCTCAACGATTACCTCGTCAGAGAAGTCCAGCCCGAGTTCCAGACCATCCAGGGCGTGCAGCGAGCCGGCGTCGAAGGCTCCAGAGAGCTGGCTATGCGCGTCTGGCTCGACACCGCTCGCATGGAGAGCTTCGACATCACGCCGAGCGAGGTCCGCGACGCGCTCGAACGCAACAACTTCCTCGCGGCGGTCGGCAAGACCAAGGGCCGCAACGTCCAGATCGACCTCCTCACCGACACCGACCTCAAGAGCGTCAGCGAGTTTGAGGATCTGATCGTCCGTGAACGCGATGGAACGCTCGTCCGCCTCAAGGACGTCGCTCGCATCGAACTCGGCAGCGAAGAACCCAGCGGCCAGGCCGGCTTCAACGGGAAGCCCGCCATCTGGCTCTCCATCTGGCCCCTGCCAAGCGCCAACGAACTGGAGGTCGCAGCCCTCCTCAAGAAGCGCATCGAAGAGGTCCGCCCGTCCCTTCCCGCGGGCGTTGAGATGACCCTCGCCTACGACGGCACGTACTACATGGAGCACGCGATCAAGGAGATCACCAAGACACTCGCCGAGACCGTCGCGATCGTCGCGCTGGTCGTCTTTGTCTTCATGGGCTCGATCCGGACCGTCATCGTCCCCCTCGTTGCCATGCCCGTCTCGCTCATCGGCGCGTGCATCGCCATGCTGCTCTTCGGTTTCTCGCTCAACCTCCTCACCATCCTCGCCATCGTGCTCTCTGTCGGCCTCGTCGTCGACGACGCAATCGTCATGGTTGAGAACGTCGAACGCCACGTCCGCGAAGGAAAGAGCCGAATGGACGCCGCGCTGCTCGGCGCACGCGAGCTCTTCGCCCCCGTCATCTCCATGACCATCACGCTCGCCGCCGTCTACGCGCCCATCGGCTTCCAGAGCGGACTCACGGGCATGCTCTTTCGCGAGTTCGCCTTCACCCTCGCCGCCGCAGTTGTCATCTCCGGCATCGTCGCCATCACGCTTTCTCCCATCATGAGCGCGTGGATGATCCCCGCCGGAGGCAAGGAAGGACGCCTCGCGCGCCTTGTCAACCGCGTCTTCGACCGCGTCCGCGCCGGCTATGAACGCGTGCTCGCCGTCGTCCTCCGCGCCTGGTGGGTCGTCGTCATCGCATCGATCGCCATCTGCGCACTCGCCCCGCCCCTCTACAACCGCTCCAAGAAGGAACTCGCACCAACCGAGGACGAGGGCATCGTCTTCGCCGTCGTCCAGACCGCGCCAGACGCAACCCTCGACTACACCGTCCGCGGCTTTAAAGAGGTCGCCGATGCCTTCATGTCCGTCAAAGAAGCCCGCTTCTTCTTCCAGATCGCCGAACTCGGCATGGGCGGCGGCTTCGGCGGAATCCAGACCGTTGACTGGAAGGACCGCGAACGCACCACCGAGCCCATCCAGGCCGAAGTCATCGGCAAGCTCATGCAGATCAAGGAGCTCCGCTCCATCGCCATCCGCCCCGCCCCCCTCCCGGGCGCCGGGCAGTTCGATGTCGAGCTCATGGTCACCAGCGCCGACGAGGCCGCAGACATGGAGCCCTTCGTCAACCAGATCATCGGCGCCGGATACGCCAGCGGGAAGTTCGTCTACGTTGACTCCGACCTTATGATCGACCTCCCGCAGACACGCATCGAGATCGACCGCAAGAAGGTCGCCGACTTCGGGCTCGACCTTGCCGATGTCGGACGCGATCTCGGCGTCCTCCTCTCCGGCGGCTACGTGAATCGATTCAACTACGCCGGCCGAAGCTACAAGGTGATCCCCCAGGTCGGAGACGCCCAGCGACA
>CAZPPG010000004.1:0-118761 GCA_964588385.1 uncultured Phycisphaeraceae bacterium
GGCGATGACCGGAGACGCGGAGATGCCGCCGAGGCGCGGGCCCGCGGGAACGGGTGAGGCGCGGCGGGCGGAATCGGCGATGGTGGCCGCGGCGCGTTCGCGATCTGCGCGGTCGCGCTCGGCTCTTTCGTAGTTGTCCTGCTGGGTGCGTGCGAGCGCGCCCTCGCGCTCGGCTTCGGCGCGCTTGCGAGCGATCTGGTCGCGGCGTTGCTGCTCGTTGGTGTAGGCGCCGTCGCTGGTGTTGAGGGTGATGCCGCGCGAGGATTGAGCCGAGGTCTGTGCGGATCGCTGCTGGGCGGCCTTTGCCTGTGCGGCGCGGGCCTGGGCGGCGCGGGCCTGTTCCATGCGGGCTTTGGCGCGGGCGTTTGCCTGGGCCTGTGCCTGAGACTGAGAGAAGGGGGGGCCGCCGCCCGGCTGGAGGGGGGCGCGGGATCGGGCGTGCGTCGCGGTCGGGGGCGCGGCCTTTGACTGGGCTTGGGTCTGGGCCTGGGCCCGGCGGCGGAGTTCTTCGAGGCGACGCTGGCGCTCGGCCATGATCTCGCGGAGACGCTCTTCCGCGGTCATGGGTCGAGCTGGGGGTCGGGCTGAGGGTCGGGCGGAATCCGCATCGGCCATCGTGGGCGAGGCGCCGGGCGCGCCCTGCAGGGTTTCGAGATTTCGACCGGTGCGGAGGGCGTCGAGGCGCTGACGCTCAAGCCCGGCCTGGTGCTGGCGGACCTCGGCCTGCTCTTTGAGTTTGCGCACGACCCAGCCGACGGCCGAGGAGCCGATGATCAGGGCGAACAGGACAATTTCGATCCAGTTCTGCACGGGTGAAGTCTATCGGCCCTCGGGCGTCCGGGAGGCCAAGGGCGGAAGGGCGGCGATGGGGATCAGCGCGGGGTGACTTCCGGGGATGGGGAAGGATGCGAAGCGGACGCCGTAGGCGGGTCCGAGGATGTCGGGGGTGAGGACCGCGGCGGCGGGTCCGGACGCGCCCACGGTGCCGCCACAGTTGAGGAGGATGGCGTCGTCGGCGATGCGACCGGCGGCGGTGAGGTCGTGAAGGACGAGGACGGTGCCGATGCCTCGGTCGGCAAGGGCGCGGAAGGTGTCCAGAGACTGGACGATGTGGCGTGGGTCGAGGGCGGCAAGGGGCTCATCGGCCAGGAGAAATCGGGGCTCTCTGGAGGGGGGAGCGGTGGTGGAATCGGTGAGCTGCGCGACGGCACGCGCGATGGAGACCCGCTGCTGCTGGCCGGCTGAGAGGGTGTTGAACGGTCGGTCGGCGACGGGGCCGAGGTCGAGCATGTCGATCGCGCGTTCGACGGCGGTGGGGTCGGGACCGAGCGCGTGGCGCCCCATGGCGACGACGTTGCGGGCGGAGAATGCGAAGGCGATGGAGGATCGCTGGGCGACGTAGGCGATGTGGCGGGCGCGGTCGGGGGGGGCGATATGGGCGACGTCCTGGGCTGCATCGCGGGCGCGGGCGTGGTGAGCGGCGACGGTTTGAAGCGTGACGCGACCGGATGAGGGGGTGAGCAGGCCGGCCATGAGGCGCAGGAGCGTGGACTTGCCCGCTCCGTTGGGGCCGACGAGGGCGGTGATGCGCGCGGAGTTGAGGGTGGCAGTGATGCTGGAGAGGACGGGACGGCCCGGGCGGTAGTGGAAGGAGAGGTCGGAGAGGGAGATCGTCACGCGCGATGGTACGGAGACGGGGCGCGAGGCGGGCGCGACACCCCGGACGCGGGGTGGAGGGGGCGCGGTTTGGAGAATGACCCCAGGGGTCATAAACTCGGTGCTTGTCCGGGCGTTGGTCCGGATGGATCGCTTTCTGCTTTGCTGCGGCGGCTCCGGTCGTCGCGCAGGATTGGTGCACGATGGGTCACAGCCAGAATCAGTCCTCGGTCGGGCGTGTTGTCGCGGTGTCGGGTTCCACGGGGTTCGTGGGGCGGCACGTGGTGGCGGAGCTGCTGGCGCGGGGGCATCGGGTTCGCGCCCTGGCGCGGGACATCTCGAAGGCGGGAAAGGTGTTGCCGACGCACGCGGACCTGACGATCGTGCAGGGGCAGGCGCACACGTCATCGGGCGCGGCCGAGCTGGTGAAGGGCGCTGATGCGGTCGTGAACTGCGTGGGGATCATCCGCGAGACGCGCGGCGGGCAACCCTTCGAGCAGGCGCACGTGGACATTCCCAAGAAGCTGACGGAGGCGTTCCGCAGGGAGCTTGAGTCGCGGGGCGTGCCGATTGAACGGGCGCGCTTTGTGCAGATCTCGGCGCTCGGGGCCACGGATGAGGACATGCGCCCGGGCGGCGCGACGCGGTATCAGCGCTCCAAGTTCGATGGGGAGATGGTGGTGCGTCGGAGCGGCTTTGCGTGGACGATCCTGCGGCCGTCGATGATCCACGGCGCGGACGGCGAGTTCATGCAGATGGCGCGGGGCTGGGCCACGGGGCGGGCGGCGCCGTATCTCTTCATGCCGTACTTCGCGAGGCGGACGGACGGGGCGATGACGCTGGTGCCGGGGAAGACCGAGCCGGCGCGGATCTCGCCCGTTTATGTCGGCGATGTGGCGTGGGTTGTCGGCGAGGCGCTGGCGCGCGAGCAGGCCGTGGGCGAGGTCTACAACCTCGTCGGACCCGAGACCTTGGATTGGAAAGAGATGCTCGCGTTTGTGCGCGATCATGTGCCGAGCGGGAAGAAGGAGCTGCCGATTGTGGGGATTCCGGGGCCGCTCGCCGTCGCGAAGGCGCGCGGGCTGAAAATTCTGGGGATGGATGGGCTGCTGCCGTTCGACGACGGCATGGCGATCATGGGGATGCGGGATTCGGTTGCAGAGTGCACCAAGGCGCGGCAGCACCTGGGATTCGAGGGGCGGGCATTTCGCGAGACGATGGCGGCGTATGCGGCGGAGATGGTGTGAGGGGAAGGGGCAAAGGGGCAAAGGGGCAAAGGGGAAAGGCACAAGGCACAAGGCACAAGGCAAAGCGATCGGAGTTTGAGATCACGAACGAAGCATGGAGCGGGAAGGGGCACGGATGACGTTGCGATATGAGGGACGTCTGAAGCAGCACCTGTCGCACGACACGTACTCGCCGCAGACGGTTGCGGAGCTGGCGCAGGATCTTCGGGTTGAGGATCCGGCGGACTTTGAGCAGGCGATCAAGCAGCTCGTGAAGGACGGCGTGTTGATCGTGAGCGCGACGGGGCGGGTGTCGCTGCCGTCGCTCTCCACATCCGGCGGCGAGATCATCGGCATCTTCAAGGGCAACCCCAAGGGGTTCGGGTTTGTGCGTTCCGATGATCAATACAAGGAGGGCGACATCTTCGTGCCTCCGGATGCGACGGGCGGGGCATTGTCGGGCGATCGCGTGCGAGTGCTGGTGGCGCGGGAGCGGCGGCGCGGCGATGAACAGGGCTTTGTCGGCGAGGTCGTCGAGGTTCTGAAACGCAAGCGTGCGGCGTTCACCGGCAACATCTTCAAGCAGGGCCAGCAGTGGCTCGTGCAGCCGGACGGTCGCGAGATGAACAAGCCGATTGTCGTGCGCGACGCGGCCAGCAAGAACGTGAAGCCCGGCGACAAGGTCGTGGTCGAGATTGTCGAGTACCCGGACGGGGACGCGCTGGCCGAGGGCGTGATCTCGCGCGTGCTGGGCGAGGCAGGAAGGCCGGATGTCGAGACGCAGGCCGTGATCGCGGCGTTCTCGCTGCCCGACCTGGAGTTCCCCGAGGCGTGCACCGATCAGGCGCGTGAGGCCGCGGCGAAGTTCGACGAGGAGATCGCGGCGTATCTGAAGGACGGCGAGAAGGCCCTGAAGGGTCGGCGCGATCTGACGGGCGAATACATCATCACGATCGATCCGCCGGACGCGAAGGACTACGACGACGCGATCTCGATCAAGCGGACGGCCGAGGGGTGGGAGCTGGGCGTGCACATCGCGGATGTGGCCCACTTCATCACGCCGGGGAGTCCGCTGGACGTCGAGGCGGCGGACCGGGGGAACTCGGTGTACCTGCCGCGCCTGGTGATCCCGATGCTGCCGGAGATTCTCTCCAACGGCATTTGCTCGCTGCAGGAGGGCGTGCATCGCTACTGCAAGTCGGCGTTCATGGTGTACGACAAGCACGGGAACGTGAAGCGTGAGGGCGCGGGAAGCGTGCTGATCAAGAGCGCGAAGCGCCTGACGTATCTCGAGGCACAGGCGCTGATCGACGGCGACGAGGTGGAGGCGAAGAAGCACGCCAAGACGGAGCCGATCTACACCGAGCAGTTGATCTCGACCTTGAAAGAGATGGATGCGCTGGCGCGGGCGATCCAGGGGAAGCGGCATCGCAACGGCATGATCTCCTTGGAGCTGCCCGACGTGGTGCTGATCTATGACGAGAACGGGCGCGTCATCGATGCGGAGCGTGAGGACAGCGCGTACACGCACACGCTGATCGAGATGTTCATGGTCGAGGCCAACGAGGTGCTGGCGCGGCTCTTTGAGGGGCTGGGCGTGCCGCTGATCCGGCGGATCCATCCTGAGCCGACGCCGGGCAACACCGAGGACCTGCGGAAGACGGCGACGGTCGCGGGGTTCAAGATCCCCAAGAACCCGACGCGGAAGGAGCTGCAGGGTCTGCTGGATGCGACGCGGGGGACCGCGGCGGCGCGGGCCGTGCACATGGCCGTGCTGCGCACGCTGACCAAAGCGGAGTATTCGCCCGCACTGATCGGACACTTTGCGCTGGCGTCGAGCGCGTACGCCCACTTCACGAGCCCGATCCGCCGGTACCCGGACCTGACGGTGCACCGCGCCTTGGCGGAGTATCTGCGTCTGACGGACAACGCGAAGAACAAGCCGCAGAGCGACAACGAGAAGATCGAGCTGGGCAAGCGGATGATGTCGAGCCCGATGTGCCCGCACGTACAGGACCTGATGGAGGTCGGACGGCACTGCACGCAGAAGGAAGTGAACGCGGAGGACGCAGAGAAGCAGCTCCGCAGCTTCCTGGTGATGCAGTTGCTGGCCGAGCACGTGGGCGAGAGCTACGCGGGTGTGGTGACGGGCGTGTCGCCGCGTGGTGTCTTCGTGCAGCTCGACAAGTACCTCGCGGACGGCATGATCAAGACGAGCGACCTGCCGGGCGATGTGACGCGTTCCAATGTCACACCGAGTTGGAGCATCGATTCGCGCACGGGTGCGCTCGTTGACCGGCACTCGGGGCGATCGTTCAACATGGGCGACACGGTGCACGTCACGATCGCGGCGGTTGATCTTGGTCAGCGACGGATGGACCTGCTCATCACCGACCCCTCGTCTCGCGCGGGGGGCAAGGCCAAGGTGCCGACACTGAAGCTCGGGCAGGCTGGGGGCGGCGTCGGCAAGGCGGCGGGCGCGGGCTTCGACAAGTTCGGCGGCAAGACCGGTTCACAGCGGCGCAGCCAGAAGAGCAAGGCCCGCGACAAGGGCAAGAACCACAGGCGGGATAAGTAGTGGAGAACGGGCAGAGGGGCAGAGGGAAGAATGATGTCGGCTGGGCGCCGGGTTGAGAACTGGGAGCGGCCATGAGCAGTGAGAACACGTCCTACCCACAGTTGCGGATGCCCATGCGTGAGGCGGGCACGCTCGGTTCGGTGAACGCACTCCTGGCATGGGATCAGGAGACGTACATGCCGCCGGGTGGCGCCGACGGGCGCGCCGAGCAGCGATCGATGATCGCGACGATGGTGCATGAGCGCCGCACGTCGGCCCGTGTCGGCGAACTGATTGCGACGTGCGAGCAGGACAAGTCGCTCCCTGAGATTGAGCGTGCCAATGTGCGCGAGATGCGCCGAGACTACGACCTTTTGACCAAGCTCCCGGCGTCACTGGTTGGCGAGATTGCCAGCACCGCGACAAAGGCCCAGGAAGCATGGAAGGACGCGCGGGAGAAGTCCGACTTCACAACCTTCCGCCCGTGGCTTGAGAGGATGATGGGGCTGGCGCGGCAGAAGGCGGCGTGCTACGGGACGCCCGCCGGCGGCGAGCCCTATGACGCCCTCCTGGAGGAGTATGAGCCGGGGGCCCGGGCGGCCGAGCTCCAGCAGGTCTTCACGCCGCTGGCGAGCGAGCTGTCGGGGCTGATCGCGAAGATCGGCGCATCGGGCAAGACGGAGCGGCTGGCGATCAAGCCGCCGTCGATCGACGCGTCGAAGCAGCACGCCTTCGGGCAGTTCCTGCTCAAGTCGATGGGATTCGACATGAACGCGGGGCGGCTGGACACGACGGCTCATCCTTTCTGCGAGGGGCTGGGGCCGGGCGACACGCGTCTGACGACGCGGTACCGCGAGGATGAGTTCGGCGGCGCGATGTACGGCACGCTGCACGAGATGGGACACGGGCTGTATGAGCAGGGGCTGCCGAAGATGGAGCGATGCGGCGAGCCGCTGGGCGAGGCGATCTCCCTGGGGATCCACGAGTCGCAGTCGCGGATGTGGGAGAATCTGGTGGGGCGTTCGCGGGCGTTCTGGACGTGGGCGCAGCCCCATGCCTCCAAGACGATGTCGGCGTGGTTCGCCGCGCAGTCCGTCGATTCGCTGTACTCGATGTCGAACGTGGTGAGGCCGTCCTTCATTCGCGTGGAGGCGGACGAGGCGACGTACAACCTGCACATTCTCTTGCGGTTCACGCTGGAGCGGGCGCTGCTCAAGGGCGATCTGTCGGTTGCGGAGCTGCCGGGCGCATGGAACTCGCTCTATGAGAAGCTGTTTGGGCTCCGCGTGCCGGACGACCGGCGCGGGTGCCTGCAGGATGTCCACTGGTCGTGCGCCCTGATCGGGTACTTCCCGACGTACTCACTCGGCAATCTCTACGCGGCCCAGTTCTACGAGACCGCGCGCGTGGCGATGCCGGACCTTGATGCACGCCTGGCGCGGGGCGACTTCGCGTCGCTGCTGGGCTGGCTCCGCACCAACATCCATCAGCACGGACGCCGGTATCGTGCGGGAGAGCTGTGCGAGCGGGTGACGGGCAAGAAGCTCGACTCGGGCGCGCTGCTCCGCTATCTCAAGGGCAAGGCGGCCGAGGTGTACGGCGTCTGACGGCGAGTTTGGTCAACCGCGCGCACAAACCCCGGCATTCCTGGTGAACACCGGGGTTGCGGGATGTTTGTGAGAGAGAGACTGAGGAGAGACCGAGCGGGCCTGTATAAGCGGTTAGCGGCGGCGGCGCGAGGCGATCAGGCCGCTGAGCCCGATGAGGGAGAGAGCACCGGGCGCGGGGACTCGAGTGAGGACGCGGACCTGGACGACCTGCACGCTGGGGGCGAAGGACTGGAAGTTGAAGAAGAGGGTGTTGCCGGCGACGTTGATCGTTGACGGGGGTGTGCCGCCGATGCCGCGGAAGGGGTATGAGGTGGGGTAGGTCACGTTGACGTGGCCGGCGGGTGCATCGGAGTTGTCGAGGTTGAGCGCGGTGAAGATAACGCCGACGATGGCGTTGTTGTACGTGACAGAGCCGGACGCGCCGATCGCGCCGGGCAGCGGCTCCCAGTGGATGAAGTGGCTGTCGTAGGGACCGCTGAGGAAGCCGGGGATCGCGCCACTGTCGGGGCCGTTGTTGGTCTGGTCGACCGCGAGAGCGAGGGCGACGTTCTGCTTCTCGTCCCACGCGAACGCGTTGAAGCCCTGCATGTTGCCGAGCGTGGCGGACCCCGAGGGGGATGTGACCCAGGTGGTCTGGCCGGCGACGCCGGTGATTCCGGCGTGGGCGGTGCCGGCGAGCGAGACGAGGACGGCCGATGCGAGCGCGGCGATAGCGGTGCGAGCGTTCATGGGTGGGCTCCTGTGGTTGCTGGTTCAGGGTTGGTTGTGAGGTCTGGCGGGCGGCTTCTGGTGGCGGATCCGTCAGGCCGGGCGTCGTTCGCTCGGCATCAGAGTTGCCGCGGAGGGAGGGAACCTTGCAGGCATGGCAAAAAGAAATCCGTTCGAGAGCGCGTCGGGCTACGCAAGAGACATGGACGTGACAGTATCGGGAGCCCGATCTGATAATGTGACGCTGTGTCGAACACCCTTCGAATCGTGGGGCAAGTCGGGCTCCTTGCCGCGCTCGGCGCGGCGACGATGGTCGTCGTGACGTGGGGGATCGCACTGCGCGGGTTCAACCAACTGCCGATGCCGAGGGGGCGTGCAACGGCGGCGGCGTTGGTGCGAACCGACGGGTTGAATCGATTTGCCGTGCTCATGGAGCCGGCGACCACTCTTCCGGGCAGAACAGTTCTCTTGACGCGGGTCTCAGGGATGAACTCTCCCGAAGACAGTGCAAGAGGCATTCGGGGCGACGCGGTGGGCTTCGCCTCGGCATACAAGGTGGTTGCCGCGCCAGTTGACTCGCGACACCTGCCACCACCAAGCGTGAACACGCGCACCGAGTATCGATTCGGATGGCCCGTGCGATGCTTGTGGGCCGCGTTCGATCAGGACAATCAGATTTGCTATGTACAGAACCTGGGGTGGACGAATCTCGTGACGCTCGCGCGATCATCGGGACGCTTGGATGAGCGGGTGTTCGTTGGCGACCCGCGGAGTCCTTCCCGTCCACTTGCCATGCCAACCGGGCTGTTGCCGCGAGGCGTCGCAACGAACACCGCGTTCTACGCGAGCCTTTGGTGGATACCGCTCTTCGGTGTCCCGCGTGTCCGCCGCTGGAACCGTATCCGCCGGGGGCTGTGCAGCCGCTGCGCCTACAGCCTGCGCGGGCTGGATGCGGTCGCAACGTGCCCGGAGTGCGGCCAGAGGCCATGAATGGCCGCGCGGCTTCCCTCTGATCCGTGGCTCTTCTCTCCGTCAGTTCACGCCTTCGCTGCCAGCCGCCGGCGCTTCGGACGCGTTTTTCACGTACTTATCCAACCACTCGATGCTCTCGGCCAGGACGTGCATGACGCTCTCGCGTGCGGCGTACCCGTGCGACTCATAGGGGAGCAGGACGAGGCGGGCCGTGCCACCTGTGCCCTTGATGGCCTGGAAGAGACGCTCGGACTGAATGGGGAAGGTGCCGGAGTTGTTGTCGATCTGGCCGTGGATCATCAGGATCGGGGTCTTGATCTTGTCGGCGTGCGTGAAGGGTGACATGTTGATGTAGACGTCCTGGGCTTCCCAGAAGGAGCGACGCTCGGACTGGAAGCCGAAGGGCGTGAGCGTGCGGTTGTACGCGCCGCTGCGGGCGATGCCGGCCTTGAACATGCCGGGCGGGCAGTGGGCCAAGAGGTTGGCCGTCATGAATGCGCCGTAGGAGTGCCCCCCCACCGCTACGCGGGTGGGGTCACCCACGCCCATCGCGACCGCTTTATCGATCGCGGCCTGCGCGTTGGCGACGATCTGCGTCACGAACGTGTCGTTGACGGTCTCCGGATCGCCGATCACCGGCATGGAGGCGTTGTCCATCACGGCGTAACCGGCCAGAAGCAGGAAGAGGTGGCTGCTGCCGCCGATCTGCGTGAAGCGGTGCTCGGAGCCGGAGACCTGTCCGGCCGTGGAGGTGTCCGAGACCTCGTTGGGATAGGCCCAGATGAAGAGCGGGAGCTTTGTGCCGGGGACGTAATCGGGCGGCAGGTACATCGTTGCGGAGAGGGGCGCGCCGTCGTCGCGCGCGTAGGTGATGATCTCGCGCTTGATCTTGCGGAGTTCGGGGAGCGGGTCGGTGAAGGTCGTCAGGGCTGTTCGCTCTCCCGACTGGAGATCTCGCACGAAGTAGTTGGGCGGCGTGTCGCGTGTCTCGTACGACGTGAGCACGCGCACCGGCGCGTTCGCTCCGTCGCGGTGGAGCACGTCCACGGCGACCTCGTAGCACTCGCCCTCGTTCCGCCAGAGCCGCTCCTTCGAGAAGTCTGTAAGCGACATGCGATCAAGGAACGGACGGTTGCCCTCGGGCGTTGCGCCGTCGCCGTCGAGATAGACGTGTCCGTCGTCAACTCGGATCACGCTCACGCCGTTGGCAAGACGCTTGGACAGCGGGGAACCCGGATCGTTGTACTGATCATTGATGGAACGGTCGAAGACCAGGCGCGGCTCTCCGATGACCTTCGCTCCGTCGACATCAAGCGAGACCATCCACGTCCTGATCCAGCGTCGCTCGCGCTCGTACTCGCCGACCATGGCGTGGGCGACGGTCGGGCCGTCCTGCACCTTTGCGGGCTCCATCCATGACATGCCGCTGGCGCGGTGCTGGAGCTTGAGCCACTCGGCGGGCTCACCGGCGAAGGGGGCAGGGAGAATCATGCAGCGATCGCGATGATCGACCTTGGCGCGCGGATCGCCACCGTCGAGGGCTTCGGTCCAGAGGAGCGTGGCGGGCTGTGTGTCGAGCCAGTTCAGGCCGCGGGGACCCGTCTGCACGCCCTGGGTCGGGATGTTCTCGCGCAAGGGCATGTTCACGACGGTGCGGATGGACTTGCCGGACGTCGTCTGGATCACATCCCACTGCTGCGGGAAGAGCGACCACGGCACGGCGTAGGAATACGGGCGCTGCACGGTGCCGACGAGAAGGTACTCGCCTGACGGAGAGGGGGAGACGCCGGCGTGGATCGCGGGGGCTCCGATGTCGCGGCGCTGGCCGGTGGTGACGTCGATCACGGCGAGCTGGCCGGTCATGATCCAGTCAAAGAGCGTCTCGTCGTGCGTGTCGGTCAGCAGGTCCTGGTAGGTGCGGACGGGGGCGACGCTGCCGCCTGCGTCCTGGATGACCGGGCCTGCGGGGATTGCGGGGCGCTCGGGGAGTGGGCCGCGGCCTTGGGGGATGAGTGAGACCAGCACGCTCTTCTGGTCGGGCATCCAGCGGACGCCGACGCCGCTGGCGGTGTTGAGGGTTGGTCCCAGGAGTCTCGTTGCGGCGCCCTTGGAGAGGTCGCAGACCCAGAGTTCGGTGCCGCTGGGCAGGGGCTTGCCGCTCACGTCCCTCTCGCCCGCCGGATTGATGGTGTTGGTGAACGTGAAGTAGTTTCCGTCCGCGGACCACGAGGGGCCGCTGAGCGCGGCGTCGGGCGGAAGATCCAGGCGTACATCTCTTGCGCCCACCGTTTCACCGGCGCCGGGCATGGGCCGGAGGATGAAACCCGTATAGGGGCGCGGTCCGTGCGAGCCGTTGGTGTTGGGGTTGAGGCGCGAGCCGCCGAGGCGCAGCATGGGAGCGGCGAGGTCGGCGATGGAGGGCAGATTGCGACGTTCGAGCAGGACCATCCAGCGGTCGTCCGGGCTGATGGAGACGGAGGGCGTTGGGGGCGTGTCGAGCACGCGCCGGATCGCGTCGGGGGGCGTCTTGTAGCCGGACACCGATTCGCCGGGCTGTGCGTGTGAGGCGAGCGACGCGGCGGCGGCGATGGTCATGGCCAGTGTCCGTTGAGCGAGTGTGCGGAGCATGGGGGTCTCCTGGGGCACAGTTGCGTGACCGCGCCCGGCTTCTTTGCGCCAGCGATCAGTGTACCGACTGCGGACGCCGTCGATGCCGCATGTGAACGATCGGCACTTTGGGTGGACTCAGGGGAGGTTGGCGATCAGCTGGATATCCACCACCGCACCGTCGTCGAAGACGATGGACAGGGCCTGCGAGGGCCGGGGCAGCCCTGGGTAGCGGAGCACACCGTCGCCGAGGCCATCGGGCGCGATGAGAGAGTCGTTTGCGCATCCCAGGAGGTCCTGCACCTCGCGCACGGACTTTCCCTTGATCCGCTCGAAGAGCGCCGGCAGCGCGGCATCGCCCGACGCGATCGCGTTGAGGCGTGCACGGGACTCGGCCGCGTCGAACCCGCTCTCACACATGCGGTGCAGGAGGATCCTGACGCTTGAGACAACGCCGCCCGCAAACTCGACGACCAGGGCGTCTCCCTCGCGCGGCTCGTTCTCGTAGATCGCGGCGCCTTCGCCCGCGGCCGGCACGTGGTCGGGCTCGCGCTTCATCCGACGCACCATCTCTTCATGGGTCATCCCCTCGCTGATGGTCGGGAGGAGGTACAGCCCCGTCAGGAACCACTCTCGTCGGCCCCCGACCGGCGCCGTAAACTCGCCCGGCACGCCCTCGAAGGCGGTGGGCGCGAGATCGGTCCCCGGCTCGCAACTCGCGACGATCGGGTTGACGGCCTTCGGATCCACCACGGAGAACGTGGGGTTCTGGCTCGCGGTCGGGTCATAGCGTTTGGCGCGTTCGGGCACCTCTTGATCGAGGAACCGCAGAATCTCCACCAACTCAAGCTCACCGTCCTTGAATCGGTCTGCGCCGCAGTCCACGAGCGCATCGACGAACACCTCCGTGAAGACCGACAGCATGTTCGGCCCCGTCGCCGACAGTTCGTCCGGGCGGCAGGCCAGGAGCGTGTGAATGTCACGGAACTCCGACGTCACGGGCGCGAAGCCCGCGTCGCCTCGGCAGCAATCCAGGATCAGCATGCGCACCAGCGCGCGGCTGCCCGAGAGCAGCCGCTTGATCTCGTTCACTTCGACCGCGCCGTCGGAGAGGATCACCCGCGCCGATCCGTCGATGAAGCCGCCGTGCGTTGAGACATACACCAGCACCTGATCATCGGGCCCCGCGCGGTCGCAGACTTCGCTCAGCGAGGCGAGGTAGCCGGCCACGGTCGAGGGCTTGGACGTGGCGAGGCCCGTGTCCGAGAGCACCGTGCAGTCGTAGCCCGCGGCGGAGAGGACCGCGCCCATCGCCGACGCGTCCAAGCGACACTGGGGCAAGGGGTTCTGCGCCACGCCGTTCAGGTTCGCCCGCTCAAGGCCGGTGATGTGGGCCAGGCGCTTGCCCCGCGCGACGACGCGCTTGGTCTGCGTGGGCAGGTAGAAGTCCTCGGGCTTCTTTCCCAGAGGGATATCGAGTCGGAGCGAGTCATAGATGCTGGTGCCCGAAGGATCGTCTTTGCGCGGGTCCGTGCTTCCGGGGCTCTGGCTCTGCCCTGCGGCGTGGAGCGCTGTGACAAGACCGGCCAGAAGCGCGGCGGCAAGACGGATCGGGGTGTCGGGCACGGACGCTCTCCACGGGTGAAGGGCGATCGTAACCGTGCCGCGTGTCAGCGGCGATCATCGCCGGCGTCGCGCGACGACGCGCCGGACGAGCAAAGCGCGGCGTTCCGGCGACAACGGGACCGGCCCGAGGATGGCGCGGGTGCGCTGCAGGCCCTCCCCCTATCATCCCCACCCATGCGGTTTCCCCGGACGCTCTGGCGGTACATCGCGATCGAGATCTGGCGGGTGGTGCTGATCACCGCCGCGGTGCTTTTGTGCGTGGTCTCGTTCTCCGCTGTGATCAAGTTCCTGGCTGAGGGCAAGCTCGGGCCGGTGGACGCCGTGCGCTTCATGGGCGTGATCGCGGTGCCGATGCTGCACTACACGCTGCCGTTCGCGGCGGGCTTCGGCGCGACGCTTGCCTATCACCGCATGGTCGCGGATGGTGAGATCTTCGCGGCCTACGCCAGCGGCATCGGTCACCGATCGGTTCTGATGCCGGCGGTGCTCGCGGCGCTGGTGATGGGCGGCGGCCTGGCCTATCTGAATCAGCGGGTGATCCCGAGGATGCTGGAGGCGTCGCAGCGCATGATCACGGCGGACATCGCCAAGATCGTCTCGGCGTCGATCGAGTCCAGCCAGTCGATCTCGTTCGACAGTTTCCTGCTGCACGCGGGCGCTGTGAAGCGTTTCGGGCCCGACAGTTCGAGCGGCGCGACCGAGCGCATGATGCTCACGGACGTCGTCGCGGTGGAGTTCGATCGCAAGGGCGTGATCCGTTCCGAGGCGACGGCGCGGCGGGCGTGGCTCTGGATCTTTCCGCCGGGCGGCCCGGACCCCATGCCCGGCGTTTCGCCCGGAGTGGGCTATGTGCGGATGCGCCTGGAAGAGGGCGTGGGCTTCTCCGGCGGACAGCTCGTCCGCTTCAGTGAGCTGGCCCCGGACCCGTGGCTTCTGCCGGACTCCTTCAGCAACGATCCGAAGTTCTACAGCAACTCTGAGATGCAGACGCTGCGCGAGCGGCCCGAGCTCATGAGCGGCGTCGAGCAGCGGCGTGTGCGCCTGGCCCAGCGGCTCGCGGAACGGCAGACCATGGCCGAGATCAAGGGCTCCCTGCAGACTTCCGGAAGGGCCAAGCTGACGGACGCAACCGGGCAGTCGCTGATCCTGCGGGGTTCGGACGTTCGGCTCACGCCGGAACGGCGCTGGGCCGTGGTGCCGGGCGCGCCCGGCAGGCCGATTGAAGTTGATCGGTTCCTGCCTGACGGCACGCTGGCCAGATACGCGGCCAAAGCCGCGGAGATCGTCACGCAGGCTGTTGAGACCGAGGGGCAGGCGGAGCTGTCGGCGCGGCTAAACCTATCTGAGGTCTCCACCGTGAGCGGGTCCTCGGGGATCAGCGGCTCATCGGCGAACGGCGTGAGCGGGGATCGCGCCCAACTCTCGCTCGGGCCGTTGTACTCGGCGTCTCGGCCTCTCACAGAGCTGATCGCCCAGCCGAGCGGCGCGTTGCTCGAAATGGCCAGGCCGTTCACCGATCGCGATCAGCCGGACCTGTTCGTTTCCGAAGCAACCGGCGATCTCACCAAGAGCATCGGCAAGCTCAATCGGGAGATCCTGAGCAAGATCCATGAGCGCTGGGCGATGTCCGCGACGTGCCTGGTCATGGCGGTTGCGGGCGCGGTGACGGCGATGCGTCTGGGCGGCGCGATGCCGCTGACGGTGTACCTGTGGTCGTTCATTCCCGCGCTCGCGGGCGTCATCACGATTACAAGCGGCCAGCAGCTCACGCACGACATGGGCGTTCCGGGGCTGTTTGTGCTCTGGGGGGGCGTGGGCCTGCTTGTTGTCTACACCCTGATCTCTTACCTGCACGTGGCGCGTCACTGATGGGCTCGCGCCAGATCACGATCACCCGTCCCGAGACGGACCCACGATCACCGTGGCCGATGGTCGTTGCGCTCGCGGCCGCGCTGCTGCTTGTGCGGCTGGCTTATCTGGCCTGGTTCTGCCCGTACACGCTCGCGGAGGATGAGGCACATTACTGGGACTGGTCGCGTCTGCTTGACTGGTCGTACTACAGCAAGGGCCCCGGTGTGGCGTGGCTGATCGCGGGGATGACGCGACTGTTCGGCGAGAATGAGCTCGGCGTGCGGGCCGGGGCCGCCCTCTGCGGATCGATCGCAACGATCGGCGTGGCGGGCGTGGCGTCCGCCACGTATGGCGACCGACGCACGACCGTCGCCTCGGCCGCGCTCTTCAATCTCATCCCGTTCTATCAGGCGTCCGCGCTGCTGATGACCATCGACATGCCGTACGTCGCCTGCTGGGCGCTCGCCTCCTGGGGCGCTGTGCTCGCGCTGCACAAGCGCGGACGGGCGGCGTGGCTCGTGATCGGCGCTGCGATCGCGATTGGATTCCTGTTCAAGTACACGATGGCGATGATCGTGCCCGGGCTTGTTGGGGCGGTGATCGCGCTCCATAGATCACGACGCCACCACGGAACCGAACCGTCGAGCCAGACTGCGAGCGGCCTTCGGGCCCACTGGCGACGCTGGGCGGTGTGCGGAGGCATCATCGCGCTGGCGGGCCTGATTCCGGTGCTGATCTGGAACGCCGAGCGTGACTGGCCCACCGTGCGTCACCTGCTCGGCCACCTCGGCGTGAAGGGTGGCGACGTGCCGACGGCGCGCGAGCCGTGGACGCCCAAGTGGTTTTTCGAGTTTGTCGTGGTGCAGGTCGCGCTCATCGGGCCGGCGATCGGGTTGATGGGCCGCGCGGTCGCTGATCGGACGCGCGCGAGTCGGTCGCGGGACGCGGGCACGGCCGGCATTGAGCGAACGCTCATGTGGCTTTCTCTGCCCCTGATCATCTTCTACGTGTTGATCTCGCTCGTGAATGATGCGGAGGGCAACTGGGCGATCGCGTCGTATGTGACGCTGGTTCCCCTGGCGGCCCGTCTGGGCGTTGGGCGCAGGGTCAGGCATCCCGGGGCACGCCCGCGCAGGTTCCCGGCTTGGACTGCTGCGTGGATCGTGGGCATTCTGGTCGCGCTCGGGTTTGCGCGCCTTGACCTGCTTGCACGCGTTCCGATCATCGGGAAGGCCGTGCCGCTCGGGCGGTTGACGAGCGCGGATGTGCGGGCCCGGGCGGTCCAAGAGCGGCTGGTGCAACTGGAGGAAGAGATCGGCATCGAGCCGTTCGTGATTGCGCATCACTACGGCCGCGCCAGCCAGCTTGCGTTCTATCTGCCGGGCAAGCCGCGGGTGTACTGTGGCGGTCCGCATCTTGCTGGGCGTCGGACACAGTTTGATATGTGGCCGGACAGTGATCTGGCCCGACGCGAGGTGAATCTCGCGCTGACCGGGCGACCCGCGGTCCTTGTGGGCTCAACCCAGGGCCAATGGGAGCGGGCCTTCGAGCTTGTTGAGCCGATCGGGGCGCTGGAAGGGGAGACGAAGAAAGATCGCGTATCGTTCCTGGGCTACGGATACCGCGGCTTCACCGGACCCGGAGGCGGCAAGTGAGGAAGGAATCCTGAACGCGTGAGCAGCGGCGTGGGACCAATACGGAGGTGGCTTGCCCGGCGGATGCGCCCGCGTGTCGGCTTCGCGACCCAGCGCGACCTGGAGTCGCGGTATGTCCGCGCGGAGAGAGGTGCGATCTGGCTGCTGGTCGGCTTGCTGATCGCGTCGTTGCTGGACGGCGTGGCGTGGCGGTGGCTGAACCTTGCGGACGAGGCGTGGCTCGAGTCACGCGACTGGTACCAGTTCCTGCGGCAACTTGGATACCTGCCGGTGTGGATTGCGGTCGGCGTGGCGTACGGGCTGGCCGATCTGTACGCACGGCGCCGGGGTGAGGCGGATCGCGGGCCGCGGGCGATCATGGTGATTCTCTCGCCCGTGCTGGCGGGGTTGATCGCGGAGATTCTCAAGCGCGTGATCGGGCGCGAGCGCCCGCCGGAGATGCCGGTGATGACGGAGGCGGATCCGCTGCCCGCTGCTCCCTCTCTCGCGTACGACTACAAGCCGTTCATGAGCGCGTGGACGGACGACTCCAACCTGGGCATTCCCTCCAGCCACACGGCCGTTGCGTTCGGCGCGCTCGTGATGATCGGCCTGATGCATCGGGGCGCTCGCCCGGTCGTCTGGACACTCGCTTTGGGCTGCGGGCTCTCACGATTGCTCTCGGGGGCGCACTGGCTGAGCGATGTCTACGCGGGAGCGGCGATCGGCGCGATCTCGGCGTGGTGGGTGTGGTGTCGCATGGGGGCCCGCTGGTCGCGCGATGCCCGAGATGACTGGGCGGCCCGCGGAGGGCGCGTGGGATGAGCATCCTCGATCGCTCCATCGCCAAGCACTTCATCGCGAACGCCGTGATGCTGCTGCTGATCCTCTGCTGCTTCGTCGTGACGATCGACGTCTCGGTCAACGCCGATCGCTACCTGAAGAACGCCGCGAAGCTCGCGACCGAGAACGGGCAGGAATCCTCGGCGCTCCGCACGGGCCTCGTGACGGTCTTTCTGGTGGCGGACCTCTGGTGGCCGCGGCTGATCCAGATGACGACCTACCTGCTCGGCCTTGTGATGGCCGGCGCCATGGGATTCACCTGCTCTCAGATGGTGCGGCACCGCGAGATGGTGGCGATTCTCGCCTCGGGCCAGCCCCTGAGCCGGATCGCTCGACCGATCCTGATCGCTGCGGCTGCGCTCTCAGTTGCCCAGTTGGGCGTGCAGGAGTTCGTGCTTCCACGGATCGCCCCACTTCTGACGCGCGACACGGGGGACGCGGGAGGACGAACGATCACCGCAACCAGCGTCCCGCTGATGGCAGACGGGCGCGGGAACGTGCTGATGGCCGCAACGTTTGACGCCGCGGGCGAGGGCGGCGCGGGCGTGATGACCCAGCTTGTGGTGTGGGCTGTGGGTGAGAGCGGGATCAAGGACCGGCGGATCACCGCGGATCGAGCCGTGTGGCGGGGCCAGGGCGGGTCTGACTCGAACCTGGGTTCATGGGAACTCGAGAACGGGATCGTGGAGGATCGCAGCACCGACGAGGGCGCACGCCTCTCGCGCATTGATCGCTTCCCGACCGACCTCACCCCCACTGCCATCACGGTGCGGCGTTACGGGGGCTACAGCCAGTGTCTCTCCTGGACACAACTGCTGGAGCTTGAAGCCGCGACGCGCGAGTCCCGGGGCGTGGATGCGCGCCGCCAACTGGCGCGTCTGGAGCGGCTGCGCTGGGGACGCATCGCGACGATCGCCACCACACTGCTGGCGCTCTCGATCACCATGCCCTTCTTCATTACCCGCGAGCCCAAGAACATGGTGGTGCAGTCCCTCAAATGCGCCCCGGTCGCGATTCTCTCGCTGATGGGGGGGGCACTGGGATCCGCAGCTGAGATTCCGGGCGTTCCGGCGGCGCTCGGCGTCTTTGTTCCGGCCATGATTCTGATGCCGATATCGATCGCAACCCTCACGAATATAAAGACTTAGAACTCTCGGCTGGCCTTGGACGATGGGCGTGGGGCATCATCCCTAGGGCGAACCGCACCGGGGGGCGGCGGCGTCTGTAGATAAGATGATGTGCAAGCGTGCCGCCCTTGGAGCCGTGTGGCTTCGCGTCCGGCGCGAGGAGTGAACACGATGAAACCCCGGATGTTGAACGTCAAGATTGCGGCTCTGGTCGGCGCGATGCTCGTCACGGCCGCCCCCGCGTTTGCGCAGGCGGAGAAGGCCGCGGACCCCGCCAAGAAGACCGAGAAGGCCGACAAGAAGCTGCTGAAGGCGGGTGACCGCGCCCCCGAGTTCAAGGTTGAGAAGTTCATCAAGGGCGAGCCCGTCACGGGCTTTGAGAAGGGCCACGTGTACGTGGTTGAGTTCTGGGCGACCTGGTGTGGCCCGTGCATCAAGGCGTTCCCCCACCTCTCGGAGCTGCAGAAGCAGTACGCGGGTGATGTCACGATCATCGGCACCAACGTCTGGGAGGACATGCGTTCTCCCTACTCCGACGACACGTACACCACTGTCGCCGAGTTCGTTGAGGACAAGGGCGACATCATGGGTTACACCGTCGCCTACGACGGCGGCTCAAAGCACATGTCCAATGAGTGGATGAAGGCGGCGGGCCGCAACGGGATTCCCGCGGCGTTCGTCGTCGGCAAGACCGGCAACATCGAGTGGGTCGGCCACCCGATGTGGCTGGACGTCGTCCTGGCCGATGTGGTCGGCGACAAGTGGGATGCCGCCACCGGTCAGGAGAAACTGAGCGCGGTGGAGAAGAAGCTCAACAGCGCGTTCGGCGCTTCCCGCAGCGACCCGGCCGCAGCGCTCGCGCAGCTTGCCGAGATTGAGAAGGAGTACCCCTCGATCGGCGACATGTTCGCCGACGCGAAGGCGGCGTGGATGGCGGCGAGCGGCGACACGAAGGGCGCTGCTGCGATCTACGCGAAGAACGTGGACAAGATGATCAAGCAGAAGGACGCCCAGGGCCTGAACGCGGTCGCGTGGGGCATGGTTGATCCGGCCGCGCCCGCGGAAAACCCCGACCTTGATCTGGCGCTCCGGGCCGCGGAAGCCGCCGACAAGATCGCCGGCCACAGCGATGCGGCGATCCTCGACACCCTGGCTCGTGTTCACTTCGTCCGCGGCGACGTGGCCAAGGCCATTGAGTTGCAGACCAAGGCCGTCGACCTGGCCGAGGGCGATATGAAGACCGAACTGACCAAGGCCCTCGAGGAGTACAAGGCCAAGAAGTAATCTGGAACAGTGCATCGCGACGGGCGGCCGTTGCCGCCGACCGCTGAAGCGTGTGCGTAACGAGCCCGGGCGACCCCCGGGGCTCGTTCTTTCGTATATTGTGGGTGCGAGCCTGTTATCCACCACCCGGTCCATTCTGCCCCGCCACTGGAGCGCGGTCATGCAGCAGTATCACATGTGGTTCAACCTGATCGACTCTCACCGCGATCTGGAGTTTGCCGGGCACGTCCGCGCATATCTGGAGTTCCTCAAGGGAAAGGGCTTGATCCACGATTGGTCTCTCGCTCGCCGCAAGTTCGGCTTTGGCCCGCCGGAGATCGGCGAGTGGCACGTGGTGGTCCGCACGAACGACATGGCCCAGCTCGACGGCGCGTTCGGTCTGGTCGCGACCCGTGACGGAGAGGTCGAGTCGCTGCATCGACCGGTCTACTCGATGGTGAAGGACTTCAAGAGCGCGCTCTACCGGGATTTCCCGGACCCCGAGAGGGTGCGCTGAGGGAGCCGGACCCGACCCTCGCAAGACCGATCTCTGATCACGCTCACCCTGATACCATCCGCCCATGAAGAACGAATCCATCACACGTCTGGCCGCTGTTACGCTCGCGCTCGCGGGCTGCCTTCTCACTTCCGGTGCCGCCCTCGCGCAGGGCGCGACCGCGGCCCAGCCGGCGCAATCCGGCGCGGCGCGAGGCGCCGCGTGGACTGTCCTCTTCGACGGGTCGTCCACCGAGCACTGGCGCAGCTACAAGAAGGACTCATTCCCGGAGAAGGGCTGGATCATCGAGGACGGCGCGCTGAAGGTGACCGCCAGCGGCGGCGGCGGCGACATCATCTCCAAGGAGCAGTACGGGGACTTCGAGCTCGAGCTGGAGTTCAAGGTCGCCCCGGGCGCGAACAGCGGCATCATGTACCGCGTGACCGAGGCCTTCGACTGGCCATGGATGACGGGGCCCGAGTACCAGATCCTTGATGACGCCACGCACAACGACGGGAAGAACACGCTGACGTCCGTCGGCGCGGTGTACGCCCTGTACGCCGCCAAGGACGACAAGAAGGTCAATCCGCCGGGAGAGTGGAACACGGCCCGGATCCGTTTGGAGGACGGCAAGCTCACGCACGCCCTCAACGGCGAGATCGTGGTCGAGTGCCGCGTCGATGGGCAGGAGTGGAAGGACAAGATCGCGGCGAGCAAGTTCAACAGCATGCCGGGCTTCGGCATCCAGCCTCGCGGGCACATCTCGCTGCAGGACCACGGCGACGACGTCTGGTTCCGGAACATCCGCGTGCGCGATCTTGACGGCAAGGCAGGAGCGGCCGCGCCGATCTCGCCCAAGGGCCGCGGAGAGGTGCTTTTCAATGGCACGGACCTCACGGGCTGGACGGTCTTCTCGTCCTCTGACCCCGGCACGACGCCGGTCTGGAGCGTGAAGGACGGCGTGCTCGTGTGCGCCGGCAACCCCGCCGGATACATCAAGACCGAGGACTCGTACACGGACTTTGTCCTGACGCTGGAGTGGCGTTGGAACCCCGAGACCAAAGAGGGCGGGAACAGCGGCGTGCTCCTGCGAGTCAATGGTGAAGACAAGGTCTGGCCCCGCAGCGTCGAGGCCCAGCTCCACAGCGGGAACGCCGGCGACTTCTGGAACATCGGCGAGATGGCGATGACCGTCGACCCCGCCCGGGCCAATGGGCGCAACACCAGGAAGATGGCCGCGGCGGAGAAGCCCGTCGGCGAGTGGAATCGCTATGTGATCTCATGCGTCGGCGACACGATCACACTGAAGATCAACGGCCAACTGGTGAACGAGGCGACGGGCGTTGAACGTGTCGCCGGGCCGATCGCGTTGCAGTCCGAGGGAACGGAGATCCACTTCCGCAACATCGCGGTGGTGCCGGTGCAGGTGAAGGACTGAGTCGGACGACGTTCGACGACAGCGCCGCACCCGGAGCGTCAGCCTCCGGACGCGAGATCGTTGAGGAGATCGAAGAAGTCGAGCACATCGACGACCGTGTCGCCGTTGCGAGTGGATTGCGCGGGCGAGCGTCGTCCGTGGGCGGCGTGCCATGCTTGTCTTGGGCGCGACGGCGTTCAGTGGGAAGGGGCCTGAACCCTGTTGACCGCTCGGATCTCCGGCGCGGGCGCCGGCTCCGGAACGGGCTGGGTGCGGGGGGTGATGCCCAAGGTCGCGAGGTGCGCGTGCCACGCGCGGGTGTGGGTCGCCCAGAAGTCATCGAACGAGTTGGCGAGGGAGTATCGCTGCACGGAGGCGTGGGCGGCGTGGGACATCCGCGTGCGGCGTTCATCATCGGCGAGCAGGCCCACGATGCGCTCCACCCAGTCATTGGGACGGTCCACGCTCAGAACGTGGCCGCTGACGCCCTCGGCGACGACTTCCTTCGGCCCACCCTGATCGGTGACGAGCACCGGGAGCCCAGATCCCTGTGACTCAAGGACGACCTGGCCGAGCGTGTCGGTCACGGAGGGGAAGACGAACATGTCGGATGAGGCGTAGATGGTCGAGAGTTCTTCGGCGTGGCGGAAGCCGAGGAACTTGACCGGAAGGCCTTTGAGTTCCTGCTGCATGCGCTCGCGATACGGCCCGTCGCCGACGATGATCAGTTCGGCGTCGATGCCCTGCTCGCGATTGCGCTGGCAGACCTGCTTCCAGAGCTGGGTGAGGAAGGGCATGTTCTTTTCTACGCTGACGCGCCCGACGAAGAGGACTTTGAGAGCCGTCGGCGAGCAGCCCAGTCGCGCCCAGATGCCGCGGTCTTTGAACTTCACGTGGAACTGATCGGCCTCGAAGCCCGGCATCAGCGGCGTTATCTTGCCCCGATCCATGCCGAGTTTGACCAGCGACTCGACGTAGTCCTCGGAGCGCGTGAAGATGGCGGTGAAAGGGCTGTAGAAGGCGCGCATGAACTTCTCGGTCGCCTTCGTGAACACGTGGTCGTCGAAGAGGCGATCGACGTAGGCCGGGAAATCGGTGTGATAGACGCCCAGCACGGGGATGCGGAGCATCTTGGCGGCGAGGAAGCCGACCATGCCGACGGGTCCGGGCGTGGAAATGTGCAGCACATCGGGCTGGTGTCGGTCCAGGTGACGCATCATCCGCGTGATCGGCGGCAGACAGACCTCGAGCTTGTCATACTTGGGCATCTTGAACGCGAGCGCGGGCTCGAAGTTGTAGATGTTGGGGTAGTCCGGGCACTTGAAGCGCGTGGAGGTGATGACCTGGAGGTCATGCCCGGTGTTGCCGGCCTGGAGCGCGACGTTCTCAATGAAGCGGCAGACGCCGTTGACATCGCCGAGCGTGTCCGTGAAAAGACTGACGCGCATGGGTCGCTCCAGGGGGCTCGCGCCGGAGCCGGGAGGGGCGATCTCGTGGGCGAAACGCTCGACGAAGTTGCGCTCCTTGTTCTGGTGGAAGAGCGAGTAGATGTACGGCGTCTGGGCCGCTTGGAGGATGCCGTAGGAGAGCAGGTGATCGGCCAGCGCGTTGCGATCACGCTTCTTGACGGACCGAACGACGGATGATGAGAGCGCGTGCGAGACGGACGCGCTGAGCGTGTCCATGAACTCGGCCATCCGGTCGTGGTCGCCCAGGGCGGCGCCCTCCCGCCAGGCCTCCGGCCTGAGCTTGGCGCGAATCTCGGGGAACTGCTCGAGCGCGGGGCCGATGCTCTCACGCAGAGCGTTCACGATCGGAAGCGTCTTCTTCTTCCGTTTGAAGAGCTTCCGCTTGAGCACGTGCATCGCGACCCGGGGTTTGCTCGGCGCTTCGGCCTCGATCCCCGCAAATCGCAGCAGCTTCGAGGCCAACAGGCGCCCGGTCGGCGAGGGCAGATCGTGGAGGTTCTTCGCGTAGTAGTTCGCGCCAACTGTGGTGAACTGGTGGGCCAGCAGCGAGGAGTGCCCGGCGATGCCTCCAACATCCGACTGGCCCGCCATCACGCGCCGGAGGAACTCCGCCGGGTTGCGGATCGTCTGGCCATCTTCGGCGCGAACCTCGGTCCACGAACGCCCGATGTTCAACAGTCCGTGGTCATCAGAACCCGCAGTACGTCCCTTCAGCCAAGGGCGCGGCCACAGAGACTCAAGTCCGTGACGCTGCTCGATCTCCTGCATGAGCGCAGGCGTCAGTGTCCGCAGGAACAGCTCGATCGGGTCACGCAGCGTCGACGAGTGAGCGCCGTTCAGCGTCTCAAAGGACCGAAAGAGCAGCGTGGCCCGCTCGACATGCCAGCGGCTTAGGCGTCCGTTCTGAACGTAGAGCGGGTGCGCCAGCGAATGGGCGAGGTTATGGTCGCGAAGGAATCGCGCGAACGCGTACACGTCATCGCGCAGCCCATGCCCGTGCAGCTTCTCATTGAGATCCGGGGTCAGCCCCCAGATCAGCACGTGCAGCTTGCACCGGTCCTCGGGGAAGTAGACCGTGAACTCCTGCCCGATGATGAAGTCCTGGAACCCGCGCTCGTGCAGTTCGAGCGCGCCCTTGATGGTGTCGTGGTCGGTGATGGTGACCAAGTCCATGCCGCGGACCTTGGCCATGTCATAGATGCGTTCGGGCTCGGAGTAGCACTCCGGGCAGTTGATCATGCCGAGTGCGGCAAGGGCGGGGCCGTCGGAGGCCCGCGAGTGGACATGGGTGTCCATGCGCGTGACGCGACCGCCTACCGAGCCGCCTTGCCCGGGGGACTGACCCGGCGTCCCGGGCTGGTCGCTGCTGGAGATCGACACCATGCGATTCCTCAATCCCGAGGGCCCCGGACCCGATCCATCCCCTGGATCACCGGCCCGGACACGAGAGCACCCTCGGGATACAGCTTCATGGTAGGAAGCCGCGGGGGATTCCAGGCCCGTGACAGGGCGTTCGGGTGCGGGATTCGTGCAACCCTGATGAAATACTGGATTTCCGCGACCCGTTCTACAAGCGGCGGTCGGGGGGCGATTCGCGGCAACCCGCTCCGTCACCATGGCGAGTGGCGCAGCACTTTGACGCCATAGAACAGGGCGGCGATGACGCAGAGAGCTGGAAAGACCGTGGCGATCGAACCTCTGCCTCGCGTCTCGAAGACGCCCTCCGGGAACACTTCTCGGTCGATGAGCAGCGTGTACGGCAGAGCCAGAACACCAGTCCCAAACAGGATCAACAGCAGCCGCAGGCATCTCTTCCTTTGCTCGGCGTCACCCTGTTCGAGATACGCCTTCGAGATGCCCTCAACATGAGCGAACAGCCCCATACTCACAAAGAAATAGCTGAGCATGATGACCCAGTGAACCCACGGCGGCTCGGCGCCTACAACTTGTCGACACGCTTCGATGAAAGCGTCCATGTACACCACCTCGACGGGTACGATCTGTCACGCGTGATTCTGATCAACGATCGCGCGAACGTGAAACCGATTGTTCACTTGTCCCCCTTCTTTTTCCCGCCGAACAGCCCGTCGAGCACCTTGCCCGCCTCGTCACCGATCTGGTCGCCCACCTTGCCCTTCACGTCTTCGAGCGCCTTGTCAACAACCTTGCCCGCCTCACCCTTCACGCGATTGGCCAGTTCGCCCGCGCCAGCCTGCAGCAGCGACTGAGCCAGCGTGTCCGCGTTGATTGCGATCCGCGGGTTGTCCAGCTCACCCTTGAGCCCGATCGGCAGCGTGAACTGCGCCACCTTGGCCTGACCCGCGCCGGCGAGCGAGAGCGTCGTGTCGCGGAGCGTCACGTTCAGGGGCACATCGATGTTGCCCAGGTCCGTCAGGTTGGCGTTGACCGCCACGTCCATGGTGCCACCCTGGATCGGCGGCTGTCCGCCAATCGCGATCAACTGGCTCCCGATCAGGTCCGCGCTCATCCCCTTGACCGCGAGGTTTACCATCGTCTGCCCCGCGCCCGATGCGCTCGCCGCGCCCGCGGCGACTTCCGCGTTCAACGTTCCACCACTCGACGTCACCACCACCCGAGGTGCGCCCTCGACCAGCCACGGCTGCGTCGAGAGGTTCTCACCACGAATATCCAGCGTCTGCCCTGCCAGCGGTCCCCCACCGCCACCGGCCGCCTCAACCCTGACGCCCTTGGCTTCCAGCTCGCGCACCAGAAACGTTGGCGCGCCCTCGACCAAGTGCGACGCCACGACGCGCGTGTATCCCTGCTCCTTGACCAATCGGCGCAGGCGTTCCTCCAGTGTTTCCTGGGTCGGCGCGCCGTCCGGACCCTTGGGTGCATCTTCGGGCCGGCGCTTGTTGATCTCTTCCAGCCAGCGCCGCGCCTGGGCCAGTTTCTCTTTCCATTCCTTGGCCTGCTTGATGTAATCCTCGAGCGTCTTCTCACCCGGCAGCGTGTCGGGCTTGTCCTTCACGGGCGGCCGGAACACCACGCCCGGTACCTTGCGCGTCGCGCCCTGCATCGCATCGACCGCAACAACCTTGTCCATGCTGATCCGCTTGCGCAGCAGGTCCTTGCCGGAGACGTCGCCCGTCAGCGTCGCCGCACGGAAGAGGTCCTTGGTCGGCTCGCTCGCATCGCACACGGCCAGACCCGTCAGGGTGATCTTGCCGGTCTTGGCGTCGATGTCCGCGCTCGCAAGGTCAACGGTCGCGCCGTTGGCGCGCTCAAGTCCCGCGCGCAGGAACGAGGTCACAATCGGCCCCGAAAGAAACTTGTAGCCGACCACGCCGAGCCCCACCACAAGTGCGGCGAAGATCACGCCCGTCACGCGGATCGGCAGGCCGATTCGCTTTTTGAGCATGTCCGAGTACGAGCCCTTGCCCTTGCCGCCGAGGAAGACCCACATGATGAACTTGTTGATGGGCTTGGTCGTGAACGCCTGGAAAGCCGCCGACCCGACCTCGTACGTTGCGATGACCTTCCGGAACCTCCGCACGATCCCGGAGACAAAGAGTCCGAGCACGATGCCGATGACCAGACCGAGAGCGATGCCGCCGGTCGTTGTGTAGTACTCCAAGCCGAGAAGCGCGCTCCCGGGGGCATTGATGGCTTTGCGGAAGAGGCCGCTCGTCGGTCCATCCAGCAGCGCGCGCCCGACCTGAAAGGTGGCTGGCATGATCGCCAGCGACAGGAGCTTCGCGGCCCCCGCGACCAGCGCCGCGAGGCCAAGGTTCGCGTTCAGGATGATGAGCAGAAGGGCGAGGACGACAAGCGTTCCCGCTCCTGCTTGCAGCGAGGGCACAAAGCCGATCATGGATCCGAGCACACAGGCCATGAGGATCTGAAAGGGCGTGGCCTTGCCACGAAGGATGCCGGCGATGCCGCGGATCATGGGGTGTTCCCTTTCAGAAAGGTCATTCCTGAGAAGTGAGAGGATATGAGTCCCAAAGCTCGCCCGGAGAGTCGCTGGAGGCGACCTCACTCGCGTCGCGCCAGCGACTCCCTGCACGGGCGCGACATGGGGATCCTCTGGCGGTGTTGATGCGCGCCTACTTCCCTTGTGCCCACTCCGGCACCACCGAAAGGTCCTCGCCCAGAAGCGGCCCCGCGACCGTCATCGCCAGCGCGATCACCAGCACGATCCCCACGATGTCCAGCAGGAACCCGGCCTTCACCATGTCCCGCACCGACACGTGCCCCGAGGCGAACACCACGGTATTGGGCGGCGTGGCCACCGGAAGCATGAACCCGCACGATGAGGCGAGCACCGCCGGCAGCAGCAGCACATAGGGATGAACGCCGATCCCCACCGCCGCCGCGCCGAGCACCGGCAGCAGCGCCGTCGCCACCGCTGTGTTGCTCGCCAGTTCGGAGAGGGCGACCACGGCGACGACCAGGATCGTGACGACGACGACCGGCGGCAGCCCATCCAAGCCCGAGAACAGCGTCCCGATCCACACATCCAGTTTCGTCGCGGACATCGCCGCGCCCAGTGAGAGTCCGCCCCCAAAGAGCAACAGGACGCCCCACGGGATCCTGACGGCCGTCGCCCAGTCCATGACCATGCCGCCCGCATCCGGCGCCTGCCCGGCCGGGCCCACGCGCCCGCGTGGGATCACGAACAGCACGAGGGCCGCGCACATCGCGATCACGCCGTCGCTCAGATGCCGCAGCGCGTGGACGTCGTCCAACCTCGACCGTCCGACCCACAACACGACGGCGCACATGAAAGCCGCAAGCACGATCCACTCGGACTGTCTCATCGGCCCGAGTTCACGCATCTCACGCGCGATCATCGCTCGTCCGCCCGGAATCTCCTTGAGTTTCACCGGGAACGCCACGAACACCAGCATCGCCCACGCCAGCGGGAGGTACACGGCCATCAGGGGCACGCCCACCCGCATCCACCGCAGAAAGTCGATCTCCTGGTTGTACGTCTGCTTGATGTACCCCGCGAACACAAGATTCGGCGGCGTGCCGATCAGCGTGCCGATCCCGCCGATCGACGCACCGTACGCGATCGCGAGCATCAGGCACACCGCGAAGTTCCGCGCCTCCCGTCCACCATCGCCATCCGCCCCGCCCCGCATGTGGCTCTTCACGAGCACAATCACCGAAGCCCCGATCGGCAGCATCATCACCGCCGTCGCCGTGTTGGAGACCCACATGCTCATGACCGCCGTCGCGAGCATGAACCCAGCGATGAGCCGGCGCGGCCGCGTCCCCACGATCGTGATCGTCCGCAGCGCGACCCGGATGTGCAGCCCGCTCCGCTGCATGGCCAGCCCGAGCATCAGTCCGCCGGCAAAGAGAAAGATGATCTCGCTCGCATAGGGCGCGCACGCTTCCTTCGCGCCCGTCACGCCCAGCAGAGGGAAGAGCGCGACCGGCAGGAGCGACGTGACAGGGAGCGCGACCGCCTCGGTCATCCACCAGATCGCCATCAGCACGCCGACACTCGCCGCCGCCCTCGGGGCGTGCTCCATGCCTCCCGGCATCAGGAAGTAGACCAGCAGGGCAAGGACCGGCCCGGCCGCCAGCCCGATTCGCCGGACAACCGGATGCGACTCGCTCTGCTCGCCACCCGGCCCGCTCTCCGGCGCGCCACCATTCGGCCCGTGCTCCACGTCCGCGGCTTCGCTCATGCACCTCATCGTACCAGATCGCGGACGCGCAAACGCGAACGCGGCCCGTGGTGGGGCCGCGTCCGCATCGTCGTCGCGTCATCAATCAGCCTGGCCGGCGTCACTCGGCGTCGGGATTCACATTGGCGGTCGCGTTGTTCGTCTGCATCGACTCCAGGCGAGCCAGCAGGGTGGGATTCTGGAGGATCCCAGACCCCATCGAGAGCTGGCCGGGCGGGAGGCGATAGAGATCCATGCTCAGGATTGTCCGCGCCGGCTCGCCGGGCAGCTGCGAGACAATCTGGATCACGGCGTGGTCCTGTGACTCCAGCGTGATGGTCTGGCTGAGCACATCATCGCTCTCGAGCGTGAAGGACTGGAGGGTCACCGAACACACGCTCGGCGAGGCCGTGGTGACGCTCGTGAATGCCACGCCCGTGTCCATCAGCGTGTCCAACCACGTCGATGTGATCTGGGACTGCGCCGCATCCAGCGTCAACCGCGCCATGCCATCCACAGGCGTGGCAAACGCCATGCCCTGGAACGCCATCAGCACACCGCTCGGAGTCTCCCCCGAGATCGCCTCGCGCTGCACGCTGAGGCCCACCATCGACACAGAGGTCCCGCGCTCATTTGAGACACGGAACTGGCCCTCCCACTCGCCCACCAGCCCGTCTACCGTCCGGCGCTGCGCCTGCACGCGGCCGGGATCGGCTTCGCTCACTCCCGGCGTCACGATGGGCGGCGGCGTGCCCGCGCTCAGCGACAGAATCAGAGCAGCCGTCAGAGATGCGATCGTCATGCCGGGTTCCTCGTCACAATGCGGTTGATCGGTCAATGCCCGCGCGTCACACGTCGCGGACCCCGAACGCATCGACGTCCAACACCCCACCCCGCGAGCCCTTCATGCCAAACACCTGCTGGCGGCCTGAAAGACGCAGAACCTGCGCCCACAGAACATTCTCGGACGTCCGTTCCGGCATCCTCCCGCGTTCGGGACTCCCGTCGTTAGGATGGTGCGATGCCGGATCGCGACGACAACGATGACATGATGACGCGGAGCTTTCCCGCCGATCGGTCGCCTTTGGCCGGCGCGGGTGGAGGGCGCGACGCCGACGCCCAGACCGAGAAGCTCGGAGGCTTGTCGGGGGGGCCTGATCACTCGCGATCCGCGTTCGCCTCAGACCCCGGAGAGTCCTTCCCGCCAGGGACCATGCTCGCGTCGCGCTATCGCGTGGTCGCGAAACTCGGCGCGGGCGGCATGGGCGCAGTCTATCGCGCGGACGACCTCACACTCAACCAGCCCGTCGCGCTCAAGTTCCTGCCGCCGGAGTTCGCCGGCGATCCGCGCCGCATCGATCGACTCCGCCAGGAGGTCCGTGTCGGTCGCGACGTCTCTCACCCCGCTGTCTGCCGGATCTACGACATCGGCGAGCACCCGACGCCCGGCGGTCCACGCCACTTCATCACAATGGAGTACATCGACGGGGAGGATCTGGGCTCGCTGTTGCGTCGCATCGGCGCCCTGCCGCGTGAGAAAGCCCTCCAGATTGTCCGCCAGGTTTGCGCGGGGCTCGCCGCCGCACATGAGCGCGGCGTGCTCCATCGTGACCTGAAACCGGCGAACATCATGCTCGACGGGCGCGGCAACGCCCGCATCAGCGACTTCGGACTGGCGTCGGTCGGGCATCGCATTACCGGCAACGAGGCGGCCTCCGGCACGCCTCTCTATATGGCGCCCGAGCAACTCCGGGGCGAGGAGGCCACGGCCCGCTCCGACATCTATTCGCTGGGGCTGGTGATGTTCGAGTTCTTCACCGGCGCTCGTCCCCACAACGCAGAGACGTTTGAAGAGATCAAGCTCGTTCGTACCAGTAACGTGGCGTCCACCGAGGCAGTGCTCGATCACCCGGACCTGGACCCGCTGATCGCGCGCGTCGTCGCGCGATGCCTCGATCCGGTTCCCGCTCGTCGCCCTCCGAGCGCGCTCGCCGTTGCCGCCGCGCTTCCCGGAGGTGATCCACTCGCCGCGGCGCTCGCCGCCGGAGAGACTCCCTCGCCCGACATGGTCGCGGAGTCCGGAGGTGTGGGACGCCTGCGCCCGGCGGTCGCCGCGTTGATGCTGCTTCTGTGCATCGTGCTGCCGATCGGCGGCTCGATGTGGGCCTCGCAGTTCGCGGTTTCGACCTATCAGCCGCTCGACACGCCCCCGGTCGTCATGGCCTACAAGGCCGAGGAGATCATCAAGCAGCTCGGACTCAACCAGGAATGGGCCCAGACCTCTCGTGGCTACGGCCGCATCGTCTCCCGCATGAACTGGGCCCGGGCCCAGAACGACCCGGCTCTCTTCGATCGAGCCCTTCGCGACGCGACTCCCCCGTACGTCTTCTTCTGGTATCGCGCTTCGCCCCTCCCGTGGGCCGAGCCGGCCGATGCCGGCTTCTTCCGAGGACCCGTCGGCACCTCGCGCCCTCCAATGGGCATCGACGGCGAGATCTACATCTCGCTGGATCTCAAGGGGCGCGTACGCCGGCTGCTCGTGGAACAGCCCGAGATCGTGCCCGCTCCGGACCCGAGTTCGCTCGCGCCATCGTCCGAGATCGATGAGTCGCTGCTGCTGCGTCTCTGCGGTCTGGAGGGCGCGAACATGCGGCCCGCCGAGCCCCGGACGCTCTTCGCGGCGCGCACCGACCGCATCCTCGCGTGGGAGGGTGTGTGGCCCGAGGAGCCCCTGATCCCCGTGCGCGTGGAGGCGGGGTTCACCGATGGACGCATCTCCTATCTGGCCTCGTTCTCACCGTGGGAGCTGGACGCCATGTCGCCCGTCGCCGTGCCCGCCGACGAAGCGCCCATGGATCCGACCGATGCACGCGTGAAGCGGGTCGTAAAGGCGCTGGGGGCGGTGCTCGGCAGCTCACTCTTTGTCGCCGTGCTCGTGCTCATCTTCGTCGGCGCCTGGCTTTCGCGGCGCAACCTGCGGAGCGGCAGGGGCGACATCCGCGGCGCGGTTCGCTTCGGCTGGTTCACCGGCATCATGATGCTCATCGCGCGCTGGACGGTCGCCTCCGAACTTGTGCCGCGCACGCGCTTCGATGTGCTGGACATCCTCGCGTGGGGGACTCTCATGGCCCTGGGTTCGTGGTCGGCGTACCTGGCGATCGAGCCCATCGTCCGCCGGCGCTGGCCGTCGACGCTGATCGCGTGGACGCGTCTTCTGGCAGGGCGCCCACTCGATCCGCTGGTGGGCCGCAACGTGCTGCTCGGGACAACGCTCGGGGTCGTCGGGTGGTGCGGATATCGCGTCGCGTACCTCCTGCCCATCGTCGGGAGTCCCGACGCCCACGCCCATTTCGCGTTCAACACCGCTCCTTCATGGGTGAACATCGGAGCGATCGCGACCGTTGTCTCACTTCAATCGATGATGGGGCTGCTGTTCATCCTGCTGCTCGTCGGCGTTCGGCGCAGCGTGAAGGCCACCTGGCTCGCTGTTGCGCTCATGGTGCTGGTCCTCTTCATCTTCGACTCCAGTCGCGTCGTCAACGTCGATCCTGACGCGTCCACCTGGAGCATCGCGGCGCGTCGGGCCCTGGCCTGGAGCTGGAGTCTGGCGGTGTGCGCCACTCTCGTGACGCTGTACGCTCGCGTGGGTGTGCTGGCGGCAATCGCGTTCGTCGTCACCGAGAACACCGCGCAGCTTATTCCTGCGCTGGGCGACTGGACCGCGTGGCACGCGTGGAACGCCGTCGCACCGGCCGCATTCATCATGCTGCTCGCGCTCTGGGGTGCGGGCGCCGCCTCGTTCGGACGCCCGGCCAATGACGCCTTGCTCGACGCCGGCTCTTCGTCTCGTGTGCGGCCTCGCAGCGCGTGAAAGAGCGCGGATCACGGCGCGCCGTAACCACGCCTTGCCAGAATCGGCCCGAACGCCTCGTCGAAGAGTGCGTCCAGACCCGGATCGATGTGCGCCAGCGACTGCCCGGTGCGTCCGTTGTTGATGAAGCGTTTCCCCTGAGAGCGAGCAGCGTCGCTGCCGGGAAAGAGACTGGCCGCGCCCGCGGCCTTCTCTCGATCCTCCGTCGCACGCAGGTTCTCAAGCGTGCAATCCGCCACGGCCTCGGCCAATCGCTGAGCGTCGACCTTCTCGCCAAGAAACTCCAGCATGGCCCGCAGCTCGCCGGCCGTGTCGGACTTCAGTCGCTCGTAGGTCGTCCAGTGGCGCCCGACGCCCGGGCGTTCCTCGCCATCAAGCCACGATCCGATGTGTGTCTCCCACGTGCCGAACCCCATCTGGTTCCATACCGGATCGCCCTGGAATGCGATGAACGCCTTGGCGTAGGTCAGGGGCGGCACGTTCGCACCATTCAGCGCGTGATAGTCCAAGCCCGAGATGAGTACGTCGCGCGGGTGCCGACGGATGTGGATCACAGCATGCGTGCGGTCCGCCATGGGGTGGCCCGCGCTCCACGCGAAGTGCGACTTGACCAGCGTGCGGCCCTTTCGCGTGGGATCGATCCGGCCGCGCCCGTGGAGCCCGGGGATCTTCTCGTTGATGGCTGCGGTGCTCTCGATGGGTCCGTAGAGATAGCGAAACAGCATGAATCGAACCCATGTGTTCCCCGATCGTGGGTAGGACGCGAGCCAGACGATCTCCATGCGGGGCTGCTCCCTTCGGCACATGCTATCGGTCGAACCCGCGCTGAGTCGAGCGCTCGGCCGAGCAACGTCCAGGCCGAGGTCTCTCGAAAAAGAACGCGACGGACCCGCATCATGCTGGTCCGTCGCATCATGGCTTCACGTTGAGAAGAGCGGATCAACGCACGGAGCGTCCACCCGCGCGAACTCACTTCTTGCGCTTGTACACGATCTCCATCATTTTGAACTCTTTGCCGTCCGGACCCGGACCGAACATGTCCATGCGGTAGTTGTCCGCATCGATGACCGTGCAGGTCTCCTTCATGTAGGAGGGCTGGCCCGTCATCGGGTCGACGAACTTGGCCTCCATCTTGAAGATCTTGCCATCCTCGGAACACGTGCCGGTCATGAACATAGTCATGGTGCCCATGTTGTCCATCCACGTGCCCTCGTACTGCTTCGTGGTGTTGTTGTAGCCCATCGATCCCATGCCATGGAACGCCATGCCCATCATGTCGCCCTTGTGATGCGACATCAGGAAGCGGCCGTCAAACTCCATGCGGGCCGAGCAGGTCGTCGGCGACACGTTCGGCGGCGCGCCGGGCGCCATCCACCACGTGTTGGTCCCCTCCCACTCGCCCACCATCGCCTCGAGATGCTTGTGGTGCGGGCCCGGCGTCGCTGCGGCCTCCCACACCTTCATCATCTCCATCTCCTCGGGCGACATCTCCGGCATGGTCGGCTGGCCGGGCTGTCCCGACTTGGCCTTCTCCAGAGCCTTCTCCGCGTCCTTCTTGGCCTGCTCGGCGCGCTTCAACGCTGCGTCAGCCTTGGCGCGAGCGTCCTGCTCGGCCTTCGCGGGATCAACATTCTGCGCGAACGCCGCCGGCGCGATCGCCCCAACAAGCGCGAGCATGACTGCCAGACGATTCCGATTCGACCGCTTCATTTCTGTTTCCCTTTCGTGGAAGATGGGGCGAGCCCCGCAACTTCGGTGTGTGATGTGGCGCGCCTGTTCAGGCCTTGCGCCGATACTCGATCAGGCCGTGTCGAAACTCCGGCTGGCCCGGCATCGCTTTGAACATCTCGTAGGTGTGGTGATCCCTGCCATGGATCACCGTTGTGTTGCGCGTCCGGGCAACCACCCCCATCGGGTCGCGCGATGTTCCGACCATCTCGATCCGATTCGGCCCGGTTCCGTTCTGGGCGCCTGCGCGCCCGCGATGCACCAGCATCTGCGTGCACATCGTGTCCATCCAGTTCCCCACCCACTCTCCCGCGAGGTTGTCGAAGCCGATCACCCCCGTCCCTTCGAACGGCGATCCCATGAAGTCGCACGTGTAGTGCATGCTCACCCAGCGCCCGCCAAGGATCGATGTGTTCACGCTCTGGCCCGCGCTCTGCATCGGCGGCTCGTCAGGCCCCATCCAGAATGTCGCCATCGCATCCCATCGCCCGACGAGATCCTGCAATCGGGCGTGATGCTCGTTTGTCGCCGCACTCCGCTTCCACGCTTCCATCATCTCGTCGCCCATCGCAATCCTCCGACTCGATGCGTGGCCCTACCCAAGCTCCGGCGTCTCCGACGCCCAAGCTTGCGTGACCGGACCGGACGCTCCATGTCCGTGCACGGGTCCCGCGGACACTCAAACAAGTCCGTTCAAAGACCGAACTGAGCATACCCCACGTACGCTCGCGACGCAAGTCCCCTCCGACAATTTGTTCGGAGTTTAGAAGGATTCAAGAGAAGATCAAAAGTCGTGTGCTCGCAGTGGCTTATGACCGATTACCGCTGGGGTGGCTGGTTCGAAATCGCCACTCGTTCGACAATCTCCAAGCCAAAGGCCTGGAGTTGCGGGTAGTCCGTCTGGCTGTTCGTGATCAGTCGAAGCTTCGTCAAACCCAGATCCCGCAGGATCTGCGACCCCACGCCATACTCCAGCATGGCCGGGCTCACCGACGTTCGAGGTCGATCAGCCTCGTCCGCGTTGAACGGGCGCGTGAGTCTTTGCGACAGTGTTTCTCCCACGCCCGACGGGCGTAGATACACGATCGCGCCGCGACCGGCCTGCTGGATCATCCGCATCGACGCCCGCAGGGTCTCACCGGTCGATGTGCCGCCGATCGATCCCGAGTCCAGATCGTCGAAGATGTCGCCGAGCAGATCCCGCCGATGCACCCGCACGAGGGTGGGCTCGGTCGTCTGCACATGAACGCCCTGGTCATCGATCGTCCCGACGCCACCGACCGTCAACGCAAGGTGCGGCAACTGATCCACGGGGGATCGGAACGCGATGAGATTGAACTCCCCCTCCGGCGTCCGGATCCGCTGCCCGCTCCGTGGTTCCAGTCGCTCGACCAATGGCGACGCGCTCAGCCGGTGCTCGATGATCTGGGCCACCGAGCACATCTTGATGCCGTGTTTCTTACAGAGTTCGACGAGGTCCGGAAGACGAGCCATCTCGCCGTCATCGCGCATGACCTCGATGATGCACGCCGCGGGATAGAGCCCGGCCAGCCGGCAAAGGTCCAGTGAACCCTCGGTCTGGCCCACGCGCACCAATACACCCCCGTCACGCGAGCGCAGCGGGTTGATGTGGCCCGGCCTGACAAAGTCCCCGGGCGTCGTTCTTGGATCGATCGCAAGCTGGATCGTCCGTGCCCGTTCGCGAGCGGAGACCCCAGTGGTAATCCCGTACTTTCCCGCGGCGTCGATGGAGATCGTGAACGCGGTGCCCCGGAACGTGGTGTTAACCGGGGCCTGGGGATGCAGCTCAAGCCGATCACAGTCCGCCTCGGTCATGGAGAGACAGAGGTAGCCGCGGGCGACGGAGAGCATGAACGTGATCGCTTCAGGGGTGACGAACTGGGCCGGGAGAACGATGTCTCCCTCATTTTCGCGGTGCTCATCATCGGTCAGCACGACCATCCGCCCGGCCCGTAGCTCCGCGAGGGCCTCGGGGATCGACACGAAGGGAGACTCGTGATCGACCGCGCTGAAGGTGGTGGAATCGTTCATGGTGCCCCGTTGACATCTGCACGACCGTCGGAAGTCGGGCGTGACGCATCATCAAACTCGACCCCGTGAAGGATTCTCACCGACTTTCGGTGGCGTGGGGGCCGTTCGTGGTGCATGGTAGATCGACGCGGCCCGCGGGGACCGTGGGTCTTGGTACGTCCGAAAACTCCGCATTCACCAGAGCCGATTGCCGGCATCAGCCCCGTTGGAGCCGTCCATGCTTCGCACTCGCCTGTTTCCTGCCGCCGCAACACTCGCTCTGATGTCCGGCGTGGCGTCCGCCCATCCGCACGGCTATCTCGTCTCTCTCGGACACGACCACGGCGGGGGGCATCACGAGAACATGCTCAACGTCACCTTCGACTGGGGCATGGCCCACACGATGCATCACGCGATGTTCGGGCTGCCCGGTCTGTCCGAGGACATGCTCTCCTTTGAAGAGATCATCGCCGACATCCACGACCCCCACTACCACGACGGCGTGGTGCCGATCATGGAGGGCACGAAGATCCAGGCCGTCTTCACCCGCTTTGATGCGGGCGTCTCTGTGTACGACCCGTTCGACCTGGGCACACAGATGAACACGCCGGACTCGGTCTTCGCGATCGGCACCGGCGGCACGGACTTCAACCGCAGCATCATCTGGAACCTGGACCCGTCGGCGCCCGGTTTCGATGCGGGCGCGGGCGTGTGGACGGCGGACTTTTATCTCCGCGACGCCTCCGGCATGCACGAGGACAGCCAGGTCTACACCATGTCGCTGAAGATGGTGCCCGCGCCCGGCGCGCTGACGCTGCTTGGATTTGCGGGATTGGTCTCTCGTCGGAAGCGGTGAGCACGGATCCATCACTACCATCGGTGTATGACCCGCTACGAGCAGTTCCAGCAGTATCGCACGCGCATGAACGCACGCATCACCGGTGACGAAGCCGTTCGAGGCGTCGGCCCCGACGGCTCGCCCCGCATCGGCGCGACGCTGGTCACCAAGCGTTTCTTCTCCCTCGACCACCAGACCTATCAGGACGGCGCGCTCCCGCTCAAGACCAAGGAACTGCTGGGGCTGGTCGCGTCGATGGTCCTTCGCTGCGACGACTGCATCGCCTACCACATTGACCAGTGCGTCAAAGTCGGTGTCAGCGACGAGGAGATCTGGGAGTCATTCGACGTCGCCCTCATCGTGGGCGGCTCGATCGTCATCCCCCACCTCCGCCGTGCCGTCGAGTTCCTGGACGAAGCCCGGGCCGCCAATCCATCCTGAGGCTCCATCCCGAGACGATCCGACCGTGCATTCTCCGGTGCCTCGCCTCGTCGCGACGCTTGCCCTCGCGTCTTCCCACTACACTCCATCCCGATGGCAGGCCGAGCCCCGACATCCGAGCACGCCCGCAGAGCCGCGACGCAGATCGTGAACGCTCTGCGTCAGCACACGCACACGGCCTACTTCGCGGGGGGCTGCGTGCGGGACGAGCTGCTGGGATTGGCTCCAAGCGACTATGACATCGCGACGGATGCCACCCCCGATCGCGTGCGGCACATCTTCCCGCACAGCGACCTGGTGGGCGCGTGCTTCGGCGTTGTCCTTGTGAAGCTCCGCGTGGAGGGAGACCCCGTCGTCGTGGAGGTCGCGACCTTCCGTTCGGACGGCCCCTATTCCGACAGCCGCCGGCCCGACGCGGTGACCTTCAGCACGCCGGAGGAAGACGCCAAGCGTCGCGACTTCACCGTCAACGCGCTCTTTCTGGACCCCTCAGAGTCGGTCACGCGTGTCGCCGGTCGCGACATCAAGGGTCGCGTCATCGACTTCGTCTCCGGCATCGCCGATCTGGAATCCCGCACGCTCCGCGCGGTCGGCGATCCCGACGCGCGCCTCGCGGAGGACCAGCTTCGCGCGCTTCGGGCGGTCCGCCTGGCCGCCAAGCTCGACCTCGCGATTGAGGCGTCCACCGCCGAGGCGATCCGACGCAACGCGGGCTTCCTGCGAGGCGTTTCACGGGAGCGTATCGGCGACGAAGTCCGTCGCATGCTCGCGCATCCGACGCGTGGCGCCGCGCTCGCCCTGCTGCGGGACCTCGCGCTCGAGCGACCGGTTCTCCAGTCGCCACCCGACACCGCAACATCCCGTGCTCCGACCCTCGCTCCCGACCGGCACACGGCGGGCCTCGTCGTTGCGCGTCTGGGGCCGGACGCACCTCCCATGCTCGCGCTCAGCGCGTGGACACTGGACCTGGGCATCCCCCTTCTGGAGGCGCCTCTCGAAGGGTTCGTCCGTACCCTTCGCACGGCCCTGTGTCTTGGCAACGAGGAGCGCGACGAACTCCGTCACACGCTCCATGGGCTTCGTCTGCTCACGGATCCGGGTTCTTGGAGCGCGTGGAACGTGGCCCAGCGGAAGCGATTCGCCTCGGGCCCCCGCTACCCCGGCGCCGTCGCGCTGCTCCGAGCCATCGATCCGGCCCGCTCGTCCCCGATCGAGACCGAGGTCGCACGCTTGGCCTCGACGTTCGGCGGACTGCGGCCGGACCCTCTGCTGACCGGCGATCACCTGGTCGAAGCGGGCTGGCCCCCCGGACCGGCCTTCAAGCATGTGCTCGACAGCGTGTACGACGCCCAGCTTGAGGGAAGAATTGCAACCACAGCCCAAGGGATGGAACTCGCTCGATCCCTGAGCGTCTATAAGTGAAGAGCGGCACGCACCGTGCCAAGGTTTGTACATTGTTCGCGTCCGGGTCGGTCCATCGTGGATCCGGCTCTCCGATGCCCGCCCGCACCTGCCACGGCTCGCCGGGGCCCGCAGACACCCGTGAAAGAAGGAATCCGTCGCATGTCCACGCACACCTCCATTCGTCAGCGCCGCGCCTGGATGGCGCCGTTTGTCGCGGGCCTTATCGGCTTGGCGGCGGCGGCCGGCGCGCCCCTCGCCGCCCACGCCCAAGCGAGCAAGCCCCCGGAGAAGGTTGTCGCCACCGATCAGGTGATCTTCAACACCGGCCGCATCGTGGAGGGCAAGGTCATTGAGGAGTCCGCGACGAAGGTCAAGATGATCGTGATCATCGGCGGCATGTCCGTGGAGACGGAGTACGACAAGGCCGACATCCTCTCGATCAAGCGTGATGCCATCACACCGGCGTCTGACACGGCGCCCGCGTCGACCACCTCAAAGCCCGCGGCCCGCCCCGGCACCTCCGCTTCCCCGAGCAACCCGGTCACCGACGGAGCGAAGGTCTACACCATCCACCTCAAGGGGTGGTTCGGCGAGGACATCTCACAGACGCCGCTGCGCGACGCCGTCAAAGACGCCAAGCAGTACGAGCCGGACTACCTCGTCGTGATCATGGAGAACGACTGGGATGCGAAGCGGTTCGGGCGTATGGGCGACATCCCCGATGAGGTCGGTTTCTTCGACCAGTTCCAGCGCGCCGAGGACATGGATCCCATCTTCACGGCCGAGATCCCGCGGGAATGGACCAAGCAGCCCAAGGTTGTTTTCTGGGTGAAGCGCGCCATGGGAGGTGCCGCGTTCCTCCCACTGATCTGCAAGGACATCTACTTTTCATCCGAAGCAAAGCTCGGCGGCATCGGCGCCCTTGAGAAGGCCTTCGGTTCCACCGGCGACGAGGTCGTCCGCGAGAAGCAGTTCTCGCTCCGCATCGGCCGCGCCGAGGGCATGGCGATCACCGGCGGATATGACCCGCGCCTGATCCGCGCCCTTGCCCGCACCGAGTACGTCCTCTCGGTTGGCTTTGACGGAGGCAAGCCCGTCTTCTATGAGGGCATGCCCCGCGCCGATAAGGGCGAGATTCTTCTCACCGACGATGGTGAGGGACCCAACGAGGACAACATCCAAGACCTTGCCCGCGGCCTCGGAAACGACAACCTCACCCTCAAGGCCGACGTCGCCTACAAGATCGGCCTCTCCAAGGGCACAGTCGACACGTTCGAGGATCTGATGCGAGAGCTGGGCATCGCCCGGGGCTACACCCGCATCGAAGGAAAGAGCGACCAGATCTTCAAGAACTGGAGCGAGGGCCTCGAGCGCGCCGGCCGCGACGCACGACGCATGTGGGAGGACTACCAGGAGATCCAGGTCGGCGGCTCCTACGAGGAACGCAAGCGCGCCCGCGGCCAGCAGATCCGTATTCTGGACGACCTTGAGCGTCTGCTCCGCCGCTATGAAGAGGCGCTGAATCCCGGCCAGATCGGCATCCCCGGCCTGGGCGACATCGGCATCCTGCGCGAGCGCATCAAGCTCGATCAGCTCCGCGACCGCAAGTGAATCGCAACATCCGTTCATCGATCCGAATCCAGAACTGAGTCACCGATCAATGAAGCGCTCCGAGAGACCGGAACGCACCACGACCAGAGCACCCCACCATGCGACACCTCATCAGCAAGTTTGGAACGCTCCTTCTCGCCGCATTCATCGCGGCATCGCTGGCCTTCACCGGCTCGGCCCGGGCCGGTGACAAGGTCCATCTCAAGGACGGACGAGTCCTTGAGGGAACCATCGAGCAAGAGATCGATGGAAACGTCTGGATCCTCGTCAAGGTGGGCGGCATCGAGCAGCGCGAGTTCGTCCGCGCGTCCGATGTCGATCGCGTCGAGCGCGATGCGCCCGCCGTTACCGATCCCGCCAAGCCCGCGCCGGGAACGGCCGCGCCGAGCAAGCCCCGCGCCTCGTCGACCGATCGCTCCAAGCGAGCCACGGTCATCACGCTGGGCGAGGGCGGCAGCAAGGACATGGTCGGCGTGTACATGACCGCCGAGAACCTCCGGCGCCTGATCCCGGTTCTGGAAGAAGAGAACATCGGCATCGTTGTGTTCCACGTGAACTCGGGCGGCGGCTACCTCCTGGAGATCCAGCGCCTCTCCGATGTCATCCACAATGAGTACAAGCCCCGCTTCCGCACGGCCGGGTGGATCGAGTCGGCCATCTCCGCCGCCGCCATGACCTCACACTGCATCGAGGACATCTACTTCATGCCGCAGGGCAACTACGGCGCGTGCACCGGCTGGTCGGGCGCTCTGGTGGCCGTGAAGGACCGCGAGCTTGAGGAGGTTCTCTACACGATGGAGAAGATCTCCGCGCGTGGCGGCTACGACCCTCAGATCATGCGTTCCATGCAGATCATGGACCCGCTGACCTGCTCGATCGACTCCAACGGCGACGTGAAGTGGTTCAACTCCCTCGACGGTGAGTACGTCGTCAACCCCGAGGGCCGCATCCTCACTTTCAACGCGGTGGACGCGGAGCGTTTCAAGTTCAGCAAGGGAACGGCGGCCAACCTTGACGAGCTCGCGAAGGCAATGGGCCTGACCGAGGTCGAGTGGGTCGGCGAGGTGCGCCCCGGCTATCTGTGGCCGATCTCCAAGGCCGAAGACCAGAACATGAAGTACCGCGCCCAGGTCTACACGGATGAGACCGCGCTCAACCAGTACATGGACACCTACAACAACGCCATCAACGCGGCCCGGGCCGAGCAGGACCGCACCCGCCGCGGCGCGATGGTCGGCCGGGCCCGCGACGCCCTCCGCAAGATGATCCGCGTGGTCAAGAACAACCCCAATGTGGGTCTGTTCACCTTCAATGCGACGGACGAGAGGGAGTTCCAGCGCTGGGTTGACGAGCAGGAAGAGATGCTCCGCGAGCTGATGCGCTGAGCCCCGCCGGTTCACACTCTCCAGATCCCAAGGGCGGAACGCACCTCGCGTTCCGCCCTCTTTCTTTCCCGCGCAGCCACCTGAATCCTCGCGTTCCGGCGTGTACCATCGCCACTCACCCTGCCCGCGCCCAGCCTGGCAGACGCCACTTCCCGCACGGAGGCGATATGTCCCCGACCGCACCAACAGAGTTCGTTCCCGCCGATCTGAACGGCGCCGACCTCTCGCTCGTCACGCCTCTGCTCCAGGATCTGATCGACCGCCCGATCAGCACCGAGGCCGACTTTGATCAGTGGCTGCTGGACCGTTCGGAACTGGACGCCGCGATGAGCGAGGCCGCGGCCAACTTGTACATCTCCATGACCTGTGACACGGCCGATCCGACCAAGGCCGAGGCGTACACGCGGTACATCGAGACCGTCCCCCCCGCCGTGAAGCCGCTCGCGTTCCAACTGGACCAGCGCCACGCCGATCTGGTCGCCCGCTTCCCGAGGACGGATCCGTCCAGGGCCGCCCGCTTTGCCGTCCTTGACCGGGACATCCGCGCCGAGGTCGCCCTCTACCGCCCGGAGAACGTGCCCATCCAGACGGAGCTGGAGAAGCTCGCCCAGCAGTACCAGACCACGATCGGAGCGATGACCGTGACCTTTGACGGACAGGAGCGCACGCTCCCACAAATGGCCGTCTACCAGGAGTCCACCGACCGCGCCGTCCGCGAGTCCGCGTGGCGCACCGTTGTCGAGCGCCGCCTCAAGGATGCCGACGCCATCGAATCCATCTATGACCAGCAGATCGCGCTCCGCCACAAGATGGCGCAGAACGCCGGGTGCGACTCCTTCACGACCTACGCCTTCAAGGCCATGCGCCGTTTCGACTACACGCCGGAACACTGCTTCGACTTTCACGCCGCGTGCGAAGAGGTCGTCGTCCCGCTCGTCGACGCCCTCGACGAGGAGCGCGCCGAGCTTCTGAAGCTCGACCACCTGCGCCCTTGGGACCTCGCCGTCGATCCCAAGGGCCGCCAGCCCCTCCGCCCCTTCAAGGGCGGACGCGAACTGGTCTCCAAGTCCGTCGCCTGCTTCCGTGCTCTGGACCCGCGCCTCGCCGAGATGCTCAGCTCGCTCGGCGACGGATCCGAAGCCCGCGGCTCGGCCGATGGCGCGAACTTTGATCTGGACAGCCGCAAGGGCAAGGCCCCCGGCGGCTACCAGTACAACCGCGACCGCTCCCGCATCCCCTTCATCTTCATGAACGCCGCAGGCCTGCAGCGCGACGCGGAGACGATGCTCCACGAAGCGGGCCATGCGTTCCACTCGATCCTCTCGCGCGATGAGCCGCTGATGCGCTACCGCGAAGCGCCGATCGAGTTCGCCGAGGTCGCGAGCATGTCGATGGAACTGCTCACGCAGCCGCACTGGTCCGCCTTCTACCCGGACGAGACCGATCGCGCCCGCGCGGTGCGCCAGCATCTGCAGGGCGTCATCTCGATCCTCCCCTGGATCGCCACCATCGACGCGTTCCAGCACTGGGTGTACGCCAACCCCGGCCATCACATCGCCGACCGTGAAGAGGCGTGGCTCTCCCTCGACGACCGCTTCGGACGCAACATCTCCTGGCAGGGCCTGGAAGAGGCCCGCGCCGCCACTTGGCACCGCCAGCCGCACCCCTTCAGCAGCCCGTTCTACTACATCGAGTACGGCATCGCCCAGCTCGGCGCGCTCCAGCTCTGGCTGCACTCCATCGAGAAGGGCCCGCGATCGGCGATCGACGCCTACATCCGCGCCATGTCCCTGGGCGGCTCGCGCCCGCTCCCGGACCTCTTCGCCGCCGCGGGACTGTCCTTCGACTTCGGCCCCAAGGCCGTGAGCCGCCTTGTCGAGCGTCTGGCCCGAGAACTTGAGAAGCTGCCCGCCTGAACAGGTCCCCAGAGTGACATGCCAGTACCCGTGCATTTCACCTGAACGGGCCACAACATGAGCCACGGGGCTTGTAACGCCCCGATCCGTGGGGCATACTGCACGTACAGGACGTGCCGGGCCACCGCGCCCGGCCGGGAGATTCCACTTGAAGATCACGAATGTGTTCCGCGCCATCGCCGCGCTCGCTCTCACTCTCGTCTCGCTGCCGGCGTTTGCCCAGTGTCTGGACTGGCGCCAGGAGACCACGGCACGTGTCGTCGGCCATTCCATCGCCCACGACACCGACCGGGGCTTCCCCGTCATGTTCGGCGGCTACACCGGCAACGGCTTCCTCAACACCACGGCCGAATGGGACGGGGCCGCATGGCGCGTCCGCAAGACCGTCAACAGCCCCTCCCCCCGCGCCGGCGCGATGATGGCCTACGACTCGACCCGCAAGGTCGTCGTCCTTTTCGGCGGCGATTCCGACGGCTTCACCTATTTCAACGACACATGGGAGTACAACGGCATCAACTGGACGTTGAAGTCCATCCCCGGCGCCAAGCCCGCCACCCGCACCGAGGGCGCGATGGTCTACGACGCCGCCCGAGGCGTGATCGTCCTCTTCGGCGGCCAGACCGATGTCGCCCAGTACGGCGACACGTGGGAGTACAACGGCTCCACGTGGACACAGGTCCCGACCTCCGGCCCCACCGCCCGCTTCAACCACGCGATGGTGTATGACAGCATCAACAGCCGCACGCTCCTCTTCGGCGGCTGGGCCCTCTTCGCCAACAACGAGACATGGTCCTACGACGGCTCGAGCTGGACACAGTTGGCGCCGACCACCTTCCCGCCCCACCTCTATGCCCACGCCGCGGCGTTCGATCCGACGCTCGGCGCGATGGTCGTCAACGGCGGTATCAACAGTTCCTACGTCGCCAACCCGCAGACGTGGGCATTCGACGGGACCAACTGGTCGCTCTCAACCTCGGCCCAGAATCCCGCGGCCCGCGCGTTCCACGCCATGACCTATGACCACAACGCCGAGCGGATCGTCATGCACGGCGGAATCGGCACGGACACCTGGACCTGGTCGTTCGGCAACTGGACTCGAGCCGATCTCGGCATGCCCGGCGTCCGCACCCACGGCGCGTTCACCTACGACACCAACCGCGACGTCGCCGTGCTCTACGGCGGGTACAACGGCAACGCCTCGCCAGAACTCTGGGAATGGGACGGCCGCGCCTGGTCGCTGCGCTCTTCCTCCGGCGGCCCCGGCGGCGTCTTCGCAACGCCGATGGACTTCCACTCCGGCATCAACCAGAGCGTCATCGCCGTCGGCGGCACGGATTCGAACATGGACACCTGGGGCTGGGACGGTTCCGCGTGGAACCTGCTCGACTCAAATGGCCCTCCCAACCGCGGCTCGCACTTCCTCGCCTATGACCCGGCCCGTGACCGCCTCGTCGTCTTCGGCGGCAACGACAACACCGGCAATCTCGGCGACACGTGGGAATGGGACGGCTCGTCCTGGACCCTTGCCTCCACCACCGGGCCCTCCCCGCGCTGGTCCGGTGCAATGGTCTACTCCCCGGCCCACGGCGGCATCGTCCTCTACGGCGGCACACCCGGCTCCCCCACGTACGCCGACACCTGGGTCTGGAACGGCACCGTCTGGACCGAGATCGCGGGCGCGAACCAGCCCGGTCCGCGCGTCGGGCATGTCATGACCTACCACGCCGCACGCGGGTCGGTCGTCCTCTTCGGCGGCCCCTTCGTCAACACCGCGTGGGAACTCGTCGGTACCGCGTGGGTCTCCATTCCGCACGTGTCGACGCCGCCCTCCGGCCGCTGGCTCTCCATGATGTGCTACGACCCCAACGCGCAGCAGGCCCTGCTCTTCGGGGGCTCTGCGTCCGGCTCTCCCGGCTGGCAGAACGACTTGTGGGGCTTCGGATCTCCCGTGCGCGTGGTGCACAATCCAAAGGACGCCCGCGCCGACCTCGGTGAGACCGTGAAGTTCACCGTCACCGCGGACGGCCAGTCCGGCCTTACGTATCGCTGGCGGAAGAACGGCGTGGACCTCAGCAACGGCTCGGGCGTCTCGGGCGCGACGACCCGCACGCTCACGCTCACACCCAACGATCTGGATGACTACACCGGCTACTCGTGCGCGGTGACCGGCTCGTGCGGCACCATCGTCTCCGCCGAGGCCCAGCTCCGCAGCAACTGTGCCGCCGACTTCAACCTCGACGGCGAGGCCGACATCCTCGACCTTCTGGACTTCCTGGACTCCTTCGGTCAGTGTGAGGGGCAGCCCGCGCCGTGCGCCCCGCTCGGCATCGAGGCCGACCTCAATGGCGACACGATCATCGACATCGTCGACTTCCTGGACTTCCTCGACGCCTTCGGCACCGGCTGCGACTGAGGCCCGCGTGCAATGCGGTGACAGCCCGCGGCCGATCCGCGCCCGATCCGCGGCTCGGACGCCCCGCGCCAACTTGCCCCAGCCTCCCTCCTACCCTCATCGACCATGTCACTCATCGTCACAGGCACCATCGGCATCGACACCATCCACACACCCGGGGGCGAGAAGCGCGAGGGCGTGCTGGGTGGCTCCGCCGCTTACTTCGCCGCCGCCGCGTCGTTCTACCAGACCGTCCGCATGGTCGCCGTCGTCGGGGATGACTTCCCCTCCGAGCACATGCGGACGCTGGGCATGTTCAAGGGGATCGACACGGGCGGGCTCGAGGTTCGCAAGGGTTCCAAGACCTTCCGCTGGGGCGGGAAGTACGCGGAGAACATGGACCATCGGGACACGCTCTTCACGGAACTCGGTGTGCTGCTGGAGAAGCCGCCCGCGGTGCCGCAGGAGTTCAAGGACTCCGCCTTCGTCTTTCTCGCGAACACCGCCCCTGCGGTGCAGATGCAGATGCTGGAGCAGTTCCCCAAGCGCGTCATGGCGGTGGCTGACACCATGGACCTGTGGATCGACACGGCCCGCGCCGACCTGGAAGAACTGATCCGGCGCGTCGATGGGCTTGTGCTCAACTATGACGAGGCCGAGCTCTTTGCCGGCAAGAAGAACACGATCCGCGCGGCCAAGAAGATCCTGGAGCTCGGGCCCAAGTTCGTCGTCGTCAAGAAGGGCGAGCACGGGTGCCTCTTCATCCATCGCGACGGCATCGCCGCGTTGCCCGCGTATCCGGCCGAAGAGGTCGTCGATCCCACCGGCGCGGGCGACACCTTCGCCGGCGGCATGATGGGCCACATCGCCCGCGCCTCCGCACGCGGCATCTCGCACGTTCCCACCAGCTTCGACGTGGTGCGCAAGGCTCTGGCCCACGGCACCGTCATGGCCAGCTTCAACATCGAGAGCTTCAGCATGGAGCGGCTCACCAAGCTCAAGGCCGAAGAGATCGACCGACGCTTCGATGAGTTCGTTGAACTCACCAGCATCTCCTAGAGACGCGCACAGCACCGGGCGGCCGGGAAAGATGGAACATGCCGGAGCGCGAGCCCGATCCTCCGATTGACCTCACGGTGCCCTGGCTGGAGCCCTACAAAGAAGCCGCGGCCAAGGGCGGCTCCTCGTTCGGTACGCTCCTCTGGCGCAGCGAAGAGTTCCAGCGGACCCGCTTCCGCGTCCTCACGGAGATGATCGATCTGACGGGCCGCGTGGTGATCGACTGCGGCTGCGGGCGCGCCGATTTCCTCACCTATCTGACCGAACGCGACATCGCGTATCGCGCCTACGTCGGTATCGATGCCCTGCCGGTGATGGTCGAGCACTGCCAGGCCCGCATCCGCAAGCAGAATCTGCTCCGAGCCCGAGCCATGCTCGGCGACTTCGCGTCCGGCACCGACACGTTTGACAGGTACATCCGCGACCTGGGCGCGGGCACGCATGCGATCGGGGGAGGCGGCGAGGTCTTTCTCTTCAGCGGCTCGCTCAACACCTGTGAGCAGCCGTTCGCGCTCGAGATCCTGGAACGGGCGTGGCGAGCGATCGCTCCCGCGCCGCACGCCGAACGACCGGGGGCAGCCATCGCCTTCAACTTCCTGAGCGGTTCATGCGGTAAGAAATGGAAGGCCGTCGGCACCGGCCCCGCAAACCGCTTCGAGACAGGTGCGATGATCGCCTTCGCCCTCGAACGCACACCCAAGGTTCTCTTCCGGCAGGACTACCTGGATGGCCACGACGCGTCCATCGTGATGCTCGCCTGAGCGCGAGCGCCCCCCGGGGGGCCGCGCACGCCATCCGGGCGTACCATCCCGCCCTATGGCAATCATCGTCTTTCAGCACAGTGAACGTGGCGGCCCCGGCCGCCTGGGCGCATCGCTCCGCGACCACGGCTTCAAGCTCGACATCCGGCGACTCGACCTCCTCGGCGCCAAAGGCCTCCCCGCCGATCTCGACAACGTTCACGGCATCATCTCACTCGGCGGCCCGCAGAATGTCGGCGAGGCGCACGAGTGGATGTCCGGCGAACTCGAGCTCTTGAAGCAGGCCCACCTGAAGCAGTTGCCCGTCATCGGCATCTGCCTCGGCGCACAGATGATCGCCGCGGCCCTCGGAGGCGAGGTCGGCCCCATGGAAAGGCCCGAGATCGGCATGCCCATCGTCTCGCTCAATGCCGCGGGCCAGATCGAGACCATGATGGGGGGCATCCCCTGGAACTGTCCGCAGTTCTCCACGCACGGCTATGAGGTAAAGAAGCTGCCGACCGGCGCACAGTCGCTTGCCGGTTCCTCCATGTGCCCGATCCAGGCGTTCCGCGTCGGCATCCGCACGTATGGATTCCAGTACCACCCGGAGGTCGACATGGAGTCGATCCGCGCGTATGCCGCGGCGGATGGCAAGTTCCACGAGCGTGCCGGCGTGACCGCTGAGCAGGTGGTGACCGACGCGGAGAAGCACTACGAGATGTTCGCGCGTGCCGCGGACCGGCTCGCCGTGAACCTGGCGACGTACCTGTTCCCGCTCAGCCGCAAGCTGACGGCGTGAGGAGAAAGGCACTCAACGCGGAGGGCCGCAGAGGGCCGCGGAGATGAGAAATGGGACAGGATCGGGAAAGATCCGACCGACCCCCGATGTTCACGGCCGAGTTCGTGGACTGGCTCCAGGCAGGTATCGATGCAGCGCTCCATGCAACGGCGGTCTGCCACGGCGTCGAGCGCATCCTGCTCGATCGTGGCAGTGATGTGACAGATCTTGATGCGTGCGTCGATGTCCGGGTATGGGGAACGGAGTGGTCAGACAGGCTTTTCTCGATCTTCGTGCCCGAAACCATTCGTGGCTTTCTGGCGCCTGAGTCACCATCACAAGGGACGAAAGACATCTACACAACCGGCGGCCCGCTGATCCTCGTCCGGTCGATCAACGCCGAGTCGATCGTTCGCGCAGTGCTGCGGTATGTAGAAATGGAGCAGCCTCGCATCAGCCCTTCCTAAACTCCCCAATCCCCATCACCTGTCCCGCTCTCCCTTCGCGTTCTTCGCGACCTTCGCGTTCACACTGCCTTTCTCCGTGGCCCTCCGTGTGCTCCGTGGTAAATGTCTCGTCTTCTCCGCGGCCCTCCGCGTTGAGTCCTGCCTTTGGTTCTTCCATGCCAACCCACTTCACGATTCCCGTGCCGCCCGACTACTCGCTCACGCGTGACGCCTGCTCGTACGGGTACTTCCTGCTGAGCCCGAACCACTGGGATCCGCGGACCGAGACGCTGACGCGCATCCTCGATCTGGAGGGCGGGCCGGCGCGGATCGTGATCGCCCAGCCGCGGCAGGACGGCAAGCCCGCCCCCGCGCGGATCAGCAAGGCCTCTCACTTCACACGCGGCCGCGACCTCGCCTGCACCTCCGACCGCCGTCTCGCCAAGCGCGAGATCACCGAGGCCTCCGCCCTTATCGCGCGCATGCTCCGCCTCGACGATGACGAGGCGACCATCCGCGCGTACCACAAGGTCGATCCGCGCTTCAGGCCCCTCGGGCGCGGCCGGCTCTTCCGCTCCCCCACGCTCTTCGAAGACATCATCAAGACCGTCACCAGTTGCAACGTGCAATGGCCGAGCACGGTGGTGATGAACGACCGCCTCTGCGCCGTGGTCGGCGAAGGGGGTGGCTTCCCATCGGCCCGCAAACTCGCCCGGGCCCGCGCCAGCACCCTCCGCGCCCGCTGCCGCGTCGGGTACCGCGACAAACGCATCATCGAACTCTCCGAGATGTTCGCCTCGGGCGAGATCGACCCGCACTGGTGCGAGGATCCGGCCACCAGCGACGAGGATCTGCGGAAGTTCCTGATCGATCTGCCCGGCATCGGCCCCTACGCCGCGGCGAACATCATGCAGTTGCTGGGCCGCTATCACCTCCTTCCCCTCGACTCCGAGAGCGTCCGGCACGGCAAGACGATCCTCGGCATGGAGGGCACGGACAAGGCGATCATGAAGATGATCGACGCCCACTTCGCGCCCTTTGGGCCGCACAAGTTCCGCTCGTACTGGTTCGAGTTGTGGGAGTTCTACGAGCAGAAGCGCGGCCCGTCATGGACGTGGGAACGCGAAACCACCGGCAAGACCTTTACGGCCTCGCAGTTCTGAAGAGAAGAGGACTCAAAAGGGAGCCCGAGCGCGAAGCTCGGGGTCATGAGCATTCGCCAAGACCTGCCCCGCTTCCACCACCCCCTCTACGCTCGTCATCCGGCCTCCCCCCTTTCCTTCCCTCTGCGTCACTCTGATACCTCCGCGACCTCTGCGTTCTCTTCCCATTGAGTCCCATGCCCGACGCCCCACCCATCGCCTGGCTCTTCTCCATGATCCGCTCCGGATCATCGATCGGCGCCTACGCCGCGGCCGCCCCCTTCGGCGGCGTCGTCGCCGATGAGATCTTCGGCCCCTGGGTCCGCACCGGCCCCCACTACAAGTTCCCGCCGGAGCAGCAGACCGTCACCGAGCTCTTCCGCACCAGCGCGGGCATCATCACGCCCGAGATCGCGCGTGCCGCGGACACCGTCTTCGACAAGCTCGCGCGTGGCGAGGCCGGCATCCCGGTTTGTGCGTCGGGGCATGAGCATCTGCTCGCGCAGGTGCCCGAGGGTGGAGGGGGGAGCGGGCGCCGTATCGTCGTCAAGATGCCCCACGACCATCCCGCGCCCGCCGAGGTCGCCCGCATCTGGCCGCGCCACCCCCACGCCTTCCTCCTCCGGAACCCCATCGACCGGCTCAGCAGCATCATCCTCCGGGGCATGCTCCCCGAGGGCTCCAGCGGCGGACCGGGCACATGCATCACCGCCAACTGGGACCTCCCCCAGCTCCAGCAGTTCTGCCGGCGCTGGCTCGACGCGCGCGGACACGGTCGCGGGCTTGTCTACGACGACATCAAGCGCGACCCGAGCGGGTTCTTCAGCCGGCTCTTTGGTGCCTGGGGGTGGCCCACCGATGATGCGTCCGTCGCCGCGGCGGTGGGGTATGCCAAAGCCAACTACCACGCCATGAGCATCCAGAAGGACGCCGCTGCGGACACCGCCCGCCCCGCCAGCACCCAGAAACGCCTCGCTCCCCGCTCCGCAATCGAGCTGTATCTCTCTGACAACACGATTGTTACAGCGATGCGTGCGGCGGGTTGGGCGACGGATGTCGACGCGTACGCGAGCTAAAATGGGAAACGAAGCTGCCCGTTTCGGTTCCCAAATAACACCCTGACTTTTGGCGCGACGATTCGACTCTGGGTGCAATCGCCGATTGCAATCAGCGTTACACCTGTGATCGGTGCGAGCGGGTGCCGAGTTGCCGCGCCCGGAGTTCTGCCGGCGTGGAATTCAGATCAGGAGATGGTCATGTCTTCGACGGGGGCTTTCGCGGGGACTTTGTCGGGCGAGCGGCGGCGCGAGTCAGCGTCGCGGCGTGCCTTCTCACTCATTGAGCTCTTGGTCGTCATCTTCATCATCTCCATCCTGCTCGGGATCCTGCTCCCCGCGCTCCCCAAGGCACGCGATGCGGCACGCAAGGTCCGGTGCGGCGCGAACCTCCGCAGCATCGGCCAATCCGTAGAGATGTACAAGGACCGTTACAAAGAGGCCTTCCCTCTCGCACGCTATATGCCGCCCCCGTGGATCTCCATGGACCTCGAGAAGCCGCCGTTTAACGCGGCCATGGCCGAGTTCCTGGAGGTTGACGATCTGGCCTACCGCTGTCCCGGTGACAAGATCGTGTGGGAGCAGAAGTGGACGCCCAACGAGACAACCTTCTGGGTCCAGGAAGGCGACACCGCCGAACGCAACAGCGCGATGTCCTACACCTACGTCGTCGGCCTCGGCGGGAACAAGTATGAGAACACCTTCTTCTTCGAGTTCCTGAAGCAGACACCCTCCAGCACGCCGGTCGCCTACGACTTCGATGGCGGCACGTTCGAGACAACCACCGGCGAACGCCTCCCCGTTAACTTCTTCCACGACAAACGCAACGTCCTCTTCGTCGATGGCCACGTCGGCCGATACGGCGACTGATCAACAATCCTGATTCCATTGCCCATTGCCCATTGCCCCGGAGCCCTGACATGCCGCAGCGTTTCAGTCTCGACGAACCAGCCGCTCCAGCCCGCAGGGCGATTGATGCCAACTGGTCGCCGCGAAAGAAGAAGATCGTCGGCGGCTTGTGCATCGGGCTCGGCGTGCTGGCTGTGTCCGCCGGAGGGGTGTACGCGTGGGGACACAGGCCCGTTTCGCTCCCGAAGACGCGTGAAGAGGCGATGAAGGTCATGGCCTCCGACCGCTACAAGAACCTCGACGAGGATCGCCGACGTCAGTACGCGGTCGTCGCGGCGGAACTCTTCAAGGACGCGTCTCGCGAAGAGATGCGCACCATGTTCGAGGATGAGAAGACCCGCGAGGTCCTCTTTGAGATGCGCCAGGAACAGATGGACGAGACCATCCTCAAGGTGGCGCGAGGAGAGCCGATCCCCGATTGGCGCACCGGCTGGCGCCCCGGCGGCATGGGCCCGGGTGGGCTGGGCGGACCTGGTGGCCCGCCACGCGACGGCCAACGCCGCGAGGGTGCCGAAGGCGGACCGGGCGGAGGGCCGGGCGGGGGCGAAATGACCGACGAGCAGCGTGCGCAGCGCCGCGCCGACATGGTCAATCGCATCAATAACCGCATCGGCCAGGCCATCAACGATGGAAACGCACAGATGAACGGCCTCCGCGCCGAGTTCATGTCACGCGTGCGCGCCCAGGGCGGCGGACCCGGCGGCCCGCCCGGTGGTGGCGGTGGACGCGGGCCGGGGTGAGAATGAACAGGATAAAGAAGTAGGCGTTGAACAGATCGCGAAGCGTGCAACGCGACGAGCGCACTCTCAAATGGGCTGCATGTCAAGATAATCGCCGCCGTTCGCAGTGCGCTCGGAATCCATCTGGTCGTTTCGCGAAGTCTGCAAGCGCATGCGGTTATTCGAGTTGCCGCGCGCGGAATCCGCCATAGCATTTCAATGATCAATCGCCGAGTTCCGCGGAGAGACAACCGCGGGAACGGGGGACCCACTTTGTTCCGGGGCGAATCGCACTGTGCGTAGGGCAACTCTTCGGCCCGAGCCCGTCAGCTAACCCCGTAGGCGTCGGAGGGATGAACCAACCGGAGCGCCGGAGGTCCATCCTCTGCATTTCGGGAGTTCAGTCGATGTCCACGGACAACTCGGTGCCTCCTTTCCCCAGCGCGGACGGTGCGCGCGGGGACAAGCCCTCCTTGCGCCAGCGCGTACGGAGGGCGGTGATCGGACCGCCGCGCTCGCTCACCGATCAACGCGTCTTCCATCGCGTCTCCCTTGTCGCTCTGCTGGCGTGGGTCGGGCTCGGCGCGGATGGCCTCTCATCATCCGCATACGGACCCGAAGAAGCATTCCGGACGCTGGGCGAGCACACGTATCTCGCGGTCGCACTCGCGGTGCTGATGGCGGCCACCGTGTTCGTGATATCCGCCGCGTACAGCCGCATCATCGAGCAGTTTCCGCACGGAGGCGGCGGCTATGTCGTCGCGAGCAAGCTGCTCGGTGAGAAGTTCGGGCTTGTGTCCGGTTGTGCGCTGCTCGTGGATTATGTCCTCACGATCACGATCTCCATCGCCGCGGCGGGTGACGCGCTCTTCAGCTTCAGTTTCATCCCGCCCGCCTGGCACGCGGCGAAACCGCCCCTTGAAGGGCTCTGTATCTGCACCCTACTCGCGATGAACATGCGCGGAGTCCGCGAATCCGTCATGGTGCTCGCGCCCATGTTCTTCCTCTTCGTCGTCACGCACGTCCTTGTGATCGTCGGCGGCATCGCCGGCCACGCGCCCCAGGTGCCCGAGACTGCACGCGAAGTCTCGCAGGGATTCAGCGCGGGGGGCTCCACGCTCGGCATCGGCGGCATGCTCCTGCTCCTGGTCCACGCCTTCTCGCTCGGCGGCGGCACATACACCGGCATCGAGGCCGTCTCGAACGGTGTCCCGATGATGCGCCATCCCCAGGTCCGCACCGCGAAGCGCACCATGATGTACATGGCGATCTCGCTGGCGTTCACCGCGACGGGCCTCCTGCTCTGCTACCTCTTGTGGGACATCCGGCACGTCCCGGGCAAGACCATGAACGCCGCGCTGGTGGAGCGTCTGGCCGGCGGCCTGCCGCTCGGCGGACTCTTCATCGCGCTCTTCCTGATCGCGGAGGGCGCGATCCTGGTCGTCGCGGCCCAGGCGGGCTTCGCCGACGGCCCGCGCGTCCTCTCCAACATGGCTCTGGACTCATGGGCGCCGCGCCGGTTCGCCGCGCTCTCCGAGCGGCTCACCACCGCCAACGGCATCCTCCTCATGGGCGGTGCCGCACTCGTCGCACTGTTCTACACGCGTGGCGATGTCCGACACATCGTCGTGATGTACAGCATCAACGTCTTCCTCACCTTCTCGCTCTCCCTGCTGGGCATGTCGCTTTACACACTCAGAACGCGCGGGCGCGGCAAGGCAAAGGTGAAAGCACCGTGGAAACGCCGCGCCGCGCTCTTCATCGGAGGCTTCGCCCTCTGCGCGACGATCCTCGGCTTCACGATCGTGGAGAAGTTCTCCCAAGGTGGTTGGATCACGCTCGCCGTGACGGGAACGCTGGTCGCCGTCTGCCTCCTCATCCGCCGCCATTACAAGGGCGTTGCAAGCAGACTCAACCGCGCGTTCGAGGGGCTGGAACGGATCCCGGAGCACGCAGGGCTGACGCCGGGCGCGCCCGATCCGTCGCTCCCCGCGGCCGTGATCCTCGTCGGCGGCTACACGGGCTTCGGTGTGCACACGACACTGAATGTCTTCCGTGCCTTCCCCGGTCACTTCAAGAGCATTGTGTTCGTCTCCGTCGGCACGATCGACTCCGGCGGTTTCAAGGGAGAAGACTCGATCCAAGCCCTGCACAACGCCACCGAGCACACGCTCCAGCGATACGCCGACCTGGCAACGCGTCTTGGCATGCCCGCGACAACGCGCATGGCGGTGGGCGCGGACACCGTTGACGAGGCGGAGAAGCTCTGTCTCTCGATCGCGAGAGAGTTCGCCCGCCCGACGTTCTTCGCCGGGCAGGTGGTGTTTGCCCGCGAGACGTGGGTGCACAGACTGCTGCACAATCAGACGGCGTTCGCGATCCAGCGCCGCTTGCAGTGGGCGGGACTGAACATGGTGATCCTGCCCGCGAGGGCTTAACTCCCCTTGCTCACTCGCCCTTGGCCATCGCCTCGAGCGCCGCGAGCCGCTTCTTGTGCAGCTCACGATCGGGCTCGATCGCGATGAGTGATTCGAGCTGGTGGCGGGCCGCGGCATAGTCCTTCGCAACAATCGCAATGCGTGCAGCGATCTCGCGCGAGTCCGCATCGAATGGCGCGATGCGGACGACGCGCATGGCCTTCGCATGCGCCAGCGCGACGTTGCCGCGCTCGGCATAGAGGCGGGCCAGTTCCGCCGCGTAGGCCGGGGAGTGTACCTCTCTCGCATCAAGCCACTCCAGGTGCGGAATCGCCTTGGCTTCCACATCTTCGCCCGTCTCGTTCGCCGCGCCGGCCGTCAGATAGACCCGCGCCAGGGCCCGATGCGGCGCATCGTCCATCGGGCGGGCCGCCGCGGCTCGTTCCAGCAGATCCGTCATCGACGCGTCCGGTACGCCCCCACGTGCTCGCAGCTCGGTCTCAACGGAGATCGCGAGCAACTCCGGATGCTCCGGATGCTCGGCGAGCGCCTTGGCGATCGCCGCCCGGGGCTCCAGCGGCTCAAGCAACTCAATCCCGCCCTCACCCTTCTGTACAGGCGACATCGCCTGCTCAATGAGCGACGCCGCGTCCGGCATCCCCTCCGGCAAGCGCACGCCCCAGACCACCAACTGGTCGCCCGCCCACGCCTTGAACTCCGTAAAGAACTGCGAGCGGGGCAGGCCCAGCACCTTCTGAAACGCCGCTTCCTCCGTCGTGCCCTTCGCGTACTCGTCCATCAGATCAAGCGGCGCGCCGGGGCCGTACGTCGTCACGATGTACTCGTACATCCAGTGGCCCTGGGCGTAGGCCTGTGAGCGGTCGGTCGCCTTCTTGGGGCGAACAAACGCGATGTTGATGCCATCAAGATCGAAGAGCTCATCCTTCGCAAACGCATTCGACAGCAGCGAAACCGTTCGCACATCGCGCGGCGCGTCCTCAAGATACACCGCCGCCGCCTCTGTAAACCAGTGAGGGATCCGATTGTTCGTGCGTGCGAGTGTCACCGTGTGCACATACTCATGGCGCACCACGCGGAGCCAGTCGTATGGACCCACCAGATGCCCGGGTCCGTCGGACGGCGACTCCATCGCGACAACCGGTCCCGTCGCCGCGGCCATCGTGTGCAGGCCCGGCACACCCGTGATGCGGACGCTGAACCACTCGTGATTGGGCATCACGTCAATCGTCGTCTTCACGGGCGGCTCAAAGTCGATGCCGCCGCGTTCCTTGCCGCAGACGCGGGCGTGCATCGCTTCGAGCGCGGGAAGCATCTCACGCGCGAGGATGGTGTCCCGACCCGCCTTGCAGCGCACGATGAAGTGCTCGGACTCGAATCGCTCGTAAGTGAGAAGTTCCGTGAGAAGCTTGGTGGAGTTATCCACCGCGACATTGAACGGGTCGAGCGCCTTGGCCGCCTTCAGCGTGTCGAGCGAATCGACATCACGCCCGGCCTGGGCGAGCATGAGCCCCCGATCAATCAGCGGATCGGCCCAGTGGGGCTCGCGCTCGACCGCTCGCGACAGATACGCATCGCTCAGCTCGTACTGGCGATTGTCACTGAGGGTGCGTCCGACCTCGTAGAGCGCGAGCGCCGATGCGGGCGTCCCGGACGACATCGCATCGAACGCCGCAAGCCGGGCATCGGCATCCGCGATATCGAACGCTCCCGCGCTCGCCGCGGCCCGCAATGCGAGAAGGGAACGCATCTCGGGATGATCCGCGAGCGCGGGTCCGAGGATGTCGATCGCCCCCGCCGCGTCCCGCTGGCGGAGCTGCGCGCGTGCCCGGATCTCCGCCGCCCACGGCGAGCCCCGTGCTCCACCGACCGGCGCGGCATCCACACCCGCGACCTTCACCGCCAGTTCGTCGAGCTTGACGGCGATGGACTCTGAAGTCTCAAAGTCGAACTGATCGACGGACATGTGGCCGAGCAGGCGCCACGCCTCCGCGCACGAGGGATTCAGGCGCAACGCCTCGATCGCGGCCTGCCGTGCCTCGCGCTTGTTGTCCTTGCTGTTGAGCAGCTCGGCCTCGACCAGTCGCGCCGACCACGACAGCCGATCCAGCTCGTCCCGCGCGCGGGCCAGGAGCGTGGTGATCGTGCGATAGTCCTGCTGCGCATCGCGCCACGGACCCTTCATGCGGGCCCGAAGCAGCAACGCACGCACGCCCTCGACCAGGTCGTCGGCGATCGTGATCTGCTTCTCACCCATCGCCGCCGCGACCCTATCCAGCATCGCGCTCGCCGCGTCGATCTGCCCGAGATCAAAGTTGGCCTGCGCAACCAGACGCATGGCCCGCATGGACGGACCGCCACCCGCCTCCGCCGCCAGCAGCTCCAGGGCTTCGCGGGGCTGCCCACGTTCGACCAGGGCCTCCGCGCGATCAAGGGCCGAGGCCTCCGCGTTGGAAAGCGACTCGTCCCAGATTCGCCCGCTGACCAGCGCGGCTCGCGCTCGCGAGGAAGCGTCCGCGATGTCCTCTTCCCGCCAGATCCCGTGATGGATGCGCAGGTCGCGGGCCTGTTCCGGAGAGATGTACGTCTGTTCGAGGAGGCGCGTGATCGAGGGTGAGAGTTCCGGCACCTGGATCGGCGCGGACTTCTGCTCCTGCACAACCTGCCCATGAGCAACCATCGGCTGCAGTGAGATCGCGAGCCCGGCGATCAACGCAAGAACGGGGCCGCACCACGACCCTTCAACTCGTGCGGCCGGATTCGATCTCGCTCGCATCGCGCGTGCCTCCGTACGTATACAACACCTGGGGGCCGATGGGCCGTCGCCAAGCGTGTACCGACAAGGCCAGTGTACGGTTCGGTGGCCGGCGTGCACCACGCGCGGAAATCCGCCGTTACGGGGCCTCGATCCGCCCGCGATACGGCTCGATCCGGACGTTCCAGCCGCGGGCCGGCGTCGCCGTGTCGAAGATCCGGTGCGGCAGATCCGTCGGGTTCTTCTCTGGATTCAGCATCTGCACGATCGACTCATCCCCCGCGACGTTGATCGTTCGCGACATCCGGGGAAGCAGATCGCCCTTGCGGTACCAGACGCGGATCTCAGCAAGCTCATCACCGTCCTGCGGCTCGGCCTTGGGGATCAGCGAGAGCTGGTACGTGCCCTCACCGTTGTTCACGAACGATCGCAGCGAATCCGCCGCGAGCCCGTCCTCCGTGGAGAGAAGCTTGACGTTGTAGCGAGAAAGCACGTCGTCGCGACGCTGCCCGACCGGCACCGGGAACGGGCCCTCGCCGATGCGCAGCGGATCGAACCGCTCGCCGGGCGGCACAACCTGCCGCTTGATGAACTGCTTCTCCTTCTCCAGCTTCTCCACCAGCCACTCACCGTCAAAGATGTAGTCTTTCTTCTCTTTCTCGACGCGCGAGCCGACCCGGAGCTGCGTGAACTGCACGGCGAATCGCCGCGAAGCCGGCGTGCTGGCGTCCCCGCGATCCACGGTCTCAAAGGAGAGCGTGCCGTCGCGCGTCTGCTCATCGCCGGCCAGAGCGAAGATCCGCGTGTAGCGGATGTCCGCTTTGAACGTCTTGATCTCCAGGTCCGCCGTCTCCAGCGCAACGAGCAGATCGTCCGCATCATCGATCGCGTCACCGGGCTTCCAGTCGTGTGCCGGCGCGGTGGCGCCGTCCCGAGCGGCCTGCGCATTCTCCGTTCCCTGCCCCCTCGCCGCACCCGGCACACCAACCGCCAGCACAGAGGCCGCTGCCAGCAGCGCGACCCGCGGAGCGTGCCCGGCGGATACACGAAGGGACGAAAGGTGTCGCATCACATGGCTCCAGAGACGATCCGCGAATCGGGCCGGGAAACAGGCCACAGGGCTCGGACGCGAGCCGCTCACAAGGTTTGTGGGGGTCGCCGGGTGATTGTTGCGGGGAATGGGCCCGGGGCGCGGCCGGCGTGACGAAGCTGTGACACCCCGAATCGGTCAGGGGTGCGTCGCCAGTTCCTTGGCATCGCGGATCCAGAGGTACAAGCGCGACGCCCAATGCCGGAAGACCAGGCTTGCGTCGGAGAACCGGTCATCCCCGACCGGCTGGGCCGCATCCCGGACCACGTCGGACTCCACCGCCGCCGCGAGCCGCTCTCGCGTCAGCGAATCCAGGATCTCGATTTCAACCGCAGCCCCGCCAATCTGGACCTGCCCGGTCGCCGGGTCGACCTGCGACGCGGCCAAAGCCGTGACCGCGGCACGGATCACCGCAACATTCGGGCCCGGCTCCGTGACGACAGGGTGCGTCGCACGGATCGCCTCCACCGTCTCCTCATGGAGTATCCTTGCCAGCTCGCGGGACTCCGCATCGGTGACCGACGTCCCACGGGCCGTCCGAGCCGGCAGCACGATCATGGGTTCAACGATGAACGCCGTGTACGACGCCAGCTTTGCGGACTGCTCATACAGCGTGCTCGGGTGTCGAGGGCTCGGGCGGAGCTTGGCATAGTCGACAAGGAACCCGGAGTATCGCGTGTCCACGAAGCCGGCCGGGGCCTTGGCATCCGTCGGCCGGAGCGGGTCCGGTTCCGCCTCTGGCTGAGACGCACAAGCGCCGACCAGGAGCGTCAGGAGAACACCCAAAGGGATCGACGCGACATGCATGTTTCGTGGCGAGCGTGTCATCTCTGTAGAGATCGACAAAACGCCCGGCCGTGGGCGAGCGGATTTACTCTTCGTCAAATCCGCGCCCGACCAGGGTCTGGAGCGCGGCCAGCGCGGCCTCTGCGTCGTCGCCGTCGGCGATGATCTCAAGGGGGGTTCCCTGGGTGGCGGCGAGCATCATCATCTGCATGATGGACTTGCCGTCAACCTCGGTTTCCTCGCGTTTGACGCACACATTGCACTTGAAGGTCGACGCCAGATCCACGAACGCCATCGCGGGCCGGGCGTGGAGCCCGAGCCGATTGACGATGGTCACCGTGATGGTCCGGCGTTCCGGCAAGGCGGAGAGTCTCCTCGTGCATCCAGGATCCGGGGCGTGAATCCGACGGGGTTCAGCCGGGGAAGCCCTGAGAATCGGCCTCGTCGATCAGCGTCAGGACCTCGCCGACGTTGGACGATTGACGCAGGAACCGCCGGAACCGCTCCTGCGAGAGATTCTTGAAGATCACCTCCATCGCGAGCAGGTGTTCCTCGGGCTTGTCCTCGGGTGAGAGAAGCAGAAAGACGGAATAGACCGGCTGCCGGTCCAGGGCGTTGAAATCCACGCCCCGAGACGACAACCCGATCGTCGCGCACATCTTCCCGATCGCCTTGTGCTTGACGTGTGGGACCGCCACACCCTTGCCGAAACCGGTGGATCCCTTGCGCTCTCGCTCAAGAATCGCCCGGACCAGCTCGTCACGCATGGCGGGTTTGGCCACGCCCGCGGCGATGATCGAATCGACCATCTCACCGATCACGTCGTCGCGCTCCGTGGCGGACAGGTTCGCGATCACGGCGTCGCGGACGATGATGTCGTTCAGCTTCATTCCTTCGTCGCTCCTGCCCCGAGGGGCCCCGCCCGTTCAGCGATTCCCCTCACGCAGACGATTCTTGTACTCGGTCACCTGGCGGCTCGCCTTCTGGGAGGCCTGGTCGATCGCCGCGTACAGATCCTCGTGCTTGGCATGACACACGAACGGGTCGTGCTTCGGCACCCGTGACACGATCTCAACGTCGTAGTCGCCCTTGTGGTGGTGGTCGGCCTTGGTCAGCGTGACCGTTGTGGCCGACACGCCGTCAAAGTGCTTCCCGACGTGCTCCACCTTCGACTCCGCATACGTGCGGATCGCATCCGTGACTTCCAGACCACGCCCGATGACCTCGATGCGCATGAACGCTCCTTCTAAACTGTCGGGCGGCTCAACCCGCCGACGGACTCAACCCGGGCTCACCCAAGGGCGAGCGCGGGCTCACGCGATGATAAGCCCCGCAATCGTCCGGGTCAGGTGCGTCCGCCTTCCGGCGATCGGGGCCCGTCAGGGGGAGCGACCGGCAGGCCGGGCGTTCCGGGACGATCCAGCGCCGAGATCGGCTTGCCGGAACTCTCCGGCGTCAGCACGCCCGCCGTGATGATGAACCGAAGGGCCTCATCGATCGACATGGGCATGTCCTTCACCTCGGCCTCCCGAACGTTGACCACAAACCCCGTGAACGGAGTCGGCGTCGTCGGCACAAACACCGACACCATGTCCCCACCGCCCACCTCGCGGGCCCCCTTGAGCGACGAACCGGTGACAAAGCCGAGTGTCCAGCACTCCTTCCGGGGCCACTCGACCAGCACCACGCGATTGAACGCCATCGCCTTCTCGCCGATGATCAGGTCCACCACCTGTTTTACGTGCGGGTAGACCTGCTTGAAGCCGGGGATGCGCTGGATCAATGCCTCCACGCGCGAGTACACGTGACGCCCGAAGAACCCGCCGAGCAGCACGCCCGCCAGGTACACAAGCCCCATCGCGACGATCAGGCCGATGCCGTTCAGCCACGACCGCTCCGCCCACCGCGCCCGAAAGTGCCTCAGCGAATCTTTCGCATTCCCCTTGACGTACCACCCGCGATCCGGCGTGACCTGCTTGTTGTCCTTGTCCCGCAATCCAGGCTCATACACGGGCAGCAGCTTGGGGTCCACGACCCTGGGCGCCACTTCAACAACCGTCCACTGCACGCCCGCGTTGATCGGCGCCGCGACGGTCTTCAGCAGGAAGCTGAAGGCCTGCCACAGCAGCCAGAGCGTCACGATGGACGGAAGAAGGATGCCCAGGCCGCGGAAAAAGAACCGCTTGAAATCAGAACTGAAGGTCTTGCGCTCGAGCATGGTGCGTCCGATGGGTGGTGGCGCGGGCCGCAGGCCCCACACACATTCCCGCCGCACAGCGCGGAGGGCCGCCATTGTACGGAGCAACAATCCCTACGCCGCACGGCTCGCCGTTCGCCTCGACCCGGCGCGATAGCGGCAGAACGTGGGATGCAGGTGCTCGGCGATCACCCCAGCCGCGAAGACCTTCTGTCCAGACGAGAGCTCAAGCGGGAACACAGGCAGGGTCCCGCCGCACGCGGCTCCCGGTCTTCCGAGCGGTCCGGCCCGACGTCCCGCGCTTGTGAGGTCCGCCTCGCTCGGGCGCAGCCCTGCGAACCGCACGATCCGCTCGGCCAGAGCCCACGGATCGTTCTCCAGATCGGAAGCATGCACCTCGAGATACGACTCAAACGTCCCCTGGCTGATCGCAATCGCGGACATGAAGTCCACGCACGCACGCAGCCCGAGCCGACACTCCGGTGTCAAGGGGCCATCATCCGGCGCACGGGCGCACAGCAGATCGTCCATTGAGCACCCCGTCGAACGCCGCTCAACACGCAGCACCCGGTAGTTGGCGAGCACGGCCTCCCGAGGATCGGCACACAGCATCGCCACGCGCCGACCGGTGAGGGAAGCCGCGAGGGACAACGGCGTCGAGCGCCCCTTCTGCTCCGAGAGGCCCTCGATCCATGAGATGCAGGTGGGATCGACACCCTCCATCGACAGCAGAAGCGACTCCACAAGCCCGCGCAGGCGCGGAAGTCCGCATCCGTTGAAGGCCACCACGACCGGACTGCCGCGCGGTGGGCTCTGCGTAGGACCGACGTTGTTCATGGCGGGCTCCGTTGATCGCCCTTCCCCCGAAGGACGCATCACTGGCTATCGGAACCCTCCGCCTTCGGGCTGAGCCCCCACGCCCGAAACTCGCCCCGCCCCACGCCCACGGTCGGGATCGCGCGATTCCTGCGCGATCCCCTTCACGCCCGCACGCTTCACGCGGCCCTCGCGCTCAGGCCACCTCCCATCAGCAGGTCCCGAGCGTGGCTCGAATCCGTTGCGACCGGAATGCACGCGTCCAGACGCGTCACGCGAAGGATCCGCTTCACCTCGTCCGGCAGACCGAATACCACCAGAGAACCGGCGTTGTGGCGGCAGCGCGTGTGCAGATCCACCAGCATGTTCAGGCACGCAGACGACAGGTGCTCAACCCGCTCGAACGAGACCGCCAGAAGCCACCCCGCCCGCCGCGCCGCGTCGCTCAACTCATCCGAGAGCAGCGCCGCCTGTCGTTCGCGAACCGCCGGACAGAGCACTCCGACGACGGCAATCGGAAAGACCGACTGCACCTCGATGAGCGGCCCACGATGGGCATCCATCGCCAAGAGATCGAAGTCCATTCGCTGTGTCTCCCGCCGACAGGCCGGGCCGGGTTACACACCCGCCGCGGCCGACGCACACCAAGAGGTGCAATCCAACCCCTCGCCCGGCCAGCATCCGGCAGCTCGCGCAAGACTCGCGACGTGAAAGCGAACCGCCTGCGACGACTGGGCAAACGAGGTCAGCCCAGACCACGACGCCTCCGTCCGCTTTCTACAGACGCTCCCACCTGGACCGGCGGGCCGCGCCCGGGCTCAGGGCGTCCGCGCGCCCCGCGCCCTCACGTTCCCGGACGTCTTGATCACCCGCGTCATCGCGCGGATTGTCGCCGCGCTCACATGGTGCTCGATCCCCTCCGCGTCCACCTCTGCCTGCGCCCGCGGCACTCCAATGGCGAGAAGAAACCGGAGAACGGCCTCGTGCCGCGCCCTGGACCGAAGCGCCAACCTACGCCCCGCCGGCGTGAGCGTGATCGGTTTGTAAGGAGCAGTCTTCACCAGGCCCTCTTTCACCAGACGCCCGACAATGCGGGACACCGTCACATGACTGACGCCCATCAGGCGCACCAGATCGCGCACCCTCGCCTCTCCGCTGGCGTCGATCGCGTCAGCAATCGCCTCCACGTAGTCCTCGGCCGTCTCGTCGTCGTGGGCCGCCCGCGTTCCGCGGAATCGATCGGGATTCACGCCCCGCGAAGCGCTCCCGCGGCCCGAAGCCCTCTTGCTCGCTCGCTCAGCCACGAGGACCTCCCTGCTCTTCCACGCCAAGCGCCTTCCGGACCGTCGCCTCGTCCGCGCCGCTGATCCGCAGCACCTTCTCGGCAGAGGACGCTCCCGACGCCACCTCCACCCGAGCCCCCTTGACGCCAATCGTTCTCTGCACCAGCTCACAAATCGCCCGATTTGCGCGTCCTCCTTCGGGCGGCTGTGCGGTCCTGACCTTCAGCCGATCCCCTAGTACGCCCGCGATGCGGTCCTGACTCGCTCCCGGCACCGCCTTCACGCGCAAACGCACGCCGCCTTCCCCCGGATCTGATTCGATGATCGCCACCGCGTTCCCTCTCGGTTCCTCTTGTGGGGAATCTATCAAATCCCAAACGACTGCGAAACGTTTTGGGACTTTGGCGATCCTTTGTCCCGGACTGTCGCGTAGATTACGGCAGAGGCGCCGGTTGGGGAAAGTGTGGCACAACCGGCCGGGCCGGTCTGCCGACCTGAAGGTTGAGAGCCGGCGCGTCGGGGCTGGAGGGCCCCCGGAGGGCACGATGAAGTCTTTGCTCACGCTGCGGACGCGGATCGCGTCCGTTGTGAATGGAAGTGTCGGACTGTGTTTCGGCCTGTGCCTCGTCCTGAGGCCCGCTGTCGCGTGCGCGCAACCGCAGCTCACCGAGGACCAGGTGCTCATCATCTATGACTCGCGAGTTGCGGACAGCCGCCTCGTCGCGGAGCACTACGCCGGCTCGGCCAAGGTTCCCGGAGGCGTGGGGGGCATCGCCGGCTCACGCCCGGGTGTTCACGTCTTCAACCTGCAGACCGCCGGCGCCATCGCTGCCGCACCGGGCACCTCGACGTACGCCAACTACATCACTCGAATCCGTACACCGCTTCGGGACCATCTGGCCGCGACGGGACTCACCGAGAAAGTTCGCTGCCTTGTGACCACCAAGGGCCTGCCGCATCGCATCCGCGACACCGACAACGCCAACAGCGGTGACAGCCCCACGCAGACCGAGACCGAGCAGATGAACCGCGACTGCACGAACGCGTCGCTCGAGGCCGAGCTCGCGCTGCTGTGGCAGAACCTCTCGGACGGAGAAGCCGGCGGCGCGGCTGATTCATTCGCCGATGGGATGATCGTCAATCCATACTGGGGCCAGACCGATCCGATCTCCAAGTGGTCAACCGCGCATATCACCGCTCCCAAGAACCTCGTCGGCGCGTATGTGGCCGGCCGCTACTGGTGGACCACCACGACCGACCCGGCCGGAGCGCTCACACCCGGCGATATCTATCTCGTCTGTCGCCTCGACGGCAACACCGTGGATGACGTCCGAGCCCTCATCGATCGCTCGCGCCACATCGTCGTGAACATGGCCAGTGCCGCGGTCGTCCTTGACGAATCAAACAGCGACGGCGTCCAGACGCCCACGCCGCCCCCGAGCAACGAGTTCGACAATCAGTACGGGATCCCCGAGCGCAACGGCGGCGACGACTACGAGAAAATGCGCGACATCCTTCTCTCCGAAGGTCGCATCCCCGCTGCCAACATCTTCTACAACGCTCTGGCCGACCAGGACAACTTCATCGTCGGGCCGCGCATCGCGTACGCCGGGCAGGGGATCGTCGTGACGAAGCCGGTGGTCCTGCTGGCCCACTACGGCGCCAACCACCACGGCACACACCCCGGCGGCAACTCCAACGTCCCTCTCGCCTCATCCAGCTATGCAGAATCGTTCAACTACGCTCCGGGCGCCATCATGAACACGATGGAGTCATTCAACGCCAAGGCCTTCGGCGGGCTCACCACGTCGTTCAACCAGGAGCAGATCGCCGACTTCATCGCCGCGGGGGGAACATTCGGCCTCGGCAACGTGTACGAGCCCTTCGCCTCCGCCGTTCCGGACACCAACTTCGTGCTCCGCAACTTCCTCCTGGGCAACCTCACCTGGGCGGAGGCGGCTCACACCTCGATCCCATTCCTCTCATGGCAGCAGATCGTCGTCGGCGATCCGCTCGCCCGAATCGTCCGATCAAAGGAGGACACCAACAACGACGGCGCTGTTGACATCGAGGACCTGCACACGTGGGAGCGCGATCGCTCCGATATCAACTTCGACGGCTTTGTGAACGATGCGGATCGACAGATCCTGCTCAGCACCATCCGCGCCTTTGAAAGTCTGGATATGGAGAATGGGCGCAGGTGAGCGGCCGGAAGCCCACGCCCGCCCCGCATTCACTCCGATGTCCGCGCCCCCGATCGGCTCCCGATCCTGCTCGTGTCCGGCTTGCTCTTGCGCCGGTTCGGAAAGATCGCCGTGCTCATGCCGCGCACGCCGCCGCTCCGGACCATGCCCAGTCCGATGCGCTCGAACGCGCTCTTCGCATTCGCCGGCGAGTACTCAAAGCCGATGAACCGGCGCTTCAGCGCGTGCGCCACGACTCCCGTCGTGCCAGACCCGAGAAACGGGTCCAGGACCAGATCGCCCTCGTTCGAGGTCGCTCGGATCACCCGCTCCAGATACACCTCGGGCAACTGATTGTCGTGGTTCGCGCGCCGCTCCTTGTTGTTCCCCTGGATCCGTCCCCAGTACTGTCCATACCACACGTCCATGGGGACGCGCATCCCCGCCGCCACGCCGTCCTTCTTGTTGAACGTGCGCTCGTCCCCATAGATCGCCGCACGATCCGACATCTCCAGCACCTCGTCCGGATTCCACGTGTGCCGCCCCGCCTTCGTGAAGTACAGCGCGTGCACCTTCGAGTTGATGAACCGCGCCGTCGTGTTCTGGCCGAACCGGTAGTGCCACACGCACCAGTTCATCATCGCCATGCGGCGCGACTTCAGATGCACCACAATCTCCGCAGCCCAGTCGTCCGGGATGTTGACCCACATGCTCCCGCCGGCCCGCAGCGCATCCACGCACCCGTCCAGCCAGTTGTACGTGAAGTCCAGATACTCCCTGTCCGACATCGAGCGGTCGTCCCACGTCTCGCCCGTCTTCAGCCGGTCGTAATCACGATTCCAGTTGAAGGGCGGGTCCGCAAAGACCAGATCCACCTTCTGAGCACGGCACTCAGGCACCGATCGCAACAGCTCGCGGCTATCCCCGACAAACACGCGGCTGTCGCCCAGCGTGTACTTCGGTCGTGGCGTCCCACCCGCTCCCCCATCCCCCGCGTCACTCGGCTTCCGCGATCCACCTGAAGACTTGGCCGCCTTCTGCGTTGACGACTTTGCCGGTTTGGCCGTGATCTCACTGTTCATGTGCGCGCTCCACACCCCGAGGAATCCCCCGGGCGATCTCTCAGGCACACAAGATAGCGCAACTCCGTGGCCGGCGCAACTCCGCCTCAGGACGCCGCGCCGGACTGCCCTCGCAGCACCGCGTCAGCCACCAGAAGGTCCGTCGGGGCATCAATGTCCACGACCGCCCCCTCGGGATTGATCACGCCCCGCCGATCCGCGCCGAAGAAGGCGTGCGGCCCGGGCTGCACGCCCGCTATCCGAAGCATCAGCGCGCGACGCGTCAGCGCGATCACACCACCGTCGGGAATGAACGCCGGGGGCAGGTCTTGTCTCCGAAAGATGCCGTGATTGAGCACCTCGCCTTCCCACGGCCCCACTCGCCCCGTCTCATCAACCCGTGCCGTCCACCACGGATGGTGCTTCCCCACAGGCGCGTAACTCTGGACCGAATCGCACCCGCTCTCCCGAAGCAGCGCCATCGCACGGTCCGCAAGGTCCCGCGGCCGCACCGGCACACTGGCGTACAGGATCACCAGACGCACCGCTCCCCCCCCCCTCGCCTCCACCGCATGCCGAGCCGCGTCATCAACTGTCGCTCGATCGTGGGCAAGGTCTGCCGGTCGCTCAATCGCTTCCGCGCCCATGTCACGGGCCAGCTCAAGAAGCGCCGGGCTGTCGGTGGAAACAATGACTCTCGCGATGCACGCGCTCCGCAGCGCATGCTCGATCGTCCACGCCGCACACGGACGCCCCCCCACCATCGCCATGTTCTTGCCCGGCACACCCTTGCTGCCGGCTCGCCCGAGAATGACCGCAACGGCCTCACCCGAGCCAGAATCAGCGGATATGGATGCACGCCCGCTCATGCCGCCTGCAACGTCCGGGTCGTGGGGCCCAAGGATGGGAACCGCTCCTGACGCGTCCGCCAGAGCGTGCGGAATAGCTCCACGAATGAGCCCGCCCGATCTGCCTGCAAACCAACCGACGCCTCCGGCGAGCGATCCCGCTCATACACCCCGACGATGCTCCGCCCGACGTGCTCGTGCCCGTCCATCGGCACCCTTCCGTCGCACAGAATCATCATGCTCTCACGCGCGAATCGTCGTGCCGCGCCGAGAGGCAGCGGCAGCGGTCGGATCCGCTCGCCCGGGATCGCCCTCGGCAACGCGTCAATCACGCACGCGCCGGTGATCATCAGCCAGTGGTCATAGAAGGGCTCAACCTCCGAGAGCGTGGCCTCACACCGCATCATGCGCGGCACGATCCACGTCGAGCCCAGCCCCCCCGTCCGCACATGCCCGCGCCCCGCCTCAACCAGAGATACAAGCCGCTCGCCGGCCTCTTCAAAGCGATCAACGCCCATGACCGTGCGATAGGTCGGACGTGTTGTCGCCATGAGATCGACGCTGACAATGCCCGGCCCACACGCCAGCAGCTCATCCACATCACGCCGGTCGCACAAGAGGTCCGTGCGGACGTGCAGAGCGCGACAGCCGAGCGCCCGCGCCCCTCTCACGATCTCGCTCCACGCCGCATGCCGCAACGGGTCACCCGCCCCGGCGAGTGTGATCGCGATCGCAGGATTGAGGCGCACCGCCGACTCGACAATCTCAAGCGCCAGTTCCGGACGAATCGGCGCCCGCTCCGCCACATCCTCGCGTCCTCGCATCCACGCGCCTCGCAGCCCGGACGTGAGCCGACCCGTGCACAGCTCCAGTGTCAGATGCTGCGGAGCCGACGGCGCGAGTGTCACCCGCTCCCCGAGCGCGGCAATCACATCCTTCGTCTGCGCCAGCGCCGCGCCCTCGCCATAAGCCGCAAGGATCGGCCCGAGCGCATGGCGCGCCGCCGGCAGGTCCATGATCGCACGAGCCGGCAGGTCTCGCCACGCCGGCTCGACCGGCACGCAGCAGACCTTCGCGATCGGATCCGATTGCGGGCCCACAGGGATGTACCCGAGCGAGGCGCCGACCGTCGCCAGCCACTGCGCCGAGTCCTGCGACACCGCAAACTCATCCAGCATCGACCGCGCCAGCAGACACGGCGCCAGGCCGGGAGCCGCCTGCGTGAATGTCACACGCGTCCCGGATGGATGCTCCGCATGACGCTCCACGATCGCGTCACAGAGCTCCGGGTCAATCGCGCACCAGTCGGGCCCGAGCAGGATTGCTGCGTCCGCGTCGCCGCCCATGCCTCCGACGCCACCCACGCTCGACATCACCCTCGCCATCGCGCGCGGCAGCAGCAACTCGTCGTACACCGTCAACCCCGCCACGCCGCCGCGCCAGCACGTCGGCGAGAACAGCCGAGCGCTCGCGACGCTCGCCCGACGACCCTCGAACGCTTCGCGATCGATCGCCTCAATGCGCACCGACAGTCCGCCAAGGCGCGACCCATCGCCGAGCATCTCACGCACCCGCTCCGGCTCAGGCGTCAGCAGCACCGCCTCTCGCACGTGCTTCGAGCGGCCCAGCCGCGCAAGCGTCAACTGCAGCGCGTTCATCCGTCCCGCAATGGGATCTCCCAGGCGACGCGTAACGCCCAGCGAGCCCCGGTCAGGATCCACAGGAATCAGCGCCAGCACCCGCGGCATTCGCCTCGCCACGACCCGCTCGACACCCTCCGTCTCCTCCGGCGCAACATCGCGGGTGAGCTTGGGACCGCCGTCCAGGGCGCCGATCGCCCGCTCCAGCAGATCCCGAACACGGCGCGACGCATCGTGGATGCGCACCACGTTGTCAATGTCCCGCTCGATCTGCCGCTTCTGACGCTCAATCTGGTTCAGCCCGCCGTCCATCGCAATCGCGCGGTCGGCCTTGAAGCGGTTGAGCGTCCCCACCTGGTTCACGTGCTGCACCAGCTTGAAGCCGACCTTCTGCTCGTTCACCCGCGCCGTCACCGGCGCGATCTTCCGGATCAGCTCGTTGACTCGTCGGTCGTCCGGGTATGCGCTCTGCATTCGGCGCAGCAGGTCCAGCGCCTCCGACGAGAGACGACCCACCTCACCCGCCTCCTTCGACGCCCGCACGACGCGCTCACGCGCACGCGCAATCCGATCCCGCGACCGCGGCGTCACCCTGGACGCCGGCGCATCCACGATCGCCACCCGCTCGCCCGGCTCCGGCGCACTCGCCAGCGCCGCCTCCAGCGTCATCGCCGTCGTGTGCCGCTTGGCGACGCCCCCCTCGGTCGCGTCGATCGTCCGCAGCCCCCTCTCCCGGTCCGCGCCGAACATCTGCTCAAACTGCACCAGGTACGCCGCCATCTGCTCATCGGTATAGATCGGTCGCCCGTTCACGTCCGTCAACTGCCGCAGCAGTCGCCGAGCCCGCGCGATCCGCTCCCACTCGAACATCTCCAGCGTGCGGAATGGGTTGAGCTCCGAGCCCCACGTCGTGTGGATCGCCGCTCCCGCCGAGTAGTACTGGCCGTCGGTGAAGCCAAGATCCTGCCCGATCATCACCACCGGGTCACAACCCAGATGCCGCGCCAGCGAATAGGCCAGGTGCGCCACTGTCGCCCCCGCCGGCAATCGTCCCTTCTTCTCCACCACGCCGCCGATGATGTCCTCCAGCCACTCATCCTCGCAGCACCGGATCGCGCCCGGAAACGACTCAAGAATCGCCGGGTTCGCTCGGGGCTCCACCACCAGCGTCACCCCCGCCACCTGCTCCGCTGTCAGCCCCTCATAGAACCGGCGGCTGATCTCGTGATGATCCAGCGCGCACACAAAGTGAGGCCGGATCCCTCTCGCCAGCAACTGCTTGAGGACCGTCTGCACCGCGATAATCACCACGCGGTCGCGCACGCTCGGCCTCGCCAGCAGCTCAATGTTCCGCTCCAGCGACGGACCCGCCGACACCACGACCGCCGCCCGCCCCCGGGCCAGCCCCTCCAGCTCCGCCACGCCGGGCGTCGAGACGTACCAGTCCATGTTCATCAAGAGGTTGCGGAACGTCGCCTCCGACTGCACGAGCGTCGTCAGCACGCTCGTCCGAGCCGCACGCATCACGTTCGTGAAGCGCGAAGAGAAGACATCCAGCATCGGCCCGACACGTGCGCGGCACGCCGGATGCTCCACAAACGCCGCCCCCAGCACGAACACGCCCTCACTGCCCATGATCGCATCGCTGATCGCGGCGGGGTCTTCCGCATCGGTGAGCAGCGCGAAGTTGGTCGACCGGATCCACTCGCTGTGATCGATCCGCTCCAGCACCGCCCGCAGCAACCCAACATCCGGCTCGAATGCCAGCATCACGCCCGTCCGCGCCAGCTTCCGCGCCACCGCCTCCGCGTGATGCCCAAGCCCGAATCCAAGCGCGACCACACCGGGGGTCGATCCGACATCCACGCCGCCAGCGATCCGCGCCGCCTCCTCCAGCGGCCGCCGCCCGCTCGCCAGCGCATGCCGCCCGCGTGGAGTCAGGCACGAAGCCGTCACCGCGCCGTCGGGAGCCCGCACAAACTCGACATCTTGCCGCGCCGGCGCATGCCGGATCCGCTCCGCCGCCTTCGGAGAAGCGATCGACAACGCCCGCAGGTTCCGCTCCAACACCTCCGCACTCGGTTCTATCGACTTCGCCTGAATCATCTCATCCTCTGTGGTGTGCGCATGTCGTGCGCATCCCGTGCGGGTTTCGATCGGACCGAACCGATTCACATCGGCCCGCCCCAACCTCACGCTGCAAACTTCACTCCACTCCGCACGACTTCACGCCGCGCACCGAACCCCGGACTCCTTCCACGCGAAGGATGATGCAAAGCCATGGCCCATTCCATCCAACTCGTGAACGCCGCCTCACACGCCCTCGCGTCTGCCGCGGAGGGCCTCCCCGCCTCGATCGGCGGCAACGTCCCACCCCTCCCCAAGCCCCCGATCCTTGAGTCGCTCGTCTTTGAGTCCCCAACACTCCTCATCGTCGCCCTCGCCGCGGTCGCCCTCGCCGCCTTCTTTGGATTTCGTGCCCAGGGCCAGACCTCCCGCGGCTCGCTCATCACCGGCGCCGCGATCATTCTCGCTGGCGCCCTCCTGCTCGTCAGCCGCCTGGTGACCACGCCCCGCGAGCACATGCAGCAACGAACCCGGGACCTCGTCCGCGCAGTCGCGGAAGTGGACATCCCCGCGCTCAACGGGTTGCTCGCCCCGGATGCCCGACTCATCGCCGACCGCTTCCGCGTTGTCGCGGGCATGGACGGCGCCAGCCGCGAACAGATCATCGCCGGCGTCCAGGACACCATCGGCCGTCAGCACCGCGTGGAGGATTGGGCCGTGCTCAAGCTCCAGGCCACGCAGGACGGCCCCGCAGTCGGACGCACGCAGACACAGGTCCGCGTGAACTCCGGCGGCATCAACTTCTCATGGTGGAAGATCGACTGGCGTCTGCAGGAAGACGGACAATGGCGCGCCGTCGGTATCGAGCCCCTCTTCATCAGCGGGGTGGGTGGGTAGAAGCGGCGGCACGCGACAGAACCCAGGGAATGTAGCCCCTGGGTTGTCAGGCCTCACGGTGCCATTCCCCGCTTGCCAGCCAGCGCTCCACGCTGCGATAATGCTCCCATGCTGCCAGAGGATCCCGTCAAAGCCCCGACGACCGACACCGGATCAAGCGCTGACAGGCCCTCGCGCCCGGTAGCCGAAAGCATCCGCATTGATGGAAAGATCGGGACCGACCCGGAAGAACTGAAACGTTGGGCCGACCACGTTGTTGGAGGTAAAGGAATCGACCACATGAGGGTCGAGAGCCTGCGTGCCCTGGTTCAGGCAATACAAGCACACCCAAATGTCACGCTCGCGCCGGCATCCACCGACGACTCGCCAGCGGTTAGCAGCGATTCGTTATCTCGCGTGACGCGGTTGCACATCTCCAACGGGTATGTGATGGGGTGCTCGCTCGCTGATCTGAACGTCCGAATCACGATCACCTTGCAGACTCATTTGTGCGGAGGCCTGTTTGAGGGCACCACATTCTCGTCCCTGATCGGATTTGGCGGCTCTGTGTTTGACGGATGGACGAGCTTCAAGCGAGCCCATTTCGCCGCAGAGGCGTGGTTCGACGGCGCGGATTTCTGCCAAGAGGCACTATTCGATGGAGCGATATTCAAGGAAGTGGCACATTTCGAAGGGACCCGCTTCGACGGCGAAGCAAACTTCGGTGGAGTACGATTTGAGAGCGGCGCACTGTTTGAGCAAGCGGTGTTCAAGAAGACTGCGTACTTCCGCAAGGCTGGCTTTTGTCGCAATGCGTCCTTCAAGCGTGCGCGATTCATTTCGAAGGCGTCTTTTTGCGATGTGCACTTTGATGGAGTAGCGTGGTTTGAGAGTAGCTTTTTTGCCGACGAGGCTTACTTTGATTCGGCACACTTCTGGGATGATGCCGTGTTTGCTTTCGCCCATTTCAGCGATGACTTATATTTGCAAGCAGCGATCTTTGAGCGCAAAGCACTTTTTGGGCGCGTGATTGTTGGCCACGAAGCTCTTCTTCATGACGCCGCATTCGAGGACGAATGCACTTTTGAGGACATGCTCGCGGTGTTTCTCGCGAGCATGCCGCGGGCGATCGTCCGCCACTCGCTGCAAGGAGATATGCGAGCCGTAGACGTGCACAAGGTAGAGGCTGCAATTGAGAATGTGAAGGTGCGCGCCGCGCCCTGGCTCGCCATATACGGCTGGGAGGCGGAACGAAAGGCCCATGAGCATGCGCGGCGCGAATCACGGGAACGTCCTTGGGAGCCTCAACAAGCGCGTGCTGTACCCATTACAAAGACGTGTAGCTTTAGTAGTTTATGGATTCTATTCAAATCGCACAAGTCGTGCGGTGCCCATTGGCGCGTAATGTGGACTATGGTAAGGGATCGGGGGCGATGGGGCCTCGTGGATTGGCATCATGTACGGGCATTGGGCAAACTCACCATCCTGAATCGGGTGTCTCTTGTCGCCATCCTTGCTGTCCCAGTTCTGGCGGCGGGTTACATCGCAGCGCAGAAGATTGTGGCGGAGTCGGAGGGCGAGCAGGTTCCGATCTGGATCAGGTGGATGGCGAGGGCCATCGGCGGCAGCCCACACCTGAGCGAGACGCTGGCATTCGCGTTCTTCGCGTCCGTGTTTGTCACGCTCGGCCTGCTCATCTATCAGACGTTCGCCCCCGACACGATCAAGCAGCGGGACGAGGATGAGCACGTGCGGGATCTGGAGACGAGATACTCGGATGAGAATCCGTCTCTACGCGGGGACGGGCTGCGCCGTTCGATCGAGCGGCTGGAGGATCAGGCGAAGGTCCGACCCAATCGGCATCCGAGCTTTGTGAGGCATCATGGGGACACGATCTGGATTCCGCCGCGGGATAAGCTGGAGTGGTTTAGGGATGATGATCTGGAGGAGGAGCCATTTCGGGCTCGCGTGCGCGAGGCATTGAGAGGAATGCCACGAGTTGAGCACGAGCCGGGGAGCACCTCGGAAGAGGCGGAAGAGAAATGGCTCGATGAAAGGATGAAGAAACTCAAGATCGTGCCGCCGAAGCAGCGGCCGGGATTTGTCCCCGCTGCGGAACGCGCCCGCATCTGCATCGAAGAGGGCGCGCGCGCGGAATACTGGCTCAAGTCGCACGAGAAGATCGGGTGGGCGTGGGTGTCGCTGCTCTGCTATCTGCTTGGCATCGCGATCTTGCTGGTGATTCTGTTCATTCAGTGTCGCAGCGTGGCCAAGGCCGCGTGGTGGCCGGAGATGCCAACGGAGAAGCGCACTGGCTGAAAGGTGGCCAATCGCGCGATGCGGCGTCTTAACCCCGACGCTCCGCGTCGGAGATCTCACACCCCCAGCTTCTCCGCCAGGAAATCGCCGACCTTGTCGATCGAGATCCGCGTCTGCGCGCCCGTATCTCTATCGCGGCACGTCACCGTCTGATCCTTCAGCGTGTCGCCATCCACGGTGAAGCAGTATGGGCACCCCGCCTCATCCATGCGTGCGTACCGCTTGCCGATCGACTGCTTCTCATCCATCTCGATGCCGCCCAGCTTCCAGAACCGGGCGTTCAGATCCGCCTGCAGCTTCTCGGCGACCTCGGGCATCCCGTCCTTGGCCACCAGCGGGAAGATCGCGGCCTTGATGGGGGCGATGCGCGGGTGGAACTTCATGAACTCCGGGCTCGGGCGGCTCTCGTCCCGCGTGTACGCCTCGCAGATCAGCGCCAGCACCCCGCGATCAAGCCCCGCCGCGGGCTCGATGCAGTGCGGGATGTAGCGCTCGCCGCGCCGCCCGCCGTTGGGCAGAATCTCGCCGCGCTCCGTGTCGTTGTACTCGAGCTTGACGCCCGAGTGCTGCTGGTGCTGCGTCAGGTCGAAGCACCCGCGATGCGCGATGCCCTCCAGCTCGCCATACCCCGGCGCGGTGAACGGGAAGCGATACTCCACGTCGCTCGTGCCGACGGAATAGTGCGACAGCTCGTCCTTGTCGTGCTCGCGCAGGATCAGGTTCTCACTCGTCAGCCCAATCGACTGCCACCACTGCATGCGGAAGTCGCGCCAGAACTTGTACCACTCGAATGACTCATCGGGATGGCAGAAGAACTCCAGCTCCGCCTGCTCGAACTCGCGCGAGCGGAACGTGAAGTTGCGGGGAGTCACCTCGTTGCGGAACGACGTGCCGGTGTTGCCGATGCCGAAGGGCACCTTGACGCGTGTGGTGTCCACGACGTTCTTGAACTGGACGAAGACACCCTGGGCGGTCTCGGGGCGCATGTACGCCTTGTCGTCCTCGGTGGCGGTCGCGCCGAGGTACGTCTTGAACATCAGGTTGAACTGCTTTGGCTCCGTGAGTGTGCCGACCTTCTCCGCGTCCGGCCCCAGCACCTTGGCGAACTGCGCCACCGGAATTGTGGTGAGCATCACCGTCTTCACCTGGCCGAACGCCTTCTCCGCCTTCTTTTGCTGCTTCGCCTCGCTCGGCGCATCCTTCATGTACGCGAACAGCGGCTTGTCACCGGCATCGCCCGATGCGGGCACGAACACGCTGACGTGGTCATACCGATACCGCTGCTTCGTCTCGCGGCAGTCCACCATCGGATCATTGAACCCGCCCACATGCCCGCTCGCCTCCCACACCTTCGGGTGCTGGATGATCCGCGTCTCCACCGGCACGCACTTCACCGGCTTCCCGTTCGGGCCATCCTTCCCCCAGCACGGACGCATGATCATGTCCTGCCACCACGCATCGCGCAGGTTCTTCTTCATCTGCGCGCCGAGGGGCCCGTAATCCCAGAAGCCGTTGATGCCGCCATAGATCTCCGACGCCTGGTAGATGAACCCCCGGCGCTTGCAGAGGGACATGATGGCGTCCATCGACTTCGTGGGGGGGGTCGGGGTCGCGGGTGTGTTGGCGGCGGGGACTTCGGACATGGACAGCGTCTCCGGAAATGGCGAACGAACGGGCAGCAATCATCGGACAGTCGCCGCGCCCCGTCACATGGGGCCGCGGATTCTCACCGTTCAACTCGAGCATGTTGTCAAACCAGCGAAGATCGTTCGGCGTTGGTTATAGGCATGGTTACCGGGTAGGCCCTTCGATGACCGGGCAAGGCCTGACGATTGTGCACGCCTCCGCGCGGATTTCTTGCCGAAACGCAGTTGTGAGGCATGTTTATGGATGTCCGGCGGGAGGGCGTGCGGCTGTTGCGGCGCCGAGCTGGACCACTGCCTTTCCCCTTGGAGGTCCCATCAATGCGTCGATCCGTTCTCGCGGGCTTTCTGGCGGTCGCTGCCGCCGGCGTCGCCAACGCTGACACCCCCGTCTTCTTCTCCGACTTCGATGGCACCGTGCCTTCCGAGATCGGCGGCTTCTTCACGCAGGAATCCGTGCAGGGCTTCGCCGGCATGAGCGCCCCCACCGGCACCAGCGCCTTCGGCGGCAACCTCATCCGCAACGACACCACAGGCGGCTCATCCACCGCCACCACGCTCTCCCTCACCGGGCTCCCCGAGCACACGCACGTCTCGGTCTCGTTCCTGCTCGCCGTCATTGACTCGTGGGACAGCACCAACGGCTCGGTCTCCCCGGACCTCTGGCGCATCGAGATCGGCGACGACTTCTACTTCGAGACGACGTTCGCGATCACAAGCGGCTCGGTCAACTACTCCAACTCAACCGCCGCCATCTACGAAGCCGCTGGCAATCTTGGTTGGAGCGGCTACGGCGAGAAGGCCTACGACTTCGGCCTGGAGACGCAGCTCCAGAACATTCCGCACACAGGCGATGACCTCACCATTCGCATCTACGCCCACGGCAATGGCTGGCAGGGCGGCTCGGATGAGTCCTGGGGCATCGATAATCTCGGCGTCAGCGTGAACAATATCCCCGCGCCGGGCGCCGCCGCACTCCTCGGCGTCGCGGGCCTCGTTGCTCGCCGCCGCCGCTGATTCATTACCACAGTTCGCCCCCCACTTCACTCTGAGATCTGAGAGACGATGCGCTCGCCCTAACCGGCCGCGCGTCGTTTCTTTTTTGTGCCCCAACTCACTCCCCGCCCATCGCCTCGCGCCACACCTCCCCGATCGTCAGGCTCGCGGCTTTCTCCGTCGCCTCCGCCTGGATCTGCTGATAGTCCTTGATCTGCGGGCGCGCCACCAGCCGCGCCTCCTGCCCCGGCTCCAGCTTCGTCAGACCGAGCGAACCGTCCCCGCTGACAGTCACCACCCACGTCCCATCCGAGAGCGCGCGATACACGGCCTTGCCGACCGACGCACGCGTCCCCTCGTCGCCCCCCTTCGGCGTTCCGTCGGCGTTCCACGCCACCGTCGCGATCGCCGGATCGATCACCAGCCCCTCGCCCGGCGCGGTTTTGGAATCGAAGATCCGCCGGATCCACAGCCGCCCGTCCACAACCACAAAGTCGACATAGATCTCCCCGCGCGGGTCGTACGGCGTCGGGATGCTTCTGGTCTGGCCCTCGATCGTGCGCACCCGCACCGACAGCTCGCTCCCCTTCACCACCAGTTCGGTCACCGCGCTCCGACGCACCGCATCGTTATAGACATCCACCAGTTGCTTGTAGTCGAGCGCAAGCTCCTCCAGCCGGCGCTCATAGATCCGTGAGGCAACGTCGGCCTTGACAAACCGATAGCCGAAGTACCCACCGACGGCGGCGACACCCAAGAAGGCCGCGAGCTTCAGGCCTGAGAGAATCGAACTGATCTTCATGGAATGAACTCCGCCCCGCACGGCTCAAGATCGGCTCACACTCCCGGGCCGCGACACAATCCCGTGCGGACGCTCCACCTGCGTCCTCACTCAACCTCGCACACGATCCGGAACCCCACAAACGGCCCGTCCGACAGCCACCACTTGCTCTTGGGGATCTGCGGATCGCTCGAGTTCCACGCCGAGGTCTGTGGCGCACGAGCCGCTGCTGTCAGACTCTCCGCGCCGTCGCGATAGCTCCCGCCCTTGGTCACCGGCTTCCCATCCGCGCCCACGCACCACTCCTGCACGTTTCCGCGCATGTCATAGAGCCCGTTCGCACTGGCGGCCTTGCTCGCCACCGGGTGCGGCTTTCCGTCCGCGTTCTCCTTGAACCACGCCACCTCACCCAACACTCCCGACGCGGGCTCCGCGCCGCACGCCAGCTCCCATTCCGCCTCGGTCGGCAGGCGATACGTCTTTCCCGTCTTCGCGCTCAGCCACGCGCAATACGCCTGCGCGCTGTGAAACGACATGCTGATCGCCGCGTACCCATCGTGCCCGAACCCGCGGTCCGGCGGCAGGTAGGGCTTGCTCGGACGCGACGTCGCGTCCGATCCCGAAAGGTCTCCCGGCTCGTCCAGCCGGTACACGAACGGATCGAACGCCGGCCACGTCAGCTCCGTCTCTCCGATGAGAAACGGCTTGATCCCCTTGGCCTCATCGCCCTCGATCGGCACAAGCTTGATGCTCAGCGCCGCCCCCGGAATCTCCTGCTCAGCCGGTGCAACTTCCGCCACCACAGTCGGCGGCTCGAATCCGTGGGTACGCTCCGCAACGCCCAGCCCGCCGCAGACGCCAACCACCGCCAGAACGCTCGTCACGCCACCCATGCGACCTCCGATCATGCTCGACCGCTCATCCGATCCCACTCGTTCAACGCACCAGCGCCGATCCCGGTTCCTCATCCGCACCCTCTCCGTCGCTCTCGGCAGCGCCGCCGCGTGCACGATCGCGCCCTCAGGCGGCTGCGCCGGCACGCGAATCCAACCCCCGAGCGAAACACAAAGCCCACTCTCGCGCCATGAGTTTACGAGGGTCCAGATGGGGGTCCAAGCCCGCATCGTGGTCTACGCCCCAACCGAATCCCTCGCTCGCGAGGGCGCCGCCGCCGCGTTTGCTCGCATCGCCGCCCTCGAACAGGTGATGAGCGACTACCGACCCGACTCAGAGCTCTCTCTGCTCACCCGAAACCCGCCGCTCATCGTGCTGCCCCTCAGCCCGGACCTGTACGACGTGCTCGCGATCTCCGAAGAGGTCTCACTGGCCACCGCCGGCGCGTTCGATGTCACCATCGGCCCGATCGTGCGGCTCTGGCGCGAGGCCCGCAGAACCGGCGTGCCTCCCGATCAACCCGCGCTCGACGCCGCATGGGCCGCCGTCGGATTCACCTTCCTCATGCTCGACCGCTTCACCCACACGGCCACGCTCGCCGCCCCCGGCATGTCGCTCGATCTCGGCGGCATCGGCAAGGGATACGCCGCGCAACAGGCATCCGATCTGCTCCGCCAGCAAGGCCTTGATCGCCATCTCGTCGCCCTTGCCGGCGACATCGTCGTCGGCAATGCCCCAATCGACGGCCAGACGGGCGAGCCCTCTCCCGGCTGGCGCATCGACATCCACACGGGACTCGGCGAGGACGACACACCCGACGAAACCCCGAAGCAGCGAACGCTCCTCCTCAGCGACGCCGCGGTCTCCACCTCGGGGGATGCCGAGCAGTTCTTCGAGCTCGGAGGCGCTCGGTACGCCCACATCATCGACGCGCGCCCCTCACGCTCACACACCCACACGCCCACGCTCGCGGACCAGGCATTCACATCCCGTCGGGGCGCGACGGTGATCGCCGCTCGGGGCGAGCACGCCGACGCCCTCGGCACCGCGCTCACGATCATCGGGCCCGAATGGCTGCAGACCGATCAGGGCACGCACCGCATCGCGTCCGTGCTGAAACGCTTCAAGGCACACGCCGCGATCATCGAGTGGCGCGACGATCCCCACACCTCAGCCAATGACGCGCTCCGGCGGCACATCGTCGATCCGGCCCACCACATCCGCTGGGCCGAGTAGCGCGCCCCGTATCAGAACGGCCGCTTGGTCGGGTTCACAACAACGTTGTCGCGTCCCAGCACCAGGAGGTCTGCGATCTCGATCGCTTCCTTGAACGACTCCTGCGCTTGCTCGATGTTCTCCGCCCAGGGCAGAATCTTCCCCTGCTCCAGATGCTCGACCGTGGGGATCGCATCGCCCGCGATCACCGTCGTGTGCTTCTGATCCGCGAGCAAGAGCCCGCACAACCCCGGTGACACGCCCGGCATCGGATAAAGATCAACACCCGGCGCAAGCCGGTCCGGCGCGACCTCGCACCGCCGCAGCATCGCAACCTCCAGGCGCAGATCCTCAATCCGCTCAGGATCCTCGCGCCCGTGCATCTCCGCGAGCGCACTCGCCAGCGGCACGCCCACCGTCTCTCGCTCCACCTCGCCGATCCACCACTTGGCCTTTGTGAACGCCCCAAGCCCGCGACGCACCTCCGGATGGAAGGAAGTGAGGAAGACGTGCGTGACCTGCTCCGGACCGATGCCCGCGCGCTCGCGCAGACGCGCCACGATCGCCTGCTCCGGCAGACCCGGATCCACGAGAATCGTCTGGCTCCCCGCCCGAATCAGCGTCGTCGTGGCGTGCCCCGTGCGCACCGGCTCACGCTCGTTCCAGAGTGGATGCGCCGCGAGCGTCCCGATGCTGATGATCCGCGTGTCCATGCGTGGTTGCTTCCCTTTGCCCCTCTGCCCCTTCGATCCATCGCCCCTTCGCGCTACCTCGGAATCTCCACCAGAGCGCTCGGCACCATCACCTTCTTCTTGCCGCTCGTCGTGTTCACCGTCTTCCGCTGACCCATCCCATTCAGCAGGTAGTTCGGGTGCTTGGCCCGCGCTGCCTTCAAGGCCGCGCTCTCAAGTCCCGGGTTCTTCACCGGATCATGGTCCAGCTCACCAAAGACCCCCACCGTCACCTGCGATCCGTTGGGGCCGTGATAGAAGTACGCCTGATCGCCCTCTCGCCGCAGCTTCGCAACCGCTTCCTCCGCAAGTCGACGGCACTCAGCAAGTTCCTCCTTCGTCGGCTCACCAAGGTCCGCGCGCGTGTAGAACGCGATCGCCAGCGTGTACCGCGCGTGCTCCTCCGGCAGCGAGATCCGCACCGATCGAAGGTCAAATGGCGACGTGATCGGCGTCTCACCATCCGCGGGCGGCATCAGCACCGCAAGCTCAAACGGCTTCTCCGTCCCGATCCGCGTCTCGCGGATCCGCCGCAGATCCGCCTGGGCCACCGGATCCGTGCCGCTCGCGTATCGCCCATAACAGACCCGCCACGTCTCCTCATCACCCCGCATGAGGTACGCCTCTGGAAGTGTTCCCACGTTCTGAACCTTCCACAAGGCCAACTCCGCCGTCTCCTTCGCGTCCGGTCCCTGGGCCGCCACGATCAGGATCCGCCAGCTCGGGTCGGCCGACTTCGCCCCCACTCCCGTCGCGTCGGGAAACAACGCCCGCCCCTCCTCCGCCAGTGAGCCGGAAGTGCCCTTCTGTTTGGGCGCGGCTTTCGCCGGGGGCTTCTCCTTATTGATCGGAGCGGTGGACCCAGGCTTCTCCCTCGGTTCGGGCTGCGCCAACCCGGGCAATACCGGACACATACACAACATACACCCTATCGCGAACCGTCCACACACGCGCCGATTTCGCGATACCGCAACGCTTGCGCGACGCAAAAACAGCCCACACCCGAACAGAATTTCCTGACTGGTCCGAAGGTGAGTTATCACTTGCAAACCTCGCTTGGGCATCGGTTTAGATCACTTGAGCAGAACCCGCCAGAATCTCAAGAGTTTCGCCTTCGGGCGTCGATCTCATTGGGGTCGGGAAAGCATGGAACGGCCGGCGTCAGGTCGTGACATGTGGGGCGTGCCGCGTGGTGGCGGTACGAGTCCAAGGGTCGCTCGGGTTCACCCCGATTCGACCGGGAGTGTATGAAGCATGATGAACATCTCTTCGATCAACAGTGCGGCGAACGTGGCGGCGGTCGGCAGGGCCGAGCCGCGCGAAGCCGCCCAGGAACGTACGGCCCCCGCCGCCGCCCAGGTGCAGCGCGGCGAGGACCAGATCGAGCTCTCCGAGGCCTCACGCCTCCTGGCGCGCCTCCGGGGATTGCCCGAGATCCGTCAGGAACTCGTCGACCGCGTCCGCGCGGAGATCGAGTCCGGCTCCTACGAGAGCGACGACAAACTCGATCAGGCCATCGAGTCCATGCTCGACGACATCGAGAGCGGCCTCTGAATCCGTTCGCCCCAGCGCAACGGTTCACCCGCAGTCAGTCGTCGAACAGCCGAGTCAGGGATTGAGAGAGGGATAGAGACCGAAGGGCGGCAAGCCGGAGAGCAAGGTCGGAGCATCGAAGCACACCGGAAACGGGCGGCCTGAGAGACCGCTCGTGCAAGAGGCCCGCAAGGGCTTCGAGAGATCCCGGAGCCTCGGTGAGAGAGATCGGTCGAGAGAGAGGGACGAGAGAGAGTCGCCACTCAAGCAAGCCACAGCGGGTCCAACCGCCACACAGTCCTCGGTTCTTCTTCCCAGGAACGCCCGTCGGGTTTGCCCCCGGCGGGGTTCTGTTTTTGGGCCTCGCAACTCCCGTCGCAACCCACCCGCGTGGACGCGCCCCGACTCCCGCCCGGAACCACCCTCCGTGCGGACATTCCCTACCATCACGCCCGTGCCGCCGGATGCCTTCGACATGCTCGGACTCGAGCCCACGTTTGCGCTGGACGCCGCCACAATCCGGCGCGCGTACCTGGCGCGCGTCGCCTCCATCCATCCTGATTCAACGACCTCTGACGACGACGGCGGCAGGTCTTCCGCAGCTCTCCATGACGCCAAGGCCACGCTGGAGGATCCCGAACGCCGCGCCGCCGCGCTCCTCGCCCGACTCGGCGGCCCCTCCAAGGAACAGGACAAGTCCCTCCCGCCCGGCTTCCTGATCCAGACCATGGAGATGCGAGAGCGCATCGAGTCCGCGCTCGCCTCCGGCGACCCGGATGCCCGATCCGCCGTCGAGCGCGACGCCGCCGCTCGGCGCGCCGCCCACATCGCCCGCACCGCGGAGCTGTTCCTCGCGGCCCGCGCGTCCCCCGGCGTCCAATCGCTACGGGCCATCCGGGTCGAGCTCAACGCGTGGCGCTACGTCGAACGCCTCATCGAGCAGCTCGATCCCGCCTACGACCCCGCCCGCGAAGTCCGGTCTCAACCGCCACACGCCGGAACGGACGCCAACGCATGAGCCGTTGCAACGCCCATTCATCGCGCACGCCGCAGGCGGCCGCCCGTGGTTGAACTCATTCTGTTCGCCCTCATGGCGGTCCTTCTGATGATCTCGGGGTCCTGCTCCGCGACCGAGACCGCCCTCTTCGGACTCAGCCAGGCCGATCGCACCGCCCTGCAGCGCCACCACCCCGCCGCCTTCGCCGCGGCCACCCGGGTGATGGCGCGGCCCCGCGGCGCGCTCATCACCATCCTCGTCCTCAACACCACGGTCAACGTGATGTTCTTCGTGCTCTCCTCGATTCTCACCGCCCGCACCCATTCCCTCACTCTGGGCGTCGTCATCGGCGTCGGCTCCCTCTTCGCGGTCATCCTGCTGGGCGAGGTCGTCCCCAAGCTGCTCGCCAACGCCCACCGCGTCGCGTTCACCACGTTCCTTGCCCCGCTGGTCCTCATGGCGTCCCGGGCCCTCGGCCCCCTGCTCGTCATACTCGACTCCGGCATCGTCGGACCCCTGGCGCGCCTGATCGTCCCCCGGGAGAAGCCCCCCGCCCTCCGCACCGAAGAGCTCGAGGCGCTGCTCGAGGCCGCCAGCGCCGAGGGCCTCATCGGGCGCGACGACCACCGCCTTCTCGGCGACGTCGTCGGTCTCAATCAGTTGCGTGTTCGCGACGTGATGACACCCCGCAGCGACATGGCATGGATCGACGCCAAAGCCGACGCCGACGACATCATCGAAGCCGCCAGAACCGCCGGCCGCCCAATGCTCGCCGTGTGCGACGGATCCCCCGACGCCGGCATCCTCGGATTCGCAAAGGTCCGCGAGGCCCTGGGGATCCTCGCCACCCGCCCGGGAAAGCCCCTCGATCTCCGCAAGCTCGCGTCGCGCCCCAACTTCGTCCCCGATCGATCGCGCCTCGATCGACTCCTGGAGTTCTTCCGCGACCAGCAGACGGACATGGCCATCTGCGTCGACGAAGTCGGCGCGGTCACGGGCATGGTCGGACTGGACGACGTCGTCCGCGCCCTGGGATTCGCCCCCATCGAGGGCGGACCGCAGGAGCACGAACGCGTTGAACGCCTCGGCCCGAGCCGCTGGTCCGTCTCCGGACGTCTCCCCGTCCACGACTGGGCCGAGCTCTTCGGCGCGGGCGCGGGCGCCGCCGCCATCGACCGCCGCGCAAGCACCGTCGCCGGACTCGTCCTCGTCGGGCTCGGACGCCTCCCCACCGTTGGAGATGAGGTCCACATCGGCCGCCTCGCGCTCCGCGTCCAGTCCATGTCCGGGCGTAGCGTCGAGCGCGTCCTCGTCACGCTCATGGAGGCGGCCCCGGCGCCGAGCACACCATGAGCACGCTCGAACAAGCCGGCTGGTTCGCCCTCGCCGGGTTCGGCATGATCTGCTCCTCCATGTGGAGCGGCGTCGAAACCGGCTGTTACACACTCAACCGCGTCCGACTCAGCGTCCGCGCCTCCAGTGGCGATCGCGCCGCCAGACGCCTCCAGAAATCGCTGGACCGACCCGACACCCTCCTCTCCACGCTCCTCATCGGAAACAACATCTCCAACTACCTCGGTGCTCTCGGCGCCACCGCGTTCCTCGCCGGCCTCGGCTACGACGAGGCGGAGATCGTTCTGCTCAACACGATCGTCCTCACACCGCTCATTCTTGTCTTCTGCGAATCGCTCCCGAAAGAAGTCTTTCGCCGCGCCTCCGACACGCTCACCTACCGCTTCGCCGCGCTCCTCGCTGCCTTCTCGCGCCTCTTCAGCACGCTCGGCATCGTGCCCCTTGTCGTCTGGCTCGGACGAGCGATCGGCCGCCTCGTCGGGCTCTCCTCAAGCGCGGAACTTGTCGGCTCGCGCGAACGCGTCGCCGCGCTGCTCAAAGAGGGCAGCGCCTCCGGCGCCATCTCCGACACCCAGTCCACCCTGATCGACCGCGCGTCCGCCTTCACCCGCGCCACCGTCGGCCAGGAAATGATCCCCTGGGGCCGTGTCCGCACCATCGCCGTTGAGATGCCGACTGAACAGGCCACCCGAGCCGTCGTCGCCGCCGGACACGCCGCCTTCCCCCTCGTCGACCGCGCCGGTCGCGTGCAGGGCGCGGCCCGCGCCATCGACCTCCTGCTCGACCCCGGCGCCCCCATCCAGACCCATCGACTTCCGCCCGTCTTCGTCCGCGAAGAAACACGCGTCGTTGAGGCCCTTCGACTCCTCCAGGCCGCCAAGCAGACACTCGCCATCGTCGAACGAGGCGGAAAGCCCGTCGGCATCGTCACCGTCAAAGATCTCGTGGAACCGCTCGTCGGCGGCGTCATCGGAGCCGAATAAAGGAACCAGCCATGAACGCGCGATCCGGTTTCGGTCTGCTCCTCGTTGTCGTGCTGGGCCTCTCCGCGCTCATGTACTTCGGACGCGCCGGAGGCGGCGGACTCGCGCCAACGCCCGCCGCCTTCCAGAACGCCGTCGCCTTCGACGACGCGCTCAAACGCGGCCAGAGCGAGGGAAAGCCCGTGCTCGTCTTCGCCACCGCCGACTGGTGCGGCCCCTGCCAGACACTCAAGCGCGGTGCGCTCACGTCCGCAGGCGTTGAGAACCTCATCACACAGTCGACAATCCCCGTCTACGCCGACGTCACCGGCAGCGACGAGGCCTCCATGCAGACCGCCTCTCGTCTGAAGATCCGTTCAATCCCCGCGCTCATCATGATCTGGAACGGCCATGAGATCGCCCGCCACGAAGGCAGCACCTCCGCCGAATCGCTCCAGAAGTGGCTCGAAGCCGGCATCGCTCGCGCCAAGCAGGGCTGACCCACCACGCGCGTTCACACCAGCGGATTGAGCGCCAGGCCCGTCGCCAGCTTCGGCAGGAAGAACGTGGACTTCTGCGGCATCAGTTCGCCAGCCAGGCAGATCTCCTTCACCGCCTGCAAAGGCGTCGGACGCACGATCACCGCCAACTGCGCGAAACCCGCCCCCCCGCCCGACCCCGTCTCCTTCCCCGAACCGATCTCCTCAATCTCCATCACCGTGTGCGGGAACGCCCATGTCACCGGCTCGCCCCCGTTCAAACGCGGCTGACAGACCTGCTCAACGATCAGGTGCTGGATCAACGCCACATCCAGCTTCCGCCACGCCCCGGGCTTGTCGCCAAACCGCGACAGAAGCGGATCAGCCGATGTCGGCGTCGCGAGGAAGCACTGCTTCGTCGCAAGGTCATAGATTCCCACGCGGCTCGTCCCGTCGTTCGGCGTCAACTGCAGCGCCCGCTCCAGATTCGCGGAGGTGCCGATCACCGGCTCAAACCGCAGGTGCGTCCCCGCCGCACTCATGAACTTCTCCAGCGAGTAGTCCTTCATCCCGCCGAGCACGCGATGCGTCGCGCCGATGACCAGCCCCGGATCCGACATGCCGACCATGACGAACATGCAGCGCCGCGCCGGATGGTCAGCCCCGACCGCCCCCTGCGACTCCAGCCACGCCAGGTAGTTGAGCGCGGTGTTGTACCGATGGTGCCCGTCTGCGATGAACACGTCCTCGCCCGCCATCGCCCGCTGGTACTCCGCGATCGTCGGCTCGTCCTCGATACGCCACACCTCGTGCGTCACGCCGTCGTCGCTCAGTGCCGTCATGTCCGGCTTCCGCGAGCCAATCACCCGACGCACCAGGCCCGAACCCTTCCCGCCTTCGTCCGCGTGGAGCCCGAAAATCGGCGACAACTGGGCCCGCGTCGCCTTCATCAGCGCGAGCCGGTCCTCCTTCGGCCCGCTGAAGGTCTGCTCATGGGGCAGGATCCCGCCTCCGGGCCGCTTGCCGAACGGGTGAACATCCAGCGTGCAAATCATCCCGCAACGATCCGTCAGCTTTCCGTTCCACTGGAACTTCTGCCGATACGCGAACACCGCCGGCCGCTCCGAACGATCCAGCGTCCCGTCCGCGATCCACGTGTTCATCAGCGACGCCGCCCTCGCGTAGGCCTCCGGCGGCCCGAGCTGCTTCGCGGGCACATGGGGCAGGTCCGCGCCCACGATGTTCCGCGGATCCCGCGCCAGCAGCTTCGCCTTCCCCTCCGCATCCAGCACGTCGTACGGCGGCGCAATGAACGCCGAGACATCACCCGAGCCATGCGCGAACTGCAAGGGGCGGAAAGAATGAACCATTGGCATCGTGTGGTCTCCGACTGATGCGGCGATACGCCGCCCCATCGGCGGGACGGAACTTCGCCAGTATAGATCTTCAATCGAGACCGGGAAGACGCGGATTCGCACGCCCGCCATTTCACAACGCGTGGATTCCCCGGCTCATGCCAGGTCTTCATCCGCAATCGGGCGGCTCAGCGTGTGCCCGCCTGTAAGCCACTTGTTCAGATCAGCCAGCCGCGCCCGCTCACTCGAAAATGGATACGTGGGGCTATCCGGCGCAACGTCCTCACCCGTCACCGGGCACCGCGTTTGCGCACGCACCGCCCGCGCCAGCGCCGCAAGCTCAGGCCTCGCAACCCACGCCTCCGGAATCGTCAGCGTCACAAACCGCGTCTCCGCGCCGTCGCGAAACGCGCCGTGCTCCAGCCGAATCTCCATCGCATCGCGCTCAATCGCGCCCCCGCCGATCCCGCCCACGCGCTCCGGCCACTCGATCGCCAGAACCCACGAGCCATCCGTCAGAATGTCCCAGCCGATCGAATCAAGATCCTCCGGCCCATGCAGCCGGTACGCGTCCACATGCGCCATCCGCGGGCCGCGCGGGTTCGGATACTGATTCGCGATCACGTATGTCGGACTGGAAACCAGCGACGGATCGATCCCCATCGCGCCGGCCAGCGCACGCACGAACGTTGTCTTCCCCGATCCAAGGTCACCGCTCAGCGCGATCGCATCCCCCGCCCGCAGCAACGGCGCAAGCGCCGCCGCGAGCCGCTCGGTCTCCCCCAGAGAGCTGAGTTCACGCTGAAGTCTCACCACGGATTATTGACCCCCCGCACGTCATCCATGATCCCAGCCCATCTCAGAGACATCAACGAGCAAACCATCCGCCATTCGTGCGGCACACACCGCCGTCCCCGATTCGCCCGCCGCAACAACCCGCCCCACACGCGTGATCAGCGTCCCCTCCGGCGTCCATGTCCCTTCCGGAATCTCCCGCGCACACACGAAGCACAACTCGTAGTCCTCGCCATCCGAAACGCCACGGCGCCAATCTGTCACTCCCTCGTGGAGAGGTAGCCCCGCCGCCTCCAACTCAACACCCACACGCGACGCCTCCGCGATCCGCGCCACATCCCGCCCAAGTCCATCCGACAGGTCAATCATCGCGTGCAGATCCGCGCCCAGCGTCTCACGCAGCCACAGCGCCTCCCTCACCCGCGGCTCAAACATGAGGTGCCTCCCCGACGCCAGCGAGTTCCCAAGCCGCCCCGTGACAAACACCCCGTCCCCCACCCTCGCCCCCGAACGCGTGATCGGCGCCTCAGCCGCCCCAAGCTCCCCCATCGCCGTCACCGTCAACGCCAGCGCTGTGCCCTCGGGACCGGTCGCGATATCACCACCTACCAACGGGCACCCCCAGTGAGTGGCCCAATGGTGCAATCGATCTGTCAGTTCGCGAGCACGCGCGTACCCGGGAGGCAGCAGCCCCGTCGCCAAGCCGCACACCGGGCGGCACGCCATCGCCGCCAGATCCGAGATCGACCGCGCCACGGCCTTCCGCGCGATCAAGTCAACAGAAGTCCCCGCCTCGAAGTGCCGCCCCTCCACCAACTGGTCAACTGTCAGCAGAACCCGCTCCGACCCCGCCACCATCGCGCAGTCATCCCCGGGCCCCAGCAACACGCGCGGAAACGCCCGGGACATCCCCGCCGCCAGCCTCCGGATGTGAGCGTGCAACGCTGATTCCCGCATGAACGAAGGGTAGGAAGTCGCGCCCGCCAACCCGGCAATATCCTCCCTCCTGCCCATCGCCCATCGCCCATTGCCCATTGCCCATTGCCCATTGCCCATCGCCCATCGCCCATTGCCATGCCCAAGCCAGCCACCCCAGCTCCTCCACCAACCACACCCCGCAAGGGCGCACGCCGCATGGCGGAGGTCGAGCCCGCCATCCTCGCAGAGCTCAACGCGGGCCGGATCGAATCCGCGACGCTCGCAGAGATCCTTTCCGTCGACTTTGCCGCGCTCCTCCGCACCATCTCACCCATTGCCGCCAAGCTCGTTCCCACAACCCTCGCCGGAGGCGAGGGCGGCCTCGGCATCACCAGGCGCATGGAGATGGTCGCCCGCGCTCTCATCGCCACCCACGGCCGCGATGCCATCGACATGTGCATGGGCCACCCCTCCGACTCCGTCCGCGGCTGGGCCTGCTACGCCATCGGGCAGGTCGACAACCTCCCACTGAAGAAACGCCTCGCCCTCATGAAGCCACTGGCAGACGATCCCAACTCCGGCGTCCGCGAGTGGGCCTGGATCGGCCTCCGACCGCGTATTGCCGAAGCGCTCGACGAATCCTTTGACCTCCTCCTCCCCTGGACCGCCTCAAAGTCCCCCAACATCCGGCGCTACGCCAGCGAGATCACCCGTCCCCGCGGCGTCTGGTGCGCCCACCTCGACACGCTGAAACGCAACCCCGCGCCCGGCCTCCCCATTCTCCAACCCCTGAACGCCGATCCCACCAAGTACGTGCAGGACTCCGTCGCCAACTGGCTCAACGACGCGTCCAAATCCAATCCCGCATGGGTCAAGAAAGTCTGTGCCGCGTGGCTGAAGCAGAGCCCAGCACGCGAGACCGAACGCATCTGCCGGCGCGCGATGAGAACGATGGGGACCTGAATCACTCGGGCTTCGTCGCGATCTTCACGATCTCCGCAACCATCTCCGCCGCATCGATCTCCCCCGCGACATACCGCTCCCACGCCGGCAGCACCGCCTCCGTTGCCCTCGGCACCTTCGCGTAATACCCGCCCGTCTCGCCGTACGCGACGTGCGTGGGATCAACAACATCCCGCGTCACCTCCGCCGCCGCTGCGAAGATCAGCGTGTGCGGCACATCCCGCATCCGTGCATCCGTTGCCGCAACCCCGGCATCCGCCAGCGCCTTCCGCACCGCCTGCAACACCGTCGGCGGCTCCTGCTGCCTCGTGTGCGAATCCAAGGCATGGATCGCCTCGTGCAGCGACGCCTCCACGAGCGTCGAGCCCTGATGCGCATCGATCGACACGATGCACAGCGCCCCATGCTGACGCGACAGCGCCGTAAAGCCGCCGGGTGCGGGTGCATCAACAACCAGATAGACCGGGATCGCCTTGCCCGGATCGGTGATTCCGAGATACGCGCAGATCCGCGCGATGCACGAGGGCCCGTGCGCGTCGAGCGCGGCTTCCAGCCCAGCCCTCGCCTCCGTGATCCGCGCCTCATGCCCGGGCCAGACCTCCGCCCGAAACGCTGGCTCCACCGTCGCGAGCGCATCCGCGTACGCCAGCACCTTCGAGCCGACATCCTCACGGAATCGCCCCGCCATCGCCTCAAGGACCTCCCGCGCCGCCCCAGAACTCTCCGCCGTCGCAAACAACGCATCCGTGACCGCCCACTGCACTTCATCCCCCGTCAACCTCATCGCCTCCACGGCGGGGGACACGCACGCGGGCACGTCCGCGCCCGCCGCCCCCGCCCTCACCAGCATGTGCAATGACAGCAACCCGCTCGTCTGGATGTCGATCGTCGACGCGACCACACGATCGCTCGCCAGAGGAGACACGGGCTGCCCATCCTGCGCTCGGGCCGGCACAGAAAAGACCAGGAGCGTGACAGCGACGAGCAGGAGGTTCCAGATCATGGTGATTGAATCCGCTGAGGCAGGGCCGAGAACGACGAGTGAACAGAGATGCCGTACGCGCCGAATCCCGTCACGCCCCCCGTTCCACCATCTGCGCCACTTCTTCCGCGCACCCGCGCGCAATCGTGTACCCAGAGCCCCCGTGCCCATAGTTGTGAATGATCCGCGCATCCCCCACATCCCGCTCCACACGCACCGCGTCGCGATACGGCCGCAGACCCGCCACCACGCGCAGCACCTCGCGCGGCACCACCCCGTACCGCGCCGCCCGCGCCAGCATCACCTCCGTCAACGCGGGATCCGGCCCGGGCAACGTCCCGTCCGCGAACGCCTCCGACCACTCCGCCGTGCATCCGCCGATGATCACCTCATCCCGCCTCGGAATCACATAGAACACCGACTTCGGATCGCGCTCGTCTGCCATCGCCCGACCCAGATCAAACCCCTCGGGCGACGCGACCACGACCTGCCCGAAGAGCGGCCGGATCGTCCGATCCCCGCACAACACCCGCGCCCCCAGCCCCGTGCAGTTCACCACAACATCCGGCGCCGCGCCCCCAACCCTGCCCCCAACCCCACCCTCAAAGCACGCCCCCAGCGACTCCACCCTCCCGACCTCAACCGGTCTCTCTAACTTCGACGCAAGCCAATCCATATGAAACCGCGGATCAACCCGCGGCGCGGTAAACCGCCACGCGAACGGCGCACCATTCCACCGCCGCGCCGCATCCCCCGCGCGCTCCGCCTCCACCAGCTCCAAGTCCTCAATCTCCTCACCCCACCACGGCGTCACCGCCCGATCATCCAACTCCAGCATCCCCAGCACATCCACGCCCGCGCCCGGCTCACGCCGCGCCAGCTCAACCAGCCACCGCCGCGCGACAGTCGCCCACTTGGACACTTTCTCACGCGGCTCGGCCCAGAACGGGAACCAGATCGCCCCCGCCACCGACGACGTGATCGCCGCCCCCGTCGCCGCCCCGATCACACGCACGCGATGTCCGCGCTCCTGAAGCGTCAGCGCTGTCGTCAGCCCGATGACCCCCGCCCCGATGACCGTGATCTGCGCCATCGAACGATCCGCCCTCCCGCTTCAGTTCCCGCTCTCCACCGTCGCCGGCTCGCCCGCCTCAGTCTCCGACCGCTCCTCAGCCAACGCCGCGAACATCGCCACAAGCCCCGGCGGATAGATCGTGTGAGGCATCCCCTTCACGATCACCACCTCCGCATCGCTCCCGAGCCCCTTGAGCGACTCCGCGAGAAGCTTCGTCGCCCCTTCCAGATAGAACGAATCCATCCCGCCCGCATACACGTGGATCTTCCCCGCAACCTTCGGCGCCAGTGTCGCCCAGTTCCGCTCCATCACAAGCCGAATATCAAACGGCTCCCAGGACCTCGCGACCTCCGTATCAACCGCGCCCGTCGCGCGATCAAACAACTCCCGCGGCTTGCCGTCCTCCCCACGCGCAGAGAACGTCGCCTCGAACGAGCCGATCTGCCCGCCCGGGCCCATCGCAGACTCCATCGCCACAAAGTCCTTGTAGAGCAGCACCACCCGATCACCCTGCCTCGCCAATGGCCGCGCCGCCCCCGCCTCATCCACGTACATGTTCGCGCCCGGCTCGTACAGGTTGATCCGCTGAAAGTCCCGGAAGTCCACAGGGTCCGGACAGTGCGACCAGCACGATCCGAACGCATCCGGGTACGTCACCTGCAGCCACAGCGCCGCCCACCCGCCCGAAGACCCGCCCGTCACCGCACGCCTCTCCGCCCCCCCCACACCACCCGCCCCGCGAAACTCCTCCTCAATCGCCGGGATCAGCTCCTCCACCAACGCCCTGCCCCGCGGCCCGTTTGTCGCCGAATCCACGAACACGCTGTGCCCCCAGTAGCAACTCGCATCCGGCACAATGATCAGACACTCATCCGCCCCCTGCACCCGCGAGAACACCCGCTCCATATCGTGGATCTCGCTGTGGTCGCCCCCGAATCCCGTCAGCCAGTACACGGTCGGATACGTCCGCTCCGCATCCTCCTCCCAACCCGCCGGCAGCCGCACACCCGCCCGCATCACCACCTCGCGCCCATGAAACGCCGACAGCAGCGGCGACACCATCTCGAACACCTTGACCCGCTCCGTCTCCTCAAACGGCTCCGTCTCCACACGCCTATCGAGCGTCAGCGCAACATCAAGCCCCTCTTCCGTGATCTCCACCCTCACCGGCTCCGAGATCGGGTCACCCTCGCCGCGCCCGGGATCCGGCGACTCCGGATTCAGCCGCCCAAACGCCTGCGCCACATACGTCCCGGGCGCGATCTCCGTCACCCCCTTCGGATACGACACCTGCGACCCGTCGATCGTCACGTGCTCACCGGGCTCCAGCCCCACAACATCAACCGCCAGGATCTGCGCCGGATCGAACCAGTCCCCCACGCTCAGCCGCGGCTCAACCCCATCATCCTCCGCAAGCACCACATACAGCCGCCCCGTGTACGCCTCCGCGTGCGTCGCGGGATCGATCCGCACGCGAAACGCGGGCCCCGTGCCGCCCGCAAACGCCAGAGGAGCCAGCGCCACCAACACCATCGCACACCCAGAGACGCGTCGGCCAACTCGCATACAGACTCCTCACGCTCAAACCGCCCTCACACCGGAAGCCGGCCTCACGTCAACACCGGCACATACGCGAAACGGGCGTCGCCCGTCAGAGACGTCGACGCCCGCGATAGATCACACATCCGAACGTCGTCGCGATCGCAACTTACCGCCCCGGTTCCGACAGGTTCCGCACCGCGATAAGTTGCAGCTCAACCGTCAGCGGCACATTCTGCGGAATGTTCGACCCGAACTGCGGCGGGATGAACGCCATCTGAGGCGGCACCACCAGCTTCCGCTTCCCGCCCACCTTCATCCCATCAACGCCGAACTGCAGCGCGTTGAACTCGCCGGGGATCCAGACATACGGGCTGTCCGACTTGGCCTCGCCGACCACCGCGCCCGACGCGTCCTTGATCACGTGCACCGTCACCGGCACGCACTCAAATCCCGCGGCCTGGCCCGTGCCCTCCTCCAGATCCTCAACCTGCAGCGCATCCACCATCTGGATCACAAACACCAGGTCCGCGTTCGGCGGAATGTCCGCGCCCGCGCCCTGCTCGCCATAGCCCAGAGCCGCCGGAATCGTCAGGCGACGCACGCCGCCCACCTTCATCCCCGGCACGCCCTTCCCCCACCCCTGGATCACGCCGTTCAGCGGGAACGCGATCGGCTCCCCGCGCTCGAACGACGAATCAAACACCTTGCCGTCCGCCTTCAGCGTCCCGTGGTAGTGCGCCACCACAACCCCGCCCGGCTTGATCTCAAACCCCTCGCCGATCTTGATGTCCTCAACGATCAGCCCGCCCTCAAGCTCCTGTCGATTCACAACCTCTCCTTCAGGCACGGGGATCGGATTCGCGGGCGGCTGCTGCTGAGCCATCGCCTGCGCCAGCATCTGCTGGATCTGCTCCTCCGTCATCTGCGGCTGACCTTCCTGGGCGAATGCCGGAGCCCCGAAAAACAGAGCAACAGCGGGAATAACTGCAAACGTGATGCGCATGAGAGTCCTCGTGGATGCGGGCCTCCACATCGCCCGCAAGTGCTGGTAATGCGTGCTGCCGGAAACCGAAGCCCGAAGCGTAGGTAACCCGCCCGTAACGAGACCATCCCGGCTCTCCGCCGCCAAAGGCGACGCCTCCCGTGCCACCGGCTGCTTATCAGCCAGTGCGCTTCGCAGTGCCTCTTCAGGAACGCAGTACCGACAGAATACAGCCCAGGCCGTATGGGCTGGGCGCCCGCCCGCCCGAAGGGCGCTTCCTTTGAACGCGTTGCATTCGCCGAAGGCGACATCAATCCTCTCCCCCATCCACCAACTCAAACGACATCACCATGTTCACCGACAGCGGATCCCCATCATCCACCACGCCCAGCAGCACCCTGCTCGTCGGCGACACCCGCGGCCCCAGACACAGCCCCTCCAGATTCTGATTCAAGAACCCCGACCACACCAGCCGCTTCCTGACCGGCTCAAACTCCGCCCCCTCCAACCCCCCGATCCCCGCCACATCCGTCGGCGTCCCCTCCGCCGGATCAACCAGATAGATGGAGTTCCTGAAGAGCCCCTCGCCCGAGGCAAACGACCGCTCCAGCACGAGAAGTCTGCCGCCCGAGATCGCGACCACATCGCTCACCCCCGACCGCCCTCCCCTCATCATCGCGCCGTGCAGCGGCTCCGTGAGATACACATACTGAACATCTGGCGCGGCCCCCTCGCCGCCCCCGCCCACGACCGTCCGTGTCAGCCGCGCCAGCGTGCCACGCTCCGGCGTCGACCGCTCGCCATCGACCGTCAGCGCCTCCTCGTTCGCGATCCACAGGTCCCCCGTCTCCGGACAACGCGCGAGCGACTCCAATCCAAGGTTTGCACGCAGATGGCCCGGCTCGGCAAAGACCGACGGCACCGCAACCGTTCCCATCAGCGCGCCGCTCGACAGGTCAAACTGCTTGATCGCGGGTCCCGCCTCATCAGAAATGAACACCGAGTTGCTCGTGCCACCCGCAAACGCGATCCCCTCGTGATCGCCGCTCACCTCCAGCGTCAACCCCTCGCCGATCGCCAGACTCGCGATCGATCCATCCTCCTTGAAGCCCACGCGCAGCCGCACAACCTTGTCGGAGTTGTCGATGACCACCGCAAAGATCGAGTCCCCCGCCTCCGCCGACAGCCATGTCACCCCGCTCATGCCGCGGATCTTGAACGCCGTCCCGTGCTGATCCGTCGCCGCCGCCGCCAGCAGCTGACTCCCGCGCTGCTCGATGCGGAGCTCGTCCGATGGGTCCGCATGCACCTCCGCCGAGGGCTCCGCTGCATCTCCCGGAACGACCACCCGCGGCGGCACCTCCGCCCTCGCGCCACCTGCGACCACAAGCCCCACCGCGGTCGTCGCGCACCACACACTCGCCCTCAACATCATGTGACATCGTAGAGTCGGACGCTCCTGAGACCCAACGGGCCGCTCCAACCAGAGCCCGGGGCAAGGGAGTCGCGCAGCGACGACCAGCCCCGAATGCCCCTCACGGCCTCATCTCCCGATCCCGCATCATCCCGATCAACCCCTCCACCACTCGCGCCATCGACTCGTAATCCAACTTATCCGGCGTGTCCGTCGCCTTGTGATAGTGCGGATACCGCAGCGGCGCGGTGTCCGTCACCATGAACGCCGCATACCCCGCCTCGTCGTACCCGCGATGGTCCGACCACATCGCCATCTCAATCTTCGGCGGCACGGACGCCGCCAACAGCGGAAACGCACCCGTCCGCGCAAACGCCTCCGCGCACGCCCTCACCGCCGGCCTGCTCTTCTCCATCCCCACAAACGCGATGAAATCACCCGTCGAGGGCAGCACCGCCGCCAGCACATCGTTCGGCCACGTCTGCGACCTCTTCTCCGTGCTGTAACACCCGATCGTCTCCAGACAGAACATCGCGCGAATGTCCACGCCCGCCTTCATGCACGACGCGGCGTCGATCTGGCTTCCCATCCCATTGAAGTTGAAGTGTGGCGGCTCCTCGTTCGCATACAGCATGAACCGGATCGTGTACGCGTGTGGCGTCGCGCGCAGCGCGCGGGCCATCGCCAAGACGCCCGCCACCCCGCTCGCATTGTCGTTCGCCGCCGGACACCCCTCCACGCTGTCATAGTGGGCCCCGATCACGATCACCCGCTCCGGTTGCTCCGTCCCCGGCAAGATCGCCTCGATGTTGAAGGACGGCCCCAGGTGGCACTCGACCTCGATCTTCCGGGGCTCATACCCCGCCTTCGTCAGCGATGCCATCAGAAAGTCCGCCGCCAGCGCGTACCGCTCCGGCGCGAACGTGCTGCGAGGCCCGATGTCCGTCGCCAGGATCTCGACATCCCGCTTCAACTCCGCCGCGAGCGCGCGCGTGTCATCCGATAGGACTCCCAGTTCCGGCCGCGCCAGTTTCAGGTATGGAATCCCCGGAAGTCCCACCTCGTCCTCCAGCGCAACAAGCCCCGCACCCTCCTGTGCGCATGCGCCCGTCCCTCCAAAGAGGCACATCACCACCGCCGCCGCGATACGCACCATACACCACATCGAAAGCCAGTGTTCGGACACGACCCGTCCCGCTTTCACCCCTCCGACCACCCCGCGCCGTGCGGCTCGCCCCCATTCCACGTACCATGACCCGCGCATGGACGCCGCACTCACAATCGCCCACTCCCTTCACGCCTTCACCCTCGCCCAATCCACGCCCCCAACCACGGGCGTGCCCGTGAACTCCGGCGAATCGGGCTCCATCGCCATGGGCCTCTGGCCCCTCTTCATCCAGTCCTTCGACCTCTTCAGCATCGTCCTCATCCTCGGCTCCGTCGCCGCGGTCGCCATCATCGTCCGAAACCTCTTCGATGTCCGCGCCGCCGTCATCGCGCCGACCAAGTCCCTTGAACGCATCGCCGATCTCTGCCGTGCCAACCGTGTCGCCGAACTCGAGCACGCGATCGCCGACGACAAGTCCTTCATCGGTGACGCCCTCCGCCCCGCGCTCGCGGCCCGCACCGCGGCCTCAGGAAATCCGCGCGACGCCATGCACGAGGCCGCCAACCTCGGCGCGTCCGAGGCCCACGCCCACTGGTCGCGCCGCGTCGAGCCCCTCGCCATCATCGGCAACCTCGCCCCCCTGGTGGGGCTCGCTGGAACCGTCTGGGGCATGATCCTCGCCTTTGCCTCCCTCTCCGCCGCCGGCGGCCGCGCCTCTCCCACCGAACTCTCCCTCGGCATCTCCAAGGCGCTGATGCACACGCTGCTCGGCCTCATGCTCGCCATCCCCGCCCTTGCGTTCGCCGCCTTCTTCCGGGCCCGCATCGAACGCGCCATCGGCCGCGCGATCGTTGTGTGCGCCGAAGCCGTCGATCGCCTCGCATCCACCTCACCCGATGCGCCCGCGGGCCGCAAGTCATGAGGCCCCTGGCCTCCAACGCCGCGCACGCCTCCGGCCACATCAACGTGACGCCGCTCATCGACGTCGTCATGGTGATGATCGTCTTCTTCCTCATCGTCGGCAAACTCGCCTCCGACCAGCGCAGCGAGGTGGACCTCCCCGTCGCCGCCGCCAAGCCCCTCCAATCCGACCCACACACGCTCATCATCAACGTCCCCGCCGATCGCTCCATCATCCTCGCTGGCGAAGCGATCCCCGCGGCTGACCTCGCCGTCCGCCTGCGCTCGGCCCTCGCCGACCACCCCGACCTCCTCGTCCAGATCCGCGCCGATCGCACCCTCGCCTACGCCGACATCCTCCCCATCCTCACCGCCTGCCGCGAGAACCGGATCTCCCGCGTCCGCCTCGCCACGGAGGGCGCCGAGTGAGACCAATCGGCACACACGCGCTTTCGTCCACTCTCAGCGGCGGCCTCGCGCCCGCTCGCCACTCCCGTGCCACACACGCCCGCTCCATCGCCTCCGACTCACTCCCCGACATGACCCCCATGGTCGATGTCGTGATGGTCATCCTCATCTTCTTCATGACCTCCACCGCGCTCGTCGGCCCGGAACTCCTCCTCCGCGCCCGCGTCGCCCCCGATGCGAAGCCCGCGACCACCGACGCCCCCCTCATCGCCCCCGCCGCGCTCGTGATCCGGCTTGAACCAGATGGTTCGGGCGCGCCGTGGGCCTCCGGCCTCGGCCTCACACAAGTCGTCCCCGCCGACCTCATCGCCCGTATCGATGCCCGCGCCGCGGACCTCCGCGCCGGCGAGATCCCCATCGTCGTCCAGTCTGATCCGCGCGTCCCGTATCAGACCATCGTCGACATCATCGCCGCCCTCGAACGCGCCGGTGTCCGCGACATCGCGCTCCGCTGACTTATCAGCTTTACGCCTTCAGCGTCAGCCCATCGTGCGCCAGCGCCGCCCGCGCTGCGTGCCCCGACTCCTTCAGCCGCGCCATCGTCTCCGCATGTCCCAGGTCATGCGACATGTGCACGAAGTACGTCCGCTTCGCATCCACCCGCTCCGCAATCCCCAGCGCCTGCTCCAGCGTCAGGTGCGTCGGATGCCGCCGGTCGCGCAGCGCATCCAGCACCAGCGTCTCCAATCCTGTCAACATCCCCCACGACTCCGGCGGGATCGCCGACACATCCGTGCAGTACGCCAAGGGCAACGGCCCACTTCCAACCCCCACACCATCGCCACCCTCCGCCTCCAGCCGATACCCAAGCACCGGCAGCTTCCCATGCAGCAGAGGAACCGGCATCACCCGCAACCCATGCACCGTGAACGCCCGCCCGGGCTCCACCCGATGCCCGATCAGCGTCGCCACAAACGAGTCGTTGACGTTCCGATCCCGATCGAAGATGTGCGTGTACACCCGGCGCAGGTGCGCATCGGTGTGGGCATCGGCATAGACATCGATCGGCCCATCCTGGATCGCGTTGAACCGGCGCACCTCGTCCAGCCCCCACGTGTGATCGACGTGGTTGTGCGTGAAGAGGATCGCATCCAGCCGCTTCATCCCATGCCGCAGGGCCTGCTCGCGCAGGTCCGGCCCCGCATCGATCAACACCGCGCGGGGCATTCCCTTCGCGTCCGTGAACTCCACCAGCGAGCTCGTCCGCAGGCGCCGGTCGCGGGGGTCCGCGCTCGTGCACACCGCGCAGTCACACCCGATCGCGGGAATCCCCGCGCTCGTGCCCGTGCCCAGGAACGTGAATCGAACGTCGGAGATCACTCGGGAGGATATGGGAGAGGAGGCAAAGGGACGAAGGGGCAGAGGGGCTCAAGGGCGAGGAAGGCACATCCGCTATTATCCGGGCATGACCACTCCTACCAGCCACGCCCCCCACGCCCCCGCCCTCAAGTCCGTCTCCCGGGAGTTCGACTCGGCTCGCGAGATCAGCCCGCGTCGCAAGTCCACCGAGGCCTCCACGATCGACGGGCTGGTCGCGGAGCAGCTCGCCCACTTCGGCATCGACCCAGCATCCCCCTACGGGCAGCACCTCGCCCGCTTCGCCGGCCACCTGTACGCCGGGCACGCCGACCTCCACGCCATGTGGAAGGACACCGTTCAAGAGCTCGCCTCGCTCAGCCGCCAGGATCGCGTCGAGCGCTTCGCGGCTCAAAAGTTCCTCTGCTTCCAGATCGCCAAGATCCTCGACACCCTCCAGCACCCGATGCGCAGCACCTACCAGTCGATCGTCGACCAGGCCGGACAGCGCAGCAGGAAGGGCCCCTACCCGATCTTCGACAACGTCACCGCCCTCTTCTCCGCCAAGCCGGTGATCACGCGCACCGCCACCTACATCTATGCGTGCGCCGAATGGGTCGACGACGCCTTCCAGGGCAAGGAGCTGATGCTCGAGGTTTACTCGCGACTGCTGAACCCCACCAGCGTCTCCCTCGCGAATCACATCGTCGATGTCGAGGCCGGCCCCCTCGCCCACGAGTACTTCGCGTGGAACTTCAACTCCGGCATGGCGGCGGTCGACGCCATTCTCAGCCACCTCGTCGGATACCAGGACATCCTGCTCACCAGCCGCAACGTCTACGGCGGCACGTACCAGCTCATGCACGACTGGTACGGCAAGGTCAGCAACCTCGACGTCTCCGTCAACTTCTTCGACGGCTACACCGCCGAGGCCTTCGTCAAGGCGCTCGACGCGGTGATGGAGAAGGAGAAGGCACGCCTCGCCGCGGGCAAGCAGATCTACGTCTACATCGAGTCCCCCTGCAACCCGCACGGGTACGTGCTCGACGTTCCCGCGATCTGCGCCGAGGCCCACAAGCGCGGCCTGACTGTCATCTGCGACTCCACGGTCGGCACCCCCTTCCTCCACCGCCCCCTCCGTCGCAAGGATCCGCTCGAGCGCCCCGACTTCGTGATTCACTCCTACACCAAGGACCTCGCGGGCCACGGCGGCACAACCGCGGGCTGCGTGATCGGCCGCAACGAGCGCATGTTCCTCGGCAAGCACGACGTGGCGCAGGGCACCGCGCCGGACGGCACGAAGCGGATGTACAAGGGCGAAGAGACCCTTTTCTGGAACGTCTACTACATCAAGGGCGCGTTCCTTGATGCGGACAAGGCGTTCGAGGTGTTGAACGGCATCCACACGCTTGAGATCCGCATGCTCCAGAAGGCGGCGAATACGCTGACGCTGGCGGAGGTGCTGGGATCTCATCCGGACATCAACGTGAAGTGCTGCGCGGTTGCGGGGAGCGAGAACTCGGCGATCCGCGAGAAGTGCATGCACATGGGGTTCCCGCCGCCGCTGTTCACGTTCGACTTTGAAGGAAAGCCCGGCACGCCCGCGCTCGATCGCGAGGCGTTCAAGCGCTTCTTCGACATGCTCGACCCGGTCTTCGGGCATCAGGTCTCGCTCGGTCAGCCCAACACGGTCGTGCTCTGCCCCGCCATCACGAGCCACTCGGAGATGTCGGCCCAGGCCTTGAAGGACGCGGGCATCTCGCTCACCACGACGCGCGTCGCGGTCGGCACCGAGGACCCGCGCACGCTGATCGTGCACCTGATGAAAGCCGCGGAGTCGTGCATCGAGCCCGTGCGCCCCGGCTTTGTCGCCAAGTTCCCTTCGACCGAGAAGATCGACGCGATCTACAAGAAGCACTACATCGACGTGCACACGCGGTATGTGAATGGGCAGCCGCCGATGAGTGAGTTGCAGAAGTAGTCACGAAGTCACGAAGTCACATCACTTCTTGGGCGCGTCCACGTGCTGATCGAACAGGATGGGATTGCCGTCGGGATCCGCGATCATGAAGTACGCGGTGCCGGTGCTTGACTCATCCGCGGCTGGATTGGGCTCGATGCCTTGGGCGCGGAGCGACTTCTGGATCTCGCGGACATCGTCGAAATCCGGCAGTTGCTGGGCCTTGTTGTCCCACCCGGGGTTGAACGTGAGCATGTTCTTGGGGAACATGCCCTGGAAGATGCCGATGGTTGCCGATTCATTCTGCATGACCAGCCAGCCCTGGGCCTGGTCGCCACCCCTGGCCTTGAAGCCGAGCTTCTCATAGAACGCGCGTGAAGCCGCGATGTCTTTGACGGTCAGACTCACGGAGAAGTTGCCGAGCCGCAGCCCGGCGCCGTTCTTGGGCTCGTCCTTCATGGCGTGTTCCTTCTCTTCTTGGGCGTCTTTCGTGCTCTTGGTGTCCGGCGGCGGGCCGTCGTGCCCGGTCACGAGCGACGCGGCGTGCATGCCGCCGACGCCGACAAGGAAGGAAAGCAACGCGGCTGGAATCGTGCGGGACATCGGGGGGCTCCGGTGGTGGACTTTGGATGACAAAGTGTACCAAAGGACCAGTGCCCTCTGCGCACGCGCTGGCGCGCCCGCACACGCCCACCCCCGCGAATCCCCGGCCAATCCACATGGGGCTCGATCTCCTACGACCATGTCACGACTCAACTTATAAACACTCTCGATCGCCCGATGCGCCCGTCTGCACCATGTGGTTTACAAGATTGCCGCTCTGTGATAAACCACGCCTTATATTCTGCGGGCCCTTGCCGCAGGGGCTGCTGTTGATCTCGTCCACAATGCTGAACATCCGGAGGATCCCATCATGAATGTCCAGAGGCTTGGTTGCGCCCGCAATCGGATCTCACGCGGTCTCGCCGCCGCCACACTTTTCGCGCTCGCAGGGTGCGCAGGCCGAGAACCGCGAGCCTCCATCTCCGATCCCGCAGTCTTCACCGCGATCCACCTTCGCGCCGCGCAGACGTCACTCGCCGCCCAGAGCGCGCAGTCTGGCTCCACCATCGGCGACATGGATCGCTACCTCCGTACACCGGAGGGCGACTACCAGTCCAAGCGCCTTCGCATGGATGCCATGTTGGATACCAATCAAAGGAGCCGTGCCGTCGCGCAGGCCGTCCTCTCCCGCGTCTCCGTCGAACTCGAGTTACTTGCCAAGTCGATCGAGATCGGCGGCGCCGACGATGACAAGGGCGAAGGTGATAAGCCTGAGGATGAGTCGGATGCCGACAAAGAAGCGGACACAAGCGATGAAGGCGATACAGATCGCAAGACCGATCACACGGCCGAACTGAAGGAAGCGATCAAGGAACTCAATACAAAGATTAACGATCTTGCCAAGCTTGCCACGGCAGATGCGGCCGACAGCCCGTTCGACACCGTCGATCGCGCCCAGGACTTCTACACGACCGTTCTTCACAAATCTCTCCGCAACTTCGGCGTCGACAGCCACGTTGTTCCGCCCGCTGAGACCTACGCCATCCTTCAGGCCTCCGAGCAACTCGACGCGGCTCGCGGAACGCTTAGAGTCGCGGAAGCCCATCTCAACACCGCGCTCGAGCGCGCAAGAGCGAAAGAGGTGCCGGCACGCATCGGGGCGATGGCGGAGCTTCAAGCCGCGTACAAGCAGGCGACCGGAAGCGAACTGCCCAAGGTTCCGGAGGTCGACGGATCGACCGCCAAGCGTGACAACATGTCCACAAAGTCCGCCGGACCAGCTCCGACAGCGTTGGTAGCGGCATCAGTACCCGTTGGCGGAACGACCTTAGACGCGATCACGCTGCGCCCGCTTGAGAACATTGATGACGAGTACGACGAGCCTACTCCCGTCGAGATCAATGAGTCCGCTCGTAAAGCCGAAGAAGCTCGAAAGGCCGCTGCGGAAGCGGAGGAGAAGGCGAGTAAAGCCAAGAAGGAAGCCGCAGATGCCGAGGCCAAGGCCGCCATCGAGCAGTCCAAGAAGGCCCAGCTCGATCTTCTTTCGAAAGAACTGTCATTGAAGACCGACGCACAAGACCACGCCCAGCAACTGGAGTGGTACGCAAACATCCGTGAGGCGGGCGAGAAGATTGATAAAGTGCCCGAGGAGTCACCGGAGGTCAAGGCCGCACGAGGCGCGGTGATGGCCGCGGCTAACCAGGTTCGTATCGAGACCGACAACTACAACTGCGCTGTTGCAAATGCTCGATACGGACTCAGTGGCGGCTCGCCCGCTGCCTTCGTCGCCCACGGCGACGTGCTAAAGAGTGGGCGCCGACTCGTGGTCCTCCTCCTCCAGGCCCACGTCGATCGCGGCCTCGCTCCCAATCACATGGTCGGCCTCCGCGCCACCATCACCGGAGCTAAGGCGGGCACGGCCGATGTCTCCAAGGGCGACATCCGCGTCGTCCGCCTCCATCCCACACGCAACTATGACCGCGAAGACGCGCTCTTCGCCGAGCAGCTCTCCGAACAGCTCCTCCTCAGTGCCGCCGGGAAGTTCAGCTCGAACATCAACGGAAGCGCCGCGCGCCAACTCGCCACCGAGTCTGCGGAGAAGCAGAAGTTCCTCTCACGCATCCCCAAAGTTGCCTCCTGGGCCGATGCAGCGCGCCACGAGTTTGGATGGGACTTCTACCCCAACAACCTCAGCATCAAGAGACGCGGCCCCCTTGCTCGCTCCGCCGGGCTCATCTACGGACCCGCGGCACGCAACTTCGAAGTCCTCGCTCACCTCGACCCCGGTGCCCGCGATTGCGCCGTCTACGCGATCGTCCCCTGCAACGTTACCAGCATCACATTGGAGCTCCAGACCATCACAGCACATATCAGCGATCCGTGGGACAGTGCCCGACGCGTCGTCGACAAGTCTGGCTCGGTCACGGTTCCGCTTCCGCCTTTCCACCCCGCCGAGTGGCAATCCGGACTTGGCGTGCCCGCTTCTGATTCCGCTGGCGGGTTCGTGATCAATCCGATTCCAACGCCACGATGACAGCGCCAAATGGGAGAATGGACTCCGACTCGGTGCGAAGCAAGTGCCCCCTCAAGTCATTCGCGCAAGCGGCACTGGCGCGTGAACAAAGCACTTCCGGCCATGACCGCCGTCACAGCGACACCCCACCCGTCAAAGGCAAGGGCGCTGTCATCAACCCGCACCGCGCAACGTGCTCGCACTGAGGCACAAAAAGCACGTGTCGATATACCAAACAAAACCCATTGACACGCCCGCCGCTATAGCGTACATTCTCCGTACGCATGATCGCCCACACCGCGACAACCCCTGCCTCCCTTGCCACTGGCTGTGATGTGGGAGGGTCAGCCAGTGCTCCTGATCCTGCTTCACCGCCCTATCCCTCTGTCCCTTCGCCCCTCCGTCCCTCTGCCCCTTCTTCCTTTGACCTCCCCGGCGCTGACTTTCCCACCGTCCCCGCCCACCTCCACAACCGCATCCTCTCCGAACTCTGCCACCCCGGCTCCTCCCTCATCTCCGTCGCCCGCAACAACAACGTCGACCTCGCAGTCCTGGCCATGTGGCTCACCGAGCCCGAGACCCGCGAGAAGATGCTCGCCATCGAGAAAGGCGGCTACGCCCACACGCGCATGGCCGCTTCCGTCACCCTCGCCTCCACCGTCAACGTCCTCCACACGATCATCGAGGACTACACCCAGGCCCGCGCCCACGCCAAGTACCTCCTCACGCAAGAGCGTCTGGCTCCCGCAGCGTCCCGCCACGACCCCCTCCCGCCCTCGCCCTACCACGCCCACCCAGATCGCTCGTTCCTTCCCGGCGAAGCGATCCTCGCAGACACCTCGCTGAAAGCCCAGCGTCTCGAACTCCGCCGCGCCGAAGGTGTCCGCCGCGCCTCCCTCCACCTCTATCGCCTCTCCCGCATCGTCCCCGTCGACGACTCCAAACTCGCCTGTGCCACTGGTTGCTTGTCAACCAGTGCGAACATCAGCAACACCTCGCCCGCTTATAGAACCGCGAGCGTGAGCGAGCGAGTGACTGCCTCGGATAGAACCGCGAGTGTCAGCGAGCCGGTGACTGCCTCGGAAAGATCCGCGAACGTAAGTGAGCGGACCTCTTCTTCCGGCTCTTCACTCCCGAGCCAGCCGGTTCACCCGGCTGGCGCTCTCCAAGACCTCCCCCTCGCGGCCGGCCTCAAGCCGGACGCGAACTCCCCATCGGCCCTCAAGGCCGATGCGCACTCCCGGGTAGCATGCCTGCACGAAGTGCAGGCATGCTCTGCGAATCTCTCGGCATCGGCCACAACAGGCGATTCAGATGGCTCCTCAAGAGCAGCCATGCCACCCGATGCCCGCATTCCGTGGCGTCGCACTTCCTCTTCCCCTTCGCCTCTCATCCCCTCTGCCCCTTCTCCCCCCTCTCCCGTCCCACGACCGCCACGCGCGGCCTGAGTACCCAAGCCGATTACCCGACTCGGGAGGACCAGCACGATCATGATTCCGCCTTCGGATCGACTCTGATCACTCGTCCCTGGTACGTCACATGTGCGGCTCGCATCGCGGCGAACTCCGGCAGCGCCAGCAGTCCCGCGACGATGCGGGCAACATCCGCATCCTTGAACGCTTGGTGGAAGCGGACCTCGATCGCGTCGCGACGGAGCATCGCCGCGAGGGCGTTGCCCTTGTAGTCGTCCTCGTACGAGATGCCATCTGCCTTCATCTCGCGATGCTGGCGCGAAACGGGAAAGACGATGGCGCCGCGGTCGTTGAAAGCCATCTTGGCTTCATGGATGGAGCCACTCGTGAGGGCGGCGAGCAACTCAGAGCCGCCGATAAGCACGCAATCCCGTTGCGGCTGTGGCATCGCAGCCGACAGGCGAGTGGACGCGCTCGGGTCAGGCATCGAACTTTGTTCAAGCTTCATCCCCACCACCACCCACTCGCGTCCATCGCTCTGATACGCATCCAGCACGATCCACCCGGACTTCTCGTGGACGCGCAGGGATCGCGGGTTGGCGCGGTCGATCTCGGTGACCATGAGGTCGTAGCGTGGGGACATCAGCCGCCGATGCTCCGCGTACATGCGTTCCACGAGCGCCCGGCCGCGATGCGCCCTCGCGACACAGACCTGCCCCATGACGTACCAGCGAAAGGAGAGAAGCGGGCGACCCCGGTGTGAGAGGTTCTCGAGGCGCGCGAACATCGGCGCCAGCAGCGGCAGGCGCGTCCGGAACGCCGGGAGCATGACCAGCGCGTACGCCACCACGTCGCCCGAGCGCCGTTCCGTCGCGACGACGTGCGTTTCCGTGCCGCACATCTCGCGCAGCAGCGGCAGATCGTGCTTGAGCGTGACGAATCCCTGTGCGGCACGCTCGGCGGGCTCGACCGTCTCGTGCAGGTTCGCCGCCTGGAGTGCGACGATCTGGCGGAGGTCCGCGTCCGATCGCGCGGGCCTGATGTCGTACTGATGCGGGGCCGGGTCCATCGCCAGAGCCCCCACTCACAGACCCGAGATCAACGCCTTCATCTCCGCCACGGCCTGGCGCATGCCCGTAAACACCGCGCGGCTGACGATCGCGTGCCCGATGTGCAGCTCCTCTATCCCCACCAGTTCGGCGATAGGGCGGACGTTGGCGTAGTTCAGCGCGTGGCCAGCGTTGAAGCGCATGCCCCGTGCCATGATGCGCTCCCCCGCATCGTGGACTCGTTCCAGGGCGCGGGAGAGCGCATCGCTGCCCGCGCCGGCGCGGAAGTCGCCCCCCGCGCTCGCGAACGCCGTCGCGTAGGGGCCCGTGTGCAGCTCGCAGCAGTCAAAGCCCGCATCGGCCGAAGCGTCCACCTGTGTCAGATCCGCATCGATGAACGCCGACACGACGATGCCCTTGGCCTTGAGCGCGGCGACGACGGACTTCATGCGGGCCTGCTGGCCCGCGACGTTCAGGCCGCCCTCGGTCGTCACTTCCTGCCGCCCCTCGGGGACGAGCGTGACCATCTGCGGGCGTCCGGCGTTGGCGGCCAATGCGCGGTGGCGGAGGGCGATGGCCACCATCTCATCCGTCGCGGCCATCTCCAGATTGAGCTTGAGCCGGGCCGTGCGGCACAGCAGCTCAAGGTCGCGATCGTTCACGTGGCGCCGATCCTCGCGCAGGTGGATCGTGATGCAATCCGCGCCGCCCAGCGTGGCCTCGTGAGCCGCGAGAACCGGATTAGGCTCCTCGGTCCCCTCCACAACCCCGACCGCGCCGTGGCGGTAGCGGGCCTGGCGGATGGTCGCGACGTGATCGATGTTGACGCCGAGTGCTGGCATGCCGAATGGTATGGAGGAACGGGCCGATGGCCGACCGGGCGAGCCGCACGCTCAGGCCATGCGCAGCCACTGGCGCCAGATGATGAACACGGCCATCCCCAGCAGGAAGACGGCAAAGACCTGTCGGAGGACCCGCTGGTTGAGGCGCGATCCGATCGCCGCGCCCGCGACCGAGCCGAGCATGCCGAGGAACGAGAAGACGAGGATGGTGTTCCAATCGACGCTGAGGCCGACGGTGGCGAGGGTCAACTGGTACTTGGCGAAGCCGACGACGCAGTTGACGACGATCAGCGTGAGCGAGGTGCCGACGGCGTGTTTCATGGGGACGCCGGCAAGGAGGACGAGGGCTGGGACGATGAGGAAGCCGCCGCCGATGCCGACGAGCCCGGTGACAAGCCCGAGCCCGAAGCCGATGAGCACCAGGATCCACGACGGCGCGGTCGAGGTCCGCTCGCCCATCGCGTCCCTCACCTGCGAGGTCGCGGCCATGCGGGCCGCGGCGAGCAGCATGATCGCGCCCAGCATGATGAGCTGGACCTCACCCGGGATGAACCGGGCCAGGTACGCGCCGAGCAGCGAGCCGCCGATGCCGGGGATGCCGAACCACGCGACGGCCCGCCAGACAACGTGGCCCTTGATGGCTTCGCGGATCGCGCCGAACATGGCGATCGCGCCGACGATCGCAAGGGACTCGGCGATGGCCTGTTTCTCGGGGTGTTTGACGAGGTAGACGAGGATGGGGACGGTGAGGATGGAGCCGCCCGAACCCAGGAGTCCGAGGGAGATACCGATGAGGATGGCGCCGATCCATGCGGTGATCATGGGAGAACCGTGAGGATACACGGCAAGGCCGGGAGCGGAGCGCGAACGGCCCCGATTTCATGTTCAGGTCCCGCGCTGAACAGAACCGCCCGCCTTCTCCCACGCCATGAACCCGCCCGCCATGTTCGTCACCGTGTGCCCGCGTCGTTGCAGGTACGCGCAGGCGCGTGCGGAGCGGACGCCGCCGCGGCAGTGGACGAGGATGTCGGCATCCTTGGGGATCTGGTCGAGCGCGGTGGCCAGGCGCGTGTGCGAGACGTTCATGAGGCCGGCGGGGTGGTCGGCGACGCGGGCTTCCGTGTGCTCGGAGAGCTTGCGGACGTCGAGGACGAAGGTCTTGCCGCCGGCGATGCGGGCCTTGGCGTCGGTGGCGGAGATCTCGGCGATGGTGGCGAGGTTCACGCCGGAGGCCGCGGCCTCGACGACGACGTCGGGCGTTGCCCAGCCGACGATGCGATCGATGCCGACGCGGACGAGGTCGCGGATGGCCTCGTCGAGCTTGGCGGGCTCGATGATGAGGACGACATCTTCTGCGGGATCGATGAGCGAGCCGCCCTCGGTGGGGAACTGGTTGTTGACGAGGAGGGAGAGCGAGCCCTTGATGTGGCCGCTGGCGAACTGGTCCCACGGGCGGGTATCGACGAGGGCGACTTTCTGTGTGTCGAGTGCGGCGATGTGCTTTGCGTCCATCCTGCTCGGCTTGGGGAGCGTGCCGAGCACGGCGGGGCCGTCGCGGTTCTCGAACTTCATGCGAGCGAAGTAGGAGGGAGGATCGGGCTGGTCGCTGAGGACGTAGTCGGTGAAGGCGTGTTCGGTTGTCGCGGCCTTGAGGGCTGGGTTGAAGCGTTTCTCGTATCCGACGGTGGTCTGCGGGACGGCGCCGAGGGCCTTGCCGCACGCGGAGCCGGAGCCATGCGCGGGCCAGACCTGGAGGTAGTCGGGAAGGTCGAGGAACTTGGCGATGCTGTGGTGGAGGAGCTTGGCGGACGAGGCGGCCATGCCCTGCTGTCCGGCGGCGGACTCGAGCAGATCGGGCCGTCCGACATCGCCGACGAACACGAAGTCGCCAGTGGCAATGCCCATGGGGTCGGTCGCGCCCGCGCCGAGATCCGTGACAAGGAAGCAGACGTGCTCGGGGGTGTGGCCGGGCGTGTGGATCGCCTTGAACTGGATATTGCCGACCTTGAAGACGCTGCCGTCCTTGAGCTCGACGTGGTCGTACCAGCGGGGCTCACCGTCGGCGGGCGGCGCACCATCGACGAGTTTCTTGTCGAGCCAGCGATAGTTCCAGTCCGGCCCGCCCATGCCGGAGATGTAGAGCTTGGCGCCCTGCTCGGCCAGTTCGCGCGCACCGGAGAGGTAGTCGGCGTGGATGTGGGTCTCGGCGACGGCGACGATGCGCAGGCCTTCCTTGCGGGCGAGGGCCTGGTAGCGATCGACATCGCGCTCGGGATCGATGATGATGGCCTCGCCGGTCTTCTGGCATCCGATCAGGTACGCGCCCTGGGCGAGTTTCTCGTCATAGATCTGTCGAAAGAACACACGACCTCCAGATTCTCGCGGCATCGACCGCCGCGTTCAACTCGCAATCCTACGTGAGCGACTCTACCACCACGGGTCGTCGCGCACGAGCGCTCTCGATCTCCATCTCGAGCAGGCGGCACACACGAACCGCGTCCTCGGGTGTGACACGGAGTTTCCGCGTTTCGTCATGGCCGCGACACCTGAGCGCCGCGACGTGCTCGACAAAGTGGCGGATCTCGCCGTCGTAGCCGGAGACGGGCGGGAGCGGGACTGGGCGGCACTGGCCTTCGGCGCTGAGCTGCAACGGCTCCGGACGCGACAGATCCCAGTCGGCAACGCCCCGCTCGAACTCGGCCGTGTATCTCATTCGAAACGGAAAGCCGTCGGCGACCCACGCCCCCATCGCAACCACAACCTGCGGCCCACCCGGCATGTCATACTCGTATCGCGTCACGATGTGGTCGACGTGCCCCGCGCTGGAGACCGACCTCGGCGGGCCAAACAGCCAGAGCACGATGTCGGCGTCATGGATGTGGAGATCAAACAGAGCCCCGCCGCAGCGGGCCGGATCGTTGTAATACTCTCGCGACCAGCCCGGGCGGCTGCCCGCGCGCTGGAGGATGAGTGATCCCAAGCTGCCGAGAGAATGATCCTCCACGCGGGCCTTCAGCCAGTCCCAGCCGGTCCAGAAGCGCATGCAGTGGGCGGGCATGCAGAGGATGCCCCGGCGCGCCGCCTCCGCCGCCACGCCCGCAACTTCACGCGCGCGAGCGCTGGAGAGCGCGACGGGCTTTTCGATGAGCGTGTGCTTGCCCGAGCGGAGCATGTGGATCGCGATCTCGGCGTGCGTGTCGGTGGGCGTGCAGACGCTGACGAGGTCGATCCCGGGATCGGCGGCCATGGCGCGCCAGTCGGTCATGAAGCGGACGCGGGCGGGATCGATGGAGGCGGCGGTCGATCCGGCCTGCTCGATGTTGCCGGCGATGCTGCTGGCGCCGGAGATCAGCTCCTTCCAGTCCTCGGGGCGCGTGGCGCAGCAGGCGACGACCTCGCACGGCATTCCGTCCGCGGCGGCGGCCGTGTACGCGCGGAGGTGCGTACGTCCCATGAAGCCCAGCCCGATGATGCCGACCCGAACCACGCCTTCGGCCATGCGAACACTCCAGCATCGATGCCCGTGCAAGTAGCGCGGGGTTTACGTGCTCTGCTTCTTCATCCTCGCGTGGAGAAGGCGTGAGATGCCGTCGCCGCGTTTGCCCGGCGCGGCCTGCACCGTGAGGGGCAGGGCCGGCGCCGACGTGAACAGGCCTTGGGCAACGCCTCCGATGACGCGCGCGTGGCGCACGGGATTGAGGCCAGCGAGCTTGTGGGCCCACGCCCAGCCGAGCAGGATGGCCTTGAGGCGGTCCGCGCCCGCGCCGTGGCGCCGGGCCATCCAGATCCAGTTGCGGGTTGCGCAGCGGAGCCAGCGGTTGCTCTTGCGTTTGGCGATCGGGCTGTGGTGGCGGACCACGAGGGCGGGATCAAAGAGCACGCGTCCGCCGAGGGCGCGGATCTTGAGCGCGAGGTCCGTGTCGTTGCGATAGAGGAAGAACGCGGGCTCGTACCCGCCGGCTCTGGCCCATGCCCAGCGGCGGACGAGGTTGGCGCATCCCATGACGGGCCAGTCGTCGCTGGGCGATTGATCGGCGAAGGACCACTCGCTCCTGCCGTCGCTTGGGTGGCGCGGATGGAGCGTGACGGCCCATGCTTCGGGGCGATCGCGGAGCATCTGCATGGCGCGGGCGACAGCGCCGGGCTCGGGGATCGCGTCGTCGTCCAGCACAAGGACGACATCGCCCGTGGCTTCGGCAACGCCTCTGTTGAACGCGCCGACGCCGACGTTCGTGTCGAGGGCGACGAGGCGGGCGTTGGGGAAGCGCTCACGCACGGCCTGGGCGCTTCCATCGCTGGACGCGTTGTCGACGACGATGAGCTCGGCGCCGGCGGTCGCCTCATCGGAAGCGAGCGCGGCGAGGGTCGAGAGCAGGGCGTCTTTCCGGTTGTGGCTGAGCACCACGAGGGAGAGCGTGGTTGCACTGGCGGATGCCTCGATGGCATCGGGCCAGTGCTCCACACGCAGGGGCTTGAACGCGAGCGAGAGGGCCGAGCGCCCGCCGCGTGAGAGGGTGCGAAGCGTGGCGCGGAGCTGCGGGAGTCGGCGCGGCTCGCGGATCACGAATCCCTCGGGGGCGAGCTGGACCTGCGTGCGTCCCTGGAGCCAGGACTCCGGGCGGCCGCGGGTGGGGACGATGGCGATCGAGTGGGGGACGCCGGAGATGATGCGCCAGAGAGCGCCCGGGAGCGAGCGCGGGAGCGGCGTTCTTCCGTTCTGGGCCTTGGGCTCGACGACGATGGCGCCGGCCGCGCTGAGCTGGGCGCGGACGCGCTCGCGCACCGCGCCGGGGACGTTCAGATATGGGTGGATCCACACGCTGCGTCCGCGGAGCGGCTTGCCTGCGCTCGAGAGGTGCTTCTGGAGGGTGTCGCGGAGGGCGGCGACGGGCGTGAAGGGCTCGAATCGGATGGTGTCCTCGGGGGCCTTGCCGTTGGTGATGCCACGTGCGACGTCACGAAGGCCCTCAACGTGCATCCGCGCGAGGTCATCGCGCTGCATCATGGACTGGCCGCAGGCCCGAAGCGTTTCACGCATGGCCTTGCGGAACCGGGTGAGGCGGCTCTGGCCGACGGTAGCCATGGGGACGAAGACGTTGCGGGCGTAGTAGTAGCGAACCCATGTCTCGAAGCGGTCGAAGCAGGGGTGGATGGCGATGGACTTGGGCGCGGCGACGACGGTGCCGCCGGTGGCGCGGGCCAGGCGCACGCCCCACTCGACATCGTCGGCCTTGATGAAGACATCGGGCAGCAGGCCGCTGGCTTCGATCGCGCCGGGGCGCACCATGAACGAGCAGGCGGCGACGTAGTCGGACTTGAGTGGCTTGGCGACCATGGGGCGGTCGTCGTCTTCGCCGGCGTGCATGGGGCCGAAGCCGCCGCCGCCCTTCAGGACCTTGCCGCCAATCTCATAGATCTTGCCTGTTGCGGGGTCCTTGAGCGCGGAGCCGACGCCGACGCGTGCGGCGTCCTCATCGAAGCAGTCGACCAGAGCGACGAGGGCGTCGCGTTCGACGCGGGCGTCCGAGTCGAGCATCCAGATGAGTTCGCAGGGGACCGCGCCGGTGCGACGATCGGCCAGGGCGCGCGAGAGGCCGAGATTAAAGCCCCCCGAGCCCCCGGTGTTGGCCTCGGAGCGGAGGAACACGACGCGCAGGCCGTCCGGCACCGTTGCTTCCGAGAGGTGATTGGCGCTCGCATTGTCAACGACAAGGACATCGATCTCGGCGCGCCACGCGGGGCGCACGGCGGTCGGTCCGGAGAGCGGGCCGTCGCGACGAATGGCCACGAGATCCTGAAGGAGCAGCTCGAGATCCGCGCGCCGGTTGAAGCAGGGGACCACGCAGCGGATGCGCCGGACGTTGATCGCCGACTCGGGCAGCACGTCCTCGATACGCACCTCAAGGGGGCGGGACACGGATTGCGACGCGCCGAACAGCGAGGGCGCGGCCTGGGTCGTGGTCATGGGCTCCGCCCTTCCGTGCTCCGCTCACGCGGCGAACTCTCGATTTCTGACTTGGTGACGGGTCCGGCGCCGGGCGCGTGATCGGCTGGGGGCGTGGCGCCCGGACTGAGCGCGGCCGGCCCACCGGAGGCGCGGACCGGCTTTGTCTGCTCGCTCACCGTTCCACTACCGGCGAGGCCGGCGAGAATGCGGGCCAGCCCGCCTCCGACGGCGGTGAGCGGCGAGGCGATGAACCTCGGGAGTTTCGCGAGGGCGCGGTGGGCGGCGTGGTGGAACCGGACCGCGGCCATGCGTTCGTAGTCGCCGGCGATGCGGGCGTTCAGGGATCGCAGACGGGCGACCTCATCGCGCGCGACATCGCGCTCGGCGGCAAGGGTGAGGGCGTCTTTCTCAGCGCGATCGGCCTTGGCGCGGGCCGCGACGAGTTCCGCGCCCTGGGTGTGGTGCTGCTCGCGCATGCGCACGAGCTCATCGCGGGAACGCTTGAGGTTGATGAGGGGGATCGGCTCGCCGGATTCATCCAGCCAGTTCATGTTCCAGGCGCGGATCATGCTGTTGGTGCGCCGGAGCAGGGTCTCCAACCTAGGGCCGTAGAGGTCGGGGTGGCGGCGGATGATGTGGGCGTAGAGATCGTCGTGGCGGCGGACGGCGTCGAAGATCATGGTGTCGTTGCTGTGGCGACGCCAGTTGAAGAGCATCTTGGGGACGCGGAGGCCGCGATAGCCGCGGGAGGAGAGGGTGATCCAGAGGTCCCAGTCCTCGTAGCCGAGGCGCATGGTCTCATCGAATGGGCCGGGCTGGGTCGACGCGCCGGCGGTGGGTTCCGTGGCGAGTGCGTCGATCGCGCTCCAGCGGATGAGGCAGGTGACGGGATGCAGGTTGGTGATAAGCAGGAGGTCGGCATCCCACTCGGGAACTTTCCAGGTGCCGTGGCCGAGTTCAACGAGGCGTTCCTGGCAGTAGGCGTGGGAGACATCGGGGGGCGCGGCGTCGAGCACGGCGGCAAGGTCTTTGGCGAAGGTCTCTTCGAGATAGTCGTCGGCATCGAGGAAGGCGAGGTACTCGGCGTGCCAGGCGCGATCGCCCCGGGCGAGCTCGCGGGCCCGTGCGATGCCGGCGTTGCGTGCGCCGGGGAGGCCCTTGTTGACCTGGTGCATGACGTGGACGCGTTCGGAGACGAGGGCATCGCAGGCGTCTGGCGTGGAGCCGTCGGTGGAGCCGTCATCAACGATGACGATGTGGACGTCGGCATCGCGCTGGCGCAGGCACGACTCAACCGCCGCGCCGACGAAGCGGCCGTGGTTGAAGCATGGAATGACGAACGTGACCCGACAGTCGGGCATGAACCCTCCGCACGCCCACTTTCCCGCGCCCCCGCGTTCGGGTGTGCGTTCCCAAGTGTCTGCGTGAGAGCATCCTAGAGCATCCCGCGTGGATGAGCCATGCTGCGGGGCCGCGGTCGAACAGATGCCGAGCAACGGGCTGTCAGGCGATCGGCCACGTGCGACGGCGCGCTTTGACGATCGGCCGCTTTATCATTCCCCCACATGTCCCCCTTCTGGACGTTCGCCAAAGGCATGCTCAGGGACCGCGCCACGCTCATCGGCGCGGTCGTCTTTTCGTTCATCTCCGCGGGGAGCATGGGCGGCGGGCTGGTCGCGCTCAAGCCAATCTTTGAGAACCTGCTCACGCCGGGGGGCAAGCCCCTGCCGGGGATCGTCACCGAATGGGATCAGAGGGTCAACGGCTGGATCCCCGACGGCCTGATCAACGCGCTCCCCACCGGCCCCTTTCAGGGGTTGCTGCTCGTGATCATCGGGTTGGGCGTGCTGACGGTGATCGGCGGCACGGCGAACTTCCTCCACCTGTACCTCTCGCTCACGCTGGTGCAGCGGACCGTGACGCGGATGCGCCGCGACCTCTTTCACAAGGTCATGCGCCTGCCCTTGAAGGACGTGGTGGTCGAGGGGCCGAGCGACACAATCAGCCGCATCGTGAACGACACCGTGGCGGTGGGCGGCGGGCTCTCCGCGCTGGTCTCCAAGGCGCTGGCGCAGGCGACCAAGGGCGTCGCGGGGTTCACCGCCGCGCTCATCATCGACTGGCGGATCACGCTGGTCTCTCTGGTCGTCGCGCCGCTGCTCTACACCGTGATCCGCAAGCTGGGCAAGCGGATTCGGCGGGCATCTCGGGCGGCTCTTGAGCAGCAGTCGGGGCTGTACGCCGCGACGGCCGAGGCGCTGCAGGGGCTGCGGGTCGTCAAGGTCCACACGACGGAGCGGTACGAGGCGGGCCGCTTCCACCGCATCAATAAAGAGGCGATGCGCCAGTCGCTGAAGGTCCGCACGGCCCGCGCGCTGGCCAGCCCGCTTGTCGAGGTGCTGACGATCATCGTGCTGGGCGGGCTCGCGCTCGTGGCGTTCAAGGCGATCCTGGATGGGAAGCTGGATCCGGCGGACTTCATTCTGGTTTTCCTCGCCCTGGGCGCGGCGGGGGCGTCGCTCAAGCCGCTGACGGGGCTGTCCAATGACATCCAGCAGGCATCCGCAGCGGCCGATCGCGTGATGTCGCTCTTGAACGCTGTACCGGAGAAGGGGCATGACCCCGCGCTGGCGCGCCTCGACCGGCACAGCCAGAGCATTGAGTTCAAGGATGTGCGGTTCAGTTACCCGAACTCGCTGCGCCCGGCGATCGACGGCGTAAACCTGCGGATCGAGCACGGGGAGACGATCGCGGTTGTGGGGCCAAACGGGTGCGGGAAGACGACGCTGCTCGCACTCGTGCCCCGGCTGTTTGAGCCGCAGGAGGGGCAGATCGAGATCGACGGTCATGACATCGCGGCGGTGTCGATCCGTTCGCTGCGCCGGCAGATCGGCGTGGTGACGCAGGAGACGGTGCTCTTCCGGGGCACGGTGCGTTCCAACATCGCGTACGGCGCGGAGAACGCGACGGAGGAGCGGATCCTGGACGCGGCGAGGCGGGCACGGGCGGATGATTTCATCAGCAAGCTGCCGCGGGGGTACGACACGCCGGTGGGCGAGCAGGGGCTGACGCTCTCGGGCGGGCAGCGGCAGCGGATCGCGATTGCGCGGGCGATCTTGCGTGATCCGGCGATCCTGATCCTGGACGAGGCGACGAGCATGATCGATGCGGACTCGGAGGCGAAGATCGCCGAGGCCGTGGCGGAGTTCTCGCACGGTCGGACGTGCCTGATCGTGGCCCACCGGCTGTCAACGGTGGTGAACGCGGATCGGATTGTTGTGATGGATGGGGGGAAGGTCGTGGATGTGGGGCGCCACGATGAGCTGCTGGACCGGTGCGAGGTGTACCAGTTGATCGCACGGAAGCAGTTGGTGCCGGCGTAGGGCGGTGCAATCATTGGGTTGGGAGGCACTGCTTCATGCCACGTTCTCTTTGCGGTGTTGTGTTGCTCGCCTTGCTCGCGCTCTCGAGTTGCGCGCGGACGTCTTACTTGATCACCGTGCAGGACGCCGGGACGCGTGAGCCACTTCGAGGTGCGGTCGTGGATTACGGCACTATGGCGAAGTTCCCCGCTTTGCCTTGG
>CAZPPG010000005.1:0-110973 GCA_964588385.1 uncultured Phycisphaeraceae bacterium
GCCGGCTCCCGCGGCGTCGAGCGCGATGCGCTTGCACTCGGCCTCGACGCTCGCGAGATACGCGGCGTGCGGCGCGAGCCCGGGCGCTCGCTTGATGAGCTGGTCCGCCATTGGCTGTTGGAAGTCGAAAGCGGCGTCAAGCTCCGCGCTGTTGCGCCCGATGAAGCTGAGCACGGCCTGCGCGGTGATCTCCGGCTCGATCTCCGCCGCGGCATTTGTGCCGAGCAAGAGCGAGAGGCGATCGAGCGCGCTGCGCTTGTGCGGCGTCGCCGGAGCCGCGGGCGTCGGTGGCTGCGCCTGATTCTCGACGCGCTTGCTCGGCGCTGGCGCGGCTCGGCGCTTGTCACGCTGGAGCGCGACGAACTCTTTGCCGAGCGACACGAGCTCGCGCATGAACGTCTCTTCCATCGTCGCGACGGGCGCGGCGTTGAGCTCGTCCCCATCCTCGCCGTCGTCGCGCTCGCCGAGCCCACTCAACGCCTGGAGCTCTCTCATGCCGGCGATGAGCTCGCCGACGGGCGTTGTCGGCGCGGGCGCTTGGCGCGAGAGCAGCGCGAGGAAGGGCGATTGCAGCGCCGTCATGAGCGACGCCACGCCCTCCAGGTTGACGCCGTTGCCCGCGGGCGCTGGCGACGCCGCCGGCATCGCGGCGCGCACGATCTCGCGCACTTCGGAGAGCAATGCCGCCTTGAGCTCGCCGAGCCCGTCGCGCGGCAGCTCGAGCGCGGGCTCCGGTTCGGTCGGCATCACACCCGCGGGAACGCGCACGCGCACCTGGCGCATGATGCGCCCGGCCTCATCGACGACGTCCGCGCGGTACTCGCCGCCGCCGAATCGCTCCGCGATGATGTGCTCATCGACCGCGGCCGCGGTGAACTTGCCGTTGCGCACGGCTTCCGCGTGTCCCTCGTCATTGATGCGATAGAGCCGCACGGAGTGACGTGCGCGCAGCATGCCGAGCGACGCGAGCACGCTGGAGAGCTGGTCGGGCTCGACGCTGGGAAGCGAAGGGGATGACGCTGGACTTTCCGCGGGCTTTTTGGCCATTTAGGCGACTCCGGTAGTTGCGGGAACGGGTGTGTTGAGCAGCTCCGCCACGGTGGCGCGGAACGTGAGAAACCGAGCGATCTCGCGATCGCCGATGCCGTTGGCGCGGTGTGTGGCGAGCTGACGCGCCGCGAGCTTGTTGCCCGCGGCGATGCTGTCGAGCGCGATCGTGAGATTGGCGATCGGCGCGGCGTCGAGCGATTCGAGCAACGCATCGGTCGCGCGTTGCTGGGCCTCGGCCTCGGCTTGTTCGCGCTCGCGGCGCTCCGCGTCCTTTGCGGCTTTGAGCTCGGCGAGCTCTGCGGCGCGTGATCGCGTCGCGCTCAGCTCACGCGCGTCGCTCGCGGCCTCTTCGATGAAGTCGCCGCGGAGCAGCGCGGCGATGTACTTGCGCCGACGACTCCGCCGCCACTTCGCGCCCTCGCCCTTGTGGGCTTCATTGCAACGGGTGATCGCGGCGCGGACGACTTCGGGCGCGATCGCGCGGAACTGGTCCAGGGCTCCGGATCCGAAGCCCTCGGCCTCCAGGGCCGTTCGGGTCTCTTGCTCTCCAGGCGAGAGCGGAGCAGCAGCAGCCGGGGGCGTGCCCCCTTGCTCGGCGTCGCTCACGCACGCGCCCGGGCGTGCGGGCGCATGCTCGCCCTCGCGTGCGTGCGCGGGCGCGGTGTTGCTGCTGCCTGATTTTGTCTGGGAAAAACAGAGAGAATTCCCAGACTCAGACGCGGCCGATGTGCGGTTTTTTGCGACCCTGCCTTGCGGTTCTGGAACACGCTGGCTAGCACCGGGCGGCGGGTCTGCCTTACGGAAAACTGCTACCCTGCCTCTACCCTGTGGCGATGGCGGGGGACAATTTTCGCTATTCAGGTATTATCGGACTTTGCCTTGATGGCAGGCGGTGTGCTTTGAGAGAGCCCATGCGATTCGGCAAGGGGCGTAAACGAAACAGCCGTTAGGATGTCTGCCATGCGGAGTCTCGTGAGGGTTGCGGCTGTGATTGCGCTCTGGGTCGTGTTGATCACACTTGCCCACGGCGCGGTCAACTTGGACGTGTTCAAGCCGCGGCGGGCCGGCGATGGCGTCAAGACGTTCAAGATTGGGTTCCTGCCCGTGACGTGTCATCTGACCTGCCCGGTGACGCATTTCATCAACAAGAGCATGACGGGTGAGGAGATCTTTGACCCGATTCGTTTCAACGGGTGGCCCGAGTTGAAGGAGGCGTACCTGTCAGGGTACACGCAGGCGACGTTCATCCTTGCGCCGATGGCGATGCGGCTTCGGGAGGAGGGTGTGCCGCTGAAGATCGTGTACCTCGGGCATCGCGACGGCACGGCGATGATGGTGCACAAGGACTCGTCGATTTACAGGATCGAGGACCTCAAGGGGAAGACGGTCGCGGTTCCGAACCGGTACTCGAATCAGCGGCTGCTGCTGTTCAAGGCGTTGCGTGAGCGGGGCATGTCGATCGAGGACATCAAGCTCGTGGAGATGCCCCCCCCGGACATGCCGGCGGCGCTCTATGCCAAGGCGGTCGATGCGATCACCTCTGGCGAGCCGTTCATGGGGCAGACGGAGCTGGACGGGTATGGGCGGATTCTGTACCTGACAAAGGATGTGTGGCCGGAGTTCATCTCGTGCGTGCTGGCGGTGCACGAGGATGCGATCAAGAACGATCGCGAGACGGTGCAGCGATTGGTGGATGGGATTGCCAGCAGCGGGAAGTGGATCGACGAGTCGATGGATCACCGCATGCAGGCTGCCGATTTCGTGAGCCAGAACTATTACAACCAGGATCCACGGCTGCTTCAGCACGTCTTGAGCAAGCCGCCCGACAGGGTGAAGTACACGAATCTGGGGGTGCGTCGGAAGGACTTTGAGGAGATCGAGCGTCTGGGGCGTGAAGGCGGGATCCTGGAGGGGACGGCGGGGTTTGATGACTACTGCGACACTTCTTTCGTTCCCGATGACAGCGTGGTGAGGCCGTACGTGTGGGAGAGCCCGAAGTGAGCGGCTCCACCCGGCGGGCGAACTTGAGGACGCAGCGTCGCCTGGAGCGGTATGCGCTGCCGTCGCTGGTGGGCGTGCTGTTTCTGTGCATGTGGGACGCGCTGGTGCGGATATCGGGGAGTGATCTGTTTCCGAAGCCGATCGAGGTTGCACGGGGGATCGGGGAGTTGATCGAGAAGGGACTGCTGCACAAGTACATTGTGGCGTCATTGTTCCGCGTGACGTGGGGCTTCACGCTGGCGATGGCCGTGGGCATCCCGCTGGGGCTGTTCATGGGCTGGTTCAAGTGGGCGTTCCAGGCCCTGAATCCGATGATCCAGGTTCTGAGGCCGATCTCCCCCATTGCCTGGATTCCCGTCGCGATCCTCTGGTTCGGCGTGTCGGACGCGGCCCCGATATTCCTGATCTTTCTGGCCAGCGTGTTCCCGATCGCGGTGTCGGCGGCTGCGGCGGTCGCGAACATCCAGCCGGTGTACGTGCGAGCGGCGCGAAACTTCGAGTTGTCGCGGTTCGATCTGTTCCGGCGTGTGATCGTGCCGGCGACGCTGCCACAGATCATCACGGGCCTGCGGATCGCGCTGGGGATCGCGTGGTTGGTTGTCGTGGCTGCGGAGATGATTGCCGTGAGTTCCGGCCTCGGGTTTCTGATTATCGACGCGAGGAATGCCGGGAAGCGGTACGACCTCGTGGTCGCGGGGATGGTCATGATCGGGCTGATCGGCCTCGGGCTCGATTTGCTCGTCAGGCGGATGGAGCGGATGGACGTTGTGCGCTGGGGGTATCACAACCAATGACCCGGATCGACCCAGAGCGGGATCGCGGAATGGAGGGGCCGTTGTCGGACGCCGCCGTCGTTCGCATCCGCGACGTGTGGATGACGTTCGCGGGCAAGTCGCGTGAGAAGGACGTGCACGTGCTCGAGGGCGTTCACGCGGAGGTCCGCGCGGGCGAGTTCGTGTGCATCGTGGGGCCTTCGGGGTGCGGCAAATCGACGCTCTTGAACATCGTGGCGGGCTTTATCCCCCCCACCTCGGGCGAGGTGATGGTCGAGGGAAAGCGTGTGATCCGGCCGGATGCGAGGCGGATCTTTGTGTTCCAGGAGAATGGCGTGTTCCCGTGGCTCACGGTGGCCCAGAACGTCGGGTTCGGACTGCAACGGCGTGAACCGGCGGATCGGCAGCGGATCGTGCAGCACTATGTCGATATGGTCGGTCTCACGGGGTTTGAGCGTGCGTTTCCGCGTGAGCTTTCGGGGGGGATGCGTCAGCGGGTCGAGATCGCGCGGGCACTGGCCTCGCAGCCCTCGATCATCTACATGGATGAGCCGTTCGGCGCCCTGGACTACCTGACACGCCTGAAGATGCGCGCGGACCTGATCCGCATCTGGCAGGAGGAGAAGAAGACGATTCTGTTCGTGACGCACGACATTGAGGAGGCGGTGCAACTGGCGGATCGGGTGCTCGTCATGACGAGGCGGCCGGCGACGATCAAGGAAGAGGTGAGGGTGGATCTTCCAAGGCCTCGCGACATCGACTCGCCCGATTACCTGAGGGTCCGGGACCGCATCTTTGAGGCCATGGGAATCGATCGGAACACGGGGCGCATCGGGGACGGCGCGTCGCTGGACGAGAAGAGCGTGGTTCCGGGGCTGTGATCGCGCGGAATCAAGGATCTGCGCCTTGCAATCCGCTGGTCGGTCGTGGACGATTGGACCATGGCGCATCACGAAGCGGAGATCCTGCTCGGAACCGGTCCACTGACGATCGATCTGGCGCTGCACGCGGCCCGAGGGCGGGGCGTGAGGATTGGTGAGGATGCAGCGCGTGCGATGCGTGCGTCGCGCGCGGTGATCGAGGGGATCCGCGACTCGGCGGAGCCCCACTACGGCATCAACACTGGGTTTGGATCGCTCTCGCGCAAGCGGGTGTCGCCGGAGGACCTGCGAGACCTGCAGCGGAATCTCGTGAGGTCGCACGCCGCGGGGGTTGGGGAGCCGTTGCCCACGGAGGTTGTGCGAGCGATGATGGCGATCCTCGCGGGGTCGCTCGCGAGGGGGCTGTCGGGCGTCCGTCCCGTTGTCGTGGAGACGATCGCGTCGATGCTGAACGCTGGGATTACGCCAGTTGTGCCGTCGCTTGGGTCGGTGGGCGCGTCTGGCGATCTGGCCCCGCTCGCGCACGTGGCGTGCGCGTTGATCGGCGAAGGGGAGGTTGAGTTCAGGGGGAAGCGGACGATGGCGGCCGAGGCGATGCGAGCATCTGGGATCCAGGCGCTGGTGCTGGAGGCAAAGGAAGGGCTCGCGCTGATCAACGGCACGCATCTGATGGCGGCGCAGGGGGTGCTGCTGTGCGGGGAGCTCGGGTTGCTTGTGGACGCGGCTGTCGCGGCGGCGGCAATGTCGATCGACGCAAGCCGCGGGACGGATGCGTTTCTGGATCCTCGGGTTCACGAGGCGCGTTGCCAGCCGGGGCAGAAGGATGTTGCGGCGCGGGTGCTGACGTTGCTCAAGGGGAGTGAGATTCTGCCGTCGCACGCCGAGAACGACCCTCGGGTGCAGGACCCCTATTCGCTGCGGTGCATGGCGCAGGTGATCGGGGCCGCGTCGGACTCGTTCGCGTATGTGCGAGGGTGCGTGGAGCGAGAGTTGGGGGCGGTCACGGACAATCCGCTGGTGTTTGCTGGGGCGAGGACGGGCGAGGGGGACGTGGTTTCGGCGGGGAACTTTCACGGGATGCCGCTGGCCGTGCCGCTGGATGTGGCGACGATCGGAATCTCGCATGTGGCGGGGATCAGTGAGCGGAGAACTTTTTGGATGCTCTCGGCGTTTGATGCGGAGAGCCATCTGAGGCCGTATCTGAGCCCGGAGCCGGGATTGAACTCCGGCCTGATGATCGCGCAGTACACGGCGGCTGCGCTCTGTAATGAGATCATCGGGCTGGCGACACCGGCGAGCGTCGCGAACATCGGGACGAGCGCGGGGATCGAGGACTACAACTCGTTCGGCCCGCGGGCGGCGGCGAAGGCGCGGCGGGCGGCGGACCTGGCGATGCATGTGGTCGCGATCGAGCTGCTGTGTGCGGCGCAGGGGCTTGAAGCGCACCGACCACTGAGATCGGGCGGGGGTGTTGAACGGGTTTACGATGCGGTGCGGAGCGTTGTGCGGGTGCTGGAGAGGGATCGTTCGCCGGCGCCGGATATTTCCGCGATCGTGGGTTTGATTCGGAGCGGGGTGATCACCCGCGCGGTGAGCGGACGGTAAGGAGCGAACGATGACGACGATGGTGCCGCAGGCGGGAACACAGGCAGCGGGCGGGCGTGTGGTGCGGGCGCCGCGCGGGGCAGAGCGCGTGTGCAGGACGTGGCAGGCCGAGGCCGCGATGCGCATGCTGATGAATAACCTTGACCCCGAGGTGGCAGAGCATCCTGACACGCTCGTGGTGTATGGCGGACGCGGGCAGGCTGCACGGTCATGGCCCGCGTTTGATGCGATTGTGGAGACGCTCAGGTCGCTTGGGGAAGACGAGACGCTCTTGGTACAGTCGGGGAAGCCGGTCGGCGTGGTGAGGACGCATCGGGACTCGCCTCGGGTGCTGATCGCCAACTCGAACCTGGTGCCTCACTGGGCAACGCAGGCGCACTTCGACGAGCTCGCGGCCAAGGGACTCATGATGTACGGGCAGATGACCGCCGGGTCCTGGATCTATATCGGGACGCAGGGCATTCTGCAGGGGACGTACGAGACGTTCGCGGAGTGCGCCAGACAGCACTTCGGCGGGACGCTTGCGGGGCGTTTGTGCGTTACGGCGGGGTGCGGCGGGATGGGCGGGGCTCAGCCCTTGAGCGTCACCATGAACGGCGGCACGTGCCTGATCGCGGACGTGGACCGCACTCGACTGGACCGGCGCGTGAGGGATCGGTATCTGGACGAGGTCGTCGAAGGGATTGATGCCGCGATCGACCGGGCGATCTCGCTCGCGAGGCAGAAGCGGGCGATCAGCGTGGGTGTTGAGTGCAACGCGGTAGACCTGTTGGAGCGGCTGATCGCAAGGGGGATCACGCCGGATGCGCTCACGGACCAGACGAGCGCCCATGATGTGCAGAACTACGTGCCGACGGGGATGACGTTCGGCGCGGCACGGGCTCTCGGCAAGAATGATCCGAAGCGGTACGCGGAGCTCAGTATCGCATCGATGGAACGGCACGTGCGCGCGATGGTCGCGCTCCAGCGGAAGGGCGCCAAGACATTTGACTACGGGAACAACATTCGGCAGCGGGCATTCGATGCGGGGTTCAAGGAAGCGTTTGAGTTTCCGGGGTTCGTCCCGGCGTACATTCGGCCGCAGTTCTGCGTCGGTCGCGGGCCGTTCCGCTGGGTCGCGCTTTCCGGCGATCCGGAGGACATCTTCACAACCGACCGCGAGTTGATGAAGTTGTTCCCAACGGACGAGGGGCTGCACCGGTGGCTGACCCTGGCGAAGGATCGTGTTGCGTTCCAGGGACTGCCCGCGCGGATCTGCTGGCTCGGCTACGGCGAGCGCCACAAGGCGGGGCTGCTGTTCAACGAACTGGTGCGGACGGGAAGAGTGAAGGCCCCCATCGTCATCGGGCGCGATCATCTGGATTGCGGATCGGTTGCGAGCCCGAATCGCGAGACGGAAGCGATGCGGGATGGGACGGATGCGGTCAGCGATTGGGCCCTGCTCAATGCGATGGTGAATGTGGCATCGGGCGCCTCGTGGGTGTCGTTCCATCACGGCGGAGGCGTCGGCATCGGGTTCAGCCAGCACGCGGGGCAGGTGGTGGTGGCGGACGGCACGCCGGAAGCCGCGGTGCGGGTTGAGCGCGTGCTCACGAATGACCCGGCGATGGGTGTGTTCAGACACGCGGATGCGGGATATCCCGAGGCCCAGCGATGTGCTGACGAACGAGGGGTTCAGGTGCCGATGCGGAACTGGTGACGCGTGCGTCGAGGGCGTTGGCGTCGAGCACCGGCTGAATCCCAACGCCGCAACCGGGTATGCTGGGTCCTATGAGCAATGCCGCACACGTACTCCCCCACTGCTCAGCGGCCACGTGGCCGCCGGATGTCGCGCCGTCGCGATTTGCATCGGGACTCAGGCGCTCGCCTGATGGGTGTCGCGTGGCCCTGATCGGGCTACCTGATGATCTGGGCGTGCGCTTGAACAGCGGCCGGCCGGGCGCGGCGGAAGGTCCCGCGGCGTTTCGTGCCGCACTGGCTCGCTACGGCGTGGGAGCGGCTTCGGGGTGGCAATGGCCGGGCGTCTTTGACGCGGGAGATGTGATGCCGGCGGAGGGGGACTCCGCGGACGCGCTGGCAGAGACGCATGGGCGCGTGACGCTCGCGATCGAGGCCGCGCTGGATCTTGGGCTCTTTCCGATCGGCGTCGGGGGCGGGCATGACCTGACGTTTGCGTTTGTGCGGCCGCTGGCGTTGAGGCATCCCGGTATGGTTGGTTACTACCTGGATGCGCATCTGGATGTGCGAGAGGCGGCGGGGTCCGGGATGCCGTTCCGGCGGTTGATCGAGGACTGCGGCGTTCAGGCGTTAAGACTGGTCGGGATGAACCCGATGGCGAATGCCGCGGAGCATGTGGCGTACTTTGTGGAGCACCACGGGCGCGTGATGGGCGGGGCGGAGTTTGAGGCGTCAGCGCGAAGTGAGCCGCTCGATGCGTTTGCGTCACTGGATCTGGATGTTCTTGACGGTGCGTTCGCGCCGGGTGTGAGCGCGGCGAATCCGGTGGGGATGTCGTCGCGAGAAGTCGAGCGACTGGTCGGCGCGCTGGGGCGGTCGCATCGGATCAGATGCTTTGACATCATGGAGCTGAATCCGCGGTTTGATGTGGATGGCAGGACGGCCCGTGTGGCGGCCCACATGTTCCTGACGTTCCTGAAGGGGCTCGCAGCACGCTGGGACCGGACTGAGGAGATCATCGGGCATGTCGGCTCCGGACAAGGGGAGGCGGGACGTTGACGATCCTCATCCGCAATGTGCGTGCGCTGACGATGTCGTCGGGATCGCGTCCCCGGCGAGGGCGCGAGCTTGGTGAGCTTGGGGTACGGGACAGCGTCGACGTGCTGGTCGAAGGGTCGACGATCTCGAAGGTTGAATCCGGAATCCAGGCCCCGAAGGGCGCGATTGCGATCGAGGGGAACGGGCGTGTGCTCATGCCGGGATTCGTCGACTGCCACACGCACGCGTGCTGGGCCGGAGATCGGCTGGACGAGTGGGACCGAAAGAGGGCCGGCGAGTCCTACCTGCAGATACTCGCGTCCGGCGGCGGCATCATGTCCACCGTTCGAGCGGTCCGGCGGGCGGCTCCGCAGGACCTCGCGCGTCTGCTGGGTGAGCGTCTCACGCTCATGGCAAGGGAAGGAACCACGACGGTCGAGGTGAAGAGCGGGTACGGGCTCACCACCGAGCACGAACTGAAGATGATTGGCGCGATTGCGGCCGCATCCGCGGCATGGAAGGGCACGGTGGTCCCGACGGCGTTGCTGGGACACGCGGTCGACACTGACGTGCCGAACTTCGTTGAGCGAGTGATCTACGAGACGCTTCCCGCCGTCCACGCGTTGCACCCTGGAATCGCGGTCGACGCCTATTGCGAGAAAGGGGCCTGGGGACTTGAAGAGACGACGCGTCTGCTGCAGCAGGCGTGTTCGATGGGCCACGGGATCCGTGTGCACGCGGATCAGTTCAACTCACTCGGCATGGTCGGGCGAGCCGTGGAACTCGGAGCAACCAGCGTCGATCACCTGGAGGCGACGAACGAGGCCGATCTTGCGGTGCTGGCGGCGTCCGGAACGTTCGGGGTCGCACTTCCGATCAGCGGCTTTCACGTCGACGGCAGATACGCGCCGGCGCGCCGGCTTGTCGACATGGGCGGGGCAATCTGTATCGCAACAAACTGCAACCCGGGATCGGCACCGAGCTCATCCATGCCGCTGGCGATCGCGCTTGCCGTGCGGCATCTCGGGCTTTCGCCGGCTGAGGCGATCGCGGCGGCAACGGTGAACCCGGCGACGCTGCTCGGCCTCGGAGATCGCGGCACGATCGAGCCGGGGAAGCGGGCGGACCTGATCCTTCTCCGGCACAGGGATGAGCGGGCCCTCGCGTATGAGGTGGGTGGGAACTGTGTTGACGCCACCGTGATCGGGGGCGAGGTCGTTCAAGGCGGCTGATGCCTCAAGGGCGTGACCCGGGGAACGACTTCGCTACGATGCGGTCGCATGAGCCTGCCTCCCCCACTTCTGCCGGCTGAGATTCAAGCCGCGTACGCGGCGGCGCAGTGCGTCGTTGAGACGCACCGACGCATGTCGTCCTGGATGCGACTTGGGATGACGCTGGCGAAAATTGATGCTGAGGTGGCGCGGGTGCTGGAGACACTCCGCTGCCGCTCGGCGTTCTTGCACTATAGAGCCGGGCGCACGCCGCCGTTTCCCTCGCACGCGTGCCTGAGCGTCAATGAGTGCGTCGTCCACGGAACTGCCGGGTACCTCGAGAGGCCGATGCGCGAGGGTGACGTGCTGAAGCTTGACATCGGGGTGGTGCATCAGGGCTGGATCGGCGACGCGGCCTGGACGTACACATTCGGCGAGCCCTCGCCGGAGGTTCGGCGGCTGATGGAGTGCGGGAAGGAATCGCTCAAGCGGGCGATTCCGACGCTGCGTCCCGGCAACGTGTTTGAGCACTGGGCGCGAGCGCTGCAGGGGTATGTCGAGGGAGAGTGCGGGTATTTCCTGGTGCGCGGACTCGGAGGGCACGGCTATGGGCGCAAGTTGCACGGCCCCCCGTATGTTTCCAATGTGACGGTGCAGTTTCCCGAGGTATGGGAGGACGCGAAGACGCCGTGCCGCCCGGGAACGCTGATCGCGGTCGAGCCGATGATCTCTCTGGGTTCGTCGGAGGTCGTGCAGCACAAGAACGCGTGGCCCGTGTACACGGCGGACGGCTCGATGAGCGTGCACTATGAGCACGATGTGCTGATCACGGAGGACGGGCCGCGGGTGCTCACCGAGGGAATGGAGCAGTTGCCGGACATTGTGGGCTGAGGCCGGACCCGGGCCGAGCTGTTCCGCCAAACGAACGAGGGGGCGGCCTGTTGGCCACCCCCTCCTTGATGTCGTCAGCTATCACACCGATTCCTTACGGAACGGTCACGGTGGACCAGGTGGTGTACGTGGAGAACTTCCCGGGCACCTTGGAGCGGACTCGGTACCGCCACTGACCGGAACCGGGCGACTCGACGTACGAGGTGGCATTCGCGCCCTGGAGGAAAATAGTGGAGTTGGTCCATGTCGTGCCGACCCGCTGCTGGCGCTGGACGTCGAAGTTCTCCTCAAAGAGTGAGTTGTCGGTCCAGGAGAAGGTCACGACGCCGCCGGCCTGCGAAGCGGCGGGGGTTGTGGGCGCGATCGGCTTCGCGTTGGCCCACGCGGTGTACACGGAGGAGCCAGCGCTGTTATTGGCGCGAACACGGTAGCGCCACACGCCCTGGCCGGGCGTGTTCGCGTAGGAGGTGGTGTTGGCCGCGACGGGTGCGAACGTGGTCGTGCCGGTCCAGGCCGTGCCAACCCTCTGCTGACGCTGCACGGTGAACGACGTCTCATTGTCGGAGTTGTCAACCCACGTGTGGATCGCGCTGCCCGCGGGTGACTCATTCGAGACCTGACCGCTCGGGGCCAGGGGAATGGTCACGGTGGAGTTGATGGTGATCGTGCGGACGTCGGTGTCATTCAGGCCGCCGGAATCGGTCACGCTCGCGGTGATCGTGTGGTTTCCGACAACCAGGTCGCTCCGAGAGAAGGCGACGCCGGTTCCGAGCAGTCCTTGCACGTTCGATGTCCACGTGATCGTCTGGGAGAGGTCGTTGTTGTCGTCTTCGTTGTCGGTCGCGCCTCCAACAAAGGTGACGCTCGAGCCCTGGTTGAACGAGGCGCCATTCGCGGGCGCCACGATCGTCACGGTCGGGGGCGTGTTGCCGACCGTGTTCAGGCACGGACGGGACTGTGCGTAGTTGTTGATCGTGGTCTTCTCGGCGTTGCCGAAGAATGGAGGTGTGCCAAGGCCGTTGCAGCCGCCGAGGCCGCTGCACATGATGTGGCAGTCGCCGTTCCCGTCACAGTGGCCCGCGCTGAAGTTGTGACCGATCTCGTGGGCGGTGAGGGCGAGGCGTGAGTTGGTGTTGGTGGTGAATCGTGACTCGGAGAGCCCGTACCCGTTGCTGGTGCAGACGGCGCTGAGCCATGCGATGCCGATCGTGCCACCGTCCACGTTCTTGCCGGTCATGAGGTGGGCGATGTCGCGGACGACGGCTCCCTGGCTGGCCTGCCAGTGATTGCGGAACTGGTTGAGCAGGGTCTCAGGATTGGTGGACGAGTACGGATCGCTGGAGGTCGAACGGACGATGATGGTGGTGATCGTGAAGGTCACGTCGCAATCACGCTCGTACGTGGTGCGGACGCCGTTCATCACACCCTCGATGTCCGCGGTCGTGTTCGGAACGGAGCTTCCGTTCTTCTGGTAGAACTCGAAGTCGGCATCGAACGCGATCTGGCAGTTCTTGCGGACGCGCGACGTGCCGTCGGGCGCGTCCTGGGGATCAACCGGCTGGAGCTGCGGGCCCATCTGGCCATGCAGCAGGGCGCCGGCACACGCGCGGCCCTCATCGACGACCTGTGCCGCGGTGAACACCACGTGCGCTGAGTCGGGCGCACCGGCAAAGATGCTGGAAAGAGGCTGAACGTTGAAGTCCTTCGGGAACGGCCCGTCGATCCGGATCTGCGCGGTCACGCCGTCGTGCAGAGATGCGGAGACGATCGAGCCGTCCACGCCGTCCAGAGAGCCGACATACGTCTTGACCGGAGGCAGGGGAGCCTCCTCAAGCACGCCGGCGCCTTTGTCCACAAGAATCTTGAACCCGGGGGCACGGACGCTGCGGCGTTCGAGCACCATCAGCTCCACGCGGCCGTCGATTGTCACCGGGACCTGGAGCAGTTCTGCGCGCGCCGTGTGTTCCTCGATCTCGGTGAGTTGGAAACCGGTGAGCCCAAGTTCGGCGCGGATGAACGCGTCCGCTGATTCGACGGTCTGGACCACGGCCGGACCGAGGTTCTGGAGCGTCGCGATCGCGGTCGCCGCGTCGTCGGCTTTGAGCTGCCAGACCGATGCATCGTCGTCCGTCGCGATGATCTGCGCTCTCGCCAAAGAGAGAGCGAGCGTCTTCACGCTCGGATCGACATCCGGCGCCCAGCGGACGAAAATGCTGCCAAGGTCGAAACCGACATCCGTTGTCTGGGCCACGACCGTGCCGTCCGCGGGTGCGGGCGAGAACGTGGCACCGTGGGCGCCGGCGCACAGGAGTGCGGCGATTCCACACATCGCGATCCGTTGCAATCTCATGCTGAATCCCCTTCTGGGTGAACCGCCGACGCCCGCGCAGCCCTCCAAAAACCGTATCTCGAGCGTCGAAGCGGCCGGGAGTTCAGTGTAATCGGAACCGCCGTTCGTCCGCAAGCACAACTCCGGTGTTTACCCTATATGGGGAGACCCGGGGACGGTTCGCATCCAAGCAACTCCCGAACTACGCTCTGCGACCATGAATCGCGTTCAACGAGCGTTTGAGTCCCTTTCCCAATCCGGCCGCAAGGCCCTGATGCCGTTCGTGTGCGCAGGGCACCCCGTGCCGGCGTCGCTGGCCGAGATACTTCAAGGATGCGAGCGCGGCGGCGCGAGCGTCATCGAAGTCGGCATCCCGTTCTCGGACCCGATTGCGGACGGGCCGGTGATCGCGGCGGCGATGCACGAGTCGCTGCGAGCGGGGATCACGCCCCACAAGGTGTTTGAGCAGGTGGCCGAGGTGCGATCGCGGGTCAACGCCGCGCTCGTTGCGATGGTGAGCGTTTCGATCGTGAGCCGGATGGGCGGCCCCGCCGGCTTTGTGCGGGAGGCGGTGTCGGCGGGCTTTGACGGGTTCATCTTTCCAGACGCTCCGCTGGAGGAGGCGGGGCCGCTGATTGACGCGGCCCGCGCGTGTGACGCGACGCTCTCGCTGCTGATTGCGCCCACCACTCGACCGGAGCGGCTCGAAGCGATTGCCGCGGCATCGACCGGCTTCGTGTACGTTGTGGCCCGGGCGGGTCTCACCGGAGAGCGGGGCGACGCGCCGAATGTGAGCGGGTTGATCCAGGCGGTCCGTCGCGCGACAACAACGCCGATCGTGTGTGGATTCGGCGTCAGCACTCCGGAGCAGGCACGCCATGTCGCGGCTCAGGCGGACGGCGTCATCGTGGGCAGCGCCGTGGTGCGTCAGCTCGCCGAGGCCGTGCACGGTGGTGAAGGGCCCGGGGCCGCCGCGGAGCGGATCGTCCGGTCCTTCGCCGACGCGATGGGCTGACGCGGCCGCATTGCATGCATATTCGCTGTATGTGCATATATACGCACTCCATCTCGCCCGCGGGGCCAGTGGGAGCCAGCGTCGGCTGCTACCATCCGCGACCGAAACGCAGTCCTCTTGCCCGGCCCTGACCGGCGCCGACCGACGCAGAGTCGAATGTGGCGCGACCGCTTGGAGCGATCGTGGCCGTTCGATTCCGCTTTGCGGGGCGGGGCGGAGCAGACGCGGATGGAGAAGACGATTATGGAACGCGGTGCGCTGACTCACGGACGGCCGGGCATGGGGCTCTCGACGAACGGCCATCACTCACACGACACCTCCGCAAGGTCGGTGGAGACGCTCTTTGCGAGCGACGTCTTCACTGAGCGCGTCATGCAGCAGCGCCTTCCCAAGGACGTCTTCAAGAGGATCCAGCGCACGCTCACGCACGGCGAGCCGCTCGACGCGAAGCTTGCGGATGTCGTCGCGGCGGCGATGCGGGACTGGGCGATTGAGAACGGCGCGACCCATTACACGCACTGGTTCCAGCCGCTGACGGGGCAGACCGCCGAGAAGCATGACGCGTTTCTCTCGCCGGACGGTCGCGGCGGCGCGATGAGCGAGTTCACGGGTTCGATGCTCGTACAGGGCGAGCCGGACGCGTCGAGCTTTCCTTCGGGCGGGCTGCGGACGACGTTTGAGGCGCGAGGCTATACCGCGTGGGACTGCACGAGTCCGGTGTTCCTGGTCCGTGGCACGGGGACGGTGACACTCGTCATCCCGACGGCGTTTGTGTCCTGGAATGGCGAGGCGCTTGACAAGAAGACGCCGCTGCTTCGTTCGATGCAGGCGGTTTCGGCCCAGGCGATGCGGATCCTGCGTGTGTTCGGCACTGACGAGGGCGTGACGAGCATCATCCCGACGATCGGCGCGGAGCAGGAGTACTTCCTCATCGATCGCGAGTTCTACTTTGACCGCCCCGACCTGCTCTCGTGCGACCGCACGCTGATCGGCGCCCGCCCGCCGAAGGGCCAGCAGATGGAGGACCATTACTTCGGCTCGATTCCGCCGCGGGCGTTGGCGTTCATGGCGGAGGCCGAGCGCGAGCTTGTGCGCGTCGGGGTTCCCGTGAAGACCCGCCACAACGAGGTGGCCCCCGGCCAGTTCGAGGTGGCGTGCCACTTCGAGACGGCCAACATCGCCTGCGACCACCAGATGCTGGTGATGGAGACGCTGCGGCGAGTGGCGACGCGGCACGGCCTGCACTGCGTCCTTCACGAGAAGCCGTTCGCCGGCGTCAACGGCTCGGGCAAGCACGTGAACTGGTCGCTGGCGACCGACACGGGCGTGAACCTTCTGGATCCCCGCGACGAGACGCACACGAACATGCAGTTCCTGGTCTTTCTGTGCGCGATGATCCGGGCGGTGGATCTGCACGCGGACATGCTGCGCGCGTCGATCGCGTCGGCGAACAACGATCATCGCCTGGGCGCCAACGAGGCGCCGCCCGCGATCATCTCGGTGTTTCTCGGCGACATGTTGATGGACATCATCGAGCAGATCGAATCCGGCAAGACCAAGAAGACCATCAAGGGAGGCACGCTCGATCTTGGCGCTTCGACGCTTCCCCAGATTCCTCGTCACTCGGGGGACCGCAACCGCACCTCACCGTTCGCGTTCACCGGCAACAAGTTCGAGTTCCGCGCGGTCGGCTCCTCGGCGTCCATCGCGTGGCCGATCACGGTGCTCAACGCGATCGTCGCTGATTCGCTCGACTATGTCGCGACGGAGCTTGAGAAGTCCGTCGGTCCGCGCGCGTCGGAGGCCAAGCTGCAGCAGGCCGTGCGGTCGCTGCTCCAGAAGCTCGTGCGCACGCACAAGCGCGTGATCTTCAACGGCGACGGGTACTCGAAGGCGTGGCACGAGGAGGCCGCCAAGCGCGGGCTGCCGAACTTCAAGGACACGGTCGAGGCGCTGCCGGCGATGAAGTCTCGCAAGGCGGTCGACGTCATGAAGCGACACGGGATTCTGAGCAGGACCGAGCTGGAGAGTCGCCACCACATTTTCGTGGAGAAGTTCGTGAAGCAGGTCACGATTGAGGCGGAGACCCTGGCGCAGATCGCGAGGACGCAGGTGCTCCCGACCGCCATCCGGCAGCAGACGGAGTTCGCGGAATCGGTGGGCGCGACAGAGGCTGCCGACGTTCCCGCGACGAGCGTCCGTGAGATGCTGGAGATCTATGCGGATCTTCTGGGCCGCTTCAGAACGCAGACGATCTCGCTGGAATCCTTGCTCGCCGAGGAGCACCACGAGGATCCGGAGAAGCACGCGCAGTTCATCAAGGCCAAGGTGCGGCCCGTGATGGGTGCGCTCAGGGAGATCGCGGACGAACTCGAGCGACGGACCAGCGCGGACCTTTGGCCGCTGCCGACCTATCGAGAGATGCTGCTGCTAAAGTAGCGTGCGCCGGCCCCGGGGCGAGAGTCCCGGGCCGACCTTCGGGCCCTGTAGCTCAGCGGTAAGAGCAGGCGACTCATAATCGCTTGGTCCTCGGTTCGAATCCGAGCGGGGCCACTGGAGCGGACAATCGGGGCTGGCCCGACTCGCGACGGCGCGGCGGTCCCGCCCGTATCATCGGGCATGCGGACGACACGCCAACGGGGCGCCATCCTTCAGACGATCGAACACGCCGAGCGCCCGCTGAGCGCCGCCGAGGTGCTGACACTCGCCCGCGACGCGGTTCCCGGCCTGGGCCTGGCGACGGTCTATCGCACGATCGATGCGCTCGTTTCCTGCGGCGCCATCGCGGCGGTGGAGATTCCCGGCAAGCCGCCCCGGTATGAGATCGCGGGCAAGGATCATCATCACCACTTTCTCTGCAAGGCGTGCCACCGCGTGTTCGAGGTTCACGGATGCCCGGGCCACCTGGATATGCGTGTGCCTTCGGGATTCGTGCTCGAGGGACACGAGATCACGCTCTTCGGTCGATGCGATCGCTGCGCCCCGCGGGCCGGGCTGAAGCAGGCGTCACGGCCCGGGCGAGCCTCGGCCCACTCGGTATCTGGCTCGAAAGAGAGCGGCCGCAAGACTCGTGCAACACGCACGCAGCGGCCAATGAAGCGAGACGCATGATGCGAAGCACAGGACGCCTTTCATTCCCGATTCTGGTCGCAACGGTTGCCCTGTGCGGAGCGACGCCGGGCGGGTGCGCCGGTCGTCCGGGGCAGACGCGATCCGGATTCCTCTCCAGTTACGACGGGCTGCGTCGCGTCAACGACGCTGAGTACGCGAGCGTGGACGTGCCGGCGCTGGCGGCATTGACGGGATTCTCGATCGAGGAGACTCGCGTCCTGGTTGAGACGACCCCCGACGGCACCCCCATCTCGGCCGAGGACATCTCGGAGATCGAAGCGCACATCCGGGCGTCGCTGGCCAAGTCACTGGGGGCCGACTACACCCTCAGCGATTCGCCCGGACCCGGAATCGGACGCGTGCGGGTCGCGGTCACGGAGGTCAAGAAGCCCGCGACGCTCTTGAACATCCATCCGGCGAGCAAGCTCACGGGTGCTGGCCTCGGCGGCGCGACCATCGAGTGCGAGATCCTTGACACGAACGGAACGCAGATTGCCGCTCTGGTTGAGCCGCGGAAGGGCGATCAGTTCGAGCTTGACACGCTCTCGGACTTCGACGATGCCATGGACGCCATCGACGCGTGGGCTGCGGCGTTCCGAAAGCGTCTGGATGCGGCTCGCGGCAAGCCGGTGTCGCGTGAGCGACCGAGCCGCGATTGATGTGGGACCAAGCTCGGCATTGCCGGGCCCGTGGCGGAACTGGCAGACGCAGGGGACTTAAAATCCCCATCGCCGGAAGGCGAGTGCGGGTTCGACTCCCGCCGGGCCCATTGGAGTTCAGTCGTCGACCACGCGTGCAAGCGTTCCCGTATCCAGGAGCATGTTGTACCGTTTGATGAATCCCTTGGGCGGATTCTCGGCGTATGCAGGCTCGAACGTCAGCGTGATCGTTCCCGAGATGCCAAGGTCATCTCCGGCCAGGATCGGCCCGGAGATCGAAGACGTTCCTCTCAGCGTCACATCATCGGTCGCGTAGACGAGGCCGTGGACGCGGCTCGGATAGGTGTCGGACTTGTCTGAATCCGAGACGCCGTTGTAGGGTGCGGTTGCGGGATTGAAGTTCACGTTCTGGCTGGACTCGGAGAGAAAAGTGCTGGTCAGATCAATGGCGATGCGGCCCTGGGTGAGAATCGCGGGCATCGTGGGCGAAGCGGGTTTCCAGTTGACGGACTGCTCAACTGCTGAGCTGGTCCCGGCGTTGAGGAGCACGATCGTGCCCTCAATGCGGCAGTTGCGGATACGGATGCTCGCGCCGCCGCAGTTGATCACGTAGATTCCCATCGCATTGGGTGAGCCAAACGGATTCTGATTTGGGCCCAGGACGACGTTCTCGATCCTGCCGCTGGGCAGTGAGGCGAAGTTGATCGTCGTCCCATTGGCGGTGTACCAGGCGAGCACCGTGGCGGCATCGGGGTGCTCTCGCGTGCCGGAGTTGGCAAAGGTTCCTCTGGTGTACGTGAGGCCGGTGATCGACTCGCCAGCATAGACCGGCGTGCGAACGCTCGACAGAAGCGCGGATGAGCTGCTATTGGCTGCTACCGGAACGTCTGCATTGAGCGTGCCGTTGAATCCGAGATCATCCACAGCGGAAGCGCCGTAGCTCAGTGAGGACAACGCTACTCTGACTGGCGTGAAGGTCGCGCTGACAGACTGCCTCGCACGACCGAAGGTTCCCTCGGCTATGAGCGTGACCTGATCGTCATAGTCGTCTGTCGCGTTCCCGTCGGAATCGTGCGCGGTGACGGTCAGCAGGCCCCCGAGCAGCGGCTCTTCATCCATCCAGACACCCAGGCCCCGAAGCGTGCGCCATGAATCATCGGCCTGGATGTAGGCGACAGCGAGCTCAAGGCCCGCCTGCGCAATCTGGCGCGCGTGCTCGATCTCCGAAGCACGAATCAGGTGCTCGCGGCGAGATTTGTGCACCATGGCCCCGGTCACGCCGATGGCGACCGTGACGAGCACGGCAATCAGGACGAGAAGATAGGCGGTGCCCCGCTTGTGACCTTGCTCCCGCATCAGCCGCCTCCCAGAAGACCACCAAGAACCTCGAGCGTGCCTCCGACCACGCCGGTCACGCCGCCGAGGAGGTTGCCGCTCGAGTCGAGGATCTCCACCAGCCCGCCGCTGGCGTCCACACCCACCGGCGCGGCAGCGGTGCGGATGCCGCTTCGCGCGTCGTCCCACGCCGCGGTGCGGTACGCCGACTGACTCGCGATCACGCGGTCGCCTCGCTTAGCCTGGACGGTGACCCGCTTGACGCGTGAGTCGTAGGTGACGGTCGATCCTTCGGGATCGACCAGGCTCACGCGAACGACGGTGACTGCGACAGACCAGTCGTCCAGATCTGCGCGTGATGCGCCGTCAAAGTCTTTCGGGGGAGCTTCCGTCCATGTGTCGAAATCGTCCACGTCATTGAAGCCGGAGCGGGATGTTACACCCGCTTCGGCCGCGTTCCTTCCGAAGGAGCCGACCCACCCGGGCTGCTCAAAGGCCGTGGCCAGCACGTCGGCCATGACCTCAGCGACAAGCGTGTCACCGGTGGCTCGCTCTCTTGCGTAGGCCTCGGCCCGGGCGGACGCGGTCACGACATTCAGCGCGGCGATGAGTGCGCCGGATGCCAGCACCAGCGCGAGCATCGCCTCCACAAGACTGAAACCGCGGCGTGTGCGCATCATCGCATGGCGTCCTCAGGGCATGGTCGGCTGTCCGACGCAGCGAATCGTCCGTCGGTAGAGTGATCCATCGGCGGCCTCCAGGCGGATCGCGACCGCCCGCACGACGCTCTCCGTCGTGTCTCCCACCGTCACGGTTCCCGTGAGGTATGAGAACGTGAGGTCGGACAGCCCTGTGTGCATCGTTGAGAGGTCAGCCCCGACCATCCTGAGCAGTTGTCCTCCCGACTCGTCCAGGAACGCATACGCGATCTCATCCGCTGCGCCGTCCCCGTCCGCGTCGGCCCCGGCAAAGGTCACGTAGCCGGTCTCCGTTGCGAGAAACTTGCTGGCAAGACCGATATCGATCGCCATGACGGCGAGGGCCTGGGAGACCGCGACATCGGTCGCCGAACCTCCGGTGGCCGGTGGCGAGGACCGGGCGGCAACCATCAGGACCGAGGACACGGTTACTCCCACGATCCCCAGGATCGACGTCGCGAGGATCACCTCGATCAAGGTGAATGCGCGCCTGAGACGCGGCATGACATGTCTGTTCGGCATCACCTGATGCCTCCCTTTCCGAGTTCAACGTCCTTGCTGTCGTCAGCCGGACTTTCTTCAAGGCTCCCGATCTTCACGGTGCCGCTCGCGCCACTGACCACGATGCGGCAGAGGAGTCCGTCAGCCACGATCGTCACTATGCCGTCTGATGAGGCGGCGCCGAACCCGTCGAATGCGAGTTCGCCGACGTCACCGAAGGACGCCTCAACGATGCCCGCGTTGTAGGGCCTCGTGCTCAGATCGACAGCTCTGATCAGCCCATCGCGGGAGCTCGTGACCGTGTACCCGTCTCGGCTGCATTCAACCGTCACGCCGGCGCTTGAGGCGATCGCGTACGACCTTGCCTCGGCGATATCCGCGGCGATTCGTCGGGCCGCGCCGGTCAATCGCCACCTCGCCTCAGACTCGATCATTCGCGGCACCGCAACCGCCGAAGCGGTCGCAACGATGGCCAGGACAATGAGCAGCTCCACCAGCGAGAATGCCCCGCGAATACACGAGCCCGGCCCCGTCGCTCCGCCCGACTCGGAGCGCGAGTCGGAGGAACGAGGGGGCCGGGAGGTGTGAGGTTGATTGTCGGCCATCGGCCGTCCATTCATCGTTGGAGGGGATCAATAATCCCGGTAGGCCACGCCCCGTGCATCGTTCTCGCCAGCGGGAATGTTGGCGAAGATGTGTCCGGTGGTATCGTCGTAGACCCAGGCGGAGTTCGCGTCGCCGTCGGTCTCAGTGATCGCGCTCTTGCCCTTCATGGAGCCGACCTTCAGTGTCGGCACCTTGCGAAGGTAGGGACCGTAGATTTCGGTCGCGCTCTTCGGGCCAAAGGTGTCACCGGCGAGGTTCGAGTACTGGGTCAGTGCGTCCTCGATATCGGCGGCCGGGGGATAGACACCGCCGTGCTCGGCCTGGTAGAGGTCAATCGCGTTGCGGAGCACCGCCAGGTCGGCGACCAGAGACGAGTCGGCAGCCCCCTCGGCACCGCGGCTCATCCGGGGAATCGCGATCGCGCCGATGATCCCAAGGATCACGACAACAATCACCAGTTCAATCAGACTGAAGGCACGCCGCACTCGATTCATCGCCAGCATTTTGATACTCCGTGTTTGGTGTGCCCATCCTCCTCGGGCAGTACCTTCATCGGAGCATCTCGCCCTATACTTCACCTTGACATCCTGACAGTCACAAGTGATCTGGGTTTGGCCGGGGTTATCGGGGCTTGTTCGCGGGCTCCACGCTGACGGCGATGGTCTGCTCCACCCCTTCGATCTCGATCACTGCGACACCCTTGGCAAGACTCACCAGCCGCACACCGTCCGATGAGCGCTCGCCGATCCTGACCGCCTGGCCATTCATGACGGCGAAGCCACCGGATGCGTCCTCCACGATCATGGTGATCTTCGGGGCGACCGGGACGACCGCCTTGGCCGCGGGGTCAGTGGACGTTGGAGCGATTTCGGGCTGCGCCGGCGAGAGTTCCGCCCGCCACGCATCATCAATCGTGAACGCGCTGCCGATGCCTCTCTCATCAAGCGCCGACGTCATGCGCTCCAGGTGGGCGTGGAGCGCCACGCGCTCGGCACGAGGCGTTCCGGGCAGCTTTACACTGGAGGCCGTTGCGTTCTCGGTCGCATTCGCATTCGCCGAGACCGACGCGCTCGCCGAGGCCGGGCCGCCCAGGAGCTGGTCGGCCCCGAGCACCCCGACGCCGACCGTCAGAACCGCCACATACACCTTTCGTTCGCGCGAGAGCTTCATACCACTCATGTGCGAAACAGACCGGGACTCTGCAAGTGACGCGGACGGATTTCCCTGATCATTTTTCCGTCTTTGCGGCGTACCACTCGATCTCCATCTGCACGGAAGACTCACCGCCCTCCGGCGATAGGTCGGCACGCAGTTCGAACGCGCGGACCGCCACGTCCGCAAACCTCTCGCGGATCGCTCTCATGAACGCCGCGACGTCCTGGGCCGACGCCCGTCCGGTGAGTCGCACGGGAACGCGAGTGAACTGCGTTTCCGGCGCGGGCTGCGATGCGTTCAGCGAGTCCACCTCAACGCTCATCTCTGTTGCCAGCGCGGAGATCGCGCGTATCTGTGCATTCAACTGGGATGCGGGGCGAAGTTCCACGCCCCGGGTCTGCAGTGTGTCCTGCGCCTCTCTCAGCGCGGCTTCCGCATCGCGGTGGCGTCGGCGCAGTTCGGACTCCTCGTTCGAGCGGGCCTTGAGCGCTGTCCGCAGAGACTGCTGCTTGGCCCGAATCGTCTCGACGGGCTCCACTCCGAAGAGATAGCCGGACGCGATAATGGCTCCAACGGCGAGCAATCCGCCGGCGTGCACGAGCGACGCTCGTTTCAATCCGGCGACCAGACGCTCGGTCCTCATGGCGACTCCTCCACGAATGCGGCCAACTCCGCCCGGATCTCGAAGCCGATCGCTTCGCCCTTGAGCATCGCTCGCCGGCGCATCTGCACGAGCGTCGTCTGCTGAAAGAGGCCCGACTCTTCCATGGCCATCACGATCGATGAGACGCGATCCTGATCTCGTGCCGCACCTGTGATATTCAGGATGTACCCGGGCTCCTGCACCGGAGCCGGTGGCTTTGTCGCGCTCACAGCCGTCGGGCGGGGGCCCGGCGTCCGGGGCGCGGGCGCGGCGGGCGCCTCGCTCACGCGGCACACCTCAATGACCGCACCGTCACCCATGAACCGGCTCAGCACGAGAAGCAGGCGGCTCCACTCCGGACGCGACTGGATCCGCTCGGACACCGCGAGTTCCCGCTTCACGATCGCCATCTCAGATCCGACCTTGGCGATCTGCTGCTTCATGGACTCCACGCTGCGACCTCGTTCACCCAGCAGACGGGTGAGTTCGCGGCCGCCGTCCCCCACCTGCGAGCGGCTCCGCAGCGCCCACACGCCCGACGCCACACATGCCACCACGCAGATCACGGCCCACCAGCATGCGGCTCGCCGGCGGCTTCGCCAGGCACGGATTGATCTGGGGAGCAGGTTCAGGTCCACCGTCACGCGTATTCCTCCTCGAACCGGCGCAGAGCGAGCCCCGCGGCCAGGCCCCGCACGCCGTCGATCTGCCCCTGTCCGACCGCCATGCAAGGCAGTTGGCCCTCCGCGGCGACCGCTTCGACAAGACCGTGCGTCTGGCTACCCCATCCTGCCAGCGCGACAAGCTCCGCTTTCACCGCGCCGCCCCTGCTTCGGACGTACCCGATAGATTCGGCGATCGCGCGCTGTACGTCCTCGGCCAATCGCTCTCTGAACGTGCTCGCCAGTTCCTCTGCGGTCCTCGTCGTGGGCCGCGTTTCTGGTTGGCCTGCCTGCAACAGCCGCCACAGTGACTCTCCAGTGAGCCCGAGCGGCGCGGCGGCACAGCCAATCCGCTCGACCATGCCGAGCTCTCCAAGCTCTCGCTCAAGCGTCACAGTTCCGCCAGTGATGACGCAGATGCGTCCGCTCGCGGCGCCAAGGTCCACCGTGACGAATGAGCCCGCTCTGGACCAGGCACGCACGGAGCGTGCCAACGCGATGCAGGGCGGCTCGATTGCTTCAACGGAGAATCCCTGGTCCTCAAACTGCTCGGAGAACGCCCGCACGCTCTCGCTCGGGCATGCGACGGCCATGACAGAGGCGTGCTGCGCCGCCTTGCCGCCGAATGGGACATCCCATGCGACCGTTTCGATGGAGTCCGGCTCGCGCCGCATCATGCGAGCCATCTCGATCTGGGCCAGACGATCCACGGGCGCGCCCGACGAACGTGGCGGCAACTCGAGCATCGCTGTTGACGAGACGGCGGGAGGGGCGGCCAGCACGAGCGAGCCCGACCAGACACCCCGACGCCGGAGAACCGCGGCGATCCGCTCCACCTCGGCGCCGTCGATCGGGCCGCCCGGGACCAATCGCGGCACCGTGCCCGAGACGCGCGGCTCTCCCGCGCGTGCATCCAACCCGACGAACTTGATCGCACGGGATCCGACATCAATGCCGATCGACGCAAGTTCGTGGCTCATCCCGGGCCTCCCGGCTGTGTCATCGCCGTCAGATCGAACAGCGGCAGGAACATCGACAACGCGACAAAGCCGACGACGCCTCCCAGCACCACAAGGATGAGCGGCTCGATGATGCTTGAGAGTGCGCGGAGCGTCACCTCATTGTCCTCATCAAGGAAGTCGGCCATGCTGAGCATGACGGGGCCGATCTGCCCGGAGGCCTCGCTGTTCCGCACGGCTTCGCACACGTTCGGCGGAAGCAGGTTCCCGCTCGCGAGCGTCTCGCTCATGGACTCACCCCGGGTGACTGCTTCTTCGGCACGCGTGAGCAGGGCCTCAAAGTGCATGTTGCCGGCGGCAGCGCGGCAGAGCCCTATGGCTTCCACCAAGGGGATACGAGCTTCAACGAGCACGCCCATGAGACGGATCATGCGGGCCGAGAGCACGTTCCTGGCGATTGCACCGAAGCGGGGCGTCCGGATCAGTGCGGTATCGATCGCCGCGCGGCCTTTGGCGGACCGCAGGAAGGCGACCCCGCCGATCACACAGCCGACCAGTCCCCCCACGACCCATGGCCATTGCCCGCGAATGAAGTCGCTGGCCGCCATCAGCATCGCCGTCGTGGGAGGCAGCGGCGCATCAAGGGACTCGAACATCTCCGCGAACCGCGGCAGCACGAACACAAGCATCAGCACCAGCACGTTCGCCGCAATAGCAAGCAGAACGCTCGGATAGGTCAGGGCGCCGAGAACGGTGTGGCGTACGTGCATCTGCTGGCGCGAGAGCGCGGCCAGACGCTGGAGCATGGCTGTCAACTGCCCGCCTGCCTCTCCGGCTCCGATCAGACTGCGCGTGACGGTGTCGAAGTGCGCTGGTCTTGCCTCCATGGCTTGCGCAAGGGATGCCCCCTCTTCAACGCGGGCCCGCACGGCGCCGATCGCTTCCTTCCAACTGCCTTCCTTCGTCTGACGCTCGAGCGCGGACAATGCCTGCACGATTGGCGTGCTGGCTGAGCAGAGCATCGAGAGCTGACGGGTGAACATGGAGATGTTCTGAAGCCGCTTCGGCGCCCGCCCCCTCGACGGCCGCCGGGCCGCGGATGCGGTCTCCGCGCCGCTCTGCTCCACGCTCACCGACGTGACGAAGATGCTCTGGCGGCGAAGCCGCTCCCCCGCTTCGCGCGGATCGGGAGCATCGATGGCGCCGGCGACGGCCTTCCCGGAGGAATCAAATCCCTCATAGCGGAGCTTCATGCCGCCTCCTTCATCGGATGGGCGAGCGTTGGCGGCGCCGCGGGCTCCGCGGCGTCCACGTCATCGGTGCGCGTAACGCGAAGGACCTCTTCCAGACTGGTCTTGCCTGCCAGCGCCAGCTGCACGCCCGCCTGGCGCAGCGACATCGACCCGTCGCGTTCGGCCTGGTCTCGGAGCATCTGGCTGCTGGCGCGATTGTGCACCATGCGACGCATCGGCTGCGTGATCTCGACGACCTCGTAGACTCCGAGCCGTCCCTGGAAGCCGCTGTCGTGGCACTGCGGGCACCCGCCGCCCTTCTGGAACGGGCGTCCGGACATGGAGCCCAGGCCCGCCTCAGCAAGGACCTCCGGCGTCGGGTAGTACTTGGTGTGGCACGCGGTGCAGATTGTTCGTGCGAGGCGCTGAGCGACGACGCCATTGAGCGCGCTGGAGAGGAGGTAGGGCTCGACGTTCATGTCGAGAAGGCGGGCCACCGCCCCCACCGCGTCGTTGGTGTGCAGCGTGGCCAGCACACCGTGACCGGTCAGCGCGGCCTGTACCGCGACGCGAGCCGTTTCCTCATCGCGAATCTCACCAACCATGATGATGTCCGGATCCTGGCGGAGAATGCTCCGGAGCGCCCGGGCGAATCCGAGGCCGATCTGCTCCTGAACCTGGATCTGGTTCACTCCATCGAGTTGATACTCAACCGGATCCTCGACCGTCACGATGTTCACTTCCGGAGACCTCAGCAGGTCGAGCGCGGAGTAGAGCGTCGTGGTCTTTCCCGAGCCGGTCGGCCCGGTGACCAGCACCAGGCCGTGCGGCTGCTTGAGGACCGTCTGGAAGCGCTTCATCGCGCCCTGCTCGAAGCCCAGGTCCTCCAGGCGGACCTTCAGGTTCTGCTTGTCCAGGATGCGGATCACGATCTTCTCGCCCAGCAGCGTGGGCATGCTTGAGACACGCAGGTCGATCTCTCGCCCCTCGGCCACGATGCGGACGCGTCCCTCCTGCGGGAGTCGCTTCTCCGCGATGTCCATCCTTCCGATCACTTTCACGCGCGAGATGACCGCGGCGTGCATGCCGGGCGGCGGCTTCATCAGGTCGCGGAGCATTCCGTCCTTGCGGTAGCGGATGCGGGTGCCGCGCTTGTCGGGCTCGATGTGGATGTCGCTGCCGCGATCCTTGACCGCGGTGAGCAAGGCGACGTTGACGAGGTTGACGATCGGGCTGCCCGCGACAAGCTTGTCAAGGTCCGTCGCAGGCCCCTCATCGACGGTTTCCCGCTCGATGACCTCGACGTCCTGCTCGGCCAGCGAGGTCAGGAACGCATCAACGTCGACGTTGCCGCCGGCGTATTTCTTGATGTACTCGCGGATGTTGGCTTCCAGGGCGAGCACGGGCCGGATCTTGCGGCACTTGGTGAGCTGACGGAGTCGGTCGATGGCGGGGAGACTCTGCGGCTCGGCCATCGCGACGGTCAGCGTGTCGCGCACCTTGAACATCGGGATGGCGCGGAGTCTCTCGGCTTCTTCCTCGCCGATCATCGCGATCAGGGTGGGATCGATCAGGCCGTGCCGGAGTGTGACTCCCCTGATTCCAAGGCACTTTGAGAGTGAGCCGACGAGCGTGTTCTGCGAGATGACACCCTGGGCAACCAGCATCTCACCAAGCATCTGCCCGCTGCCGCGCTGTTCGGCCAGCGCGCGGGTGAGCTGGCTCTCGGTGATCGCACCGTCGGCGACGAGCAACTCTCCGACGCGGGGCTTGTGCGTCCCGTCGCTCACAGGAAGCTCCTCACGGCGCTCGGCACGTCCTCGTACTGCTCGACAGACTCCAGCACCTGGGTGAGATCCATCGATTCTCGGACGGTCTCACACACACCGCACATCTTCAGCGCCTGCCCGTTGTCGGCCATCTCGTCGGCGACGTCGAGGATGCATTCCAGCCCCCTGGAATCCACGAAGGGAACGTCGGACGCATCAATGACGATGCGACCGAGCGTGCGCTGCGAGATGGCACGGATCGCCCCCGCGAAGGCCTCGGCATCCTGCTGGCTGATGGGCCCGCGAGGCCGAACGACCGTCACCGCGCCGTGAGATTGTTCGTCGATCTTCAAGAAGGCGCTCCTGCGCTCACGCGGCGTTTCTGGCCGGCAGCGTGATGGTGAAGGTGCTTCCCTTATCCGCCTCTGACTTGAGCGCGATGTCGCCCCCGTGAAGGCGGATGACGTCGCGCGCGAGCGTCAACCCGAGGCCCGTGCCCGTGATGCTCGACACACGCGCGTCCTTGGCCCGGTAGAACTTGTCGAAGATGAGGCCGTGCTCCTCGTCCTTGATCCCGATCCCCGTGTCCTCTACGGCGATCCGGACCTCGTCCTGCTCCCAGGACACACGGACCGTGACCGCTCCGCCCTCCGGCGTGTACTTCAGCGCATTGCCGACGATGTTGTGCACGGCAAGGGACAGCTTGTCGCGATCTCCCTTGAGCACGGGCAGCTTCGGCGGCAAGTCGAACTTCAGCGCGATGTGCTTGTCCTTGGCCTGCGCGATGTAGTCATGCGAGACGTCGTCAAGGAGCTGTGACAGGCGAACGTCGCCGGCGTGGATCGACATTGACCCGGACTCGATCTCTGCCACGCTCAGCATGTCCTGCACGAGGCGCTCCAGGCGCTGAGACTCGTTGTTGATGACGTTCAGGGCTTGCGATCTGATCTCCTGCTCGGAGTCCGCGGCATCGATCGCCTGCTCAACATAGAGCCGGATGTTGGTCAAGGGCGTACGCAGTTCGTGGGCGGCCTGGGCCACGAAGGAGTTCCGCGCTTCCTCTGCCGCTCGTTGCTGCGTGACGTCTTCGATGACCACCAGCGCAGATGCTCCGTCCTCGCGCCGGATCGGGCGGACCGACACACGAAGGATGGTCCGACCGTCAGCTCGCTTGATCTCATACGAGGTGCGACGACGCGTGCCTCCGCTGACTGCAACCCGAACCGCCTCCTCAACTTCTGGGCTGCCCAAGCGCCCGACGATCGAGCTGTTCATGAGTGAATCTCGCGCGGTCTCGAGCAGAAGGCAAGCCGCGCCATTCGCATAAGTCACGGAGAGACGCTCGTCGACCAGCACGATGCCCTGCCACATGGCGTCGAAGGCGCCGGACGTGTTCTCCGTTGAGGCGCCGGCCCGACGCGTCGTTGTTGCATTGACGAGTTCCTCGCCGGCCTTGCGTTCCTCCCACTGAACGCGCTGCTCGAGCACGCGGGCCCATGCCTCGGCCACCTCGCCGTACTCAGGCGCCAGACGCACCGCCTCGGTGCTGGTCTCGCCACGTCCAAGCGCAAGGACCGCGTCACAGACCACACGCTGGCTCGACATGCGACGGCGGATCCCTCGGTAGAGCGTCCAGAGCACTGCCGCGCCCGCGGCCCCGGCAAGGCCGATGCCCGATACCGCCTCCGTCCAGGAGCCGCCCCACCCGAAGAGTCCGGCCGCCGCAGATATCGGGGCGGAGGCCTCGAGCGTCAGTGTTCCCCGTCCCGAGACGGTGATGGGGAAGACTCGCGCTCCCTCGCTCGTGGCGGCTGATTCGCTCTCTGCGGGCCAGGACGGCGGAAGCTCAACCACGGTGATCTCGCCGGGATCGCTTGATGCCACGATTCGACCTTCGCCCATCAGCACGCGGCACGTGCCAAGTCGTCCGCTGGAGACGCTCTCGGCGACCATGCGGCGCAGCCCGCTCAGGCGCCCCTGCTCAATCAACTCCTCGGCGGCGTTCGAGAGTGTGGCACCCACTGCATCCACACGCTCGATTGCACGCTCTCGCTCGATGCGGCTGATCTCTGTCATCGCAAGGACGCCGGCACCGATCGTGACGCCGGCAATCACGCCGAGCAATGCGAGGCCAACGCCTGCGACATCACGCTCGCCGACGGCAAGGCCGCGAGAGGCGAATCGTTTCAGCTCTGCGTTCGAAGGGGCGGTTTTCTTGGCCATGTCCGAGAACCTCAGAGGGCGCCGACGTTGCGGCGCGTCTGGGGTGATCGGACATCCCTCCACTCCCGTCCACTGGGACCTTGGATGTTCCCGGTCCGGTGCGGCCCCCGGCCCGCACCGCCCTCCTTGTGAACCACAATGTCGTCCGAGAACGCGAAAGGCCTCGGGAAGATCCCGAGGCCTTTCGCTTCAGTGGGCGCGGAGGGATTCGAACCCCCGTAGGCATAAGCCAGCGGATTTACAATCCGCCCCGTTTGACCACTCCGGCACACGCCCGTGCCTTGCGTTTGAGTCCCGCGATGCGTCTCATCGACAGAATCGCGGGCCAGAAAGATAGGGCCCTGACCCCCCGAGCGGCAATTCTGGCCCAAGAATCCGCATCAGTTCATGCCCAACGCCCCAACAGGCTCCCTCCCGCGATGCTCTGAATCGGGCCCAAGGCCACCGCATCCCGGCCCTTCATCGACGCCGCAGCGACAAAGCCCGACTGGTTGATCGCCTCCACGGCGCGTTCGACGAGATAGCACTCGGCACACGGAAGGGCGTGGCTGCCGGCTTGGTCCTTCCAAGCCGCGTGGGGCAGGTCACCCACGATACAGGGTGAACCGAGCTGCATCTGTGCTCCATCGGCGGCCCACGCCTCGACGATCACCCGGAGCAAGAGCCAGCCACCCCCGGCCCAGCTCATGGCCACGTGTCCGGATTGTTGACCCCGCTCGTTGCGGTCAAGCTCCTCAAACGCGAACCGCTCCCCGGGCTCTGACCAGAGGCCATAGGGTCGGCGGGCCAACCAACGCGGCATGACGACGGCCACTCGGGCGGAGGCTGGTGAAGCGGCGAGCTCTCGCCACGTCTCATACCACGGCTGCGAGCGAGCGTTCTGCCATCGCGCCGGATCCGGGTCGTGATCGAACCCGGACGACCCGACCAGCGCCGCGTCGCCGCTCAAAATCAGCGTACCGCCCGCTTTCGCTGCCGCGGCGGCAAGAGCGGCGGCTTTGGCCACCGACGCCCCGTCGGCCCGAATCGGCTCAACCAGCAGGACGACATCGACCGGCCCGTCCGCATCTCCGACGCTGCCTCGCAGGAGAGATTCGAGCGATTCCTGCCCTGAGGCCAGAATCCCATCCAATGCCGACTCCGATAGGGAGCAGATCTCATAGCGAACGGTCTGCTCGTCCCACGCGTTCGCAGCGAGGTGTCGCATGGCGTGCCACGCGGCTTCTGTTCTGCCGAACCTCGGGTCGCGGAGCACCGATCGCATCATTGCGCTGAGTCGTGCGTCCACGGCACGGATGGCATCGGCAGAACCATTCGCAGAGGATCGGCTCCCCATTGCCGTCTCACCCACGACTTTGCGGATGAACGCGTTGATGTCCACGCCCCCCGCGTCGGCTTGTCCCTTGCCGCCGGAGCCCACGCTCTTGCCGAGCAATCCCGCCAGCCCCTCGGGTTCAGAGGGCGGCTGGCTGGCCGGCGCAGAAACTGCCGATGGCACATGTGCGAAGGGCAGGCCGAGCTCGCGTGCTTCCTGGACTGCGTCAGCCGAGGTCGCGGGATCATTCAGCCGCTCGCGCAGCGCGATCAGCGGCTTCATCCAGGGTGTTTCAAGCACGATGGAATCAGGGTGGAATCCATCGGCCTCCCGAACTCGCAGTGCGTGCGTCTGGCCCTCCCAGGAAATATCCACGCAAACACCCACCTCCCGGATGGCTCGGTCGATCTCCGCCGGCTGCACGACGACCGGACGGAGCCCTCCTGCGTCGGCCGAGCCGAAGTCTCCAACGATCAGGACCCGGAGCGCCCGCTCCGGATCAACGGGGCGCCCGGAGCCGCTTCCGGAGCCCGGAAACCCGAAGTCAAAGCCCATTCCGCCGCGCGTACCGGACATTCTGGCACCTCACTGGTTTGTTCCGCCCTGGATTCGACCGATCCCAGTCTAACTCCAAACGATTCCTACGGACCGCGGCCCGGCAAACAGATATATTCACCATTCGCAGGAAGACCGACAACGAGGCCGCAGGCGTGCCGAAGCTGTTCTCACTCCAACTTTCAGACCCAACCGGCAAGGCGGACCGGGTCGCGCTGCGCTTTGCCGGCCCTGAAGCGTCTCTGACGCTGGGCTCGGATGCGTCCGCCCAGATCCGTCTTCCGAATCCGGGCGTCGAACCGCGCCAGTGCATTTTCCGGCTGCTCGATCCCGAGACGCTCTGTGTCGAGAACCTTGCGACATCCGCTGTGACGCGTTTGAACGGGCGGCCGACGGCGGGCGTGGAAATGGTCGGCGAGGGAGATTGGATCGAGTTCGCAGACCTCCTGATCGAAGTCGTTGCCGAGGTCGTTGATCACCCCTACACGGGTGCGGCCCCACTCTCAGCCGCCCCGGTTCTACCAACTCGCGCGGGCTCGGTCGGGCCACCTCCCGCCGCAACGCCGCCTGCGCCCGTGGAACCGGCGCCAACCTCGGTTCCTCAAGTCCCCGGATCTGCTTCCGCGGCGCCCCAGCCACCGAAGGCCGCGTCACCGCCGGCCATCCAGTCCTCGACGCAAAGCCCGGCTTCCAAACCCTCTTCCGGCATGGGGTCACGCCCGGGTTCGAAGATCCCAATCCCCGGCGGTCCGGTGCCCAAGTCTGCTGTCTCCCGACCGGACACGCCGCGTCCTGCTATTCCTCGCATCGAGATCCCGCGCACTCGGCCGATCTCATCGATTCCGGCCAAGCCCGCGAGTCCGCCTCCAAGCGGCAGCGCGACGCCTCCGCCGGAGATCATCCAGGCGCGACCGATCATTCCACCGGCGTCGGCTCCGGCCGCCCCCCCACATCCACAGCCGACGCCACCCGTCGGCGGCGTTCGGGCCGAGGTGTCATCCGCACCAGCGGAACCGCAATCGCGGGAACCCGTGCACGCGGACGAGCAGCCCGCAGTCGAAGCTGCCGAACCGATCGTACAGGTTGAGAGCGCCTCCGCTCCGCTCCCCGATTCCCAAACGCCCCCTTCCCCATCGCCCTCGGAAGAGGCGTCGGGGCCGGTGTCTGTCGCGCCCAGCTCTTCGCGCCCGCGTCAGGCGACGCTTCGCCCCGCGACGCGCCCGCCTTCCGCCGGCCCGAAGCTTGCACCACTCTCTCAGCCGGCGCCGCCACCTCGAACGACGCCCCCCGCCGCGCCGGTGATGCCCGCAACGGACCCGCTGGTCTCACGAGGCATGGTCCAACTGCGAACAGAGCTCGCGCAGCAGACCGCGCCGTACACCGATGAGCACCTGCGTCTCGTGGTCGAGCGCGCGCGTCACAACGCGAACACGCTGGGATTCACGGCGGAGGACCACATCCTCAGCTTCCTGAAGTGTGTCATCCTCGTGGGCGACGACCTCAGCTCCAGCGACTCAAAGTTCCCAGATGTGTACTTCTCGCTGAATCTGCCGGGCAAAACTCCGCTGGTCCGGATCGAGCGTGCCCTGAAGATCGCCCAACGCGTCAACGCACGCGGCGGTGTCGGGCTCGTCCCCGTTCCCGGATTCGACGCCCCCAGCGAGCGCCCGACATCGGAGATCCGCGTGCAGCCCTCGGCGCCGGTGCCGAGCCAGCACTCCGCGCCACCAGTCCACACCGCGCACGCGAAGGGAGTCTCTGAAGAGATCCTCCCGTCCGAACGGCGAGGCGCCTCGGTGCCGGTCACCCGACCCGCTCAGCGTGAACGCGACGTCACGGATCCCGTCGCCACCTCGCCCTCACACGCCGCCCACGTTCCCGAACCCGCTCCGCAGGATCCGCAGAAACTTCCCGAGATCGAGGGCTTCAAAGTCCTGGAGAAGATCGGCTCGGGCGGCATGGGCACGGTGTACCGCGCGTACCACCACCGGCTCGAAGTCGAAGTCGCCATCAAGGTGTTCAAGACGCTTCACCCCGAGGCCAAGACGCTGCTCTCCCGCGAGGCTCGGGCGGCGGCGCGGCTTCAGCATCCGAACATCGTTCAGGTTCTGGACTATCAGGAGTTCGGCAAGGGCGCGTACTTTGCGATGCAGCTCGTCAAGGGCGAAGATGCGCACGAACTCATCCAGCGTGTCTCGGGGCGCCTCGTGCATGAGGCCGAGGCGGACGGCGTGGTCCGCGCGCTCGGTCTCACGAACGACCAGCTCTCGCCCGAAGCCCGCTCCATCCTGCAAGGCAAGCTGCCCTGGCACCGGCTGGTAGCATGGTGGATGGCGGGCGTCGCGGACGGACTGGATCGGGCCCATCGCGAGGGCATCGTGCACCGCGATATCAAGCCGTCGAACCTGCTCCTGGCACGCGACGGGCGCATGACCATCACGGACTTTGGATTGGCCCTCCGCCGCGATGACCCCACCGTCGGCGGCAACACCGCACGAGCGGGCACGCCGCGTTACCTTTCGCCGGAGCGCATCGCGGACTGGGCCTCCGGCGCGGACCTTTCCGGAACGGACGGACGCATTGATGTCTGGGCCATGGGCGCGACGATGTACGAGCTGCTGACGTATCGCCCGGCGTACGACGGCGCTCGCGAAGCGGTCATGCGTGACATCGTGACCCTTGATCCGCTGCCCCCCTCCCAGGTCATCTGGGCGGTGCCCCAGGAACTGGACCGCATCTGCCTGCAGGCAATGAAGCGGAATCCGGAGGAACGGTTCCAACAGGCGGGGGAAATGGCTTCCGCCCTGCGCTCCTGGCTGATGGGTGAGGGGCCCGCGACCAAGGCCCAGAGCCCCTCCGGCGGCATCGCGGGGTGGTTCAAGAAGGGGTCGTGAGGTCGGCGCGATTCTTCTGCGCTCGCCCTGTCAGTCCTTGAACATCTTCAGCGGTCTCGGACCCGAGCAGCAGATCGGGCGGCCATCGTCGGGCTGGCAGCCGCCGCCGCCCGCGCCGGAACCGACTTGCCCGGAATCGGGAGCGCGGTCTTCATGCCCTGCGAACACCGCCGCGGCCGCGATGAGCCCGAAGCACGCGAGCGGGACCCACGCCGGCACCCACACGCCAAACCGCGGGAGCACGATCCAGCACCCCGCGGCGATCATGCAGGAGAGAACGAACGAGACGACAAGGCGACGGCCAATGCCCGCTCGCTCGCGTTCATACGCGGGAATATCCGAAGTGTCCCCGAGCCGCAGCGTCACTGGCTGGTCGGTGTCGGGCAATCGGTGCATGTCACGATCCTTCGTTCAACCACCGGCGTCGCAATCACACCAGCAGCGTCGCCGGCTTCTCAAGGAAGCTCTTGACCGTGCTCAGGTACTGAGCCGCCATCGCGCCGTCGACGATGCGGTGGTCGCTTGACATCGTCATCGACATCACCCAGCCGGGCACGACCTGATCGTTCTTGACGACGGGCTTCTTGATGGCCGCGCCGACGGCGAGGATCGCGACGTTCGGCGGGTTGATGATCGCCGTGAAGTGATCGACGCCGAACATGCCGAGGTTGGAGATCGTGAACGTCGCGTCGGACATCTCCTCGATCGTCAGCCCCTTCTCGCGGGCCTTGGATGAGAGGGCCTTGGTCTGCTGGCTGATCTGGCGGAGCCCGATCTGGTCGGCGTTCCGCAGCGTTGCGACCACGAGTCCGCCGCCACGCTCCTCCGGCAGCGCGATCGCGACGCCGACGTTGATCTGACCGATGATCTCGACCGAGGCCTCGTTGCCCTTCTCGGCCCAGCGCGAGTTGACGAACGGGTGCTGGTGCATGGCGAGGGCGCACGCGCGGACGAGGAAGTCGTTCACGGTGAGCTTCACACCCTGTGACGACAACTGGTCGTTCAACTGCTCGCGCAGCGCCATCAGTGCATCCATGTCCGCCTCGACCGTCACCTGGTAGTGCGGGATGGTGGTCTTGGACTGCACGAGTCGCGTGGCGATGGTGCGCCGCATGTTGGAGAGCGGCACAGTACGAGCAGCGAGCGTCGAGCCCGTGGGGGGAAGCATCGGAGCCGGAGCTGCCTTGGGAGCGGGGACTGAGCCGCCGGTCGTTGGAGCATTCGCCCTTGCCGTGCCGCCCGCCATCGCCGCCTCAACATCCTTGCGGACGATCCTGCCGCTGGGCCCTGTGCCCTGGATCGACGCGAGGTCGATGCCGCCCTCGTTGGCGATCTTGCGGGCCAAGGGGGACACAAAGATCCGCTCGCCCGAGCGGCTCGTGGGGGCGTGACCGTTGCCGCCGCTCGGGGTGGGACTCGCTGCCGCGGGCGGCTCAGCGATGGCCGTGCCGCCGCCTGAAACCTTCGCCGGCATGTTCCCTCCGCCGCTGGATGCGGCCTTCGCACCCGGAGCCGCAGCGCCCGATCCGGCCTTGGCCTTTGAGACGTCCTCGCCAGCCGCGGCGAGCACGGCGATCACCGTGCCGACGGGAACGGTCTTGCCCTCGGCGACCGCGAGCGATGCGACGACGCCGTCGTCGAACGTCGTGAGTTCCATGGTGGCCTTGTCGGTCTCGATATCGGCGATCGCGTCGCCGCTGGAGACTTTCTGACCCTCCTTGACCGCCCAGCGCACGATGGTGCCCTGCTGCATGGTGTCGGAGAGGCGGGGCATGGTGATTTCGATGGCCATGGAATGAACCTCAAAGCGTAAAGCGAACAGCGGGCAATCTCAGGCAGAACCACCAGCAAGGTAGGGAGGACTCCGAAGCGCCGCGTTCAGGTCGGCCCGTCGACGGAAAGGCCAGATGCGGTCGTCGATCATCCGCGACTTGACTTGGGCATCGCGACGCTGCGAGTCTTGGTTGTGCGGTATATAAGTGCATAGCCATCGCAAGAGCCGACGACCCTTTGTTGACGGCATCTGATCATCGCTGGCCGAATCGAGCCACGCGCGAACAACAGTCCATCGCGATGAGCGAGGCCATTCGTACGACAAGCCCGAGCGAAGAAAGAGGCAACAGCGAGCGAAGGCCTGACGTTGAGACGGTGAGAGGCGGTGCACTCCCAGCATCCGATGTTCATGCAGATCGTCGTAGCAACCCCATATCGCGCGAAAGATCGGCCATGTGTCACGATCGAGCTCTGGCAGGGCATCTTCGAACTGGTCGTTCGAAATGCGCCCACTGGCGAGTTGCCTGAGCGACTCTGCCATCCGGTTCCGATCGGCCTGGCTCGTCATCGGACGTCGCCTCCTCACGAAAGACTCTTCCTCACCGCCGCCGCGATCTTCCGCGGGTTCGGCAGGTACTCCGCCTCGAGGATCTTCGAGTACGGCGTCGGCACGTCCTCCGTGTTCACTCGCAGAGGCTGGTGATCCAGCCAGTCGAACGCTCGCTCGATCACCTGCGTCACGACCTCGCTGGCGACGCTCGCGAAGGGCCAGCACTGATCGACGACGACGATGCGGCCCGTCTTCTTCACGCTCGCGATGATGCTGTCGATATCCAGCGGCCGGATCGTGCGCATGTCCAGCACGTCGCACTCGATCCCCTCGGCCCGCAGGGCCTCATCGGCCTCCAGGCAGAAGTTGACTGGACGACCAAAGGACACAACGGTGCAGTCCTTGCCCTCGCGGAGCAGAGCGGCTTGACCGAAGGGGATGTAGTACTCCTCCGGCGGCACGTGGGCCTTGTCGCCCAGCATCCGCTCCGACTCGAGGAAGAACACAGGATCCGGGTCCGCGATCGCGGTCTTCAACAGGCCCTTCGCGTCGTACGGGTTGCTCGGGATCACGATCTTGACGCCCGGCACGTTCGCGTACAGCCCCTCGACGCACCAGGAGTGCGTGGAGCCCAGCTGTCCGCCCGCGCCGTCGTTGCCGCGGAAGACGACCGGGCAGCCCCACTGGCCGCCGGACATGTAGAGCATCTTGGGGACGTTGTTCAGGATCTGGTCCGCCGCGACCAGCGAGAAGGACCAGGACATGAACTCGATGATCGGGCGAAGCCCGTACATCGCGGCGCCGACCGCCAGCCCCGCGAAGCCGTTCTCGGAGATCGGCGAGTCGATGATGCGGAGCGGCCCGAACTCGTCGAGCATCCCCTGCGAGATCTTGTACGCGCCGTTGTACTGCGCGACCTCCTCGCCCATCAGGAAGATGCGGCTGTCCTTCCGCATTTCCTCGCTCATGGCTTCACGCAGCGCCTCGCGGAACTGGATGATGCGGTCACCCTCGCGCGAGGGCAGGGGCTTGGTGAAGTCCGGCAGGATGGCCGGCTCGGGAAGGGCGGGGTGTTCGAGTGTGGTGGTCATGGTGTCTTTGGCTCAGGGACCGCGCAACGGCTCCAAATGCTCGGTCGATTGCTTGCTCGGGTACGATGCGCCGACGCGAGATGCTTACAGCAGCGGGTTCTTCATCCCGTGGATGTAATCCCGCGTCGGGCTCAGATTCGGCTGGGGATTGATGAAGACGTCGGAGTACAACTCGGCCTCAACCTCGGGCGTGGGCGACTCCTCGGCGAAGTCCATCGCCTTGCGGACCGCCTCTTTCACCTCGGTCTGGATCTCGGTGAACCGCGCCTCGGAGAGGATCGGCTTGCCGTCCTTGCCCTTGCGCTCGCCCATCAACTGGCTCGCGAGTCGGTCGATCGAATCTTTGCCCTTGAACTGATCGACCTCTTCCTTCGTCCGGTACTTCTGCGGGTCGGACATCGAGTGCCCGAGGTACCGATACGTCTTGAGGTCAACAAAGGCAGGGCGCTGGTTCTCGCGGCACCAATCCACCAGCGGCTTGAAGTCATCGTACAGATCGATCACATCAAACCCATCGATGATCTCGCCGCGCATGCCGTAGGCGTCCGCCTTCTTCCGAAGGTCGTGCGCCATGGTTGTGCCCCGTTCGATCGCGGTGCCCATCGAGTACCCGTTGTTCTCGACGACATAGATGACCGGCAGCGAGTACAGGCCCGCAAGGTTCATCGCCTCGTGCAGCGCACCCTGGTTGAGCGCGCCGTCACCGAGATACGCGAGAGAGACCTTTTTCTTCGCCTTGTCGCCCGGCTTCACGCCCGGATTCGAACACGGCTTGCCCATCACTTCCCACTCGTAGCGAGCGGCGAACGCCAGGCCCGTGCCCAGCGGCGTCTGTGCGCCCACGATGCCGTGGCCGCCGAAGAGCCAGTTGGGCTTGTCGAACATGTGCATCGACCCGCCCTTTCCCTTGGCGCAGCCGGTGATCTTGCCGAACATCTCGGCCATGCACGCGCCGGGGTCCATGCCGCGAGCGAGCGCGTGGCCGTGGTCGCGATACGCGGTGACGATCGGGTCATCGTGCTCGAGGGACTGGATGGTGCCGACGGCGACCGCTTCCTGCCCGGTGTAAAGGTGGCAGAAGCCGCCGATCTTCGCCTGCTGATACGCCTGCGCACACCGGTTCTCAAACTCGCGGATCAGCAGCATGTCGCGCAGCCACGTGATCAACGTCTCGCCCGGAAGCGAGTCAGAAACTCGGTGCGTCCGAGCTTTCCGCTGAGGTGAACCCGAATGCGTTTCGGTCGTCATCTGAGCCATGAACAGCCCCATATCCTGGCCGCCCGTGCGGCATACAAACACACACCGATCTCCGAGCGCACGCAGCACCCGGAACCGGACGGTGATTCTAGGTCGGCACTCTGATAAGGCCTAGATTCGAACATTCCGGACGTTGACACACGAAATAAAGGGGGCCGGACCCATACAGGATCCGGCCCGCGTATGTGCCGCTCGTTGAAGCCCGCCAGCATCTCGACGAAACGGGGTCACTGCGGTCCGACTGCGGCCCCGGTTCCCACGAGCTGAGTCGCGGTGGTGCGTGACTGCAAGATGGCCACAGCGGTCTGGAGTTGAAGGTCCAATCCCTCGGTCAACAGGCGATTCGGATCCGGCCTGCCGCCCTCGTGCTGCACCATCTGACCCTGCTCATCCATCTCCGCGACGTCAGCGGCCTGGCGAATCTCATAAGCCTCCGCTTCCTGGCTCGGAAGCCGATCGACGACGAGATCGGGCATCACGCCCCAGTCCGTCACCAGGTGGCGGTTCTTGTCAATGAGGCGCCCGCCGGGCAGACGGTAATACTGCGTTGTGAGCTTCATCGCGGCTTCGGGCGTGATCTGCCAAACGTTCTGAACGGAGCCCTTGCCGTACGACCGCTTGCCAAGGACGATCGCGTCGAGCTTGCCCTGCTTGGCATAGTCCTGCACCGCGCCCGACACAATCTCTGATGCGGAGGCGGCACCCTCATTGATCAGGACGATCACGGGGATGTCGTTGAGGCGATTGCGTGACGGCTGCGCGTTCTGCTGATCGACAAGGGCTTCTCCCGCGGTCTCCGTCCGCACGATCACGCCCTGGGCGATGAATCGCGAGGAGATTGAGACGGCCTGATCCAGAAGCCCGCCGGGGTTATAGCGCAAATCAAGGATCATGGCGTTCAGGCCCTGCTCACGCATGGTGCGGACCGCGGCATCGAAGTCGCGTGTCGTGCTCTCCGTGAACTGCGTCAGGCGCACGTATCCGATGCCGTGCTTGCGGTCGACAAAGTAGTCCCAATCGCGCTCGCCGGGACCCGTGCGAGCCCAGCCCTTGACCGTCTTCACATCGATGTTGGCCCGAACGATCGTGATATCCAACGCCTTGAGCTCTTCACCGACCTTGCGCTCAACGGTGAGGACGACGCTCTTGCCGGGCGCACCGGTGATCACGCTCACCGCCTGATCGAGCGAGAATCCGGCCGTTGAAACGCCGTCAACCTTCTTGATGAGGTCGCCTGAGCGGATGCCCGCGCGCTGGGCCGGTGTGCCGTCCAGCGGGGTCGTGATCTTGATGTTCTGCAGCTCGTCGAGCTGGATCTGAATGCCCACACCCACAAAGCGGCCCTGCGTCTGACGCTGGAATGTCTTGAGTTCGTCCGGCCAGATGATCGCGCTGAAGGGATCCAGCTTCGCCATCGCACCGTTGCCGAACTCGTGCAGAAGCGCCGCGTCCGGGATCGCCACGGTCGACCGGTTAACCGTCAGCAAAGCGCTGAGCGTCTTGTCCAGGTCCTCGCGGGTGAGACGAACGGGCGCATCGGCAACCGCCTTGATCTGCAGCGTGAGGTACTGCAGCAACTCCTCCCGCCGTGCGTCATCGGCAAGACCCGTGAACACGCCCCGCACGTCGCCGAGCTCTGCGAGTGTTCGAACGCCCTCCAGTCCGCCGATCACCATCTCCTTCATGCCGGCCCGATCGCGCTCGACGTATCGCTCGGCGCCACGCTGGAGCGACGAAGACACCATGTCCCACGTGATCCCCTCTGTCTTGGTCTGCCAGCCGTCAGCCGTAGGGTTGTAAGGCGGCAGCGCGCTCAGCCCCTCGGCCAGACGCCTCTCGTTCCGAAGCGTCCAGAACCTCTCCGGCGCGTACAACCGGATCATCGCCAGACGCGAAGACTGCCGGTCCAGGTCGTCCTGGTACTCCTTGTCCTCGTCGTACAGCAGGTTGAGCCGGTAGTAGATCTCGTTGGCCACCAGCCAATCCCCGCGGGACTCGGCATCAACGGCCGCCTTGTGCGCGCGAGCCACGAGGTCCTTCATCCGCGGCTCGGCCATGAGCGCCGCGCGATCCACCGCGAGCATCGACAGCTCGACGGCGGAGCGCAACGCCTCGCTCACCTTGCTGTCACCGGACTTCGCGTCGGTCGTCTCGGCACTGAGATTCTCGTCAATTTTCTGCGAGAGCTTCTCGATCTGCTCCGTGCGAGAGGCCTCGCGCTTCTCGATATTCGTGCGAAGCAGCTCGGCGGAGCCAGCGACGGGCACCCCGCTCTCGGCGGGGAAGATATCGGTCGCGCGCGTCAGCGTCGCGAGAAACTCATCGCTCTTGCCGCTCCGGGCGGCCGCCCAGACGTCCTTGCTCCAGGTCGCGGCCACCGCATCCACGGCCGGCTGGGCGATCGCGACAGAGCCGACCGACGCTGCCAGAAGCGAAGCCGCGACGATCGGCGCAATCGCGAGCCCGAATCGGGAGAGATGCCCGACGCATCGGTCCTTACGCAACATCCTGTTCATGTGCTCTCCTGCATCTGGGTCCCGCCCGATTCTGTCCAGAGGGACCCGATCAGATCGTCCGTTTGCCCGTCAACACCCCATCAATGGCCGACTCAAGGGACCTCGGCCCTTCCAACTCGTACCTTTATACGGGTTGAGGGGTCTCCGGGTTGTGCCCCCAATCGCTTTGGTTATCCGGCACATGTCTTCCTTAGGATGCTCTCAGCCCGCCCGGCGCGTCAGAGAGGAGTCTGACGTGACAGCGTCGTGACAGCCGCCGCCGCTCGCCGACGCGCGGTCCATATCCACGCGACCGCGGCCAGCAGCGTCATAGCGCCAACCACAAGCCATTCGAACGCCCCGCCGCCGATCCAGCCTCGCTCGGTGGCGATCGCCGCCGTCAGGCCGATTCCGGGCCCGATCGTGTACCCCGCCCCGATCAGGGCCTCGTGCGTTCCCCCAGCATCCACGTCCGCCCCCCCGACCGCCATCGCGTAATACAGAGCGCCGGTGTAGACGGTGGCGATGCCAAGCCCAAGCAGGACCAAGCCTCCTCCGAGCACCAGCAGCGATGCCAAACTCTCCTGAGCCGGGCCGAGCTTTGGAGCAAGCATCACCATCGCGAATCCCACAAGCAGCGCCCCCGTCGCCGCGACTGGCGCCCACCATCGGCCGTGCCAACGGTGGTCGTGCTGCAGCCAGACAAATCCCGCGAGACGTGCCGCATGCCAAGTCGCGGTCAGCGGCGTCTGCCAGCCGATCGCCACTCCCATCGCCGCGTACGCCGTCGGCAGATACGGCGACATGGTGCTCACGATCAGATAGCCGAGCGGCAGCAAGAGTCGGTGCGCACGCAGAAGTCTCGTGTACACCAGAGGATGCGGCTCATGGTCTTCCTGGGCGTGCGCCGCGGGCTCCGCCGGCAGCATACGGACCAGCACGTACGTGAGGATGTGCAGGAATCCAAGGAAAGCGATGACTTCCAATGGATACTTCTTGACCAGCGGGCCCATCGCCCAGAATGCCACCACCAGCGACAGGGACCAGGTCACGTTAAAGCCGCCCAGAGCCCGACGCAACACCTCACCCCGGCGCCCGCCCGACAAGTACGCCTCGGTGATGGGCCACATGCAGCCGGTGAGCGGGGAGTACACCGCGACCAGCACCCACGCGGGCCACGCCCCTCCGGCTCCGGCCATCTGAGCAATCAGGGGCACAAGGCAGAGCAGCCCGCACAGCACACCGATGCATGCGAAGGCGCCGCGGGTCGTGTGACGGGGGCTCCGCCTGAGCCACAGCAGCAACGGTCCGACCGCGACCGCCCCGGCAATGTAAGTGACGCCCAGCACGACGCCGAGCGCAAAGCTGCCCTTGACGCCCAACCCGTACGCCGACTTGGCAAGGAAATAGATGCCGTTCGTGACAACGCCGGTGCCTGTCGAGTTGATGAACGTGAGCCAGAGCACAAGGCCCAGTCCCGCCGCGCCCGACGCCACTCCGTTGACGCCTTCCCTGTTCATTGACTCATGCATCCTGAAGAGCGGTGCCGCGTTGCTTCGCGGGGGAGGCGATCGTAGCATGAGGGTGGCATGGGTCCGAGAAATCGCTCCACTGCCCGTTTGTGCGTGCCCGTAGCTCAACTGGATAGAGCGTCGGCCTCCGAAGCCGAAGGTTACAGGTTCGACTCCTGTCGGGCATATTCCCCCTCACACGACTGGTCCACCCGGCCGTCGGTGTTTCCCGGCCGGACGGGTGAATCTGCCTTCGGATCAACCCGATCCCGGACGACACTCGCTTCGTACGGACGTACGACCACCCCAGTCCCACCCTCCCGTGCCGCATCTCGGAGAATCCCATGACCGTCCGTTCGCTCGGCGCCTGCCTGCTCCTGACGATCGCGCCGCTGGCCCTGTTCGCCGGCGCTGCAACAGCCCAGAGCGTCGTGGTCCAGCCCACCTCCGGAAAGCAGTCGCTGCCGGCGGCCGAGGAACTCTTTGAACGCCACATCGCGGCGATTGGGGGCATGGAGGCAATCAAGAAGCACACGTCGCTGAAGTTCACGGGAACGATCAAGATCCCGGCAATGAAGTACACGGCGTTCTCGACGCTCTGGCAGGTTGCGCCGAACTCGCTGGCGATGTTCACCGAACCGCCCGGCGGCGCTCGTGGCGAGACGTATTGCGACGGCACGTACGCGTGGGAGAAGATGCCGGCGCCGGACGGCAGCTCGATTCTGACGCTGTACACCGACAGTCGGTGGACGGAGACCCTGTTCAGTGCGGACTTCTACGCCGACGTCGACTATCGCACCCGTTACAAATCCACGAAGACCACGGAACTCACCGAGTTCAACGGCGCGCCGGCGTACAAGGTCCTCGTCGAGTCCAACTTGGGGAAGCAACTCTACATTTTCTTCGACCAGAAATCCGGGCTGATCGTCGGCACCCACACCGTTCAGAGCGAAGGTGGCCAGATGATCCCCCTCATCACGATCAACGGCCCTTACACAGAGGTCGACGGTGTCAGGTACATCTCGGGCGTGACCCATCGCACACCGACGGGCGACATCATCCTGACCTATCGCGTCATCGAACCCTTTCCGAAGGACGTGCCGCCGATCGAGCTTCCCGACGCCCTTAGGGAGCAGGCGGCCGCCCTCGGCGCTTCTTCGCCCCAGACGCCAGCGGAGTTGCCTCCCGTCGAGCCCTCTGTGCCGCCCCAGGAAGAACCGAAGTAACCGATTGTCCGGCAACGCCCTCGGCCTTGGCGGGCACCGGCTTCCGGGCGGTCACGCGCAACTCGCAGTTCACGCCATACTGCCGGCACACGGGGTGGTCCGCGCACGCGGGCATTCTCGCCTTGCAGGCACGACGCCCGTGAAAGATGAGCAGGTGTGACAGGTCGCACCAACTCGCGCGCGGAAACACCGCCATCAGCCGCTGCTCGATCCTCGCGATAGATGTGCCCGGCGCGACCAGCCCCAGCCGAACGGCCAGTCGCTCCACGTGCGTATCGACCACCACGCCCGCGTTCACCCCGAACGCGTTCCCGAGCACAACATTCGCCGTCTTCCTCGCCACCCCCCGCAGCGTCAGCAGTTCCTCCATCGTCTGCGGCACCTGGCCGCCAAAGTCCGCGACGATGGATGACATCGCCGCGTGAACGGCCTTGGCCTTGTTCCGGAACAGACCAATCGTCCGGATGAACGGCTCGATCTCCTCGGGGCTCGATGCCGCATAATCGCCCGGCGTCGGAAACCTCGCGAAGAGCGCGGGCGTCGCCTTATTGACGGAGACATCCGTCGCCTGGGCCGACAGAATCGTTGCGACAAGCAACTCGTGTGCGCTGGTGTAGTTCAACTCGCAGCGTGCATCGGGGTAGTGCGCTCGAAGTGACGCGAGCAGCGCCAGAGCGCGTTCAACGTCCGCCTTCGGCGACGGGCTCTCACGAGGCTTCGCCCGAACGCTCGCCTTCTTTGCCGTCTTCTTCGCCACTTCCTACTCCAGATCGCTGCGACGGGCGGATGATGCCGACCATGCCCCGATCACCAAACCAAGCAGGGCGAGCACGAATGTTGTGGTCATGATGCGTGAGGCCGTCGGGTGGTCGGCATTGAACGCCGCGAGATGCTGCGCCGCGGGCTCCATCTCTCCTGCGCTCGCAGCCGCTCGATACAGCGCCAGGTCCCGGTCCATCCGGGGCGCAAGCACAAAGAAGCGATAGCTCAGCACGGCCATCAACAGCGTCAGCACCACGAGGCGCCCGGCAATCAGACGACTCGGCCACGGCACGACCTTTTTCATCACCATCAGCACCAGGGCGATCCCCGCCAGCGGTGCGCACACGAGTTGCACCAGATCAGAAGCGAAGAACAGCTTCGCAGCGACGTGTCCTGCGGCCAATCGCCAGTGCGGCTCCGTGTACAGCGGGTACGCGCCCAGTGTGGGTTCCAGGGATCGCATCGTCGGAAAGACAATTGCCGCGCTCGCACCCGCCATGCCCAGCGTGCCGACCCAGATCCCCATCGCCGAGAGATGGACCGTCTCAAGGAACGTCCGGAGGAGGGGCTGGTTGCTCTTTGCCATGGCCGATCGTAGTTCTTTGCGTCAGGCCACCACGTACGTGGTCTCTGGCAGCCCACTCTCCGGGCCTATCTTCAGGAATGCTCGGACAGCTGACCCTCTCGCTCTCCATCGCAGGATTGACCCGCACGAACGGACGCGAGGCCATGGCGGCCCGCCCACTGCTCCACCACGCGGCAGCCTTCCGACCCCGGGCCCTCCGTCTCGACGGCACACTTCCCGGGCTCCGAGCTCGCGAGCTCGATCGAAGCGCCCGACGCGATCTTGTGTCGTTCTTGCGTCGGCTGGGCTCCGGATTCGGCGGCATTGACCTCTGGATCCCAACAGAACACTTCGTCGACCCGATCCGCGGCGAGCGCGCGACTTCGGCCGCGATCGACGCCATAGAGCTTTGCGCTGAACTCGCGACGCTCGACGGTCGCCCCGCAGGCCGAACCCTGTCGATCTCGCTTCCGCCTCATGCCGAGGATGTCGTGGTCGCACTGTCTGAGGTCGCGGACCGCGCGAGTGTCCGGATCGCCGATCACGGACCCGACAGCGAGAAGCGTGCGACAGGTCCTATCGGTGTCGGTATCGACCCGGCCTTCCTCCTTCTACGTGACAGAAAGCCATCGGATGAGGCGGCCCGTGCCGGGATGCGGCTCGTCGCGCCGCGCCTCTCGGACACGGACGGCATAGGACGCGTCACGCCCGGCGAGGGCAGACTGGACCTGCTCGCGTACGCAATCGCCCTCTCGACGTCGATGGAAGGCGCAGACGTGATCCTCGACCCGCGCGGACTGCCAGACCCAGACGTGCAGGTCCGCGACGCCATCAACGCGTGGCACGCCGTGATGCCCGAGCCCGGCTGAGAGCCGACGAATGACTCGCCTCAGGTGAAGTACGCCCGCAAGGCGTAATCCCGCATCATCCGTTGCGTCGTGAAGTATGAGCCGTTGAGCGCGATCGCGTGCTGCATCATCGAGACGAACTTCGCGCGATCGCGGTAGTACATCGGCACCACCACGTTCTCGAGCTTGTCGTACGCGATCGCACGATCGGCCCCGTGATCGCGTGTCTCTCCGATCTGCGCCTCGGCCCCGATCGTCCAGCCCGTCACGTTCTCGATCATCCCTTCGATCCACCATCCATCCGGAGTGGAGAGCGACGGCACACCATTGAGCGCGGCCTTCATGCCGCTGGTTCCCGAAGCTTCAAGCGGCGGTTCGGGCAGATTCACCCACACGTCGGTTCCCGCGGTCAGCAGCGCGCCAAGCTCCATGTTGTAGTTTGGAAGGAACGCGATCCGCACGTCCGCCTTCAACGCCCGAATCGAAGCGTGGACCCGCTCGATCATGCCCTTGCCGATCCCGTCGTGCGGATGGGCCTTGCCGGCGTACACGATCTGCAGAGGCCCAACCTCCTTGCAAATCCTTGCCAGACGCTCCGGATCCGAGAGGAGCAGGTCTGTCCGCTTGTACGCCGTCACCCGGCGAGCGAAGCCCAGCGTCAGCACGTCAGGATCCATCTCAACGCCGCTGTCTGCGAACACTCGATCCATCAGGGCTCGCTTCGTGACCTGGTGCGCCGCCCACACTCGCTCGGGCGCGATCCCCAGCACACCTCGCAGCTCGCTGTTGCTCCGACGCCAGCCGGGAACGTGCTCATCAAACAACTGACGCATCGGAGGCGACGCCCACGTCGCGGCGTGCACGCCGTTGGTGATCGAGTCGATCCGGTACCCGGGGAACATCGCCCGCGAAACCTCCCCGTGCTTCTTGGCCACGCCGTTCGAGTACTTGCTCAGGTTCATCGCCAGACGCGTGGTGTTCAGGATCCCGTCCTCGCCGTAAAGGTCAGGCCGGTGGAACACCGGGTGGTCGCCGACGATCCGACGGACCTCTTCAATGGCAAACCGGTCGTGCCCCGCGGCAATCGGCGTGTGCGTCGTGAAGACACAGCGGGGACGCACGTACGACAGCGCGTCATAGTCGATGACGTCTCGCCCGGCGCGGCAGATGTACTCGCTCAGCAACTCCACCGTCAGGAACGACGCGTGTCCCTCGTTCATATGGAAGATCGTCACATCGTGCCCGATCGCCCGCATCATGCGCCGGCCGCCGATCCCCAGGATTGTCTCCTGCTTGATGCGGTGGCGGGCGTCCCCGCCGTACAACTGGTGTGTGATCGCTCGGTCTTCCAGCGAGTTGGACTCCAGGTCGGTGTCCAGGAAATAGACCGGCACGCGGTGCCCCGTCGCCCCGTGCACGTGCATGCAGAAGCAGCGGACAAACACGTTGCGGCCCTCGACCGGAACGCTGATCCGCGGCTCCATCGGCTGGAGCACCTCCTCCGGATTCCATTCCGTGGGCCCTTCGGTCTGGTGCCCGTTCTCGTCTAACTGCTGGGTGAAGTAGCCCTTGCGATACAGAAGCGTGACCGCGCAGAGCGGCAGGCCGAGGTCCGCAGCCGCCCGGATCGAGTCGCCGGCCAGGATGCCCAAGCCTCCCGAGTACGTCGGAACGTCAGCCCGAAGCCCGATCTCCATCGAGAAGTAGGCAATGGTGTCCTTGGGGACGCTGCTCATGCTTCTGGCTCTCCGTAAGCGATCATGTCCAAGACTCGGACTGGACCGGGCTCCGTCCCGGGGCAAGGGTCAAGGGTAACGCCTTCAAGGCTCCTCGTCCGGATCGCCACGGAGTGACGCGCCCGCTCGTTCACGGAGTCGACCGGATCGCCCCCGGCGGCTGCGGATCCGCGCCATGCTGTTGCAACCCACTCATACCCCCGCGTAGTGGTATGATGGCGGCCACGTCGGAAGCGTGATCGCACTACCCCCGTCGCTCGGAGCGGAAGCATGCTGAGTGGTCGCCTCGAAGCGCCGCATCTCGTCGATGGAAACCAGACACGGGTCAAGCTGGGAACATCGTTTGCGGTCGCACTCGCCCTCTCGGGGTGCATGGTTGGACCGAACTACGATCAGCCCTCCGCAGACGTGAATGAAGCTTGGCAGGCCGTCGAGGGCCCGCAGGCTGCCCCCACCGCCACCGATTGGTGGGCATCGTTCGATGACCCCACGCTCACCCGCCTCATCGAAGAGGCCCACGCCCAGAACCTGTCGCTCAAGGTTGCCGGTCTCCGCGTCATCGAGGCCCGTGCAGCCCGAGGCATCGCCGTCGGCGACTTCTTCCCACAGACGCAGAACGCGTTCGGCTCGATCAGCGCTGAGCAGCTCAGCGAGAACGAGGCCGCGGCATCCGGCGACCGCGCCTTCTCAAACGACATCGTCGGCCTGGAGGCGGCGTGGGAGCTGGATTTCTGGGGCAAGTTCCGCCGGGGCATCGAGGCCGCCGACGCGGAGGTACTCCTGGCCGTCGCGGACTTTGATTCGGTTTTCGTCACCCTCACGGCCGAGGTCGCCACCAACTACATCCTGGTCCGCTCGCTGCAGGAGCGTCTGGTCTTTGCTCGCGCCAACGTCGATCTTCAGGCCGAGACTCTCGAACTGACCGAGACGCGTTTCCGCGCTGGAGCCGTATCCGAACTGGACGTCGCCACCGCTCGCGCGACACTGGCGAACACGCGTGCGCTCATTCCTGAGCTCGAGCTCGCGCTCCGACAGGCGACGCTGGCGCTCGGCGTGCTTCTCGGAAGGACGCCCTCGGCCCTCGAAGCCGAGCTCGCGACCGCTGACAACGCCGCACCTCGTGTTCCGGAAGCGCCCGCAACGATCGCGGCGGGTGTTCCTGCCGACCTCCTCCGCCGGCGTCCCGATGTCCGCGCCGCCGAACGCATCGCCGCCGCCCAGAGCGCCCGCATCGGGCAGGCCGAGGCCGACCTTTACCCGAGCATCACCATCAGCGGCAGCACCGGCTTCGCGAGCAGCACCTTCGAGAACGGTCGAAGCTCCGACCTCGGCGACATCTTCGATGCCGATTCGTTCACGGGCTTCATCGGCCTGGGCATCAACTGGCCCATCCTGAACTACGGTCGGATCCGCAACAACGTCCGGGTTCAGGATGCACGCTTTGAACAGGCCGTTGCCGCGTACCAGGAGGTCGTGCTCCGCGCCGCTTCGGATGTTGAGGCCGGGCTGGCCGAGTTCCTCCGCTCGCGCGAGCGCAGCGACCATCTCTTCGAAGCCGTCGATGCGTCCAATCGAAGCGTCGAGCTCTCTTTGATCCAGTATCGCGCCGGCGCCGTCGACTTCATCCGCGTCAACGACGCCCAGACCCAACTCGTTGAGCAGCAGGACAGCCTGGTGGTCTCTCGTGCCTCCATCGCGCTCGGCGCCGTTCGCACCTACCGCGCTCTCGGCGGCGGGTGGGAGATCCGGGAGCATCAGGAGTTCGTCGACGCGGAGACCGCAGAGCGCATGCGTGCCCGGACCAACTGGGGCGACGTGCTCACGCCCGACTGGGATCAGGGCAAGGATGTTGGATTCCCGCGTCCCGACGCCAGCGCGTCGGAGGTTGGAGGCGGAAAGTGACCCGTACGGAGCCATCGATGCCATCGTCAGCAAATCGTGCTCGCCGCCTGCGCCCCTTGCTGCTGCTTGCGCTGACGCTCGGCGCTTGCAAGAAGGGCGACGACTCGAACACCTACGTGCCGCCACCGCCGCCGGAGGTCATCGTCGCGAACCCGGTCCAGCGCGAAGTCACCAGCTTCCTCGCATACACGGGCGTGGTCGAGGCGTCAGAGACAGTGGAGCTGCGCGCACGCGTGCAGGGTTTCCTCGAGAGCGTCAACTTTCAGCCCGGTCAGCGCGTCAAGAAGGGCGACGTTCTCTTCGTCATCGACAAGCGTCAGTACATCGCGTCCGTCGAGCAGGCGAAGGCCGCCGTCGCCGCCCAGGAAGCCGCCCTGCTCGGCGCCGAGAACGACGCACGCTTGGCCCGGGAACTCGCCGATCAGCGTGCCGGACCCGAGATCGACGCCGTCATCAAGACCGCGCGGCGCGACGTCGTTGCCGCCGATCTCGCGAAGGCCAGGGCCGAACTGACCGAAGCCCTGCTGAATCTGGAGTATTGCGAGGTCGTGGCCCCCATCGACGGACGCATCAGCGAGAACTACGTCGACATCGGCAACCTGGTCGGACGCGGCGAGACCACGCTTCTGGCCGTCATCGTGCAGGCGTCGCCCGTATATGTCTCCATCGACGTGAGTGAGAATGATGTTCTCAAGGTTCGTCGCGAGCAGCTGGGTGATCGCGATGTGAGCGAACCGGGCCAGATCGCTCCGGGCGTGTGGCGCCCCAGCGAGTTGGCCCTTGCCGACCAAACCGAGTTCTCGTACCCGGGACGCGTCGATTACGTCGCCCCGCAGCTCGACCGCGTCTCCGCGACGCTCCGCGTCCGCACCACATACGAGAACAAGGACGAGTCGCTCCTTCCCGGCTTCTTCGCCCGCGTGCGCTTCCCGATGTCATCCGCAAACGCCATCCTCGTTCCCGAGTCGGCGCTCCTGTCCGACCAGCTCGGCCGATACGCGATGGTGGTCAACGAGAAAGACGAGGTCGAGCAGCGACGCGTGAAGATCGGCGTGCTCGACGGCATGGTCCGTGTCGTGGAAGAGGGCCTCACTCCGCAGGATCGCGTCATCGTGCTCGGCGTGCTCAAGGCCCGTCCCGGCTCCAAGGTCACACCCAAGATGCAGGAGCCGGCCGCTCAGGGCCGCTGAGGAGGACGCATGCTCGCCGAGTTCCCGGTTCGCCGGCCCATCGTCTCGATGGTGATCTCCATCCTGATCGTCATCATGGGCGTGGTCGCATACCCCACGCTCCCGATCGCGCAATACCCCGACATCACCCCTCCCGTCATCCAGGTCACCGCCACGTATCCCGGCGCGAGCGCACAGGTCGTCGCCGACACCGTCGCCTCTCCCATTGAGCAGGAGGTCAACGGCGTCCCCGGCATGATCTACATGGAGAGCACCTCCGCCAGTGACGGCTCCTACACCCTCGACGTCACGTTCGAACTCGGAACCGATATCGACATCGCCTCCGTGCTCGTGCAGAACCGCGTGAGCATCGCCCAGCCCAAACTCCCGGAAGAGGTCAAGCGGAACGGCATCACCACGGACAAGGTCTCCTCCAGCTTCATCAGCATCTTCTCACTCGCGCCCAGGGACAAGGAGGCCGCCGCGAAGTACGACGACCTCTTCATTACCAACTACATCACCATCAATCTCCTCGACGAGATCAAGCGCATCAAGGGCGTCGGCGATGCCACCATCTTCCCGGCCAAGGACTACGGCATCCGCGTGTGGCTCGACCCCGATCGTCTGAAAGCCCGCGATCTCACGACCATGGACGTCATCGGCGCGCTCAAGGAGCAGAACGTCCAGGTCGCCGCGGGCGCCATCGGCCAGCCCCCGGTCCCGACCGGCCAGGCCTACCAGTACAATGTCTCAACCCTCGGTCGTCTCAGCAGCGTCGATGAGTTCGAGAACGTCATCGTTCGCGCCGAGGGCAACCGCATCACCCGGATCAAGGACGTTGCCCGCGTCGAGCTCGGCGGCAAGTCCTACGACCTCCTCGCCGCCTACAAGGGCACGCCCGCCGCGATCTGCATCGTCTACCAGGCGCCCGGCGGCAACGCCGTCCAGGTCGCCACCGAGGTCGAAAAGCTCCTGCACGCGAAGACCGATGCCCTGCCCGAAGGGCTCTCGTTCGAGATCGTCTACGACAGCTCGGAGTTTGTCCTCGCCGCTGTCGAGTCCGTCTACCACACGTTCTTCGAAGCCCTCGCGCTCGTGCTTGCGGTGGTCATCATCTTCCTCGGCAGCCTCCGCCTCTCCGTCATCCCGATGCTGGCGATCCCGGTCTCGATCATCGGCACGTTCTTCTTTGCCAAGCTCTCCGGCTTCTCCGTGAACATGCCCGTGCTCTTCGGGCTCGTCGTCGCGATCGGCATCGTCGTTGACGACGCCATCGTCGTTGTCGAGAACGTCGAGAGCGTGATGAAGCGCACGCACAAGCCGCCGAAGGAAGCCACCATCATCGCCATGAAAGAGGTGTTGGCGCCCGTCATGAGCATCACCGTCGTCCTCATGGCGGTCTTCGTCCCCACCGCGTTCCTCCCCGGCATCAGCGGCCAGCTCTTCAAGCAGTTCGCCCTCACCATCGCCGCCAGCACCTTCCTCTCCGGCGTGTGCGCTGTCACGCTCACACCCGCCCTCTGCGGCGTCATCCTGAAGCCCCACAAGGAGGGCCATAAGCCTTTCACCCTCGTGAGACTCTTCAATCAGGGGTTCGACGCCCTCGCCAACGGGTACGCCCGTCTGATCAAGTTCCTGGTCCACCCCGCCATCGTTCTGTTCACGCTCGGCGCGTTCGGCGCCTGCGTCTTCGCCATCGGATGGACCTTCACCAAGGTCCCGACCGGGTTCGTGCCGCTCGAAGACCGCGGCCTCATCATGGTCGATGTCTGGATGCCCGACTCGGCCTCTCAGGAACGAACCACCGCCGCCGCAAAGAAGGTCGAAGAGATCCTCGCGAACACCGATGGGGTGAAGAACTTCAGCCGTCTCTCCGGCTTCTCGATCATCAATGACAAAGGCTCGAACTACGCCGCGATGTTCGCCGGACTCGAGGAATGGTCCGTCCGGCTCCCGAAGGGCCGCGACACCGACACGATCATGGCCGAGCTCCGACAGAAGACCGCCGCGATCCCGGACGCGATCTGCATTGTCTTCTCGCTGCCCGCGATCGACGGTGTGGGCAGCGCATCGGGCTTCGACCTTCGCCTGCAGGATCGAGTCGGGCTCGGACGCCAGGCCATGGGCGAACTGGTTCAGGGTCTGGTCGTCGACGGAAATGCCCAGTCAAAGCTCCAAGCCGTCAACAGTGGCTTCCGAGCCTCGGTGCCCCAGCTCTTTGCCGACGTCGATCGCGAGAAGGTCAAGAAGCTGGGCATCCCGCTCCAGGACGTTTTCTCCACGATGTCCGGCTACCTCGCCTCCGCGTACGTCAACGACTTCAACCTCTTCGGGCGCACCTGGCAGGTCAACGTCTCCGCCGACAGCCGCTTCCGCGCCCTCCGCGAGGACATCCTGAAGCTCGACGTCCGCAAGCCCGACGGCAGCATGGTCCCCCTCGGGTCGCTCATGACAGTGCGGGAAACCATGGGCGCCGACCGCGTGATCAGATACAACATCTTCCCGTCCGCGGTGCTCCAGGGTCAGCCCGCGCCCGGCACATCCTCCGGTGATGCCCTTGACGTCGTCGAGTCGATGGCAAACGCCAAACTCCCGCCCGGCATGACTTATGAATGGACCGCCCTCTCGTATCAGGAGAAGCTCGTCGGCAACCAGGCCATCATCGTGTTCGCGATGGCCCTTCTCGTCGTCTATCTCATCCTCGCCGCTCTCTACGAGTCATGGTTCATCCCGCTCTCGGTCATCTTCTCCATACCTCTCGCCGTGCTCGGCGCCATGGCCGGCCTGATGTACCGCGGCATGGACAACAATATCTACACGCAGGTCGGGCTCGTGCTCCTCGTCGGACTCGGCGCCAAGAACGCCATTCTCATCGTTGAGTTTGCCAAGGCCTATCGCGAACAGGGAAAGCCGATTGTCGAGTCCGCGGTCGAGGCCTCGCGCCAGCGTCTCCGGCCCATCCTCATGACCGCGCTCGCTTTCATCCTCGGCGTGCTCCCGCTGATGATCGCGACCGGCGCGGGCGCTGCCAGCCGCCAGGCGATTGGAACCGCCGTCTTCTACGGGATGATCGGGAACACCCTCCTGGGCCTGCTGTTCACGCCGGTGCTGTACGTCGTGATCCAGGTCCTCACCGAGAAGGTCTTCGGACCGCCCAAGTCCATCAAGGCCGCGCCCGAGGGTTCCGCCTCCGCGCCAACCTCGCACGCATGATCCGCCCGCCCGCGCCGGCATCACCCGGTCGCGAAGGCGCTGCGACAACGAACTTCCGCGAAACTCAAGGAGACACGTCGTGCGTGTCATGATCGTCGGCGCATCGGAGGATCGTGCCAAGTTTGGAAACAAGGCCGTGCGTGCGTACCTGCGACAGGGCCACGTCGTTCTGCCAGTCAATCCGCACGCCGCGTCCATTGAGGGGCTCGATGTCTACCGCACCATTGCTGCAGTACCGGGTCCGATCGATCGCGCCGCGATGTACGTTCCTCCCGAAGTTGGCGTGAGACTGATGGGAGAGCTTGCCAGCCGCGCGGACGTCGCGGAGGTCTGGCTCAATCCCGGCGCTGATGGTCCTTCCGTCATCGCTGAGGCCAACCGGCTCGGCCTGCATGTCGTGATCGCGTGCGCGATCGTCGATATTGGCGAGAGACCCTGACGCGCCCGGCGCGACAGGGTCCCGTCGTCTCCGCCATTCACTTATCTACGCACGCCGAGCGCTGCGATTCAGTCCGCGTCTTCCGCGGCATCCTCGATGTTGTCTCCCAGGTTCTCAATATCGCGCCCGACGCCCTTGGTCGTCTGACAAGCCGCCACGCCCCCGACCACGAACACCGCAAGCACGATCGCGAGCGGCCTTGAGACACGCATCCACAACGAGCGAACAACTTCCATCGGTGCTTCCTTTCTTCCAGCAGATGCGGACACACCGCCCGCTCCCCCGCCGGAGACGGAGGCAGTATGCAGCACACTACCGTGCGCCAACTGAATCCAGGATGAATCCGTCTTCATCGTGCTTCGCGATCTGGCGCGCACTGTGTCTCGTACTTGGTAATAGAATGCGTGCGTGATCAGGCTCAGACCCTCCCGCACCGTTTGACACTCGAAAGGAGTGCCGCATGCGAGTGCTGATAGTTGAAGACAACCCCAAGATGGCCGAATCGATCCAGCGAGGCCTGCGTGAGCATGGCTTCGCGGCCGACGTGAGTCATTCAGGTTTCGAGGGCGAAGACCTCGCCGCGATCGAACCGTACGACCTGGTGCTGCTCGACCTCATGCTTCCCGACCGCGACGGCGTGGAAGTCTGCAGGAACTTGCGTCGCCGATGTGTCAAGACGCCCATTCTCATGCTCACCGCGCTCTCCAGCACGGACGACAAGGTCACGGGGCTCGACGCGGGCGCCGACGACTACCTGGCGAAGCCGTTTGAGTTTGAGGAACTGCTCGCCCGCATCCGCGCGCTTCTCCGCCGAGGGGAGGCGAGCCAGGGTCGAGTGCTCGAGTGCGACAACCTCACGCTCGATCTCTACACCCGCCGCGCAACCCGCGGCGACGTGCAGATCGATCTGTCGAACAAGGAGTTCGCCCTCCTCGAGTACCTGATGCGGAATCCGAATCGCGTCCTCTCGCGAACCCAGATTTCAGAGAAGGTCTGGGACATGAACAGCGATCCGTCCAGTAATGTGATTGACGTCTATGTGTCAGCGCTGCGCAAGAAGCTCGATCGGGGGTTCGATAACGAACTGTTCCACACCGTAAAGGGAGCCGGTTACCGCTTCGGAATCATGGACTGATGGAATGAACGACGGACGACGTCAGATCCCGTCGGAGACCGCGGACTCAGCCCCTCGCCTGCAGCTCACGTTGAGGGTCCGTCTCTGCATCCTGATGGTGGCGCTCTTCGCGCTCATCATTTGCACGATGCTCGGGGTGTTCTGCCTCTATGAGCGTGCCGCCATCACAGAGCAGATGCACCTCGAGCTGGGAAACTGGACCCGCGACATCGCCTTGGATCTCTCGGATCGCATCGATTCCGTGACGGACGCAGATCTGACTGCCGCTCTGGCCAGACGTCGCGATGTCTTCCCTTTCCAGATGCTGCAGATCGATGTCTTCGACGGCTCAGGCGTGCACACGGCCGGGAGCGAGGGCAGCACCCTCCGCTGGGCCGACCTCGGCCTGCAGAGCGTCCCCGCTGCCAGCGGCCCGGTCATCGTGACGCTCGATCCTGACCTGCTCACGCCGGCGGTCCCCGATGCGCACGCCTTCAAGGTGGCGGTCATTGGGGCCGTCGGCAGCGACGGCAGGCGTTTCGCCATTGCCGTTACGACAACGGACGCCTTCATTCAGCGCCGGTTCACGATTCTCTCGAACCTCGCGCTCGCGAGCGGCGCCATGAGCATCCTTGCTGCCGCCGCGACTGGATGGTTCATCGCGGGTGTGGCGGTCGCCCCCTTCCAACGTCTCCGGGATCTCGCCAAGCGCCTCGAACCGGGGAACTCACCGCCCCCGCCGGACCGCCATGTCGCGGCAGAGGTGGCGATCCTCACGCAGGAACTCGAGCACGCCCGAAAGCGAATCGGCCAACGCTTTGCCGCACAGGAGCGCTTCCTCTCCAACGTCTCCCATGAGATCAAGACCCCGATCGCGATCATGCTCGTGGACGCCCAGACCCTGAGTCTTGAGAACGCCTCGCCGGAGGTCAGAAAGTTTGTTTCCAGCTCGCAAGACGAACTGATCCGGCTCGGGCGGCTCGTGGAGAGCTTCCTCACGCTGACGCGTGTCGAGGATGGCAAGGGAACGCCTCGGAGCAAGGCCAACGCGGCCAACGACATCGTGATGGACAGCATCGAGAGCTGCTCGAAGATGGCCCTGCAGTATCGCGTCACACTCGTCCCTCGCCTCCTCGCCGATGAGGAGTGCGTGGACGCCTCGGTCTCGGGAGACCCGGACCTGCTCCGCACGATGCTCGACAATCTCATTCGCAACGCCATTCGCTTCAGCCCGGAGCATGGTCGAGTAGAGATCTCGATCAACTGCGATGCCTCGTCGATTCGAATCGTGACGACAGATCGCGGCCCGGGAATCCCCCCTGAGAAGCTCGAGACCATCTTTGATCGCTTCGCACAGGCCCACGGCGGCCCACGATACCAGCGCGGACACGGCCTTGGCCTCGCCATTGCGCAGGGCATTGCCGAGCTCCACGGCGGCCTCATCACGGCAAGCAATCGTGAGGACGACGGGTGCGAGTTCACGGTGCACCTCCCTCGCATCCGGCTCGACACCGCCCCTCCAGAGGCCAATAGCCGGGCGGACAATGGCCTTCCTGCTCGGAACAGCCACAGCGCCAAAGCCTGACGCGCAGCCCCGCGTCGGCCGCTGCGCCGGAGCTCATGCGGACTGGATCAGCCGGAACATCCCTGTCGCCGTGCGAGCCTCCCCCGCAACGGCGGGATCCGGCGTCGCGGTGAGGCGCAGGCGCAGCCCGCGAGTTCCGACCACCGGGGCTTCGAACTCGATCGTCCGGTTCTGCTCGCACGCCGCGGCGAGCTCTCTCAGCCGATCCACATCGTCCTGCAAGAGCAGCACGCGCCAGCTCTCAAACGAATCGCCCTGCGAAAGTCCGCACAGGTGCGCGGCCTGTCCCATGCCGATCTCCCACAGGACGGCGCCGTCAGCGACCCTCCATCGCAACGCCACGACGCGCCCCGCTGCCAAGGCGTCAGAGAGGCGGCGTGTGCGCGAGGTCAGCTCCGCCGATCGCTTCGCCATGGGCGCCCGCTCTTCCGAGAGTTCCACGGTTCTCCGACGCTCGACCTCAAGATTCGCTTTCAGCGACTCGCGCTCTCGCAGCACCGCGGGAGCGCTGAGAATGGTCGGCATGGCCCGCACCAGCACAAACGCCGTGAGCAGCGAGACACCGGCTGTGGCCGCCTTCAGCACCGCGGCGAATCGGTAGATGGGCTTGTAGAAAATGATCGCCTCGACCAGGTGCGTGCCGCCGCAGCAGAGAATGAACGTGGCGAAGAGGATCAGAAGCCCCGGGTACGGGGCGTCGCGCCGGCGCAGCACCAACACGGCCAGCGCAATCGGGATGGCGGAGTACGCGGCGAAAATCAGAACGTCGGACGCGATATGGGTCCAGCCCAAGCCCTGCGACCATACGCCGCAGTTCCAGCGGGGCGGGAAGCCTTTGCTGTCGAACAGCCAAGCCAGCCGGTTCATCCTGCATTCCTCCCGTTGAGGCCAAGCAGTATGCGATGAATCGTGGATGATGTCAAGATAAGAAAGGTTTCATCTCTGCTGTCGCCAGGGTTCACAACTCTGACCGATCCTCGCCTGTAAGCAGTTTGGCTGCGCGAGTCCGTGCGGAGAACCGAGCCAGGATGCCGCTGAAACCACTTTTTTTCCTGGGCCTGTGTGCCGGTTCAGCGATCCTTACGGGTGTCTGCCGCTTCGCGTTCACAACACCTCTCCCTCCGCTGCTCCTGGACGGCCTTTTCATATTCTCTGTTGTGGCTACGGTGACGGTGTCTGTGATCATCGTGGCTCGCTCCCTCGCGCGTCACGCGCAGGATGAGCTGGAAGATATCGACCGCTCGCGCCGGTCATAGGCGCAGCGGCGTTTGAGCGCCTGCACGCCGAGCACATGCGTCGCTGCTCGATCTCTTGCGCGAGCCCCTCCTTCCGGGATGCCGGCGTGGAAAGAGAATGAGCATGGATTCACGGGTCGGTCAGCGCGGGCTCACTCCACGCTGGACACTCATGGTGTGGGAACGGGAAGAAGCCACCCGCTCCCCACCACTCCCTCACGGCTTCTTTGGAAGGGACACACCGATGAGTATCCAGATGACCAGACGCTCGGCCGCTGCCGCGCTCTTCGTGACGGCGGGCCTCGCACTCTCCGCGTGGGCACAGCCCACCAGCCCCCGCAGCGCCGACGGTCGCGAGCCGATCCGAGGCGACAACGCGAAGCGTTCTCACATCTTCCTCGACGCAGCCTCGCTGGACGGTGAGGATGTCGCCAATGCCAACGGCGAGGTGGTCGCCACCATCGACGACTTCATCGTGGATCGGGGGAGCGGCCGCATCGAGTACGCCGTCCTGAACAGCGGCTCGGTGCTGGGACTTGGCGGGAAGGACATCGCGGTTCCGTATGCCGCGCTGCGGTACGACGCGGCCAACGAGCGGTACACGATCGATCTGACCAAGGAACAGATCGATCGCGCCGCGTCGTTCAGCCCGGAGGATTGGTCCAATCTTGAGCACACCACGTGGACCGAGGACCTTGAGAACTGGTGGGACGAGACCTTTGCGGACAGTGATGGCGAGGACGACTGGCGCGATCCGTACGCGGACACGCTGGCCGAGTCGCGGGCCGCGAACCGGAACCCCACCACCATCGACGGAACGATCACGCGCGTGGTCCGCGAGCACGCGGGCGCCCGCGAGCATGCCTGCGTCGAGGTGAAGGACGCGGACGGCTCCATCAAGCACATCATCCTGGGTCCGTCGTGGTACGTGATGGGCGGCGAGGCGGCGCCCATGCGCGGCGACACCATCAAGGCCAAGGCCGTGCCGTACTCCGCGGACGGTCGTGACTCGTACGTCGCGCTCCAGGCGACGATCCAGGGCGAGCGGATCGACCTGCGGGACGAGGATGGCATCGCCCGCTGGGATGCGCCCACGAAGCACACCAAGGACGGGATGCACAAGGACGACATGGATCGTCGCGACGCGATCCAGGACAAGGAGAGCGACGCCCGGTACTCGAATCGTCGCTGGGGATCCGGCCAGCTCATGCTCATGAGCAAGCTCGAGGATGCGCCGGCCAGCGCGTCGGACAAGAGTGGCGGCGAGATCCAGCAGGTCATCATCGAGGGGCGTTCGGGGCGGATCGCCTTCATCGGCTTCGACCCGAACGAGAACGTGCTGGGCATTGCGGATGAGATCATTCTGGTTCCGTGGACGCTCGTGAGCCTCGGGGCCAACCACGAGGCGAGGATCGATGGAAGCCGGGACATGCTGGTTGCTTCGGAGGAGGTGCCGGATGACCTGGACACGCTGACCGATCAGAATCGCCTGTCGGCGATTTACTCGGCGTACGGGATCGAGGCTCCTGAGTTTCGCAGCCGCTCGGGCGAGCGGGAGATGACCGCGTCGCACTGGAAGTCGGACGGCGCGTTCATGAAGGCGTTCCGCGAAGGTGAGGAGCGGACGGTGCGCGGGCGGATCGTCGAGGTTCGGGATGAGTCGCTGATCGATGGCGAGCCGGACGCGATCGTGGTTGTGGTTGATACCGAGACGGGGGAGCAGCGGGTTGTGATCGGCCCGTCGTGGTACGTCTCGCGCCAGAAGTTCGAGTTCAAGCCGGGCGACACGATCAACGTGACGGGGAACACGGGCACGTTCAACGGTGTGGAGCACATCGGGGCGCGCTCCGTGAAGAGCGGCGACCGCACGATCGTGCTCTGGTCGGATGATGACGGCGTCTGGAATGACGACTGATTGGGAGCGCACCAAGGCCGCGTGAGGCGAGAGTCGCACGCGGCCATTGCGGTGATCGACGCGCAGCAGGCCGGGGGCAAGAGGAGGAGCCGATGAGCAATCACGAGAACCGACCTCGAGCCGAGGAGACCGCGGAGCACCCGCCGCGGATGCACGGCGATGATTCCGCATCCGAGCAGGCGGATGTGATCGAGGCGAACTCCCCGGAGGGTCGGCCGGGCGACCCGCGGCTCCGGGGCGGCGGGATGCTCAAGTGGATGCTGCTGATCGTGGCGGGCGTGGTGATTATCGCGGTGGTGCTGGCGCTGACGCAGGGGATCATCGCGGGCTTGTTTGCGCTCGTGCTGGGTCTGTGCCTTGGGATCATCGCGAACACGGAGGTATGGGCGGCGGCGTCCCGCGCGAAGGAGCGGCACGATCTGGACAAGCACGCGTACAACGGCACGCATCGCAAATACAGGTGAGAGATTCACTGCGGCTTCAGCGGTGATTCATCTCTGGCAGCAGAATACGTGGAGCATTGAAAGGAGATCAATCATGAACTGGGATCAAGTTGAAGGACGTTGGAAAGAGATGCGCGGCAAGGTCAAGGAGAAATGGGGCAAGCTCACCGACGATGACCTGGACGTCATCAATGGCAACCGTGAGCAGCTCGAGGGCCGGCTCCAGCAGTCTTACGGCAAGACGCGCGAAGTTGTGAAGCGCGAAGTCGACGACTTCTGCAACACCTGCCGCTGATTCAAGATCTGAACCACCCACGCATGGGCCGGCGAAGTCGGAGGGGCTTCGTCGGCCCTGCTCCATTTTTCGGAGTGGATGCGGATTTCGGGGGCGCGGCGCCCGCGCTAGGTGGTGTCGGCGAGCGCGAGGGGCTCTGCGGCAGACGGGAAGGAGGGCAGGAGTTCCGGGCCGGGATCGTCCAGATCCGTGATGTCGATGCCGAGGGAAGTGGCGAGCGCGGTGAGTTGGGTCAGCAGTTGGCCCATGTCCGTGGGGACCCCGGGCTCGCCGCCGGCGTGGGCTGTGTTGCGAGAGTCGGGCGTTTGAGTTGTGAGCCGGGGAAGCGGCGCGACATCATTGACGACGATGGGTCGAGCAGCGGGCGCGGGGGCTGGAGCGGGCTGGGTTGGGGGCTGGGGCTGAGATTGGCTCTGGGGCGGGGGCGGGAACGGGCGTTGGGGCGGGCTCGCGATCGCGTGTGAGACGTGCGTGGCGATGGTGCGGGCGGCCCGAATGCCCTCGTTGGCTCGGGCACGCTATGTCTCATCGATGGGGAGGATGCGGGAGAGGCGATAAATGTGGTACGCGGCCTTGTTGGCGTGGATGGCCGCGCGGATGACCAGCGGGTCGTCGGCGGGGCGGGAGGCGGCCAGGGCGTTGAAGGTGTCGAGAACGCGGAGCAACGCGGTGACGGCGCTCGAGAGCTTGAGGGAGGCGGCCATGCGGACGTGGGCGTAGCCACCCTGTTCGATGGCGAGCATGCGTTCGCGGGCAGCTGGGGTTGTGAGCCAGAGGGCGAGGTCGGCAACGGCGAGGCCGTTGGCGGCGGCGACGCTGTCGAGGGATGCGGTGGGCTCGGCGAGTTCGCGGATGATGCGTACGGCGGCGGCATCGGTGAGATTGAGGACGGGGCCGGGGGGAAGGTCGGGCGTGGCGGTGAGGGAGCTCGGGGCGGATGAGCCGCGGGAGTAGGGGATGGAGGGTGAGGCGACCACGATACGGGCAATGTACGGTTTAATAGTGGCCGTGTCAAGGCGATTTTTGGTCTTTGGAAGGATATTCTACAGCAGCTCGTTTACGTGTATGTAGCTAGACCAAATGGGCTTGGTATCGACGGATGAAGCTGGATTCCCAATCTATGCCGGGACGCCGGGTGCTGCGGCGCGGTCTTTGGTGTGGGGGAGTTTCGGTAGAGTGGTGGGACGATTCTCGGCCGCGTGGATTGCGCGGGGGCCGCGGCTCGAAGGGAGGTTCCCGAATGCGCGTGACGATGTGGCTTGCCAGAGCGTTGGTGTGCGTTGTGGCGTTTGGCGGGTTGCCGAAGGCGGTTGGCGCGGGCGAGCGCGCGACGCAGCCAGCCGCCGAGGTTGAGGGGCTGCGGGCGCTCGATGGGGAGTGGGTGTACGTTGAGGACCGCACCGAGGGCCGGGCCCTTGAGCAGATGGGGCCGCCGATGAGTTCGAGGTTCGCGTTCCGGGTTGAGGAGGGCGCGGTGGTGCTGGTGAGCGGCCACGGCTCCGGGCATCGCGACGTGCGGATCGCGCTCGACGGTTCGATCACTGAGATTGCGGGCACGAAGCAAGGCGACAGCGCGAGCACGCGCTATCGCGGTTCGTGGAGTGAGGGCGTGTTCGCGACGGAGACGGATTTCGCGCGCGTGGCGGGACAGGAACACGAGGGGCTTATCCGGAGGGAGTTTCGCGTCACGGGCGATGGGCTGCTCGTGCGCGTGACCACGACGAACAACCCGTCCGGGTCTGTCGGCCTGTACCGGCATCCTGAGGACATCGCGATGCCCACACCGGCGACGGCTTCGATCGACGACCTGGCGTGGCTTTCGGGCGCATGGGTCGGGACGCGGAGTTCGGGGTCGTCGATGGAGGAGCGATGGAGCCCGCCCCTGGGTGGGGCGATGCTCGGCGTGTCGCGCACGGTCAACACCAGCGGCAGGATGGTGGCGTTCGAGTATCTGCGGGTCGTGGAGCGCGAGGGGGGCCTGGTCTATATCGCGCAGCCGGGCGGGGCTTCGGGGACCGAGTTCGTCATGTCGGAACTGACCAGCGACAACGGCGTCATGCGGGCGGTGTTTGACAATCCTCGCCACGACTATCCGAAACGGATCGTGTATGAGCGATCGGCGGAGGGCGGCCTGAGCGCGACGATCGGCTTTATGAAGGGCGGTACGCCGCGACGGTTTGAGTTCAAGGCGGAAGTGAAGTAGGCGTGTCCGGCCCGTCTGCGGGTGGGCGGGAATGAGCGCGGGAGTCCGGCGAGGTGCCTCGAAACGAAAGGCCGCCGGTGTCAGGTCCCGTTGGGGGTGACATCGGCGGCGGTCGTTTGAACTAGAAAGCGGGTGAGGAGGATCGAACTCCCGACATTCAGATTGGGAAGCCGGGCGTTTCAAAGACCCCGTTACCCCTTGTGGTGGCGAGGCTTATCGCATGCTGCCGGCAGTGGACCCGACGACTCAACCCGACTGGTACCGACTCAACCCGACTCAGCCGCCACTGGTCGATGCACAATTCCATGCACACGTCAAGCCTTCGTCTTGGGTGCCCGGTCCTCCATCCACCCCTTCACTCCAAGAGCGATGAGGATGGCGAGGAACACAGTGCCAAGTACCTCGAATCCGTTGGGCTCGCGCTCGAATCCAAGCACCCAGATCGCGTTACCACCCACTGCGAACAGCACGAAGGCAACCAGCGTGACCGACCACCCGGCACGCTCTTTCTGTTCCCAGCGATTGCGCGGCGCCTCGCGATCGTTCACAGTTTCCTCCTCACTTCAACAGCCACAGCCAGCCGGACGATCGCCTCGCGCTCCACGATGAGGGGCGATGCTGCCGGATTGTCCTTTGCGAGCATGATCGACCCGTTCTCGCCTGGTTGCCACCTCGCGATGGTGACTCCGGGCGAACGAGTGTCCTCAGAGAGCCGCGCGAACACGATCGCGCCGCGATTGAGAAGCGTGTCGCGCATCCGGTCCTCTGTCACGGGCACCAGCACGAGCACGTCGCCATGCTTGAGCGTCGGTTCCATCGATGTTTCTACAACCTCGATCGCAAATGCCGTATCGTCGTTGATGTCGCCCCAATCGATGAAGTGCCACGCTGTCCGGTACTCGTCGTAGTGCTGAGTGGCATAATCCATCGTCGGCCCCGCTGGTGCCCGGTTGATGACCGGAATCCCCGGGATACCGGATAAGACCGAACGATTCGGCGCGGTATCGTCCGATTTTAACGAATTGGGGTCAACACCCAAGGCACGCGCGATAGTGGTCATTTCGCTCAGGCGCACTCGGGTCTCGCCACGTTCCTTGCGGGCAAGAGCCGAGTAGTCGATGCCGATGCGGTCAGCCAGCTCGCGCAGAGTCAACCCGGCATGCTCGCGAGCCGCCCGGATCCTTGCTCCGACGTCCATTTTCATGCCGCCACAATAGCGGTTCCCCGTGATGACGGTGTGCAAGATGATGGGGCATGCCCCGAGCGTCGCGGCCGAGTTCTACCACCAGATTCACGAATCCGAGATCAAGGCCTTCACCGGCGGCACAGACCCGCTGCCGGACGCCCAAGCCGAGATCGCCCGGTTAACCAAATTGCTCGAAGAAAATGCACACCCCCCGCACAACACTGACTCGTCCGTGACGCAAACGCTTGCAAACAAAAAGCGGGTGAGGAGGATCGAACTCCCGACATTCAGCTTGGGAAGCTGACGTTCTACCGCTGAACTACACCCGCGGCTGTGGCGGATTATACGCCGCGTGAGAAGGGGTCGCAATGCACTGGCTGGCAAGCAGCCAGTGGCGCAAACCGGAATCGCACTGGCTGGTAAGCAGCCGGCGCAAGCCGGAAGGGCACTGGCCCGAAGCGGGTCAGTGGCACGCGCGGAGACTTGCCGGGGTCACAAGTACTCGGGGAGCTTGCCCATGTCGGAGGCCTTGCGCTTGACGGCGCCGAACCAGACCAGGAGGAAGAGGGGGTAGGCGAGTCCGATGATGAGGCCCACGATCATCATGGGCATGGCCATCTCGGGCTTGATCATCTCTGCCCACTTGGAGTCGGGATTGGCGTTCTTCCAATCGGCCATGCGGGTGGTCTGGGCCATGCCGGTGATGGTGCCGGCGATGCTCATCACTATGTTGAGCGCGGCGTACACGAGATGGAGGAGGCGGCTTACCGCCACACGCTTGAGCAGGAGGATGCCCGCGATGATGAGCATTGCGGCCACCAGGGCCCCCAGCGGCATCATGATGATCTGCGAGAGCGGCGGCTTCATGACGTCCGGCATGGGGCCGAACTGGGCCTCGGCGGAGCCCATGAACATGGGCTGGATGACCAGGCCGACGCCGCTGCATCCCATGCACCCGATGCCGAGCGAACCAAAGACGATGCTGATGATGCCGATGACCTTCGGCCAAGCGGGAGGATCGGGCGGGAGGTCGAGGAACTCCGGCGACTGAACCGATTGTCCTTGTGGCGTTTGTCCGTGTGCTTCGCTCATTGGTGAATCCCCGCTGAGAGTGATGCTTCGTTCATGCGGGTGCGCGTGTCGGCGCACGGCCCTCACAACTGGCTGAGGAATCGGAGGTCGTTCTGGTAGAGCAGCCGGATGTCCGGGATGCCGTACTTGCCCATGGCGAGGCGTTCGATGCCGAAGCCGAATGCAAACCCTGTCCACTCTTCGGAATCGATGCCGCACGCTTGCAGGACGGCGGGATCGACCATGCCGCAGCCGCCGAGTTCCATCCAGCGTTCGGGCTGGTCGGGTCGGAGGCGGATCTTCATGTCGAACTCGGCGGAGGGCTCTGTGAAGGGGAAGAAGGAGGGTCGGAGGCGGACATCGGCGTTGGGTCCGAAGTAGGCGCGGGCGAAGTGGAGCAGGGTGGACTTGAGATCCTGCATGGTGACGCCGCGATCGATGTAGAGGCCTTCGATCTGATGGAACATGAAGGAGTGGGTCGCGTCGACGGTGTCGGGACGGTAGACGCGGCCGGGGGAGACGATCTTCATAGGGGGTCCGCTGCCCTCGGCGACCATTCGCTCCATGGTGCGGATCTGCACGGTGGAGGTCTGGGAGCGGAGCATGCGGGGGCGGGTCGCGGTGCGCGGATCGTCGACGTAGAAGTTGTCGATGGGTTCGCGGGCGGGATGGGCCGGCGGGATGTTCAGCTTGACGAAGTTGTGCTCGTCGTCCTCGAGCTCGGGGCCGTCGGCGACGGCGAAGCCCATGCGCGCGAAGACGTCGACCAGCTCGTCGCGGACGCGCGTGATGATGTGGCGTCGCGCGACGAGTTCGGCGCGGACGAGTCCGGGCTCTGTGAGATCGATCATCGGGCCGGCGGGAGCGGCGGCAGCGGAGCCGAGGGCGGCCTTCCGCTCGTCGAAAGCGGATTCAAGCGTTGTCTTCAGCGCGTTCAGGCGCTGGCCGACGGCGGGCTTGTCCGCGGGCGGGACGTCCTTCAGGCGGGGCATGAGGCCCTTGAGCTTTCCCTTGGGGCCCAGGTACGCCTGACGCCAGGACTCCAGCGTGTCGGCGGCGGAGGCGGCGGCGAGTTCGGCGAGCGCGGCGGCTTCGATCTGTTTGATCTCTTCGAGCATGGGCCGGATGCTAGGGAAGCCGGGGAGTTCGCGTCCGGCTTCTGGACGGCGCGAGGGTCGTTCGAGCGCTCTGGCAAGGTATCGGTGCGGCGCTGACCCGAAGCGGATCCGCGGCGCGTCAGACGCGTTCAGCGCGGCACGTTGTTGGGATTTGACGGCGGAGGGAGCGTCTCAGCGGTGGGATGCGTGGGCGCGGGCTCCACCTTGGGCTTCTCCTCGTCGGGATGCAGGGCTCGCTCGGTCGGGGAATCCGCATCGCCCGGATAGGTCTTGTAGCAGTTGTCGCGTGAGCGGCATCCGGCGAGCAACGCGAGAACTGCGGACGTCAAGAGGATCGCGAGGGGGCTGTGTGAGCGGAGGGAGCGAGGGGCGGGCATGGCTGGTCTCCGGTGGGGACAGCGACATTGTAACGCGGTGCCGAGAGGTGGACGGTTGGGGAAAAACAGCAACGCCCGCGAAAGCCGCGGGCGTTGAGGGATGATGAACGGGTGGGCGCGGGGTTCAGGCCGTGGCGGCTTCCTTCGTGCCTTCCTTGCGGACCTTGGCGGCGAAGGCGGTGCGCTTGTCGGCGATGCGACGGCGGGTGCTGGGCTTGCCGCCGATCTCCGGGCCCTGCTCGTTGCCGACGAGCTGGATGACGCAGAGTTCGCCTGCGTCGCCGAGGCGGGCGCGTCCGAGCTTGACGATGCGGGTATATCCGCCGGCGCGATCCTGATAACGGGGCGCGATGTTGTCGAAGATGTGCTTGACGATCTTCGGGCTCTTGCGGAGTTCGCCGTAGCGGTTGCGCTCGACTTCTCCGGACTCGGGCATGTTGAAGAACTGACCGGAGAACTCGCGGAGGCGTTCCACGTGCTCTTTCTCGGCATCGGAGGCGTTCTTGGGGATGTAGAGCCATTCGAAGCCGCGACGATCGCCGCCGAGCTTGGCGATGACCATTCGGCGCGAGTGGAGGTCGCCGCGCTTGGCGAGGGTGATGATCTTCTCGATGAAGGGCTGAACGGCCTTGGCCTTGGGGACGGTTGTCGTGATCTGGCCGTGCTCGAACAGACCCGCCGCGAGGTTGCGGAGGGTTGAGAGGCGGTGGGCGGTTGTACGGCCGAGCTTGTATCCGGCCTTGCGATGGCGCATTGGAGCAACTCCTGAGACGGACAGCGAACGATGGCGGGCACCGGGCGAGAGCCGCCGGCGCGTTGTGCGGTCCGGCGGGCCTCGATTCTAGGCCCGGGTCACGGGATCGGGCAGGTCCATTGCCCTGGCCCGATTGACGGATCGGGGCCAAACGGCCCGACCCGTCACTTCTGGGGAGCCGAGTATCCCTCCGGGAGGGTCATGCCGAGGTCCAGACCGATGTCCTGGAGCTTGCGCTTGACCTCTCGGAGCGATGTGCGGCCGAACGAGCGGAGCTTGAGCAGGTCGGCGTCGGTCTGTGTAACGAGCTGGGCGACGTGCTCGATGCGGGCGGATTCCAGGCAGTTGGAGGCGCGGACGGAGAGGTCCAGCTCCGACACGGGGGTGTTGAGCTTGCGGATGAGCTCCTCGTCGACTCCGGCGGCGGCGGCGGCCTCGTCCGAGACGCGGTCGGAGCCGAGCTCGAAGTACTGCACGAAGGGGTTGAGGTGCTTCCTGAGGATCTTGCCGGCCTCGACCATCGCCATGTCGGGAGTGACGGTGCCGTTGGTCCAGATCTCCAGCGTGAGCTTGTCGTAGTTGGTGCGCTGGCCGACGCGGGTGTCCTCGACCTTGTAGCGGACGCGCTGGACGGGGGAGTAGATGGCGTCGACGTGGATGAGGCCGATCTCCTGCTCGTCGGCCTTGCCGTACTGCTCGGAGGCGGGGACGTAGCCGCGGCCCTTGGCGACGCGGAGCTCCATCTCAAAGTCGACCTCTGCGGTCAGCGTTGCGATGACCAGGTCCTTGTTGACGATGGTGACGGAGGGATCGCCCTCGATAAGATCGGCGGTAACGTCGCCGGGACCCTGGGCGGCGAGGCGGAGGGTCTTGGGCTCGTCGGAGTCGAGCTTCACGACGAGGTTCTTGACGTTCAGGATGATGTCGGTGATGTCTTCCATCACGCCCGGGAGAGACGTGAACTCGTGGGTTGCGCCCTTGATTTTCACGGCCGTGACCGCGGCGCCCTCGAGTGAGGAGAGCAGGACGCGACGGAGGGAGTTTCCGATGGTTGTTCCGAAGCCGCGTTCGAACGGCTCGACCGTGAACCGGCCGTAGACGTCGCTGCGGTGCTTGGAATCGGGAGCAACACGTGTGGGCAGTTCAAGCCCGCGCCAACGAACCCGCATGGGTGTGACCTCTGATCCAGCGGACGCCTCTTGATGACGCACGGCACGCGACTCACGGAGCAATCGGGCCCGCTGGAACCCGAGGTCCTTCTTGTCGACGGCCGCTCAAACGAAGCGTCGCGTACGCCCTTCGGCGCCCGCGACGGGAAGCACAAAGCAATCAGACGCGACGGCGCTTGCGGGGGCGGCATCCGTTGTGGGGAACGGGTGTGCGGTCCTCGATGGCGGTGACGCGGAGGCCGGTGGAGACGAGGCCGTTCACGGCGGATTCGCGGCCTGCGCCGGCGCCGGTGATGCGGACCTCGACCTCGGTCATGCCGATCTTGCGGACCTTCTGGCCGCACTGCTCGCCGGCGCGGGTGGCGGCGAAGGGCGTGCTCTTGCGGGTGCCCTTGAAGCCGATGGTGCCGGCCGAGTCCCAGGCGAGGGCCTCGCCGTTCATGTCGGTGATCGTGACGATCGTGTTGTTCTGCGTCGCACGCACGTGGGCGATGCCACGGACGACGTTCTTGCGGATCTTCTTGACCTTCTTGGCCATGACAACCTCTTGGAGTGCGGACTCGGTGTTCGTTGTTCACGTTCGCCCGAGCGGCGCGCGTGGATCGTGCGATCAGCGTTACGTGGCGATGCGCGTCACTTGGCCTTGACGCTCTTCTTGCCGGCGACGGTCTTCTTGCGTCCCTTGCGGGTGCGTGCGTTGGAACGGGTGCGCTGGCCGCGTGAGGGGAGGCCCTTGCGGTGGCGCTCGCCGCGGTAGGACTTGATGTCCTTGAGTCGCTGGATGTTCTGCTGGACCTGGCGGCGGAGGGCGCCCTCGACGAGGTAGCCGCCGTCGATCAGCGCGTTGATCTGCGCAATGGCGGTTTCGGGGACCTCGTTGGCGCGGACGTCGCCGTCAACGCCGGCTTCGGCGAGGATATCGGCGGCGAACTTCGGGCCGATCCCGTGGATGTACTGGAGGGCGTAGAGGATCTTCTTGCGATCCGGGACGTCAATACCTGCAATACGGGGCACGCGTGCGCTCCTGCTGTTACTTCAGGGATCAGACTCTCCCTGATGGAAATCTCTCAGCCCTGAACCTGCTTGTGCTTGGGCTCCGCCTTGCAGATGACCCGCACTTTGCCCTTGCGACGAACAATCTGGCAACTGCCGCAGATTCTCTTGACGCTTGAACGAACCTTCATGGCACACCTCTCGACACCGGCCACTGGACAGGCCCACTGCATGGGGCCCACTACATGAGCAAGGGAGCCGGGTCCGACTCGCCATGCGAAACACAACTCAGTTCGGGATTGCTCCCGCCCCGCCGCCACGTTCAACGAACGCAACGGTAGGCCAACCCAATTGGCCGGGCTGGGATGGTAGCCCCCGGGTTTGGCAAAGTCACGCGAAAGATTGGGGCCTGATCGGGCCGAACTCCGCCGGAGGCGGCCGGATTTGGGCCTCCACCACCTCTGGACCTGGCGCCAGGCTCAATGGCGGTAGGTGATCCGGGCCTTGGAGAGGTCGTACGGGGTCATCTCGACCGTGACCCGATCTCCCGGCAGAATACGGATGTAGTTCATCCGCATTTTGCCAGAGACGTAGGCCAGAACCTCTGTCTTCTGCTCGTTGGGGAGGCGCACCTTGAACATCGCATTGGGGAGCGCCTCGGTGACCACGGCGTCAAACGTAAACTTGTCGTCCTGCTTTGACATACGTACCTGTGTGCTCGTGAAACTCGCGACCGACAGCATCAGGCCGATCGAATCGGCGCAGCGGTGAGCATCCGACTGCCGCCCCGAACAATAGCCACCATTCGTTCCTCGTGGCAGCCGACGGCACGATCCGCGGCCAGAACCGTCCATCCATCGGATGCGGTGAGGGCGGATCCAGAGCCGCGGACGGCGATGGGCTCAACCGTCAGCACCATTCCGGGTCTGAGCACAAAGTCCTGCGCTGCGGGCAGCGATTGAGCTTGGTCTGGGGCGGCGTTCAGCAGGGGCGCTCGAGGGGGCTCGTGGAGGGCACGGCCGATGCCGTGGCCCGCGTAGGGCTCGACGAGCGTGAGTCCGGTTTCGCGTGCCCTCTCCCCCGCTGCCGCAACGATCTCCGACCAGCGCAGGCCCGGCGCCATGGACGCGATTGTGGCGGCGAGGAGATCGAGCAGCCCGGCGTGCAGCGTTGCGTGCTCGTGCGTCACGGGCGGGATCAGCACGGTTCGCGCGGCGTCCGCGCACCAGCCGTCGAGCGAAAGCCCGAGATCGATCGAAACCACGTCGCCGGCGCGGAGCAGGCGTTCGCCGGGAATGCCGTGTACGAGTTCCTCGTTGATCGACACGCACACGGAGGCGGGAAAGGGCGTGCGGCCGTCGTGCGCGCGGTAGCCGAGAAAGAGCGGCTGTGCGCCGGCCTGGCTGATCGCGCTTGAAGCGAGCGCGTCGAGGTCGCGCGTCATGACGCCGGCGCGACAGGCATCCGCCAGTTGATCCAGGATTGACCAGCAGAGCCGACCGGCACGGCTCAGGCACTCGATCTCATCGGGAGATCTGAGCGGGATTGCCATTGTGCGTGCGCCTGTTTGCGTTCGTGCGCCTGTGGGGGTTCATGGTCGTGCTGGCGTTCGCGGGCGGGCCGCTAGCAAGCGCAGGATGGGCGGACGATCAGCCACGGGGGCCGCGGAGACGGGGCGAGTTGCTCGCGTTGTCACCACCGAGGAAGCCGGCATAGTTCCGCATGAGCAGGCTGGCCTCGATGCGCTGCAGAAGGTCCAGCGACACCGACACAACGATGAGCAGGCCGGTGCCTCCGAGGAACTGCGCGACCGACCAGTCGATGCGCATGGAGGTGGCGATGACCTGCGGCAGGATGGCGATGATGACGAGCATGCCGGCACCCACGAAGGTGATGCGCTCCATGACGGCTTCAAGATATTCGGCCGTGCGGGGTCCGGGGCGCAGGCCGGGAATGAATGAGCCGTGCTCGCGCAACTGCTTGCTCATTTCCTCGGGGTTGAACTGGATGGTGATCCAAACATAGCTGAAGAAGAAGATCAGGATCGCTTCCAGAACGACGTACAGGAACTGGCCGGCGGTGAGGCCGGAACCAAGCCACAACAGAGCGTTTGTGAGGCCACCGGATCCCCCGCTGCTCTTGAGCTGCTCCGCGATGCCCTGGATGAGCACGGTCGGGAAGATCATCAGGGACGAGGCGAAGATGACGGGCATGACGCCGGCGTGGTTGACGCGGAGCGGGAGGTAGCTGCGCTGTCCGCCGAAGACGCGGCGGCCGCGGGTGTGCTTGGCCTGCTGGACGGGGATGCGTCGCTGGGCGACGGTCATCAGGACGGCCCCCATGATGACGCCGACAAAGCCGGCGGCGAGGAGGATGATGCTCATCCAGTCGAGCTGGTTGGGGTCGGAGGGATCGAAGTTCTCGATGAGCCACTTCACGGCGTTGGGCATGCCCGTGATGATGCCGGCGGTGATGATGAGCGAGACGCCGTTGCCGATACCGTGGCGATCGATCTGCTCTCCGAGCCACATGAGGAACATTGTTCCGGCGGTGAGCATCGAGATCGCGGTGACCCACCACATGGGGTTCTTGAGCCACATGGGATCGACGCCGCCGACGCCCGGGCGAGAGATGAACGTCAGCCATCCGATGGCCTGGAAGACGCAGAGTGCGAGCGTTGCGTAGCGCGTCCACTCCATGATCTTCTGACGCCCCGTCGGCCCCTCGTCCTGGATTTTCTTGAGGGCGGGTGAGACGGCGGAGAGGATCTGGAAGATGATGGATGCCGAGATGTACGGCATGATGCCGAGGCCGAAGATGGTGGACTGCGAGAGGGAGCCGCCGGAGAACATGGCGACGAACGATGCGGCCTTCTTTGCGGCGGAGCTTTCGCCGCCTTGGGTTGCGAAGTACTGGCTGAGCACGGTTGTGTCCACGCCGGGGAGCGGGACCCAGTAGCCGATGCGGTAGACCGCGAGCATGGCCAGCGTGAACAGGATCTTGTTCCGCAGTTCCGGAATCGAGAAGACGTTGGCGATGATCTTGAACATCGGTATCCCGTGATGGATTACCGGGTCGCGGTCCCCGGCGAGTGGCCCGGATGGAGGGCAGAATCCAAAGCCTGACGGACAAGACGCCGACCCGGTGGGCCGGCGTCCGCCGTAGAAGTCACGATGGTAGGCCAGAATCGGCCGTCAAATGAGCGGTTCAAGCCTCTGCGGCGGGAGCGGCAGCGGCGGCCTCGGCGGCCTTGCCCTTGGACTTGGATCCGCGCTTGAGCTTCTTGGTCAGCTTCTTGGGGGCCTTGTCCTCGGCGTTGCGATCGACGCCGCGCATATGGTCGCGACGGGTGCCGGTCTCGTGAACCTTGCCGCCCGCGCCCTCGATGAGGCGCCGCGCGGACATGGAGACGCGGCTTGCGGTGACGTCGAGCTTGGCCTTGAGTCCGTCCTCGCCGATGGAGCCGAGGATCTTGAGGTCACGTGAGGCGTCGCGGACGAGTCCGGCCTTGATGAGCGTGTCGATGTCGACCTTGCCGCCCTTGGCGAACGAGGCATGGCGGACGATGTCGGCGAGGTTGACGATCCAGAACTCGGTCTTGAACTTGGCGTTGGTGAACCCGAACTTGGCGAGGCGCCTGAAGTACGGCATCTGCCCGCCTTCGAAGCCGCGCTTTGCGGCGTCGCCCGAGCGTGAACCGGCACCCTTGTGGCCTCGACCGGCCTGCTTGCCCTGTCCGGAGCCGTGGCCGCGACCAACACGCTTGCGGTCTTTGTACTTTCCGGCGAGTTCTGTGATGTCGTGGATCATCATGGCCGGTCACTCCTTCGAACGTCTGTCGCTTGCTGCGGTCGCTGTTGAAACTGAGAGAATGAATGCGTGTGAACGGTGAACCGGGCTCAGGCGCCGGGCGCCGGGGCTCCGTCTGCGGCGGGAGCGGCGGGTGCGTCACCCTGGGGCCCGCGTCCGCGTCCGCCACCGGCTCCGCCACGACCGCCACCACCACCGCCGCGTCCGCCGCGTCCGCCGCGACGATCCTGCCCGATGGTGTTGACCGGGCCGCGTGCCTTCTCGCCGGTGGAGACGGGCATGAACCGCTTGCCCTTCTCGATGAGGCCCTCGATGTGGCTGGCCTCGAGCGTGACGCCTCGGAGGGAGGCGATCTGGCCGGCGGTGCGGAGGCGCTTGAGGGCGTCGAAGGTTGCCTTGACGGTGTTGGTCTTGTTGGTGGAGCCGTAGCACTTGGTGAGGCAGTCGGTCACGCCGGCGATCTCGAGGATGGCGCGGACGGTGCCGCCCGCGACGACGCCGGTTCCGGGCGCGGCGGGGATGAGGCGGACCTTTGAGGCGGAGAAGGTTCCCTCGACCTCGTGGGGGATGGTTGTGCCGATCATGGGGATGGAGACGAGCTGGCGCTTGGCGTACTTCTGGGCCTTCTCGACGGCGTTGGGGACTTCGTTGGACTTGCCGTATCCGAAGCCGACCTTGCCGCGACGATCACCGACGACGACCAGCGCGCCGAAGGAGAAGCGACGACCGCCCTTCACCGTGGCGGAGGTACGCCCGACGGCGATCGTCGTTGAATCCATCTGAGAAGACTGCTCGAGAAGGTCTTGCATGGGTGACGCTCTGCGGGGTGTGGATCGATCGAGTGTGGTGAACAGTTGAATCAGAACTTGAGGCCGGCCTCGCGGGCGGCGTCTGCGAGGGCCTTCACGCGGCCGTGATATCGGAAGCCGTTGCGATCGAAGACGACCGCGGCGATCCCGGCCTGCTTGGCCTTGGCGGCGAGTCGGGCGCCGACATCGGCGGCTGACTTGGCGTTCCCGGGGGTGCCGGCGGCGTCCTTGTCGCGTGAGGAGGCGGCGGCGAGGGTGGTGCCGTCCAGGTCGTTGATGATCTGGGCGTAGATGTGGTTCAGCGACCGGTAGATCGAGAGGCGAGGGCGCTCTCCGGTGCCGGCGACCCGCTTGCGGATGCCGATCCGACGACGGGCGCGACGCGTTGCTTTCTGTACGTTCTTGTCCATGGGTGCGGGTCTCTGATGGATCTGCCGGGATTGACCGGCGGACTTAGGCGCCGAACTGCTTGCCCTGCTTACGACGGATCGTCTCGGTGGTGTACTTGATGCCCTTGCCGTTGTAGGGCTCGGGCTTGCGCTTGGAACGCACGCGGGCGGCGAACTCTCCGACCATCTGCCGGTCGGCGCCGCTGATGCGGATGATCTGCTTGTCGACGACGACCGTGAGGCCCTTGGGGACCTCGAGGAAGATCGGATTGGCAAGGCCGACGACGAGCTTGAGCTTCGTGCCCTGCATGGTCGGGGCCCAACCCACGCCGTTGACTTCGAGGGTCTTCTCGTAGCCGTTGGTCACGCCCTGGACCATGTTGCGGAGGAGCGCACGGGTGGTGCCCCACTGCGCCTTGGCGACGCGATCATCGCCCTCGCCGACAGCGCAGACGATGGCCTTCTCGCTCTCGGTCCAGGTGACCTTGACGAGCGGGTGGTGGTCAAACGTCAGCGTGCCCTTCGGGCCCGTGACTGAGACCGTGCGGCCGGAGATCGCGACCTTCACGTTCGCGGGGACGGGCACGGGTTTCTTTCCGATCCTTGACATGGCTTGAACTCCGAGGCATGACTTCCAACAAGGAACCGCGAGCCCTCATTACTCAACAACGCACAGCAGCTCGCCGCCGACACGCTCGGTGCGGCACTTGCGGTCGCTCAGGACGCCGCGGCTGGTGGAGACCACCGCGATGCCGAGGCCCTGAAGTGGGCGAGGGAGCTCTTCGACGGCTGCGTAGACGCGGCAGCCGGGCTTGCTGGAGCGGGTGATCCTTGAGATCAGCGCTTCGCCGGCGGGGCCGTATTTCATGTGCAGACGGATCAGTCCCTGACGGCCGTCTTCGATGACGTCGTAGGAGGTGATGTAGCCCTCGTCGCGAAGGACGTCCGCGATGCCGCGGCAGACCTTGCTGTTCAGGCAGTTCACCGTCTTGGCGCGGTTCCGCAGGCCGTTGCGGATGCGGGTGAGCATGTCTGCGATGGGGTCGCTGATGGCCATGGTTCGTTCCAGACTCGCTCGTCGAGGAGCGTCGATTCCCGATTCGTTCCGTCCGGTCCCGCGTTGAATATCGGCGGGACGGACGACGCACTGACTGTTGACTGTGATCCGTTACCAGCTCGCCTTGCGCATCCCGGGGATCTTTCCCTCGAGGGCGAGCTTGCGGAGCATGATTCGGCTGATGCGGAACTTCCGATAGACGCCTCGGTCTCGGCCCGTCAACTCGCACCGGCGCACGGCGCGGGTGCTGAACTTGGGCTTGCGGCGGGACTTTGCTGTCTGTGCCTTGGTGGCCATGATTCACTCCAACCGAGCCCCGATGCTGGCGGGGCACGGTGACATGTGGTCTTGCTCAGTTCTCTCCGGCCTTCTTGAACGGCATTCCGAGCTGCTCGAGCACGAAGCGGCTGAGCTCCGGCGTTGAGTTGCGGAAGGAGAAGTTGATGTTCATGCCGTGCGTGAAGGTGACTTCGGCCATGTTGATTTCGGGGAAGACGCCCTGCTCGTTGAGGCCCATGGCGTAGTTGCCCTGGCGATCGAAGGCCTTGTCGTTCAGGCCGCGGAAGTCCTTAATACGTGGCGTGGCGAGGTTGATGAGGCGGTCGAGGAAGTGCCACATGCGATCGCGGCGGATGGTGACCATGGCCGCGGTCTCGATGCCCTCACGAACCTTGAAGTTCGAAACGGACTTCTTGGCCTTGAGGACGACGGGCTTCTGGCCGCTGATGGCGACGATCGTGTCGAGCACGGTCTGCCTGACATGGGGCGGGAGCTTTGTTCCCTCGATGTGGCGGCCCATGTTCACGTTGATCGTGATCTTGTCCAGACGGGGCATGGCCATCGGGTTCTTGATCCCGAACTTCTCCGCCACTGCGCCGCGCACGGTGGACTCGTACATGGCCTGGAGGCGCGGCTTACCCGCGGGAGCAGAAGCCGCAGCCACCGCCGCTTCGGAGTGGCCCTTCTTCTTTCCTCCGCCCGACTTACCGGCTGGCTTTGTGTCCTTGGCCATCGCATCAACCCTCGGCTCGGCTCGACGCCTCGCCCTACCTGACCTGTCCGACCTGATTCTGCCGTGCGTCAGTCACGCACACGCGTCAGTTACCTGAGACTCTCAAGACTTCTTGGAAACCTTCTTTGCGCCGCGGACGGTGCCGAGCACCTTGCCACCACGGGCCGCGACACGGACCTTCGAGCCGTCGTCCCGCGTCTGGAAGCGCACGCGGCTGGGCTTGCCGTCAACCACGGGGTTGACCTTGGACCAGTCGAGCGGGGCCTCGCGCGTCACCACGCCGCCGTTGGGATTGGTGCGGGTCGGACGCATGTGGCGCGTCACGAGATTCACGCCCTTGATCACAACGGTCTGCTTCTCCGGATCGACCCGGATGACCTCGCCGACCTGGCCCTTGTGGCTGCCGGAGCGGACGATGACCGTATCACCTTTGCGAACATGAGCCGGCATCACACCACCTCCGAAGCGAGGGAAACAATCTTCATGTAGTTGCGGTCACGGAGCTCGCGAGCCACGGGCCCGAAGATGCGGGTGCCCTTGGGGTTGCCGTCGTCCTGGATGAGGACGACCGCTGAGGAGTCGAACCGGATGTAGGAGCCGTCCGCGCGACGCTGGTGCTTGGAGGTCCGGACCACGACGGCTTTGCTCTTGTCGCCGGCCTTGATCTCGCCGCCCGGAAGGGCCTTCTTGATCGAGACAAGGACACGATCGCCGACGCCTGCGGTGCGGCGCGTGAACGCGCCGGTGGCGGTCGACCCGCCGTACACGCGGATGACGTAGGCGATCTTGGCGCCCGAGTTGTCCGCGACTTCGCATCTGGATTCTTGCTGGAGCATGGGGACGTTCCCTCGATCAATCTTGATCGAACTGGCTATTGCATCTCACACTTACTGCGAACGCTTCTCGACCACGCGGACGAGGGTCCACGACTTGGTCTTGCTGATGGGGCGGCACTCGGTGATCTCCACGAGGTCGCCGTTCTTCGAGACATTGCCCTCGTCGTGGACGTGGAGCACGGTGCGCTTGCGCATGAACTTGCCGTACTTGGGGTGCTTGGCGAGGAAGTTGATCACGACCTTGCGGGTCTTGCTGCGTGCGTCGGACTCGACGACGCCGACCCGGGTGACCTGCTTCTTCTCTGGCTTGGATGCTGTTGTGGTGCTCATCTGGTCTTTCCCGTTCGGGTTCACGCCTTGGCTTTGGATCCGCTGGTGCCGGCCGCGGCGATCTGGCGGGCCCGTCGCTCGGTCAGCAGCCGCGCGATGTCTCGCTTGGACTTGCCGATCTGGCTGTTGTCCTCGATCTTCTGCGTCACGCCCTGGACGCGGAGCCCGTACACCTTGTGCCGGAGCTCGGTGATCTTGTCGTTCATGTCTTCGGGCTTCATGCTCTTCACGTCTTTGGACTTCATGGCTCTGGCTCCGGGCGATCCCGCTCAGTCAATCCGGCCCCGCGGGGCCGCCGCTCACACCGACACGCGCCGTCCGACAAACCGACACCGGATGGGCATCTTCATCGCGACGCGGACGAGCGCGGCCTTGGCCGCGGCTTCGGGCACGCCGGCGATCTCGAAGAGCATCGTGCCGGGCTTGACACGCGCCGCCCAGTAATCCACATCGGCCTTGCCCGTTCCCATTCGGGTCTCGAGCGGCTTCTTGGAGATGGGCTTGTTCGGGAAGATGCGGATGAACAGCTTGCCCTCACGCTTCAGATAGTGGGCCAGGGCGACACGCCCGGCCTCGATCTGCTGCGCGGTGACCCACGCGCCGTCCAGGGCCTGCAGGCCGTAATCGCCGAAGGCGACGTAGTTGCCCTTCGTGGCCTTGCGGTCACGACAGCGACGCATCTCTTTCCGGTACTTGACTCGCTTTGGCAACATCGCCATGGCAAGGATCCTTATCTACAACCGAATCTTCAACCGACACACACGACCACACACATTCGATCAGCGACGGCCTCGGGCCCGTGCCTTGCCGCCCGCGGCATTGGACTGAACCTCGTCCTGCACCTGCTCCTGCGTGTACAGGCCCTTGTAGATCCACACCTTGCAGCCCAGCGAGCCGTACGCGGTGTGGGCCTCGGCGAATCCGTAGTCGATGTTCGCCTGGAGCGTGGACAGGGGGAGGGAGCCAAGACGCACATCCAGGGTGCGGCTCATCTCAGCGCCGCCCAGACGACCGGAGATCTGGATGCGGACACCCTTGGCGCCGGCGGCCATCGTCGCTTCGGCGCGGCTCTTGACGACGCGGCGGAATGCCGCACGCTTGTTGAGCTGCTCGCAGACGGCCTCGCCGACGAGCTGGGCATCGAGGTCGGGCTGCTTGATCTCGAGGATCGAGATCGAGACCTTGCGGCCCGTCATGAACTGCAGCTCCTCGGTCATCCGCTCGACCTCGGCACCCTTGGGGCCGATCACGAGGCCCGGACGCGCGGTCCGGATGATGACCTTGAGCTCCTCACGGGTGCGCTCGATGTGGATGTCGGAGACCGCGGCGTTCGGGGGCCTGCGGTTCAGGCGCTTGTCCAGGTGCTGCCGGATCTTCTCGTCCTCGACGAGCAGCTCGCCGTAGAGGGCCTTGGGAGCGTACCAGCGGCTGCGGTGCGCTTCCGTGATGCCGACGCGAAGGCCGAAGGGATGGGTCTTCTGTCCCATTAGTTACGCTCCTCAACGGCCACCGTGATGTGCGCGGTACGCTTCAGAATCGGGTGCGCCCGACCGCGGTCCTTGGCCTTGAAACGCTTGATGTGCAGAGCGCGATCGACGCGGCTCTCTGAGACGACGAGCAGCCCGACGTCGGCCTGCTGCAGCTCCGCGTCGGCGCGGGCGGCGTTCAGGGCCTTGCGGACGTTCACTGCTGCGCGCTTCGTGTTGAAGCGGAGCAGGTTGTCGGCTTCCTGGAAGGTCTTGCCGCGGACGAGGTCGACCAGCAGTTTGGCCTTGCGCTCGCTGCCGCGATGGAAGCGGACCTGGCTGACGAAACGGACGATGTCCTTGACCTCGCAGCCGATGGCCTGTGCCACGCGGCGGACATCCTCGGCGCGGGCCTTGGGGTGATCCTTGCCGGCCATCCAGTTGTTGATGGCCGAGAGAGCGCGATCGCCCTTCAGGCCGGTGCGCTCGATCGCCCGCGCGAGATCATGGCGGGTGACGCCATTGGCCTCGGAGAGCGTCTTCAGTTTGTCGCCTCGCAGTTTCACGGCACGTTTCCTTCAGAAAGCGTGGGAGTATCCAGATCAGAATCCCGTCAGATCACTTCTTGGTATCGCCCGCCGAGATGCCTTCCTTCTTGTTCGTGTGTCCACGGAAGGTGCGGGTGATGCTGAACTCGCCCAGCTTGTGGCCAACCATGTCCTCGGTCACGAAGACGTCCAGGAAGGCGCGTCCGTTGTGAACCTTGAACGTGTGACCCACGAACTCCGGCACGATCGTGCAGCGGCGCGCCCAGGTCTTGATGGGCTCTCGCTTGTTGCGCTCGTTGAGCTTCTCCACCTTGCGATAGAGCTTCTCGTCGACGAACGGGCCTTTCTTCAGACTGCGTCCCATGTGTGTGCTCCTGGCCCTTCTCTTACTTCAACTGCCCGTAGCGGACCGAGCGCCGACGACGGATGATGAGCTGCGTGCTGTGCTTCTTGCGGTTACGCGTGCGGCCACCCTTGGCGCCGACGCCCGAGGGTCCGCACGGCGGACGGTTGCCCTTGGAACGACCCGAGCCGCCGCCCAGCGGGTGAGCGTGGTGGCTCTTGGCGACGCCACGCGTGATCGGGCGACGCCCGAGGTGACGCGTGATGCCGGCCTTGCCGAGTCGACGGTTCTGGTGGTCGATGTTGCCGACCTGCCCGATGGTGGCCAGGCAGTTGACATGGACTCGCCGGATCTCGCCGGAGGGCATGACCAGGGTCGCGTACTCACCCTCCTTGTTGGAGAGCTTGGCGGCGCAACCGGCCGAGCGGCAGATCTGGGCCCCGCGGCCGGGCTGCATCTCGATGCAGTGGACCTCAAGACCGAGCGGGATGAACTTCAGGGGCATCGCGTTGCCGGGGTTCGGATCGATCGCGACATCGACGCTGGTCATCACCTCGGCGCCAACGGCCAGACCGATGGGTGAGATGATGTAGCGCTTGACGCCGTCGGCGTACTGGATCAGCGCGATGTGGGCCGAGCGGTTGGGATCGTACTCGACGCCGATGACCTTGCCGGCGACGCCGGCACGGTCGCGCCGTTTGAAGTCGATCTTGCGGTACTGACGCTTGGCGCCGCCGCCGCGTCCGCGGACCGTGATCTTGCCGGAGTTGTTGCGTCCGCCCTTCTTGGGAAGGGGGCCGAGCAGGGACTTCTCCGGGCTCTTCTTTGTGACCTCAACGTGCATGTTCACGGAGGCGAAACGCCGTCCGGCACTGGTCTTCTTGTAAACGCGAATCGCCATTGGTGGGTTCCTTGCGGTCTCTGTCGATGATCAAGCTCAGAGCAGCTCGATCGCCTCGCCCTCGCGGAGACGAACGATCGCACGCTTGATCTCGGGCGTCGTCGTGTAGCCGGTACGCAGCCGCTTGACGCGGCCCTTGCGGACCAGCGTGTTGACGGACACGACATGGACCTTGTACAGCTCCTCGACGGCGCGCTTGATGTCGGTCTTGGTGGCCCGGCGATCGACCTCGAACGCGTACTGGGCGCGCTCGTTCATGCCGAACGTGGACTTCTCGGTCAGGAGCGGACGACGGATCACGTGGATGGCTTGAAGCATCACGCCTTCTCCTTCGCGGCTTCACGCCGCGCATCCGCACGAACGCGCCGTGCATCGGGCTTGGTGGATTCCTTGGCCTCAGCGCCGTCGACGCGGCCCATGGGCGAGACCTTCGCGACCTTGCCGGTCTGCGAGGACGGCCCCTTCAACCACCCTTCCAGATCCTCCTTGGAGATGATCAGGTAGCGGGCGTTGAGCATGTTGAAGCAGGTGAGCTGATCGACGCGGCAGGTCGTCACGTCATCGACGTTACGGGCCGAGAGACGCGCATTCTTGGCTTTGCCTTCGTCGGCGGAGAGGGCCAGGAGCGCGGTGCGATCGATCTTGAGGGCCTGGAGGAGCGTGGCAAAGTCCTTGGTGCGGGGCGTGGACAGGGCCAGCGTCTCCATCACCCGGACCTCGTTGTCCATGAGCTTGGCAAGCAGCGCGTTGCGATTCGCCTTGCGGCGCATCTTCTTGGGCATGTCGAGGTGGAAGTCCTCGCGTGTCCGCTTCTTGCTGTGGGCATGGCCGCCGCCGCGCATCTGAGCGACCTTGCGGTCGCCGTGGCGAGCGTTGCCCGTGCCCTTCTGCTTGTAGATTTTCTTGGTGGATCCCTCAACCTGCGAGCGCTTCTTTGTACGCGCCGACCCTTGACGGGTGTTGGCATGGTACATGACGTACGCCTGCTTGATGAGAGAAGCGTTGATTGTGGATCCCAGGGTGGCCTCGTCGATCGTCATCGATCCGACTTCGGAGCCCTGGAGATTGAAGACGGGGACCTGCATGAGTCACACCTCGTCCGACGCCTCTGCTTCCCGGAGACCGTCTCCGGAAAGGTTCCGCGAGCAGAGTTGCTCGCGGCTGCTTCGCCTATCCGTCTCGCCACCGATAACAAACTGGTGGGGGATCGGAATCGACTCGGCCGTCATCGCGTAGCGTGCCAGGCACGCCCGCGTCCACTCGTTGTCCTCGCCCGGCGGTATTCGCGTCGCGAACCTACCGGGCTCGTCGGGACGATTGGAGCGCCCGACGATTTCGTTCAGCGGGTCCAACCCGCATCACACATCACTTTGCCGCCGCCGCGACCTTCTTGGCCTTGCTTCGATAGAGGCGTGTCGCGACGCGGACGGAGACTGTAGCCTGGTTGTGGCCGGGAATCGGCCCCTTGACCAGCAAAAGATTCTGCTCGGGCACAATGCGGATGACATCCAAGGAGCGAACGGTGACCCGCTCGGCGCCCATGTGGCCCGACATTTTCTTGCCCTTCTTCACGCCGCCGCCGAAGCCGCGGTTGGAGCCGAGCGAGCCGATCGAGCCGGGCGCGCGGTGCTTGCGCTCGGTGCCGTGCGAGGCGCACATGCCCTTGAAGTTGTGGCGCTTCATCGTGCCGGCGAAGCCCTTGCCCTTGCTGGTGCCCGCGACATCGACGAACATGGTGCCTTCGAGATCCTTGACCGTGAGCACCTGGCCGACGGAGTAGGACGCGAGGTCCTTGGGGTCGACACGGAACTCGCGGTGGTGGCGCTTGGGAGTGGTGCCGGCCTTGGCGTCGTGGCCGATAATGGGGATCGTGGAGCGGCGGGCCTTGACCTCACCGAAGCCGATCTGCACGCCAGAGTACTTGTCGGTTTCCTGCGTGCGAAGCTGCGTCACGACGCAGGGGCCGCACTCGATCACCGTCACCGGGACCGAGACACCCTCGGGTGTCAGGATCCTCGTCATTCCGAGCTTCTTGCCGAGCAGTGTCAGAGCCATCCGAATCACCTTTCCATCCGGCGGGCCCGGAATCGACCAACAAGGTCGGCGGACTCGCCCCCGGATGCGGCCGGGACCGCTTCGTGCTCTTGACGCCGTCCAACGGCGTCGGGCAGAGGAAGCTTTCTGGAAACAAGAGAAGGACGCCGCTCTCGCGACGTCCTCCGGAACAATCAGGCCTTGATCTTCACGAACACGCCGGCGGGAACGACGAGGCGGTTCAGCGCCTCAACCGTGCGAGCATTGGGCTCGATGATGTCGATGATGCGCTTGTGCGTGCGGATCTCGAACTGCTCGCGGCTCTTCTTATCGATGAACGGCGAACGGAGGACGGTGTACCGCTCGACTCGCGTGGGCAGCGGAATCGGGCCGGCAACCTTGGCGTTGGTGCGCTTGGCGTGATCAACGATCTCACGCGCCGACGCGTCGAGCGCCAGATGGTCGTAGGCCTCCATCCGAATGCGAATCCGTGTCCCGGTCGTCATGGCTCGTTCCTGCCCTTTCGTCCCAAACCTCGAAACTCACTCGCCGCACGTCGGCCTTCCGACACCCATCGGCCATCGGCCGTCGCTCTTTGGAGGGCGATTGACCCCTGAGCTTGCCCCAGGCCTGGTCCGGCCCAGAAACAAGCCCCATCGGATCAACTGCCATCCTTCGGCGATGAGTGCGGTAAACCCTCGCACTCGGGGGCGCCGGGCTCCGCCCGGCATACGACACCACCCCGGATCGCTCCGAGATGAGCCCGTAAGAGTAGAGGCCTCACCCGCGTTGTCAACGTCTCGTCAGGGTACTCCGAAATTCCATTTTTCAGGGGTGTCGAAGTTGGACCCTGGTGAACGATGGAACATATGCGCACGCCGCCTCGGAACGCACCGACAACCGCTTTGGTATGCGACCGTCGAACAGATTGGAGTCTCGAACCATGAACACGCCACTCGCCATCGGGCGGATCGCCTCCCTGCTCGCCGTGACCAGTCTGGCCGGGCCCGTCGCGGCCCAGCCCAAGGCCGCCTCGGGCACATCCAAACAGAGCCCGGCCTCCCCGGCGGGCTCGCAGACGACGGTTGTGGAGTTTGCGGACACCCCTTTCCGGATCGACTCGATCGGTCTGTCCATGCTGCTTCCCGAGGGGGCGACCACGAATCTGACTCGGGAGGGAAGCAAGGTGACGGCGCGCATTCTTGCCCCGGACCAGACGTGGATCATCAATGTGGAGAGCCGCGAGACGACGTCGCAGCGGCCGGTGCCCGACGTTGTGGATGCGATTCGCGACCAGGTGCTGGCGTCGGTTGGCGTTCGGAACTCTGATGGGAGTGTGGGCTCGACCCAGGGGAAGGTGCTCGACCGCACGCCCGATCTGTCGCTGAAGGGTGGCCCGGCGGAGCGGATTTACATCCTGGTTCCCGGCCCGGGGGGCCCGGCTTCCGTGAAGGGGTACACGGTGTTCAACCCGCAGCCGGGGCGGTATCTGACGTTCGAGCTGCTGACCCCGGAGCCCGCGTTCAAGCAGGCGAGCCCGATCTACGAGGCGGTGGTGGCCACGGCGTCGTTTGAGGATCCTTCCAAGCTGAGCGCGGCGCGGCAGGCGGCGGTTGCGGCGGGCGTGAGCATCATGTCGCAGCTCTCAACGGAAGAGTTCCGGTCCGTGATCGATCGGTACGCATCCAAGGACAAGCCGCGATGGGACCGCCTGTACGAGCCGTCTTCGACGGGCGCGGATGATCGGGAGATCGGGTACAAGCGTGTGACGGCGTGGGTTGGGCAGCGCGGCGAGCTCGATTCGACGCGCGAGCGGGCGAAGTGGGGTTCGGCGGACCGCCAGCCGGGATATCTGCTGAAGCTGGAGGCGCGGGTTCTGGACGGCACGGGGATCTATGACACGATCAGCATGTTTTACCTGTCGGAAGACCGGACGTCGGAGGCGTGGCTCGTGCGCAGCTCACGCCGAGATCAGGGGACCGTCGCGACCTGGACGGAGACGGGCGCGCGGGAGGGGTCGAGCATGACGGTGCGGATCGATCCGCCGGACGGCCAGAGCCAGACGATCAAGCCGAGCATCGAGGGGGAGGGGTATCTCAGCCGCCTGGAATCCGTGCTGCTTCCCGATCTGCTGATGGTGAAGAAGGTGCCTGCGGAGTACGGGTTCTACACCTATCAGTCGGAGAGCGGGAACATTCGTCTGCGGCGCGATGTGCTGGAGCAGCCGGAGGATCGGGCGGGTCTGTGGGTTCTGACGACGCGTCTGAATGAGGACAGCCAGCCCCACACCACATCGCTCAATGAGCGGGGCGAGTTGATTCACACGATGCTGCCCGAGGGGCGTGTGTGGGAGCCGACGCGTCTGGACCGGCTGGTTTCGCTGTGGCGTCGGGCCAACCTGCCGATGGACTGAGCCCACTGGCTTTGATCTCGGGCGGAAACCGACGCGCGGCGGAAGCGGTATGCTGTCCACCCGGCCATACCGGCCCCTACGCGGAGGTTCCTGTCGCAATGATCCAGCACGCTCGCCGTCTCTCCCCCACTCTTGCGGTCATCCTGCTCTCCGGCCTGACGGCCTGTTCGAGCAACAACGCCAACCGCGCGGATTCAGCGCCGGCAGCCGAGTCGGGCGTCAAGCCGCCGATGGCGCGGCCTTATGCCGTGATCGACGGCAACCCGACGGCGGTGCCGAAGATCGCGATGGGCGACCCGGCCACGGTGGCCCGGATCATCGAGGAGGGCACGCGTCGCAACCAGGTGATGGACCACCTCACGCATCTCACGCAGTCGATCGGTCCGCGTCTGACCGGGTCGTCCCGCGCGGAGGAGGCCAACCGCTGGACGGCGGATCAGTTCCGGTCCTGGGGCCTGGCGAACGTTGGGCTTGACCAGTGGGGCGAGGTGTCCATGCGGTTTGATCGCGGGCCGTCCTCGGCGAAGGTCATGCTGCGGCGCGAGCGTGAGGTCAAGAACGACGACGGGACCACGCGCACCGAAGTGGAGTACGACAGCGTCCGCGACATGGAGTTCACGTGGCTCGCGTGGGCGCCCGGAACCAATGGAGCGGTGCGTGCGCCCGTGGTGCGTCTGCCGAAGGATCAGGCCGAGTTTGATGCCGTGAAGGACAAGATTGCGGGCTCCTGGGTTCTGATCCCCGGCAACCGCGAAGCGCGGCGCGGCATCCGCGGCGTGGGCGGGCAGATGGGCGACCGCCACCAGTACTTCAAGGACTTCCGCGCGAAGCAGGCCGGCGTCGTGACGCCGGACGCCGCATCGGGCGATCGTTTCGAGGGGATGCTCACCGGCGCGAATCTGCCCGAAGCGGGTGTTCCCATCACGATCACGATAAAGGGCAGCGACATCACGGTCTCTGTCCGGCGCTTCCACACGGGGCCCGCGACCAACGTTGTCGTCAACGGTGATTCGGTGGAGTTTGACTGGGTTTCGCCCTCCGGCACGTCGCACTACTCCCTCACACGCACCGGGCTCAAGCTCGCGGGCAAGGCCAAGAGCGATGCGGGAGAGACGTCGATCGACGCTTCCATGCCCGACCCGGAGGCGGGACCGGATGTGTGGGAGCAGGTTCTGGCGCTCAATCCCGCGGGCTTCCTCGGCTCCTCGCGCGATGAGCGGGTGTGGACCACTTCGGCGCGCGGGTGGCGCGAGCTCTCCCTGGACAAGATCGGCAAGGACACCGAGTACGCCGTGCGTCAGTCCGACTACGACTACATCAACTCACGGCTCTACGACGGAATCCCGGTTGAGATCGAGATCAACGCGGCGGCCACCTTCACGCCGGGCCCCATCCCCGTCTACAACACGGTTGCGGAGATCCGGGGCACGGAGTTTCCCGACGAGGTCGTGATCATCTCGGCGCACCTGGACTCCTGGGACGGCCCGGGGTCTCAGGGGACGCTGGACAATGGCACGGGCTCCGCGGTCACGCTGGAAGCCGCGCGCATTCTCATGGCGGCGAAGGCCAAGCCCAAGCGGACGATCCGCTTCGTGCTGTGGACGGGCGAGGAGCAGGGGCTGCTGGGATCTCGCTCTTATGTCGACCGCAATAAGGACGCCCTGCCGAAGATCTCGGCGGTTTTCGTGGACGACGGCGGCACGAACTACGAGGGCGGCGCGCCTGTCACCAACGACATGGCGGACATGATGGCCGCGGCGACCGCGCCCACCAACGGCCTGTTCTATGACGAGGTCGAGAAGAAGTGGATGGACGTCAACATCCGCAAGGTGGGCGACACGCTGCCTCGCGGTGGCGGCTCCGATCACGCGTCCTTCAATGCCGTCGGCGTTCCGGGGTTCTTCTGGGACGAGATCGGGCGATCGGATTACCAGTACGGCTGGCACACCCAGAACGACAAGCTGGAGCTGGCGATCCCCGAGTACCTGAAGCAGTCGGCGACGAACGCCGCGATCACCGCGTACAACCTGGCGTGCGCTCCGAGCATGCTGCCTCGGGTGAAGACGGCGGAGACCCCGGCCTCCGGCGGCAACTGACCGTTCACGCAAGGGCGTGGACGAACGATGCTCAACAACGCTGCGCCCCCGGTCGATCGGATCGGGGGCGTTCTCGTTGAGAAACCCGCTACACTGCATCCGACGCATCCCGGAGGTCACGCGTGGCGACGGAACGCCTCATCTCACCGCAGGAAGTCCGGCCCGAGGAGGAGCAGGCGAACGTGGCGCTGCGGCCGCGTTCGATTGATGAGTACGTCGGCCAGCCCGACCTCATCCGTCGGCTGCAGATCGCCATCAAGGCGGCCATCGGTCGCAAGGAACCGACGGAGCACGTGCTGCTGCACGGGCCGCCCGGGCTGGGGAAGACAACGCTGGCGCATGTGATCGCGAAGGAGATGGGGACTCGTCTGACGATCACGTCGGGTCCCGCGCTCGCCAAGGGCACGGACCTGGTTGCCGCGCTCACGCGTCTGCAGCCCGGCGATGTGCTCTTTATCGATGAGATCCACCGGCTTCCGGTCGCGGTCGAGGAGTTCGTGTATCCCGCGATGGAGGATTTCCGCATTGATGTGACCGTTGACTCGGGGATCAACGCCCGCACGGTGCAGATCGCGTGCAAGCCGTTCACGCTGATCGGCGCGACCACGCGGGCGGGCCTGCTGTCTTCGCCGCTTCGCTCACGATTCGGCATCGTCCACCATCTGCAGTACTACTCCGAGGACGAGCTGCTGCGGATTCTCGCGCGTTCGTGCCGCCTGCTCACGCTGGACGTCGCCGATCGGGCTGCGCTCGAACTCATCGCCTCGCGCTCGCGCGGCACCCCTCGCATCGCCAACCGCCTTCTCCGGCGCGTGCGGGACTTTGCGCAGGTTGAGGGTGACGGACGCGTGTCGTCGACTTCGGTCGAGCGCGCTCTGGCCATTGAGGCCATCGACAAGCTTGGACTGGACGAGCTTGATCGATCGTTCCTCCGCACGATCGGCACGACCTACAGCGGCGGTCCCGTCGGCCTGGAGACGATCGCCGCCACCATGAACGAGGACGCGGGGACGCTTGAGGATGTCGTGGAGCCGTACCTGCTCCAGATCGGCTTCCTGGCGCGAACACGTCGGGGGCGTGCGCTGACGCGGGCTGCGGCGGAGCACCTGGGCCTCCCGTTGAGCGTGGCCGCCGCGACGGATCCCACGCTCTTCGGCAGGGACGAGGCAAAGTGAGTCGAATCGGGGTTGTGCTCAGCGCCCGATCGGCGTCCACGTCGCATGCTCTTCGAGGCGCGTGATCGTGAGCGCTCCGGACTGAAACTCCACGCGTTCGTGCGGGCCGGGGCGCAGACCGTCGTGCGCGTGGTACACGATCAACGCTCCGCCCGGGGGCGTGGCGACGAATGTTCCCCATCGGTCCTGCGTTGTCACTGGCCACTTGCCGGTCTCGAGATAGATCCGTGAGCCGCGGTGGCCGATCATCGCGCCCTGCCAAATCTCGGGATTCCCGCGAGACTCGAGGAACGCGAACATGGCCGGCCACTGCGGGTCTCCCGGCGACTGCACCTTGATCGGGATCAGCGCGAAGGCCCCCGCCGCCACGGGCATGACCCACCACCCGTGGCGTTCGAACCCGCGCAGGGCGGATCGCACGAGTGCGTGAGCTCGGTAGGCGAGCCAGGCGCCCACGGGCACCGCCAGGGCCGGGTAGAAGACCACTCCATACCGGTCGCGCCGATCGGGGAACGCGCTCAGGATCGCGATCCACGCGATCGCCCAGACCGCGGCGCACGCCAGCACGCGTGCGTCTCCCCCGATCCGCCTGCGCCTCAGGGCGGCGATGACGCAGCACGCGATCGCCAGCAGCCACGGCCAATAGCCCGCGGCGACTTTCTCCAGGTAGAACCACCAGCGGCCCACGCCGCGTTCGTTCACGACCGCCCCGCCGCTTGCGCGGTCGGCGATCTCTGCGCCAAAGTACTGGGTGGTGAAGAGGTCGCCGTGGATCCGCCACATCGCGACGTGCCATGGGGCGGCGACAAGCAGGGCGGCGGCCAGCGTCCCGGCGAGCCACGGGAGCATGCGCCAACGCCGGCAGACGACGAGCATCACGGCGAACATAGGGATCGCCGCCAAGCCCACGAGGGGCTTGCACATGAGGGCCAAACCGATCGGGAGGCCCGCGAGCAGGATCCCCCGGGCCTGTCCGCTCACGATCGCACCGACCACCAGGCGCAGCGCGAGCAGGAGGAAGAGCGCCTGCCACATATCGAGAGAGATCTCACGCGTGCGTCGGAAGAACTCGTACGTCAGCGCCAGCGAGATTCCGGCCCACATCGCGGCACGCCTGGACATCCCAAGACGCGCGGTGGAAATCGTGATCAGGATGCAGCCGGCCGCGGCAACGATTGTCGTAAGCCGGGCCGTCCACGCTCCGGGTCCGAAGAGGTGCATCGGGAGCCCGACGATCCAGAAGACGAGCGGAGGCTTGTTGAAGTAGGGCTGGCCCGGCTCACCGTACAGGGTGAGAAGTTCGCCGGTGCGCCAGGCCTGGGTTCCGATTGCGGCGTACCAGCCGGTGTCCGTGCGCATCCAGTCGCCGGCCGAGAGGTGCGGCAGCGTGACGCAGAGCAGGACGATCACGGGCAGCGTCCACGTGCGCACCCCGACCCAGCGGCGAAGGCCTCCGGGTGTCGCTCTTGCTTTGCCGCGACGCGCCATCGCGCCGGCTCACCGCTTGGCGGGCTGCATCGCCGTCGTCGCCGCCTCGTCCATGTAGAGAATGCACTGGCACGAGACGCAGCGCGTGATCGTTCCGTGCGTCATGAGCCGGTTCACGATCTCCACGGGAATGCTCATCATGCATGAGCCACAGTTGAACTCGTGGCGCTTGCGATCCTGCACTTCGACGGGGGCCATGGACTCGTCTTCGCGGCGCACGTAGATCGCCTGGTAGTCGCGGAGCACGTTGGGGGGCACGTCCGCGGCGAGGGTGTCGCGTTCCTTCTTGAGCTGCTCGACGCGTTCGCGGATCTCTTCGGCTCGCTTGACCCGATCGTCGTCGGCGACGGAGCGGACCTTTTTGCGGTCCTCGCGGCTGGTGTCGATCTCGGCGAGCTGGCCTCGGAGAGCATCGGCCTGGGCCATCTGCTCGAGTGCGATGGTCTCGATTTTCGAGCGGTCCGCCTTGATCGTGTTGATCTCGGTGAGGAACGCCTTGTACTCGCGATTTGTCTGCGCCGAGTTCATCTGCGTCCGCAGGTGCTCGATCCGGGCGTCCAGTCGGGCCATCTCGCCCTCATGGTTGGCGATCAGAGCGGCGAGCTGCTTGAGCTGCGACTCGATCGTGCTCTTCTTTGAGTCCAGTTGCGTGAGCTGCTTCTCCTGCTCTCCGAAGAACCGCTCCGCCGCCTTCAGTCGGGCTGTCAGCCCGCTGAGCTGCTTGTCCACCAGAAAGACTCTCAGAAGCTTGGCCGTCTCGCTCATCGACTGCTCCGACTCTTCGCTCACGGAATGCTATTCACTCTAGAGGCGCGTGGTGAACGACAGCACGCAACCACCAATATGCCACAGGCGCCACCAGAAGTGGCGAATCGATCACATCCAGCATGCCCCCGAAGCCCGGCAGGATCTTGCCCGCGTCCTTGATGCCCGCGTCGCGTTTGAGAAGGCTGGCCATCAGGTCTCCGGCCTGTCCGACCAGTGCGAACAAAACCCCTGCAAGAGCGCCTCCCTGCCAGGTGGGCAGAGCTGCATGTCCGTACTGGCGAAGCACTTCCACGCCACCGGCCCCGACGGCGGCCGCGAAGATTGTGCCTCCGACGAGCCCCTCCCACGTCTTTCCGGGGCTGAGCCAGGGAATCAGCTTGTGCTTCCCGATCGCCTTGCCGGTGAAATAGGCACCGATGTCGCAGCTCTTGGTGGTCACCAGGATCCAGAGCAGGATCCACGCGCTGTGCTCGCGGCGGATGGCCGGAATGAACCCGAACATCAGCCCGAGGTAGACGAACGCCAAGAGTGTGCCGCCGGTGGCGGCGATGACTCCCTCGACGGTCTGACGCCGGGAGTAGAAGGCCAACGACGCGGCCAGAACGAGGGCGGAAGCGGACGACACGACGGTCGCGCTGTGCTCGCCCTTGAACTCTGTGGGCACCAGGCAGGAGACGCCAAGACCCAGCACCGCCGATGCGCACGAGAGGCGCATCGACGCGGCGATCCCCTTGTCGCGCAGGATGCGGACGAGCTCGCGAGCGGCCATGAAACTCAGGCCGAGCACCACGATGAAGACGACCACACCGGGCGGAAAGTCGCGATGGCCCGGGAAAGGGGCGGCGATCCAGCCGGGGAGCAACTGGCGATCCAACCAGCTGTCGAGCCATATGCCCCCTACAAGCAGCAGGATCAGCACAGGGCCCAGCAGCAGTCGTTGCTTCAACAAGGGTTTCGCACACTCGATGCCGGCGCGTCGGGAAGCCCCCCGAACTTTCGCTGGCGGCAAGCATAGTCCCGAATGGCCGCGTGCAGGTCTGCTTCTGCAAAGTCTGGCCACAACGCCTTGGTCACGTGGATTTCCGCGTAGCTGATCTGCCAGAGGAGGAAGTTGCTCACGCGCATCTCGCCGGCCGTGCGAATGAGAAGATCCGGATCCGGCACGCCGGCCGTGTACAGGCGCTCGGCCACTGCCCGTTCGCCGACCTGGTCCGGGCGCATGCGACCGGCGGCGACGTCCTCCGCTATTCGACGTGCGGCGTGGGCGATCTCCGCCCGGCCCGCGTAGTTGATCGCCAGAAGCAGCGTGGGCCCCGTGACCAGAGCGGTCGCGCTCTCGACCTCCTCCAGAGCCCCTCGAACCGCTGGGGGGAGTCCCCCACGATCGCCGATCCAGCGGACCCGGATCCCTTCCTCAACCAGGGAGTCTCGCTCCGAGCGGCAATAGAGCACGCAGAGCTCCATCAGGGCGTCGATCTCCTCCTTGGGCCGGCTCCAGTTCTCGGCGGAGAATGAGTACAGCGTGAGATACTCGATCCCGAGGGGCTTGCAGGCGGTCATCACCGCCCGGACCGACTTTGCCCCCTGGCGATGTCCCTCGGCGCGGGGCAGCCCACGCGCCTGGGCCCAGCGACCGTTCCCGTCCATGATGATCGCGATGTGTCGCGGCATGCGCTCGCGGGGCACATCGGCAAGGACGTTCATCATCGGCGCTCCCGAACCAGCGATTGCTCACGCCCCGGTCCCACGCCGACAATCGTGACCTGCGCCCCGACAAAGCCCTCCACAAACTCGACGTACTTGCGGGCGTTGGGTCCGAGATCGTCGAAGGACCGACACTCCGGCAAGCCGGGTTCGATCGTTTCCAGCTCGGCGTACACGGGCTCGACCTTCGACAGGCGTGCGCCGTCGGGGATGAACCGCTCGGTCTTCTGATCGCCGATGCGATAGGCGACGCACACACGCGGGCGTTCCACGCCCGACAACACGTCGAGAAGCGTGAGGGCGATCTCGCTCGCGCCGTTCACCATCACGCTGTACCGCAACGCCACGAGGTCCAGCCATCCGACGCGTCGAGGCCGGCCGGTGGTTGTGCCGAACTCGCGGCCACGCGTGCGGATTCCGTCACCAACCGCATCGAAGAGCTCGGTCGGCATCGGTCCCGCGCCGACCCGCGTCGAGTATGCCTTGGCCACGCCGATCACACGTGAAAGGCGGCTGGGAGGAACGCCGGTTCCCGGACCGATGCCCGAGACCGCGCAGCTCGAGCTTGTGACGAACGGATAGGTCCCGTGGTCCACGTCCAGAAGCGTCGCGTTGGCGCCCTCAAAAAGCAGCCGCTTCCCGCGCCCCAGCAGATCGTGCAAGAGATACGTTGTGTCCTGAATGTTGGGCGCGAGTTTCTTCCCGCACTCGATGGCGCGCTCGACAATCCCCGATTCATCCAGCGGCGGACACGAGTCGGAGAGTCCCTTGAACATCGCGTTCTTGACCCGACACGCGATCGCGATGCGCTCTCGAACCACGTCGGGCCTCGTGAGGTCGCCCATACGCAACGCGAGCGCGCGATTCACCTTGTCCGCGTACGCCGGGCCGATGCCGCGGCGCGTGGTGCCGATCTGGCCGGGTCCGCCCGTGCCCCCGACGCCGGCGGCGCCGGCCTTGGCTGCGGTCAGCAAGTCCTCGCGGAGCCCATCTTCGATCTTGTGGTAGTCCAGCACGACGTGTGCCCGATCCGACACCACAAGCCCCGAGACGTCGACGCCCCGTTTCTGGAGACCCGCCATCTCTTCGATCAGCTTTTCCGGATCGACAACGACGCCGTTCCCGACAACCGCGGGCTTGCCCTGAGCCAGGATTCCGGATGGGATCAGGTGCAGCGCGTATCGCTCACCCTTCACAACGACGGAGTGGCCGGCGTTAGCGCCTCCGTTGTACCTCACGGTCGCGTCGTGCGACTCGGCCAGCAGATCGACGACCTTTCCTTTCCCCTCATCGCCCCACTGAAGCCCCACCACGGCAGTGCATGTGCCGCCGGACCCGCTCTGGTTTGTCTCAGGCATCCTCGTCTCCATGTAGGCCCGAGAACAATAGCCGAATGGCCCGAAAAGTCCGGACCATCACCCGAATCCGCACAACCCCAACGCCCTCTCAACCCTGTATGCGTGCGAGGGCCCAACTGCGTACCCGATCGCTCCGATGTCTCGCACGCTATGGGTGAAGCACACGTCAAGATCATGTGTCCGAGTCTGGTCTGCCGGAAGGTTCTGTCCGTGCCGGCCGTTGCGAGGGGGAAGACGGTGCGCTGCAAGTCATGCGGCACGGTCATCCGCATTCCCGAGAAGGCCGCGGCCCCTGTCCGTCCGGCGGCTCCGGCCGATGCCGCCCCCGCCGCTGCGGCAGTCAAGGGCAAAACGAAAGCCGCCTGAGTTCCGGCGGTTCTTGAGTCGCTCGATGATCCTTCCGCACTGGCCGAGGCCTTACAGCTTCGGCTGGCTGTCGTCGTCGTCGTCGAGGTCAAAGTCGAAGTCGAACTCGCTGCTTCCCTGATTCTCGTCGACCACGTTGGCGGCGGCGGGCTTTGACGAGACCGTTTTCGCGTCGGCGGCGGAGGGTTGCTTGCTGCCGGGTATCGGCGGGGCACCAAGTGCGCCCGCGTTGGGATCGATCTGCGCCGGCTGGCCATCGATCCGCACGACGAAGACGCACGGCCCGACGGCGAGCAGATCGCCCGCCTTCAGCACCCGCTCGACCACCTTCTCGCGGTTTACGAAGGTGCCGTTGGACGACCCGAGGTCGCGCACGCTCAGTCGGTCGCCGGATTGAAGAATCTCGCAGTGCTGGCGTGAAACGCTGTTCAAGGGGATGCGGATCTGGCAGTCATCGCGACGGCCGATCACGCTCTTGGCGCGATTCAGCGGAACTTCCCGCTTCTGCGACCCCGGACGGACAAGAATCAGACTCGTTTCCACCAGCTCACCCCCTCCGCAACGGAGGTACAAGGCCACCCGGGACTCCAAACCCCGCCCAAGCCGCTCGCGGCCGGACGATCAACATGCAGGACCATACCGAACTGCGGGTCATCCGGCAACGCCACACCGGCACATCCCGCCCAATCTTGGGGTCTTCACCCCCCAGTTCGTGCCCTGTTCCGGCCCGCTCGCTGTACATCCACATCCCGTTTTGCTCGCACAAGTGCCACTACTGCGATTTTTACTCCATCGTCGACTCGCGCGACCGGCAGGAGACTTTCACCGCACGGCTGATCCGCGAGATCCGAGCCATCTCGCCCCGGGCCGGCGCCATGCCGCTCCAGACGATTTTCATCGGAGGCGGCACGCCGAGCCTGCTGCGGCTGCAACTCTGGTCGGAGCTGCTGGGCGCGATCGACGAGTCGTTTGACCTCTCGCAGATCAGGTCGGGCATCGGAGAGTTCACTGTCGAGTGCAACCCCGATACCGCGACGCCGGACCTCCTTGCGCTCCTCCGATCGGGCGGGGTGAATCGCGTGAGCATGGGTGCGCAGTCGTTCCACACGGCGCACCTGAAGACCCTTGAAAGGTGGCACGATCCCGAGGCGGTGCCGCGCGCGATAGACGCGGCCCGAGGCGCGGGAATCCCTCGCCAGTCGCTCGACCTTATCTATGCGATCCCCGGCCAGACGCTGTCGGATCTGGATCGCGACCTGAACGCGGCGCTCGCGCTCAACACCGAGCACCTCTCGGCGTACACACTGACGTACGAACCGGGGACCGCCATGACTGCGCGACTTTCACGGGGTGAGTTCGAGCGGGCCGACGAGGACCTTGAGGCGGACATGTTTGAGCACGTCGCCGCACGCCTGATCGGCGCGGGCCTGCAGCGGTACGAGGTTTCGAACTTCGCCCGGCCCGGTGCGGAGTGCCGGCACAACATGGCCTATTGGCGCCAGGAGCAGTGGCTGGCGGCGGGTCCGTCCGCGAGCGGACACTTTGCGGGCCATCGCTGGAAGAATGTTCCGCGCCTGGACGAGTACATCGAGACGGAGGATGCCGGATTCTCTGCGATCATCGATCACGAGACGCCCGATCCGCGGCGCTCACTTGGTGAACGGATGATGACGGGTGTGCGCCTGGCGGAGGGAGTGGATCTCTCCGATACCCTGCGCCGCGCTGATGCGATCGACCCGGCGGTTGGGCCTCGCATTGAGCGCGTGTTGGCCGCGTACACGGTGTCAGGGCATCTGGCGCGCGACGGGGATCGCGTCGTGCCCACGGCGCGCGGATTCCTGCTCGTTGACCGCATCGCGCGCGAGCTCCTCCAAACCCTGGAGCCGATTGCTCTATAGTTCGTCGCAACGGGTGACGTCTGATGGCACGGCATCGCGCTCACCGTCATACCGAGAGCATTCGCGCAGGCCGCTTTGGAGTTCCACGCCATGCCCACCGCTGAGATCCAACCCTACCTCATGTTCGGCGGCCGCTGCGAGGAGGCCCTTGCGTTCTACCAGCGCGCCCTTGGCGCGACAATCGACATGAAGCTGCTGTTCAAGGACAGCCCCGAGCCGCCACCTCCGGGCACGCTTCCACCCGGGTTCGAGAACAAGGTCATGCACTCGAGCTTCCGCGTCGGCGATGCGGTCGTGATGGCGTCGGATGGTTGCGAAGCCGCGGGCCAGTTCTCGGGGTTCTCGCTCTCGCTTTCGCTGCCCACTGCGGCCGAGGTCGAGCGGGCATTTCACGCCCTAGCGGCGGGCGGCAAGATCTGCATGCCCCTGACGCGGACTTTCTGGTCCCCGCTCTTCGGCATGGTCACTGACCGCTTTGGGGTCAACTGGATGCTGACCGTTCCTCACAAGAGCGGCCAGTAAGCGCCGTGTCCGGTCGGACTCCACCTCCCCCACTTCTGCTAGGATGTTTCCACTATTGCACGAATGCGGAGCGTGCCCAACCGAGGTCGTGCCCATGCTGCCGCTTGTGTTCATCGCATCGCTCTCTTTCGTGCAGCCGTCCACTCAGCCCTCGCCACCACCGGCCCCTCCGGTTGCGGCGGCGTCGCCGGCAACGATCGCGGATGCGGCGTTCATCGCTGGCAACTGGTCCGCAAGCAAGCCATCTCCTCGTGGCGGCACGGAGCTGACGCAGGAGGTTTGGTCCGCGCCCGCCGGCAACAACATGATGGGCATGTTCCGCTGGGTCAACCCTGCGGGCAAGGCCATTGTCTTCGAGATGCTGGCCATTACGGAGGAGAACGGGACGCTCGTGCTGCGTCTTCGGCACCAGAGTGCGGCGGGCGTGGCGTGGGAAGAGAAGGACAAACCCGCGACCTTCACGCTCGCGGAGCGTACGGCGACCAGGCTGCACTTCGTCGACACCAACAACACCAACGACCTGAGCGCGTGCACATACGAGTGCGCCACGCCGGATTCGCTCACGATCACCGTGAAGTTTGACGAGGCATCAAACCCGGACCTGGTGTTCAACCTCATACGCGCGGCGCCGCAGTAGAACTTCGGCCCGAGCCTCAACACGCTGTCTGCTCGCGACACGCCCCTCATGACACGACGAGGGGCGTGTTTCTTTGTGCAGTTGCATTCGGTGAGGGCGTGAAAGGGGGCTGGTGAGGCCGAATTCAGCGTCGCGTCACCATGCTTTCAGATGTCCGTGGCATCCTCTTGCTCAGGGCAACGACGCCCTGGCTCAATCACCCCACGCGACACGAGGGAGTACCCGATGTACCGCAACCGACAGAACGATTACGACGCCAACATGGACGACCGAGGCGGCAGCCCGTGGGGCGGCCCGCGTTACGGCGCTCAGCAGTACTCTGGCAACGCCAACGGCGGCTGGGAGGACGACGAACGCTCCAGCGGTCGCAATGATTTCTCTCCCGGGTACGGCCAGAGCGAGGGCCACTGGGGCTCCCGGGGCTACTACCCCTCGGAGCGCAGCGGTTCTCGCGAGAGCCAGTATCGCCCGCGCTATAACCCGCAGGAAGGCCCGTCGCGCAACCAGCCGCAGGGCCAGTACGGGGGGCAGTATCGCGGTCAGTATCAGGGCGGCCAATACCAGGGGGGCCAGTATCAGGGCGGCCAGTACGGCGGAGGTCAGTACCCGGGCGGCTATGGCCAGCGCTCGGGCTTCTCCAACGAGGAGCGGCATGGGGAGTACCCGTATCCCGGCTCCGTTTCCGATGATTCCCGCGGCTACCGCGGCCAGAGCGGGCAGTACTGGCCCGAGGATCAGGGCATGGGTCGCCAGTCCGGCCAGTATGGCTCCACGGGCGGCTCGCAGTACCGTTCGGGTGGCACGTACGGCCAGAGCAACTACGGACAGGGCGGCTACGGCCAGAGTGGCTTCGGGCAGGGTGGCTACGGATCCGGATACGGCTCGGGGTCCTATGGCGGTTCGCAGACGGCCTGGCCGACGCGGTCCACGTATATGCAGGGTGACACACCCTTTGATGCATACGACGCGGGCGGATCCGGTCGCTCATCCGGCACCCCGCGCCGCTCTCCGAAGGGATACACCCGTTCGGATGACCGCATCCGTGAGGATGTGAACGACCGCCTCATGCACGAGCACAGCATCGACCCGGGTGACATCGAGGTCGCGGTCGAGAACGGCGAGGTCACGCTCAAGGGCGAGGTCGCCAATCGCCATGAGAAGTTCCGCGCCGAGCAGATCGCCGAATCCGTTTCGGGCGTGAAGGACGTGACCAACAACCTGCGCTGCGGGCGGCGCGACGATCGCCAGTCGTCTTCCGGCAGCGAGCAGAATCGCGGGCGCAGCGATTCGCAGACCGAGTCCAAGTGGAACAACACCGGAAGCGGCTCGACGTCGTCGGCCGCGACCGGCTCCGGATCGAGCACGGGCACGACATCCAAGACCGGCAGCGGCTCAGCGACCTCTGTTCGCTGATCGCTCCGATCACTGATCGCCCACATGCTCACGCGGCTCGATGCGCCCAACAGCGCATCGAGCCGCTTCAGCTTTCGCGTTTCGGGTTCTTCAGGCCCGCGAGTCGGAGCCGCTCACGTGCCCTTCCAGCTCATCAGATCCGGGCCGATGTACTGGGCGATGGGCCGGATGAGCCGGTTGTTGGCGTGCTGCTCCATGATGTGAGCCGCCCAACCGGTGACGCGCGAGGCCACGAAGATAGGCGTGTACTGCGGCACGGGGATGCCCATGGTGAAGTATGTCAGCCCGCACGGGAAGTCGACGTTGGGATGGATCTTCTTCTTGTCGAGCATGATCTTCTGGACCTGCTCGCCCAGTTCGAACCACTTGAGGGCGGCGTGGCCGCCGGGGTTCTTCTTGTCGTTCACCGCGATCGCCCGTCCGAGCTTGTGGAGGATGGGCGCGCGGTGGTCGCCGTTCTTGTAGACGCGGTGGCCGAAACCCATGAGCTTGCGCTTGGTGTCAAAGGCGTTCTGCATCCACTTGTCGACGGCTTCGGTGCCGATGCCCTGCTCGGTCACGTCGCGCATGATCTCCTTGAGCATCTCCATCGCCTCTTCATTGGCGCCGCCATGGAGCGGGCCCTTGAGGGCGGCGATGCCGCCGGCCATCGCGCCGTGCATGTCCGAGAGCGTGCCCGCGATGACGCGGGTGGTGAAGGTGCTGGCGTTGTAGTCGTGCTCGGCGTAGAGGATCAGCGAGACGTCGACGACCTTGGCGTACTCAGGGGAGGGCTTCTGGCCCGACATCAGGTACATCAGGTTCGCGGCGTGCGAGAGCTTGGGATCGCCGCCTGTCTTGGGTTCGACGATCTCGCGCCCATCGATGACGTTCTGCATGTGGCCGATGATCGTGGGGACCTTGGCGAGGATCCGCTTGGCCTTGCGGAGATTGGCCTCGGGCGTGATTTCCTGCGAGTCCTTGTCGAGGTTGCCGAGGATGGAGACGCAGGTGCGAACGATGTCCATGGGGACGGCGGTGCCGCTCTTCAACATCGGGCCGGTGGTCTTGATGAAGTCGATGACCGCACCGGGGAGGGCACGCTCGGCGACGATCTCTTGCGTGAAGCGGGTGAGTTCGGAGGCCGAGGGCTTGTGGCCTTCGAGCAGGAGGAATGCGACCTCCTCGAAGGTGGCGTTGGCGGCGAGATCGTGGATCTCGTAGCCCCGGTAGATGAGCTGGCCCTGTCCGACGTTGCAGATGGCGGTCTCGCCGGCGATGACGCCTTCGAGGCCCTTGGCCAGTGTGGGAGCAGCGGGAGCAGTGGTCATGGAGAAACCTCCGGAAGGATTGACGTTTCTGGGGACGAGCGACGCGGGCCGATCCGGGCATCCCCCACCGTCTTGCAGCCCTCACGACCGACCCGGAACGCGATCGTATGTCCATTCGTGCGGGAGGTCAGCACGAAGGGACGTGGAAACAAGCGGGGCCCGCCATCGCTGGCGAGCCCCGATCTTCGTGTGCGTGTGGGCGATCTTGCCGTGTGGCGGCTCAGGTCGCGCCGTTCCCGAGGATCACGATCTCGACGCGCCGGCTGTCCTTCTTCGTGCCCTTGGGCTTGGCGGAACCGAACGCGGCAGAATAGACGCGGCTGTTGCTCACGCCCTTGGAGACGAGGTACTCCTCCACGGCGAGGGCCCGCTCGGAGCTGAGCTGCTCATTGTTCCGCCACTTGCTCTTGCGGATGGGGTCCGAGTCGGTGTGACCCTCGACGCGGATGACGTTGCCGCTGTACTGGCTGTTGAGCACGCCGGCGACGCGATCGAGGGTCTGCTTGGAAGAGCTCTTGAGGACCACTGCGCCGGAGTCGAAAAGGACATCGCCCGCGACGCCGACGATGATCTCGCCGCCCGCGCCGTAGGAGACGTCGACGCCGCCGATGTTCTCAAAGCCGCTGTCGGGATTGTCGAAGCCGGACGAGGCGGGCGCCGCGGCGAGCTGTTGCTCAAGCCCGGCCTTCTGGGCGTCGCAATCACGCAGGGCCTGCTCGAGGGATTCGATGCGGCCGCGGAGTTCGCCATTCTCGGCGAGTGCGGCGTCGAGCTGGCTCTTGCTGTTCTTCTTGCATCCTCCGGAGAAGGCGGCGATGACAAGCAGCGCTCCGAGGAGGGAGATGCGGGTGAAAGTGGACGTTCCGTGACGCGACATGTGTTGCCTCCGTGGCGTTCTTGTGCTGGTGCCGGGGCGTCTTCACCCCTGGGCGGAAAGCGTAGCCGAATCGCGGGATTCCCGCACAGCGCGGGGGGTGCGAAATGCGATCAGGGCAGATTGACGGCCCGGTGCAGGATCATGCTGAGGAGCCACTCGGCGCCCGGCTTGAACAGAACCACGAGCGCGGTGCCCATGGCGAGACAGGGGCCGAAGGCAAGTGTGCGGCGGACGCGCCGCGCAAGGATGGCGCGGAGGACTTCAAAGAAGACGCCGATGAAGGCCGCAGCGAAGAAGGCCAGAATCGGGTCGATCCAGCCGACGCAGGCCCCGACGCCGGCCATCAGATGGACATCGCCCAGCCCAAGGGCCTCCTTGCCGAAGGCGAGTGAGGCGAGGATCCTGGCCCCCCAGACGACGCCCCCGGCGATCAGGTATCCCATGAGGGAACCGGCCAGCACGTCGAGCCAGAGGGGCACGGCGTGGGCAGGCGCGGCGCCGAGCATGAGATCGGGGGTCCACGGACCTGCCAGGTGCTCGGCGAGCTTCGCACCGAGGATGGCAAGGGTGACGCAAGGGGCGAGGAAGGCGAGTTCGCGGATCATCTCGCGCCGGGCATGCGGGTATTGGATCCAGAGCTCGGCCTGGGCTTCGGGGTCTGAAGGGTCGAAGGGCTTGGTTGCGGAAACGTCGGCCTGAAGAGGTCCTGAGCAGGCGGGCTCCCCGGCGGACGAGCCAGGCGTCAAAGGGACATCGGAAACGACGTCGGGAGTCGGCCCAACCTCTGGCGGGACAGGTGTTTGCACTGCTTCTTGGACGAGGGCAGGATCTGATTCTCCGCCGGGTTCCGGGTGCGTCACGGTCTGAGGGGGCGGCTGCTCGCGCTCGGCGAGAGCGGAGCGCTCCCATTCGTCGTAGTCGGCGAAGCTGCGGCGGATCAGGCCGAGCGAGATCAGCGCGTTTCCGGCGGCGAGGCCGATGATGCCCCCGATGGATGCGCCGACCCACCACCATCCGGCGGGGCCCGGAAGGGGGATGGTCCAGCGGGTGCCGGGGGCGGTGCGACGCAGTTCGATACCGCGGGCTTCGAGCATGAGAACGTGGGCGAGGTGGATGCCGACGCCCGCGATGGCCGGAACCCAGAGGAGTCCGAGGGGAATGAGGCGAGTCTTGGCGTCGATGAGGGTCATGGCGGCGAGGCAGCTCATGAGCGTCAGAACGATGATGAGCATGGGCCAGGTGGTGAGCAGGCCGCTGGTCGCCCATTCGGGGCGGAGCCACCGGACCCAGGCCCACTCCATCGGGAGCATGTACCAGACGGCGTAGATCGCGGCGAAGAGGAGTGCGATCGACGCCTCGACGATGGGGTACTCGGGAGAGATCTTCGCCTTGCAGAAGCGACAGCGGCCCTTGAGGAGGATCCAGCCCAGCACGGGGATGTTCTCACGCCAGGTCAGGCGGGTGTCGCAGATCGGGCAGCGGCTCGGAGGCGAGACAACGTCCAGCCCTCGGGGGAGGCGGTAGACCAGCACGTTCATCAACGAGCCGACGCAGGCGCCAAAGGCGATCACGAAGAGCAGCTTGGTGAACTCGGCAAGCGAGATGAGCAGGGTGTACTCGCTGGGCATCAGAAGGGGGACTCCTCGTCGCCACCTTCATCGTCCGGGGCGTCCGGGCGGCTTGATCCCGGAGTGGATTCCAGGTCTTCGAGGGAGAGTTGTTGGATGCGCTGCTCGGCCCGCTCAAGGATGGCACGGCAGCGTTTGATGAGGTCCACGCCCCGTTCGTACTCCTCGATGGACCTTTCGAGGCCCACCTCCCCCGATTCAACGCGCGAGATGATGGCTTCGAGTTCGTCGAGTGACTTCTCGAACGAGGGGCCTTCTGTGCCGTCGGTCGTGCGTCGTTTGGCCACGGGTGTGCCTTTCGCGGGCTGGGCGTGGAGAGCGGTTCAGGAGGGTTCGGGTCCGAAGAGCGAGGGCGTGTGCGGATCGGCGGGCTTGCGGATTGTGTGTCGCTTGGGGGGCGGGTGCTTCGGGGGGGCCTCGCCGAGGCGTTTGCGAAGGTCGCCGCCGGAGGACGCGCCGACAACGGAATCAACGCGGCCGTCGACGAGTTGCGTTGTCAGGGTATCGCCGGGCGCGACGTCGGAGATTGACCGGAGGAGCGAGCCGTCGGCACGAAGCGTCCATGAGTACCCCCGGGAGAGGACGGAGCGCGGGCCGACAGATTCGAGCTGGCGTGCGGCGGCATCGGCGCGCAGGGCGGACTCGCGATGCAGGGTGGCGGCGGCGGCGTGGAGGCGCAGGGTCGCGGAGGAGAGAGCCGCGGCGGCGGAGGTGACACGGACTTCCGGAGAGATGCGCTGGAGACGATGGGCCACGCGCGAGACGTCGCGTTGGTCGTCCATCACGCGGCGGCGCAGGGCGGCGAGCAGCCGCGTGCGGGCGTGGCGAAGGTCCGTGCGTGCGCGAGCCAGAAGCCAGCCCGGATCGCGGAAGAAGGGGTGACGTGTGGTGGAGCGAAGCCGCTCCCGTTCCAAGCGAGCGAGGCGTTGCACGGCGAGCGCGAGACGGGAGTTGATCGCGCTGACCTGGCGGGCGAGTTCGACGCGATCGGGCGTGAGACGCATCGCGGCCTGGGTCGGCGTGGAGGCACGCTCATCGGCGACCAGTTCCGCGATGGTGGTGTCGGTCTCGTGGCCGATGGCGGCGACGACGGGGATGGGCGAGCGGACGATGGCCTCGGCGACGACACGCTCGTTGAAGGACCAGAGGTCCTCCTTGGAGCCGCCGCCACGCGTGATGACGATGGCGTCGATGGCGAGCTCGGCGTGGCGCCGGCCGATGGCGCGAATGGCGCGCGCGACTTCTTCGGCGGCGCGATCGCCCTGCACGCGGACATCAGCGACGATCACGCCGATGGAGGGGCAGCGACGGGCCATGGTGTTGAGGACATCCTGCAGCGCCGCGCCGGTCGCGCTGGTGATGACGGCGATCGTGCGAGGAAACGCGGGGAGGGGACGCTTGCGAGCGGGGTCGAACCAGCCGAGCGTGCGGAGCTCATCGCAGAGCTTGCGGAAGGCGGCGTCGAGCGCGCCCTCGCCGACGGGCTCGATGCGCTCGACGATGAAGGAGACCTTGCCGCCTTTGGCGTAGAACTCGACACGCCCCGTGAGAACGTACTGGCGGCCGTTCTCCGGAGAGATCCCGGAGCGCTTGGCGGCGAAGGCGAACATGACGCAGGAGACGACGGCGGCATCGTCTTTGGCGTTGAAGTACCAGTGCGTGCGTTGCACGGCTCCGCTGACCTCGCCGACGACCTTGATGGATGTCGGGATGCCGGTCTTGAGGGCGTTGTCGATGCGGGTGGCCAGTTCGGCGACGGTGAGCGGGCGGTCGGTGGGCCGAGCGTCCATGGGCGCGGCGGCACGCTTGGGAAGTCTGGAGGGATCGAATGGCAAACGCCCGGTCATGTGTGCGATCGCTCCCGGCACAGTGGCGCACGCTTGCGCCAGAAAGCGGCGACCGGCCGGCTGATCGCCACCACGGGGACCAACCGGCCGGCACTGGATGCCGGGAAGAGGATATCGCGGACGCTCAGTCCTTGATCGCGATGCGGACAACCGCGTCGGAGGGACCGTTCACGATGCCGCCGGTGCGGTTCACGTGCTGGGCGAGTTCGCCGGATGCGCCCGGGGGGAGAGAGATGCGTGCGGGGCCTTCGACGCGCATGTTGCGTTTCAGGCGGGGCTCGCCTTCGGGAATCTGGATCGTGGCTCTGGGGGTCGGGAGGGACGCCTCCTCGCGCTCGACCGGAGCGAAGAGCGTGGCGTCGTTCACGTGGGTGCGCACGCCGCCGGAGAGACCGTTGTCGCGGAGCCACTCCTGGCGGGCGGCCTCAAGACGATCCGCGGCCTTGTCGCGTGCGCGGTTGTACGCGTTGGTGGTCGGGTTCTTGCGGTACGAACGGTCGTTGGCGACCTGCCACGGGTTGATGATGCCGTAGTCAAAGGCGTTGAACTTTTCGAGCGGATCGATGACAAGTCCCACGGTCATGTTCTCAGAGCCATACGCGCCGAAGTATTCCGCACCGGGGTTGCCGGTGTCGATCGCCCAGGCATTGACGCCGCCGATCACCGGGCGGCGGACATAGAGCCGGCCGTTGAAGCCGGGGCGGTTGACGTCGTCGACCAGAGCGTCCGGATAGCGGGACGCGGAGTTCACGAGCTGGTCGTGCTGTGCGTGCGCAGAACCCGCGATGGAGATTGCGAGCGCTGCGAGCGGAGCGATTCTGAACATGTCCCACCTGCCCTTTCTTCACGGCCCAACCCGACTCTTGCGGGTCGCCCTGGCTTCCGGCCGGTCCATGGCCATGTCTCGCGAGGCCGGTCACACGCCCGGCGCGTCGTTCGCGACTGAAGGAGAAAGCTCTCCTCCTTCAGCATGCACCATGGACCGTGAGAAACAAGCGAACTTTGACGCTATTTCTGGCCCCATAACGGGTTATGGTGCGGTCTTCACGCGCCGGTGCGGGCCTTCGGGCCGCCAACGACCCACTCGTACGCGCCCAGCACGGATGACACGTGGGTAGTGGCTCGATGCTCCTGCGCGACACGGGTCATGGCGCGAGCGACGAGGGCCCGGGAGAGCGAGGGATCGCCCAAGGCGCGGCCGATGGCCTGAGCCCACACGCGCGGGGTGTGCTCGTGCACGAGCCACGCGGTCTGGTCGTCAACGAGCCATGAGACGCCCTCGTCGGCGGCGGCCACGACGATCATGCCCGCGGCCATTGCGTCCAGCAGCACACTTCGCTGCTCCCCCACTGCCTCGGGCTGCACGAGGATGTCGGCGCGAAGCGCGATGTCGCGACGGAGTTCGATGTCGTCGATCAGCGAGAGACGGCCGAGCAATCCAAGACGCTTGGCGACCGGCCACGCCCGGGCGCGCTGGGCGGCGACCGCATCCATGAAGATCACGGCGTCGGGGCGCTCGGCGATCGCGAGCCCGACGCCCTCGAGCGCAGCGATGGTCGCGCGGGCATCGCGCCCGCCCCCGGTGATGATGATGCTGACCGATCGGTCTTTGGTGACCGCGGCCCGGGACCTTGTCATGGCGTGGACGCCCCACGGCGCGGCGCGGACGGATGTGATCCCCGCGGCCTTGAGTCGTCGCTCGATCGAGACGTCCGGCGCCAGAAAGACGCGGGGGATCTCCGGATCGCGCCTGCTGATCGCAACCGCCCGGTCGATCAGCCCGGTGCGCCAGACTTCGAGCGCGAGCGCCGCATTGAGCCGTCGGGCGACGTCCAGCGAAAACTCCCAGACGGAGCCGCCGAAAGCGTGGACCACGTCGATCACGCGCCCCCCTGAGCGGGAGTCCGGGCGGTCCTCCTGCGACCAGTGCACACCGGCGGCGTGTGAAGCGAGGCGCGCGGCCCGGAGGCCTCGGGTGAATGGGACGCGGGCGGCGTCATAGGTCATGGATTCGATTAACGGGCTCGGGCCCGCGTTGCCGTCGAGCCCTTCCGGGAGGGCTCTTGCGACTCTGACGCCCTCGTCTGCGAGGCCGATCTCCAGGCGCGAGAGCATGGCACGCTCACGTGTTCCGAAGATCTCATCGGCGATGATGAGGACGCGCATCGCACCACCTTACACGGAGGGAACGAACAACGCGAGCGCTGCGGGCTCGGCCCAGACGCCAACCGATCGATCGTGCCCACAGGGGACCAGGACACACGGTGATTGCGAGGGTGGGATGGGCATCGGGGCTTCGTGCGCCGGCCACCAGGGCGTAAGCCCTTCGACCGCGCCGCGGAGAGAACTCTCTCCGCCGATGATCTCCGGCACGGTGGGCAGCCGTGTCGCGCGAAGTCCAAGCCGCGGGGCGCAGGCGAGCAGAGCCCGGGTGTAGGGGTGGCACGGCGCGTTCAGAACCGCGCGGGTGGGGCCGGATTCGACCACGCGGCCGCGGTACATCACACAGACGCGTTCGGAACGCTCTGCGACCAGCCCGACGTCGTGCGTGATGAGCATGACACCGAGATTTCGCTCGCTGCGCGCCTCGTTGATCAGATCGAGAACCTGTGCCTGCACGGTGGCGTCGAGCGCGGTGGTCGGCTCATCGGCGATCAACACGCTCGGGCGGCAGACGAGGGCCATGGCAATCATGACGCGTTGACGCATGCCGCCGGAGAACTCATGGGGATAGGCCGAGAGGCGGGCTCTGGCGTCCTTGATGCCGGTGCGTTCAAGCTCCGAGGCGGCCAGGTCGCGGGGATCCTTGGCGTCGGGCCGGTGGATTCGGATGGCCTCGATGAGCTGCTCGCCGACGGTGAAGACGGGATTGAGGGATGTCATCGGCTCCTGGAAGATCATGGCGATGCGAGAGCCGCGGAAGGATCGCAGCCGGGCAGGCGTGAGCGAGAGAAGATCGGTGGAGGTCGCGGCGATGTCGCGCTGATCGCGGATCGTGATCGAACCGGCATCGACCGAGGCGTTCGCTGGCAGAAGCCCCATGATGGCGAGCGCCGTCATGGACTTGCCGCTTCCGGACTCTCCGACGATCGCGAGCGTCTGGTTGGACGCCAGCTCGAGCGAGACGGAATCAAGGACGGTGTTGCGGCCCGCTCGGGACGGGAATGAGACGGTGAGACCCTTGACCGAGAGCAGGGGCGGACGCTCCAGCGGGTTCTGGGCCTCGGATCGTGCGTGAACGCTTGTCATGCGGCGGCCCTGCGACGGGGGTCGAGCGAATCGCGCAGGGCTTCGCCCAGGAAGTTGAGCGCGAGAAGTGTGGCGGCGAGCAGCGTGCACGGGACGGCCAGAAGCCACCAGTGCGAGCGATAGGTATTGAGTTCGGAGAGTCCGTCGGCCGCGAGATTGCCCCAACTGGGCAGCGGCGGCTTGATGCCGATGCCGAGGAAACTCAGGAAGCTCTCCTGAAGAATCGCCTGCGGCACGGTAAGGGTGGCATAGACGACGATGGGACCGACCAGATTGGGGAGCAGGTGACGCAGAAAGATGCGTCGAGGTGTCGCGCCCGCGGCACGCGCGGCTTCCACGAAGGGACGCTCCTTCAGAGAGAGGACCTGCCCTCGGATTACACGGGCCATCGTCAGCCAACTCACGCATCCGATCGCGATCAGGAGCGTCAGGGTGTCCAGTGCGACGCGCAGGCGCTCCGAGAGGATGCGGGGCGGCACCGCGACAAGGGCTGCGGCCTCGAGTTCGTCGCGGATCTGAGGATTCGCGAGGAGCCACCGGTCAACTTCGGCGCGTGAACTCGCCGGCGAGCCGGGCGAACTGAGGGCGTGCATGCGTGAGGCCTCGGCCTGCGACCAGCGGGCTCGCTCCTTGGTTCGTGCCTGGTACTCCTCCACCAGAGCGCTCCCGGCGACGGCCAGCAGCACGACAAGCAGGACATAGGGAAGGCCGTACAGGATGTCGACGATGCGCATCATGACGGCGTCGGTACGGCCCCCCGCGTAGCCGGCGATCGCGCCGTAGAGCGTGCCGATGGTGACGGCAATCAGCCCGGAGGCGACGCCGACGATGAGGGAGAGCGAGCCGCCGACGAGGGCTCGGACGGCGAGCGAGCGTCCAAGATGATCGGTGCCCAAGAGCTCGCCTCGGCCGGGGGGCTGGCGAGCGTCGTCAACAACGCCCGCGGCGTAGCGGGGCCCGTCTTTCGTGTCGGCGAGCGTCCACGGAAGGGAACCGATGCAGACGATAAGCATGAGAAGGACGACGGCCGCGCCGAGGATGCCGGAGAGCGGCCAGCGGGCGCGGACCGCCGGGGGCGAGACGGAGGGTGGAGATGTGGCGAGCGGGGTCGACACGGGTGGACGATACGCGGGGTGAGAGGGCGGGAAAGGGGACGACGTCCCAGGCGTGTTGGCGCAATCCGGGTCCATTCGCCGCGTCTGAAGTTGGCTGCGGCATTGCATAGCGTTCCCGATGCTGGTGGCGCGACCCCTGCACCTCCGGCGCATGAGAGTTGGCGCATGAACACACGGCCCACGATCGATCCGGAAGAGCTCTGGCTGGCGAAGGAGCAGATCCTGCTTGTGGCGCATGAGCCGCGATGGCTGACCGACGCCGCGGAAGAAGGCCGGCGGATCGTGGCGGCGTGCGAGCCTTCGGTTCTGCGCGTGGAGCACATCGGGAGCACGTCGGTACCGGGGCTGACGGCCAAGCCGATCCTCGACATGATGCCGCTGCTGCGGTCGTTTGAGGCGGGTTTCGCGTGCGTCGCGCCGATGCGGGCGATGGGGTACTGGTACGCGGGCGAGTTCGGGATCGCGGGGCGGCACCTGTTTGTGAAGGGATCGCCCCGAACGCACCACGCGCACATGCTTGTCGAGGGATCCCGGGAAGCGCGGCGGCACCTGGCGGTGCGGGAGGTGCTTCGCGGGAATCCCGAGATGTCGGCACGGTACGCGGCGCTGAAGGAGCAACTGGCGGCGCAGTTCGGCGATGACCGCGACGGGTACGCCGGCGCGAAGGGTGCCCTGATGCGAGAGATCTTCGAACTCGCCGGTGTTGACTGAGCCGGACGAGCAAGGGGCGGTCGCGGAAGCCTCGGAAATCAGGGTGACAGGATTCGAACCTGCGGCCTCGTGGACCCAAA